>NZ_JBEZFL010000001.1:0-284357 GCF_040649415.1 Actinoplanes sp. NPDC048967
TCGGGTGTCCCTGCGTGCGCTCCCCCCCTCGGCCGGGGGGCCCCCCCCCGCCGCCCCGGCCCCCGGCCGTGCGGCGGGCCCCCCCCCCGGGGCGGCCGCCCGGCCGGCCCCCGACACTCAGGGGGACGCACCGACGGAGGTGTCCACGATGACCGGCAGACATCCGGCGACAGCGGCCCAACGCACCGAACTCCTGCACCGGATGTTGCTGCTGCGCGCCGGCGACCAGGACCCCGCCCACCGCGGCGAGGAGGCGATCGCGGTGGGCCTGCGGTCCGCGCTCGGCCCGGGCGACACCGTGGCCGCCGGCCCGGTCCTGGCCGTGGAGCTCGCGCACGACGACGTCCGGCGGCACCGGCCGGCGGTGACGGTCTGCTTCGTCGGTGACGAGGCGGCGCCCGGGCTGACCAGCTGCCTGGGCCGGGCGATCGACGACCGGCTGCCCGTACTGTTCTGCTGCGCGGGCCGGCACGGGACCGATCCGGACGGCCTGCCGGCCGGCACGGTGGACGGCGCGGACATCGAGGCGGTCACCCGGGCGGCCCTGACGGCGGTGCATCCGGTACGGGCCGGAGCAGGGCCGCGGCTGCTGCACTTCCGCACGTACGCCCGGGCGGACAGTCCCCGGCACGACCCCATCCGGATCCTGGTCGACCGGATGCGCACCGACCACCAGCTCGACGACAACGCCCTGGCCGCGATCGAGAAGCACGTGGCGGAACAGCTCGGCGGGACTCGTTGCCTTCCGGTGACGCTGGGCTCCGCGTTCGGTCCTGGGGGCTGTTCCTCGTACACCGGCTGTTGATCTGCCTGCTCTGCTTTCGCAGTATGCCGGGTTCTTTGAGCGGTTTTTGCCGGCTTGCTGTTGGACGGTTGGGGGCAGGGGTGACCAAGATCGGCTTGAGGAGCATTTATGCCGTTCTTGGTCACCCCTGCCCCCAACCTTGCATGGTTTCCTGTTCCGGGTTGGATTTTGGTTGCTCGTCGCTGGGTGCTGCGCTTTCCTGGGTGATCCCCTTGCGGTGAGGGGTCTGGCTGCCGCGCTGTGGTTATTGCGGGGGATTTTGTCGGGCAGGCCGGCCTGAGTGGTGGGTCTTGCGTACGCACCTCGCCGGTTTCGGTGATTGCTTGGTGGGGCTACCGGCCCGCCGACGGTCTCATCTGAGACCTGTTGCATGCCATTGGCGTCTGGGTGGTGGCCGATTCGCCGTCAGCCGTTCGCTGCCGTCTCGCCGGCAACGCTGCGGAATCCGTGTGTGGCAGAGCGCCGGGCCACGCATCGTCCTCGTCGGCCGTGCCGGGCGCTTCGGCGCTGTTTTCGGGGTGCAGCGTGTGGTGCTGGGCGAGGTTTCGCGGTCGGTTGGTCGGTTCGTGGCGGGGAGGGGCTGCGCGGGGTTGCATGCGGATCCACAGTGGTATCCGGGGGCTGCCGTGAGGTTGGGGTTCGGCACGTGGTTCGGCCTCGGCCTGTGCGGGAGGTGGGGATGCGGTGGCTCGTCCGTTGGGGTGCGGACGAGCCGTCGCTGGAGCGCTCTTGTTCAGGCGAGGGAGGTGCGCCACAGGGATGGGTTGCCGTCGCAGTGGTACTGGACGATGGCGATGTGTCGCCGCCGGCGCTGCCGGCCGGGGCGCGCCGGCGCATTGCGGTTCAGACCGGGACCAGCGCCCGGTGGTCGGCCTCGACGCGCTGGCCGTAGTACGTGCCGGCCAGGACGAGCGTGATCCCGGCGACGGCGATCGGGGTCAGGTGCTCGCCGGCCACGCCCACCCCGATCAGCACGGCCCACACCGGTTCGGTGCCCAGCAGCAGGCTCGCGCGGGCCGCCGACGTACGGCGGATCGCCCACAGCTGCACCAGGAACGCGAACACGCTGCAGCCCAGCGCCAGATACAGCACGCCGAGCCAGTGCCCCGGCCCGAAGGCCCGCACCGCCGAGGGCAGAGCCGGTGCCGCAAGGACCGTGAACAGGACCGCGCCGACCATCATCTGCAGCCCGGTGAGCGTCACCGTGTCGTACCGCCGGCCGTCGGTCAGTCGTCCGGACAGCGTGACGTGCGCCGCGCGAACGACGGCCGCAGTCAGCATCAACGCGTCGCCGGTCGTCGGTGCGCGCAGCCCCGGCCCGGCGACGAGCAGCACCACGCCGGCCACCGCCACCGCCGCGGCCACGAAGAACCGGGGCGGCAGCCACCGCCGGCGCACGGCACCCTCCAGCGCCGGCGTCAGCAAGATCGTCAGGCTGATCAGCACCCCGGCGTTGGTCGCGCTGGTCAGCGCCACCCCGTACGTCTCCAGCACCAGCACCGCCGCCTGGGTGAGGCCCAGCAGCGCCCCGACCCGTACCTCCGAGCGGCTCAGCCGTCGCACAGCCATGACCGGCGCCAGCGCGACCGCCGAGACGAGAAAGCGCAGCGCCAGCACAGCCAGCACTCCACCGACCAGCACGAGGGTCTGGGCGACCAGATAGCTGCTGCCCCACACCACCGCCACGGCCAGCAACAACAGATCGCTACGGCGTATCGACATGGTCGCAGCCTGGAGCCGGTCTATCGTGAAGACAAGACGCCAGCTTCTCAACCGATGGTGTAGTGACGCCTAATGGATCTGCATCATTTGCGCCTGCTCAGGGAACTCGGCGACCGCGGAAGCCTCGCCGCCGTCGCCCGAGCGATGCACATCACGCCCTCGGCCGTCTCGCAGCAACTCCGGTCGCTGCAACGCTCGGCGCGCGTGCCGCTGACCGAACGCCGCGGCCGCCGCCTCGTGCTGACCGAAGCAGGCCGGGCCCTGGCCGCCGCGGCCATCGAGGTCTCCACCGCACTCGACCGGGCCGGGCGGGCCGTGGACGCGTACCTCGACAACCCGGCCGTGCCGGTCACCGTGGCCGCCTTCCACAGCGCCGGGCTCACCTACTTCGGCCCGCTGCTCAGCCGGGCCGGCCTGCCACCGTTGCGGTGCTCGGACCAGGACGTGCCGCAGGCCGGCTTCCCGGCCCTGGTCGCCGACCACGACCTGGTGCTGGCGCATCGGCTGGCCCACAGCCCACCCTGGCCGGCGGACCGGCTCACCGTCGTGCCGCTCGTCCACGAGCCGCTGTACGTCGCGATGCCCGCCGGCCACCGGCTCACCTCGAAGACCTCCCTCACCGCCGACGACGTCGCCGCCGAGCCGTGGATCAGCGTCCGCGAGGGATTCCCGATCGAAGGCGTCCTGACGGCGATCGCCGCGGCTGCCGGCCGGCCCCTCGAGATCGTCCACCGGGTCAACGAGTTCACCGTCGTGGCCGCGATCGTGGCCGCGGGCGGCGGGCTCGCGCTGCTGCCCGGCTACACCAGCCGGCCCGATCCCGGCGTGGCGCTGCGGCCGCTGGCCGACCTGCCGGTCGGGCGCCGGATCGACGTCCTCACCCGCCCGGAGAACCTGCACCGGGTCGCGGTACGCACGGTCCTCGACGCGCTGCACGAGATCGCGGCCGAGCACCGGCGCCCGTCTCGAGCCTGACGGCGGCGCCAGGGTGCAGCCAGCAGATATCGACAAACATCAGTAGGGTCGGGCACTGTGAACCGACTGACGATCTCCTGGGCCCTCGGTGCCGTTGCCGTTGCGCTCCTCAGCGGGTGCTCCTCGGATGAGCCCCCGCAGACCGGCACGGCTGCGCCCGCGACGTCCTCGTTGTCCGTGGCGCCCAGCTCCGCTTCCGGCGACGGGCCTGCGGCGTCGGCATCGGCCGCCGCGAAGGGAGGGGGTACGGCGCTGTGCGAGAAGGTGACGGCGGCCAAGGTGGCGTTGAATGAGGATCTCAAACGGGTGGTCGCTCCCGGCGGAAAGGTGCCCCCGGCGGAAGGCAAGAAGCTGATGACGGGCCTGGCTGCCACGCTGAGCGACCTCGCCGCGTCCGGCGACGGCGAGCTGGCCGACGCGCTGGAGGGACTCTCGGCCGAGGCTGCAAAGGCGGCCGGTGCCGCCGACCCGGTGCAGGCGGCCCTGAGTCCCGCGTTCGACGCGGCGGGCCAGAAGGTGGACAAGGCATGTGCGAAGCCTTGACCGACGTCAGTTCCATGCTACCGATATGAACCGCGTGGAGTTCACGACGGTCTCTCCGGAGGCCTTGTCGCCTCTCAAGGCGGCACGCCGTCAATAACAGTCGTGGTCACTACGGCCGGGCGGGCGCCGGCACCTCTCGGACGGGTTTTCGCGATCGCGGGGTCGGGCGTCGGGAACCCAGAACGTACAGCGGGCAGACCTGCCGGATTCGGATCCGACTCGATCATGCGCTTTCACGGCGGCCCAGATGCTCCGGGTGGGTGCGATTGAGGACCGCCTCAGCCTCGATTCTCGGTCACCCGGAACAGCTGACGGCCCGCCTTCTGAGGCCAGATCCGTTACAGCGGCCCCTGGTCCTCAGCTCGACGTTGCGAGCCGCCGGCTCGACTGAGACGTGAACACGAACGAGGTACAGGGGATGGTCTGATCGGGATGACCGCGCGCAGGCCTATGGCCACGCCGGCGTTCGCTGTCACCCACGCGACAGGCGCTCGCTGGACAGGCGCCGACAAACAGCCGACGCTAGAAGGACCAACCCGCTGGAGCAGCCTCGAAGGGGTCGGAAGGGGCACACTGCCATGGTCGTTCCCGGTAGCGGGTACTCGGCAATATGAGTGGGCGAAGACACGGAGGAATCAGGGGCCTCCTTTCTGATCCCACCACAGGCACCGTAGTAGGACTCATCGGCATTGCGGTGCCGGCCGTCGGCCTGATCAGCAAGAATGGGAATGCCAAAAATTTGCTGCTCGTGCTGAGCGCGTTGATTATCGCAGCGTTGATTGTTCGCGAGTTCCTGGCCAAGCAGAGCAAGATCATGGCACCGCGAGGCAATCCTGGCGAGATGGCGCATCCTCGATTCTACGAGAAGGTGCAGCGCGACGTGGTCGGAAGACGCCTCTCCGACATCGAGGACATGGCTGACGGAATACTTCGCGTCTTCGGATCCGATGTGCGAGCCGTCAGCGTCACGCTCTTTCACGCGCTGGCGGAATCCACAGACGACGCCAAACAGGTCTACGCGACCGATCTCACCAGCAACCCCGACATTCTCAAGACGAGGCAGGACTACCTGACGTCGAACAGAGAGCTGATAAGGTCCGGCGGAGCGGTGCATCGAGTGTTCATCTGTCGAGAATCGGATCTGGCTTCGCGGGACTTCGCACAGGACCTGCTCGACGTCGTACACCGGCACCGGAACATAGGTGTGGCCTGTGGCATGGCGGTCTTCGAGCGCATCGACCCCACACACGCGGTTGATTTCGTCGTGTTCGCGGGGGCCGCCGTTCTGATCGAAGAGCAGCAGGCGACCGTGGACTACCGGACCGGTCGCAGTACGGTGCAGTTCAAACGGGTCGACGGCTGGACTCACCGTTTCAAGGACCTGTGGGAAGCAAATCGGACGCCATCAGCATCCGAGCAACTGGCCGGTTACGAAGCGATGGTGCGGCGCATGCTGGCCGACGGCGCCTGGTCGGCGGCCGAAGTACGCGAGTACCTCTCCCACATAGATCCGGGGTGAGACACCGCTCCGATCTGCCAGGCATCGGTCAGCTGCGCGTCACCCAGCTGGGGTTGGCCAGGACGAACTCGTCGACAGTGTCGGTCTTCACCGACTTCAGCAGGTCCATGCTCGTGTCGCTCAGGATCTCCGCGCTGCCCACGCCCGGGATGGTCTCGCTGTTGAACTTGCCGTTGTTCGTCTTGATGGTGATCAGGTCCTCCGGGCGGATCCCCCGCAGCGCGAACACCCAGTCCGGCAACGGGATACCGCCGTCGTCGACCGTCATGGTCTTGCCGACCGCCTTCAGCAGGCCGGGCAGCTTCGTCGGTGAGTCCAGGCCGCTGTCCATGATGTTCTTGATCAGGGCCTTCAGGAACTGCTGCTGGTGACGCTGGCGGCCGTAGTCGTAGCTGTCGTCCTCCAGCAGGTCACGCTGGCGGACGAAGTCCAGGGCCTCTGACGGGGTGAAGCAGCGGTTGCCCTTGCGGTAGATGTTCGGGGTCACGCCGCGGATCTTGGCGCGCAGCGTGCCGTCCGGGTTGATGCGGTACGGCGCCGTCAGCTTCCCCGTCTTGTTGTCGTGGCCGTAGTGGATCGATGTCGTGGTGGTGTCCACGTACATGCAGACTTTGCCGAGAACGTCGACCACTTTGCGGAAGCCCTGGAAGTCGATGATCGCGCCGGCGTCGGGGGTGATGCCGGTCAGGCTCTTCACCGTTTTGGCCAGCAGGGTGAAGCCGCCGGTGAGCGCCTTCTCGCCGGTCAGGCCCCGGCTGCCGTAGGCGAACGCTGAATTGATCTTGTTGCGGCCGCCGGCGTACCGCTGGGCGCCGTTGTCGAATTCCGGGATGCGTACGTAGCTGTCGCGTGGCAGCGACACCAGGTACGCCTGTTTGTGGTCGGCCGGGATGTGCAGCAGGATGATCGAGTCCGACCGGGTCAGCTTGCTGGGATCCTGGTTCGGCCGGGTGTCCAGGCCCACCAGCAGGATCGTCTTCGCGCCCTTGACGCTGACCCGCTTGGTCTCCACCCGCGTCTCGCCCAGCAGGTTCTGTTGGGTGACCGTCTCGGTGGCCGTGCCCAGCAGCACCCGGGTGCCCGCGACCGCCGCCCCGCTGCCCGCCATCAGCAACGCGCCGACCACGACGCACCACAGCGCCCAGCGCGGCGAACGCCTCGTCCGGCCCTTCTTCGCCGGAGCGGGGGCGCTGTCGCCCTGCTCCCCTGCCGTCTGCGCTCCACGGCTCGCACGCTTGCTCACAGCACCCGCTCCCGGCTCAGGACGCGCTCCGGCCGCAGGCGTGCCGCGGTCGCCGCGAGCCGTCGGGCCCGGACGTCGGCGGTGGCGCGCGGCGTGCCGGCCGCGAGTCCCCGCACCGCGTCACGGCGTGCGAACGCGGTGCGCCGTTCTCGTTCGATCATGGTTGCCCCCTCGATGGAGACGACGGGTACGGAACATGAGAACGTTGCGAAATTCTGGATGAACAATCGAGGAGCGTCGCCCTCATCACGTCGCGGGCAACCGGGCACCCACCGCGAGTAGCGTCGCGACCATGAGCACCCCCGGGCCCGAGCAGAGCGGTCGCCCCAGCGGGCCGCTGTCCCGTGCCGGCGGCTCCGGCCGCGCCGGCGACGACCGTCCGCCCGCCCCGCCGCCGTGGCGGGTCGAGGGCGCCCCGCCGGGCAGCAACGGTGCCAAGACCCCGCGTCCGGCCTGGCAGCGCTTCGGCTGGATGCTGCTGGTGCTGCTCGCGCTCAACTGGATCATCTCCTCGACCCTGCTGGCGCCCGAGCCGCGCACCGCGGTTTCCTACACGTTCTTCCTGACCCAGGTCGACGCGAAGAACGTCGCGGACATCACCTCGACGGCCGACACCATCGAGGGCACGTTCACCGAGAAGACGTCGTACACGCCGGTCGGTGGCAAGGCCGTGCAGGTCGACCGGTTCACCACGCAGCGGCCGTCGTTCGCCGAGGACAACCTGTTCGCCAAGTTGCAGGCGAACGGCGTACCGGTGAATGCCAACCCGCCGGACGCGCCGCGGCCGATCTGGCAGCAGGTGCTGCTGGGTTTCGGGCCGACCCTGCTGCTGGTCGGGCTGCTCATCTGGTTCCTGCGCCGGGCCGCCGCCGGGGCCGGCGGCGGCATCGGCGGGTTCGGCAAGTCGCGGGCCAAGCTCTATCAACCCGAGGGCGGCCCGCGGACGACGTTCGCCGACGTGGCCGGCATCGAGGAGGTGGAGCAGGAGGTCACCGAGATCGTCGACTTCCTGCGCGAGCCGGAGAAGTACCGCAGGCTCGGCGCGCAGATCCCGCACGGCGTGCTGCTGTCCGGCCCGCCCGGCACGGGCAAGACGCTGCTGGCCCGGGCGGTGGCCGGCGAGGCCAAGGTGCCGTTCTTCTCGATCTCCGCCTCCGAGTTCATCGAGATGATCGTCGGGGTCGGCGCCAGCCGGGTGCGAGACCTGTTCGAGCAGGCCAAGAAGGTCTCCCCGGCCATCATCTTCATCGACGAGCTGGACGCGATCGGCCGGGCCCGCGGCGGCGCGCAGTCGCTCGGCGGCAACGACGAACGCGAGCAGACCCTCAACCAGATCCTCACCGAGATGGACGGCTTCACCGGCAGCGAGGGCGTCGTCGTGCTGGCGGCCACCAACCGGCCGGAGATCCTCGACCAGGCGCTGCTGCGCCCGGGCCGGTTCGACCGCCGGGTCACGGTCAGCCCGCCCGACCTCAGCGGCCGGCGCAAGATCCTCGAGGTGCACACCCGCGGTGTGCCGGTGGCGCCCGAGGTGGAGCTGGGCGCGATCGCCTCCGCGACGCCGGGCATGGTCGGCGCCGACCTGAAGAACCTGGTGAACGAGGCGGCGCTGCTGGCCGCCCGGCGCAAGCACGAGCAGGTGGCCGTGGCCGACTTCAGTGACGCGCTGGAGAAGATCGTGCTCGGCACGGTCCGCGGCATCATGCTGACCCCGCAGGAGAAGGAACGCACAGCGTTCCACGAGTCCGGCCACGCGCTGCTCGGCATGCTCACGCCGGGCGCCGACCCGGTCCGCAAGATCTCGATCATCCCGCGCGGGCAGGCCCTGGGCGTGACGTTCCAGAGCCCTTCGGCCGACCGGTACGGCTACTCGGCGAAGTATCTGCGGGGCCGGATCATCGGCGCGCTCGGCGGCCGGGCGGCCGAGGAGGTCGTCTACGGCGACATGACCACCGGCGCCGAGAGCGACCTCGACCAGGTCAGCAGCATCGCCCGGCAGATGGTGGGCCGCTGGGGCATGTCCGAGGCGATCGGCCCGGTGACCGTGCTGCCGCCGCCGGGCAGCGAGTCGCCGCTGGGCCTGGACGGTGTCGCGCCGGCCACCAAGGAGCTTGTCGACGCCGAGGTCCGCAAGATCGTGGACGAGTGCTACGACGAGGCGCTGAGCCTGCTGCGGGGGCACCGCGAGCAGCTGAGCGCACTGGCGCACCGGCTGCTGGAGGCGGAGACGCTGGACGAGGCGGACGCCTACGCCGCGGCCGGCATCGAGCGCGAGCACGCGCCGGGAGCGGTGGCCCGCGGCGAGATCCCGGGCACCCCGCCGGCGCCCGGCCTGCCGCCCGAGGACGCCCCGGCAACCACCCAGGACGACCAGCCGGTGACCGCGACCCGCGACTGATCAAGCGAGGACGAAGGACCGCGGGCCGATCGCGAGCCCGCGGTCGGTCAGGGGCGCTGCCAGCCGGCCATCGCGGTGAGGAGTTCCAACAGCGTGATCGGCTCGGTGGCCGGGTCCAGCGACCGGTAGGCGCAGTACAGGTTGGCGACCGTGCGCTCGGTCTCGCCCCAGGCGGCGTAACGGCCGAGGTCCACGACCGCGGCGGCCTCGCGCCAGGTGCGGCCGGCGGCGATGCTGCTGACGGCGTACCCGTGCAGGAAGGTCAGGTAGTCGCGGACCTGGCGGATGCCGTCCGGGCCGGTGACCGGGCCGTGGCCCGGCACGACCGTGACCGGGTCCAGGGCCAGCATCCGGTCACAGGCCGCGATCCAGTTCCCGACCGGCCCGGACCAGATCATCGGGGTGCCGCCGATGAAGAGCAGGTCCCCGGCGAACAGTGTCCGCGCGTCCGGCACCCAGACGACCACGTCACCGCGGGTGTGCGCGGGCCCGAGCGGCAGCACCTCGACAGCCCGGCCGCCGACCTCCAGCGTGGTGGGCGCGGTGACCGTCTCGTCGGCGCCGCGGACCGGGATGTCCGCGAAGGTGTACGCGCCGAAGTTGCGCCGCAGGTAGGGGCCGAGCACCGGGCCCAGTTCCGCGGTCATGAGCTGGGCCAGCAACGCCGGCGGCACCTCGTGCAGATCGTCGTCGAAGTGCGGGCCGGCGTGGATGACCGTGCCGGCCGGCAGCAGCGCGTTGCCGTAGCAGTGGTCGCCGTTGGCGTGGGTGTTGACCGCGTGGCGCAGCGGGCTGCGGTCGGTGACCGGGGCCATCGCGGTGAGCATCTCGCGGGTCATCGGCAGGTCGAAGAGGGTGTCGACGAGCAGCGTGCTGCCGGCGCCCTCGATCAGGCCCGCGTTGCTCAGGCCCCAGCCGCCGTCGGGGGCGAGCCAGGCGTGCACGCCCTCGGCGATCTCGTGCAGACCCTTGCGGTACGCGACGCGGTCAGCGGACATGGTCCCTCCGGCGGGAGTAGGGGTCAGGCGCGTAGGTAGGCGAGGACGGCCAGCACGCGACGGTGGTCCTGCTCGTCCTGGGGCAGGTCGAGTTTCTGCAGGATGGCCCGGATGTGCTTGGCCACGGCCGCCTCGGTGACGACCAGCCGCGCCGCGATCGCCGCGTTGGAGCGGCCCTCCGCGATCAACGCGAGCACCTCCCGCTCCCGGGGTGTGAGCGCGCCCAGCGGGTCCCGGCGGCGGCGCAGCAGCTGCCGTACGACTTCCGGGTCGACGACCGTGCCGCCGTCCGCGACCCGGTGCAGCGCCTCGACGAACTCCTCGACCCGGCCGATCCGGTCCTTGAGGAGGTAGCCCACGCCGGTGCCGTCGCCGGATTCGAGCAGGTGAGTGGCGTAGGTGGTCTCCACATACTGGCTCAGGACCAGGATCGGCAGGGCCGGGTGGCGGCGGCGCAGCTCGACCGCGGCGCGCAGGCCCTCGTCGGTGAAGCCGGGCGGCATCCGCACGTCGGTCACCACGATGTCGGGGCGACCGGTCGCGACGGCCTCGGGCAGCGCGGCGGCGTCGTCGATCGCGGCCACGACCTCGTGACCGAACCGGGCCAGCAGCCCGGCCAGTCCCTCGCGGAGCAGGACGCTGTCCTCCGCGAGGACTACGCGCAGGGTGGCAGTGGCCGGCACGGGAGCTCCACGGTCAGGACGGTCGGGCCGCCGGGCGGGCTGGACAGGGTCAGTCTCCCATCGACCACGGACACCCGGTCACCCAACCGCAGCAGTCCGGTGCCGCCGTCCGGGTCGGCGCCGCCGCGGCCGTCGTCGCGTACCCGGACGGTCAGCAGGCCGTCCGCGTAGCCGCCGGTGATCTCCGCCTGGGCCGCGCCGCTGTGCCGGGTCAGGTTGGCCACCGCCTCGCAGACGACGAACCAGGCGGTCGACTCGATCGGGGCCGGGAAGCGGCCGGGCAGGTCCAGGCCGACGGCGACCGGGAGCACCGAGCGGTCGGCGAGCTCGGCCACCGCGGCGGGCAGGCCGAAATCGGTCAGCAGCGGCGGGTGGATGCCGCGGATCAGCTCGCGCAGCTCGGTCAGGGCCCGCTCGGCCTCGTCCTGGGCCCGGGCCAGCCGGGTGGTGAGCGGACCGGCGGGCGCGTCGAGGCGGGCCAGCCCGAGCATCATGGTCAGCGCGACCAGCCGCTGCTGGGCGCCGTCGTGCAGGTCCCGTTCGATGCGCGCGCGTTCGGCCTCGAAGGCGTCGACCAGCCGGACCCGGGAGCGGGTCAGCTCGGTGATGCGCGCGTCCGGGCCGGTGAGCAGGGTCCGGGCCAGCGCGGCGCGGGCCCCGGCATAAACCGTCATCCCGTACGCGGCCAGCACGAACACCGGCCCGGCGAGGGCGGCGACGGCCACCGCGAGCGGCCACGAGGTGACCGGCCAGGCCTTGAGCACGTTGACCTGCTCGCCGTCCACGCCCAGCAGGACCGGGGTGGCGAGCAGCGCCAGCGGCACCGCGACGGTGAGCACCACCGCGAGCACGTCGAACGGCCAGAGCAGGGCGAGCAGCAGCGCGTGGCCGAGCTCGCGCCAGGTGACCGGTTCGGTGTAGCGGGTGTACAGCCAGGACCGCAGGCCCGGCCGGGGCGGTGTGCGGTGCGCGTCCGGCAGTGGCCGGTCGTCGAGGAGCCGCCGGGCCCGGCGTTCGGCCCGCGCGACCGGCAGGCCGGTCAGGGCGAATGCGGCGGGGCCCAGCACGACCAGCGCCCCGGCGGTCAGCAACAGCAGCCCGGCGAGCAGCACCAGAGCGCCGGTCAGGGCGCCGCCGAGCAGATAGGCCGCGGCGCGCCACGGCCACGCGGACAGCAGGAACCGCCGGCTGCCCAGTGCCTGCCACACGTTCACGCGGCACACCGTAGACCGTAGTGCCAGCGCTACCGGGAAGACTCCTCTCCGGGAGACTGTGCGGTGGCGCCGGCGTCGGCAGGGTGAAGCGATGATCGTGACACTGGCGAGCCTGCGTACCCGCTGGGCGACGCTGACCGGCAGTTTCGTCGCCCTGACGCTCGGCGTGGCCCTGCTGGCCACCATGGGCCTCGCGCTCGCGTCCACCCTGGACACTCCCGGGCAGCGGCCGGAACGGCTGGCCGGCGCCCCCGTCGTGGTCCGCGGACCGGACGAGTTACGGGTCGGTGACAAGCACCGGCCGCTCGCGAACTACCGGGGCGTCCCGGCCGGGGTCGCCGCGCGGCTGGCGGCGGCCGTGCCGACTGTCGCGGACCGGTCGTTCGCCGTGCGCGACGGTTTCACCGGTCATCCGTGGTCGGTGGCCCGGTTCGGCGGCTACCGGCTCACGGCGGGCCGCTCCCCCGCCGCCGACGGCGAGATCGTGGTGAGCGGGGAGCCGGCGCTGCTCGGCTCGGAGGTGCAGGACCGCCGCGTGGTGGGGACGGTCGAGCCGGCCGGGTACGAGCGGGCCGTGTTCTTCACCGACGCGGCGGCCGCGCGCTTGTCCCCGCGGATCGACAACCTCGTCGTGGCCGCCGATCCCGGTCCGGTCCGGGCGCTGATCGGGGCCGCGCCGGGGATCCAGGTGCTGACCGGCGACGAGCGGCGGCGGGCCGATCCCGACCCCGATCGCGACGCCGAGGCGCTGATGACGGTGAACGCCCTGCTCGGCACGGCCGGCGGGATCACCATGTTCGTGTCGGTGTTCGTGGTGGCGTCCACGTTCGCCTTCGCGGTCGCCCAGCGCCGCCGGGAGCTCGGTCTGCTGCGGACTGCCGGGGCGACGCCGGGTCAGGTGGGCCGGATGGTGCTCGCGGAGGCGGCGGTGGTCGGGGTGCTGGCGTCGGCCGCGGGCTGTGGGCTGGGCGCCCGGGGTGCGCCGCTGCTGGCCCGGTTGCTCGTCGACGAACGGCTGGCGCCGCCGTGGTTCGTCATCGGCGCGCACCGCTGGCCGTTCCACGTGGCTTTCTGGACCGGGCTGCTGGTGGCGCTGGCCGGGGCGGTGACCGCCGCCGTACGGGCCGGGCGGGTCGGGCCGCTGGCGGCGCTGCGGGAAGCCGCCGTGGACACCGGCAGCATGCCGCCGGGACGCCGGATCGCGGGTGCGGTGGTGCTGGCGACCGGCCTGGGGCTGCTGATCTGGCGCGTGGTCGTGGAACCCGGCGAAGCCCTTCACCGCAAGACCTACACCACTCAGCCGATGCTGCTGATCACCGCCGTCGCCCTGCTGGCGCCGCTCGTGGTCCGGCCGCTGGTCCGCGCCGTCCGGCTGCCCGGCGTGACCGGCCTGCTGGCCCGCGAGAACGCCGCCGCGGGGATCCGGCGCACCGCGGCGATGGCGGCGCCGGTGCTGATCACGGTCGCGTTGACCGGGTCGCTGCTGGGCGCGACGGCCACCATCACCACCGCCAAGGCCACCGAGCTGCGCGAGCGGACCCGGGCCGACCTGATCGTCGAGCGACCGGACGCCGCCACGGTGGCAAAGGCCCGGGCCGTACCGGGTGCCACCGTCATGACCAGCGCGCAGACGGCGGTCTACGTCCTGGAGGACGGTGTGGCGCTGGTCGGCTTCCCGGCGTCGGCCGTGGACGCGGGCGCGCTGGCGTCGGTCCGGCGGCTGCCGGTGGTCGCGGGCAGCCTGGCCGAGCTGGACGACTCCAGCATCGTGGTCACCGACGAGTGGGCCCGGCACACGGTGGGCAGCCGGATCGACGTGTGGCTGGGCGACGGGACACCGAGGACATTGCGCATCGCGGCGGTCCTCGCGGCCGGTACGGGCAGCGACGGCGCGTACGTGACCCAGGCCAACGCGCCGGGCGTGGCACCGGACCGCCTGGAGATGACCGTCCCGGAGCCGTCCCTGGTGACCGGGCTCGGCCTGAGCCGGGAGCAGTGGCTCGCCGAGCAGGCGCCAGGCACCGGTCGGCCGACCCGGGTGGGTTTTCTGGTGGTGCTCGGCATCGCGTTGCTCTACACGGCCATCGCGCTCGCCAACACGCTCGTCATGGCCACCACGGGCCGGGTGCCGGAGTTCTCCGCGCTGCGCCTGGCCGGGGCGACCCGCGGTCAACTGCTGCGGCTGGTCACCGTCGAAGCCCTGCTGGTGGTCGGGGTCGGTGCGGTGCTCGGGGTGACCGTCACGCTGCTCAACCTGGCGGGCATCTGGGCCGCGCTGGGCCGGCTGTCGGTGTGGTCGCCGCTGGTCGTGCCGTGGCAGCCGCTGGCCGGTGCCGCGGGAGCCTGCGCGATCATCGCGATGACGGCGGCCCTCGCCACGGCGGTGCGGCGCGCGCGGTGACGGCTCAGTGCCGGCGGACCACCGCGGAGGCGGCCAGCCCGGCGAGGGCCTCGCGGGCCTCACCGGTCAGGGGCGCGTCGGCGAGAGCGGCCGTCGCCTGGCCGGCGCGCTGCGCGATGAGGTCCTCGGTGCGTTCCCGGGCGCCGGTAGCGGTGATGATCGACCGCAGCTCCGTCGCACCGGCCTCGTCCAGCTCGGGATCGCCGAAGAGCCGGCGGATCCGGGCCGCCTGGGCGCGGTCGGCGCGGTCCCGGGCCATCGCCACCATCACGGTGGGCTTGCCCTCGCGCAGGTCGTCGATGACCGGTTTGCCGGTGACGGCCGGGTCGCCGAAGACGCCCAGCACGTCGTCGCGCAGCTGGAAGGCGTCGCCCAGCGGGTCCCCGAACGCCTGCAACGCGTCCTGCAGCGCCGGATCGCCACCGGCCAGCGCCGCGCCGATCTGCAGCGGGCGGGTCACCGTGTAGCGGGCCGCCTTCATCCGGATGACGGTCAGGGCGCCCGCCACCGAGCCGTCGCCCACGCCGGAGACCAGGTCCAGGTACTGCCCGGCGATGACCTCGGTGCGCATCACCGTGAAGAGCCGGTAGCCGCGGTGGATCCAGTCGATCGGCAGGCCCGACTCGTGCAGCATGTGGTCGGCCCAGGCCGCGCAGAGGTCGCCGCAGAGCAGCGCCGCGCTGTGGCCGTAGCGGGTGGCCTCGCCGCGCCACGAGTGCCGGGTGTGCACCTCGGCGAAGTGCCGGTGCACGGTCGGCTGGCCACGGCGCAGGGTGCTGCCGTCCATGATGTCGTCGTGGATCAGCGCGAACGCGTGGAACAGCTCCAGGGCGGCCGCCGCGATGACGATCTGCGGGGTGTCCGGCTGCCCGGCGCCACGCCAGCCCCAGTAACAGAACATCGGGCGCAGCCGTTTGCCGCCGGAGAGCACGAACCGGCGGACCGCGTCGAGCACACCCGCCGGGGTGCCGTCCGGCCAGTGCGGCCGCTGCCGGTCCAGGTACGCGACCAGCGCGGCCTCGCACCGGCGGGCCAGCTCGGCGTCGGTGCCCGGATCGGTGCCGACGCTCATGACGGCAGGCCGGCCAGGGTGAGCAGCAGCTCCTTCACCTCGACGGCCTCGATCGACTCCCGGGCGGCGGAGGCGTCGGAGCAGATCAGCACCGGCGCGTCCCGCGGGTCGGTGGGCAGCCGGCCGTGCGAGCCGCGGACCGCGCGGGCGCCGGCGTCCAGGCCCACGACGCTCATCATGTACCGCATGCCGGCCTTCTTGCGCAGCAGAGCCACCGCGGCCCGGCCCTTGGCGGCGCCGGGTCCGGCCGGGTCGAAGAACAGCTCGGCCGGGTCGTAGCCGGGCTTGCGGTGGATCTCGACCAGCCGGGCGAAGTCCGGGGCGGCCGCGTCGTCCAGCCAGTAGTAGTACGTGAACCAGGCGTCCGGCTCGGCGACCAGCACCAGCTCACCGGAGCGGGCGTGGTCGAGCCCGTGTCCGGCCTGGGCGCCGGCGTCGAGGACCTCGGCGACCCCGGGCAGCGCGGCGCAGAGCTTGGCCACGGCCGGGATGTCGGCGGGGTCGCGGACGTAGACGTGGGCGATCTGGTGGTCGGCGACGGCGAACGCCCGCGACCGCCACGGGTCGAGGTACTCCATGCCGGCCTGGGTGTACACCTCCAGCAGGCCCTCGGCGCGCAGCAGCCGGTTGATGTCGACGGGGCGGGAGACGTCCGTGATGCCGTACTCGGAGAGGACCACGACGGTGGCGTCCCGGGCCGCGGCGGCGTCCAGCAGCGGGCCCAGGGTGACGTCGAGCTCGGCGGCGGCCGCGGCGGCCTGCGGCGAGGACGGGCCGTGGCGTTGCAGGTCGTAGTCCAGGTGCGGGACGTACACCAGGGTCAGGTCGGGCTGGTGGCGGTCCATGATCTGCTCGGCGGCCCGGCAGATCCAGGCCGACGAGGGCAGCCCGGCGTTGGCCCCCCAGTAGCTGAACAGCGGGAACGTGCCGAGCTCGGCGGTGAGCTGGTCGTGCAGCTCCGGCGGGTACGTGTAGCAGTCCGGGTCCTTGCGCCCGTCGGCGTGGTAGATCGGCCGGGGCGTGACGGTCCAGTCCACGTCGGCGCCCATCGCGTACCACCAGCAGACGTTGGCCACCGTGAAGCCGGGGCGGCGCGCCCGGGCCGCGTCCCACAGCTTCTCCCCCTGCACCAGCGCGTTGTGCTGCCGCCAGAGCAGCACCTCGCCGAGGTCGCGGAAGTACCAGCCGTTGCCGACGATGCCGTGCTCGGCGGGCAGCGTGCCGGTGAGGAAGGTGGACTGCACCGAGCAGGTGACCGCCGGCAGCACGGTGCCGAGCGGGGCCTGAAATCCGGTGCGGGCCAGCCGGGCCAGGCGCGGCATGTGCTCGAGCAGCCGCGGCGTCAGGCCGACGACGTCCAGGACGACCACGGGCTTCACGACGTCACTCCTTGATCGGCGGTGAGACCCAGCGCGGTGAGCTGGGCCCGGGCGAAATACAGCTCGGACGCGATCCCGGCGGCGAGCTCGGCCGGGCCGTGCGGGCGCGAGGCCGGCGGCAGCACATGCCAGGTGTACGTCTCCACGTCGAAGTGGTCGCACAACGCCTCGGGACCGCCCACCAGCAGCCGCAGCGAGTCGACGAGCACCCCGACGGTGCTCTGCAGCGGCGGTACGGGCGGCGCGTGCAACGGCACGTGGTAGTGCACCCGCCAGGGCTGGTCACTCGCGCCGGGCAGCGCGAGGGCCTCGTCGAGGTCGTCCGTGGACAGTCCCCGCGGGCCCCTGGTCTGGTGCAGGAACCGCGGTTCGACGTACTCGCCCAGCACGGCGGCGTCGGCGCGCGGATCGGCACTGGCCAGCGCGGCCGAGACCTGCACCTTGACGATCGGCAGGCCCGCGTCGGCGAGGTGGCGCAGCGCGTCGGCGGGCTCCTCCCAGGAGCAGGCCAGGTGCGCGAGGTCGAGGCAGACGCCGAGACGGGTGGTGTCGGCGCCGGCGAGCAGTTCCGCCGCCTGGACGGTGTTCTCGATGACGCAGCCCGGCTCGGGTTCGAAGGCGACCCGGATCTGGCGGTCCAGCAGGGCCAGCGAGCGGGCGAGCTCGTCCAGGTTGTGCCGGCAGTCGGCGGCCCGGCCCGCGTTCCAGGGGTCGCGCCAGGCCAGCGGCAGGGTGGAGACGGAACCCCGGGCGGCGCCGGCCGGCAGCAGGTCGGCGAGGACCCGGGCCAGGTCCAGGGTGTACGCGAGCCGCTGCGCCGTGCTCCAGTCGGGCTGGTAGACGGCGTGCTTCACCACCGGCGCCTGGAACGCCTGGTACGGGAACCCGTTGAGAGTGACCACCTCCAGCCCGCGCGCGTCGAGCTCCCGGCGCAACCGTTGCCGGTCGGCGACGTCGGAGGCGAGCCCCGCCGCGACCGGTGCGGCCAGCCACAGGCCGAGCCCGAGCACGTCGGTGCCGAGCCGTTCCCGGATCGGCACCGCGTACGTGTCGAGCTGCTCCAGGATGCCGGCGAGGTCCTCGGCGGCGTGCACGTTGGTGCAGTAGGACAGGTGCACGGTCTGCCCGTCGCGATGACGCAGCCGCATCAGCTGCCTCCGCGGGCTATCGAGCTGCCGGCGAAGGACGGGCCCGGCGTGGTCGCGGACAGGTCGAGGCGGCCGGACTGGCCGTAGAACTCGATCGGGTTGCGCCACAGCACCCGGTCCACGTCGTCGGCGGTGAAGCCCGCGGCCAGCAGCGCCTTGCCGGTCTCCACGGTCAGCAGCGGGTCGGAGTGACCCCAGTCCGCCGCCGAGTTCACCAGGATCCGCTCGGTGCCGTACGCCTTGATGATCTCCACCATCCGCGGCGGCGACATCTTGGTCTCCGGGTAGATGGAGAAGCCCAGCCAGCAGCCGGAGTCGCGGACCAGGCCGACGGTGACCTCGTTGAGGTGATCGACGGCGACCCGGCCGGGCTCGATGCCGGACTCGGCCACCACGTCGAGGGTGCGCTTGGTGCCGGCGGCCTTGTCCCGGTGCGGGGTGTGCACGAGCGCGGGCAGCTCGTACTCGATCGCCAGGGCGAGCTGGGCGGCGAAGGCCTCGTCCTCGGCCGGGGTCATCGAGTCGTAGCCGATCTCGCCGACCGCGACCACGCCGTCCTTGTCGAGGTAGCGCGGCAGCAGGTCGAGCACGCCCCGGCAGCGCGGATCGTTGGCCTCCTTGGGGTTCAGGGCCAGCGTGGCGTGGTGCCGGATGCCGAACTGGGCCGCCCGGTACGGCTCCCAGCCGATCAGCGAGTCGAAGTAGTCGGCGAACGAACCCGGATTGGTACGCGGCTGCCCGAGCCAGAACGCCGGCTCCACCACGGCCTGCACGCCGTGGGCGGCCATCGCCCGGTAGTCGTCGGTGGTGCGCGAGGTCATGTGGATGTGCGGGTCGAAGATGCGCATCACGCCTGCTTCCTCGAGGTGTTGGCGACGGTGAGCCGGTTGAGCAGGGCGAGCGCGTCGTCCGGCATGCGCCGGCCGGCGGCGGCGCGTTCGGTGGCCAGCGCCCCGAGCATGGCCGCCAGTTCCTGGTCGGCCCGGTCGCCGAGCCGGTCGACCGCGCTGAGCGGGACGCCCATGAAGACGCACTTGACCACACCCTGGCGCCAGGTCGCGGCGTCCAGGTGCGCGGCGTAGGGGCCGAGTGCGGCGGCGACCAGCCGGGTGTCGTTGGTGCGCAACGCGTCGTGCAGCAACGGCACCCCGGCGTCGCCGATGTCCAGCAGCGGCAGGGCGGCCAGCACGGCGAGCCGTTCGGCGGCGTCCCCCTGCTGGTACAGGGTCACGATCCGCGGCGGGTCGGCCAGTTCGGCCAGCAGCAGGACGCGCCCGGCCCGCCCGGCCGTCCAGGCGCTGTCGCCGGCCAGCGGCTCCCGGCCGAGCTTGCGCTCGGCGCGGGCGAACAACGGCCCGGCGGCGTCCGGGTCGGCGCGGACGCGGGCCAGGGCGTCATCCAGCCAGTCCCGTCCCGGTACGGCGGCCAGTGCCGCGCGCAGGTCGTCAAGGGTCATGGCTGAGCCTCCTTCGCGATGCCCTTCTGGCCGTCGGCCGGTCCCGCAGGGCGATGCTCGGTGCAGGCGGTCATCGCGCCTCCTCGTCGGCCGCTCGCAGGAAGGCCAGGGACTCGCGCGCGACGGCCGGAGCGGCGTGCGAGTGCCGAGGCAGTTCGACGGCGACCAGACCTCGGTAACCGCTCTCACGAAGGGCCCGCAGCACCGGCGGGAAGTCGATCTCGCCGGTGCCGAACTCGAGGTGCTCGTGCACGCCCCGGACCATGTCGTCGATCTGCACGTTGACCAGGTGCCCGGCGACCGCGGTCACGCAGTCGGGCACCGGGTCGGGCTCCAGGCACCGGCAGTGTCCGATGTCGAGGGTGAGGCCGAACATCGCCGGGGCCCCGAGCTCGGCGTGCAGCCGCCGCCAGTCCGCGATGTCGGCCACCAGCATGCCCGGCTCGGGCTCGAAACCGAGCGGCACGGATGCCGCGGTCGCTGCCTCGGTGACCTCGGCGCAGCCGTCGACCAGCCGGTGCCAGGCGGTGCGCTCGTCGACGTCGTCCGGGCGTACGCCGGCCCAGAACGAGACGGCCTCGGCCCCCAGGTCCGCGCCCACCGCGACCGCCCGCCGCAGGAAGTCGAGCCGCAGCTTGCGATCGTCGTGCAGCAGCGTGGGCGCGTGTTTGCGCCAGGGGTCGAGCAGATAGCGGGCGCCGGTCTCGATGACGACCGCGAGGCCCAGGTCGCGGAGCTGGTCGGCGGTCCGGGTCACCCGGGCGGCCAGGCCGGGCGCGAACGGGTCGAGGTGGTCGTGGTCGAGCGTCAGCGCCACCCCGGTGTAGCCGAGCCCGGCGATCACGGTGAGCGCGTCGGCCAGGCGGTGGTTGGCGAACCCGTTCGTGCCGTAGCCGAACCGCAGCCCGGTCATGTGGGTGAGACCTTGCGGGCGAGCAGCCGGGCGAGCGGCGCGGCGGCGGCGAGCGCGAGGCCGGTCCAGCCGCGGCCGGCCCGGGCGGTGAGGGCGCCCTGCAACGACGGCAGCGCGGTGATGCCCGCGCCGACCGCCGCGCGCACGGTGGCAGCGCCGGGTTCAGTGAACAGGCGGGCCTGGGCGCGCCCGTAGCTGGTCACGTATTCGCCCGCGAGCAGGCCGGTCGCCGCGGTGCCGCGGGACGCGACGGCCGCCGCCAGAGCCACGGTGGCTCCCAGTGTCGTGGCGGGCAGAGTGGAGCTGTCGCTGCCCGAGACCTCGCGGCGGGACAGCTCGGTCACCGTGTACGTGTGGGCGGCGACGGCCAGGGCGGCCGGCAGGGCCCGTACCGGATCGCCGGGGGTCGCGCCGAGCAGGACGTCGAGGGCGCGGCAGGCGGCCATGCCCGCCGGTCCGGCCGCGGTGTTCTTGGCCCGCAGATCGTAGGCCCAGACCGCGGCGGCCAGCGGCACGGCCACCGTCAGGGTCCGCGCTCCCCCGGCCTTCGCGGCGACGGCCAGGCCGGCCGCGGTGAGCCCGGCGGCGATGCCCAGCGCCGCCGGGGCCGAGATCCGGCCGGACGGGATCGGGCGCTCGGGTCGTTCGACCGCGTCGAGGTCGCGGTCGGCCCAGTCGTTGGCGGCCATGCCGGCCCAGTAGAGGCAGACCGACGCGCCGGCCAGTCCCGCGGTGCGGGCGCTGAGCGTGCCGGCCGCGGCCGCGCCGGCCACCACATCACCCGGCACGGACAGCGCGGCCGGGGCCCGGACCAGCTCCGCGAGGGTACGCAGCGGCGCCTTCATCGCGTCAGCCCCGCGGCGAACGCCGCGAGCGTGGCCCACTGCTCGGCCAGCGCGGACGGCCCGGCGCCCAGCGGGTCCTTGAAGAAGAAGCCCAGCTCGCTCAGCGGCCCGGCCCGCCCGGCCCGGTGCGCGGCGGCGGTCATCCGGGCCAGGTCCAGCACCAGCGGGGCGGCCAGCGCGGAGTCGCAGCCGTGCCAGGTGAACTCCATCCGCATGCCGGTGCCCAGGAAGCCCTCGAAGGTGACCAGGTCCCAGGCCGTCTTGAAGTCGCCGATCTCGGCCACGTAGTCGATGCGGCTGGTGCCCTCGGGCTGGTAGCCCAGGGCGTCGCCCAGCACCCGCTGCTTGCTCGCCACCTTGGCGGCGTTGGCGGCGGGGTCGGCCAGGTTCGCGCCGTCGCCGCCGCCCAGCAGGTTGATCCCCGACCAGCTGCGCACCCGCAGGTTGCGCAGCGCGAACATCGGCGCCAGCACTGACTTGACCAGCGTCTCGCCGGTCTTGCCGTCGTTGCCCGCGTACGGCACGCCCGCGCTCTCGGCCAGCTCGGCCAGCGCGGGCAGACGCGCGCCGGTGGACGGGGTGAAGTCGATGAAGGCGCAACCGGCGGTGAAGGCGGCGTACGCGGCCAGCGCGCTGGGCGGCAGGACCGGGTCGGGCCCGTCCAGCGCCCCGGTCAGCGCGGTGAGCGAGGTGTGCGCGGGGTGCGGCTCCGGCAGCGGCTCGGTGGTCGACACGTTGATGACCACGATCTGCGCCAGCTCGTGCCGGGCCCGGAACTGGCGCAGGTCGGCGGCGATCCGCTCGGCGGTGCCGGCCTGGGTCGGCGCGGCGGGCAGCGGCCGCAGGTCACTCTCGATCGCGGTCAGCTCGTCGGCCAGAGCAGCGACCAGCCGGCCGGGCACGACACCGGCGGCGGCCAGCGCGTCGGCCTTCTTCAGCACCGGCGTGGTGACGATGTCGTGGCCGCCGAAGACCAGCTCACCCCAGCCGGGCAGGGCCGCGCTGCGCAGCTGTGGCAGCTCGGTGACGCAGCCGGTGGGCTCGACCAGGCGGGCCCGCAGGGCGGTGGCGCCGACCATGGCGGTCACGGCGACCGAGCCGCGTGCGCCGATCAACCAGATTCCCGTGCGCATACGGCATCCCTTCCGATCGCAGGCAGAGACGTACTTCCGCTAACACCATGTGTCTTCCGTGTTACGTGAGGCGACGCTAGCCCAGGGCGCGGGACAAAGGAAAGGCTCGATATGAAGAAAGTTCTCCATGTGCGATCAAAACTTTTCCGTGCCCCGTACGAAAGTCGATCGGCGGTTGTGGACGCTCGCGTATGGACGGGCGACTCCGGACCATGGCCCGTCCCGGTGCGTGGCGGTTGACTCGGGGCATGACAACTCTGGTGCTCGGCGGCACGGGCAAGACCGGCCGGCGGATCGCGTCCCTGCTCACCCGGCAGGGCCGGCCCGTACGGCTCGGCTCGCGCTCGGCCCGGCCCCCGTTCGACTGGGACCGGCCGCAGACCTGGGACGCCGCCCTCGACGGCGTCCACGCGGCCTACCTCAGCTTCTATCCCGACCTCGCGCTGCCCGGTGCGGCGGAGACGGTCGCCGCCCTGGTGGACCGGGCGGCAGCCCGCGGCGTACGCCGGCTGGTCCTGCTCTCCGGGCGGGGTGAACCGCAGGCGCTCCTCAGTGAGGACACCGTACGCCGTTCGGGTCTGGAGTGGACAGTCGTGCGCTCCAGCTGGTTCAACCAGAACTTCAGCGAGGGCTTCCTGCTCGACGCCGTGCTCTCCGGCGAGCTGGCGCTGCCCGTGGGCGACGCCGCGGAGCCGTTCACCGACGCGGACGACATCGCCGAGGTGGCGGTGGCCGCGCTCACCGACGCGCGGCACGCCGGGCAGACCTATGAGCTGACCGGCCCCCGCCTGCTCACCTTCGCCGACGCGGCCGCCGAGATCGCCAAGGCCACCGGCCGGCCGCTGGGCTTCGTGGCGTTGCGGCCCGAGGAGTTCACCGCGGTGCTGCGCGAGCACGGCCTGCCCGAGGATCTCGGCGAGCTGTTCCACATGATCACCGACGGTCGCAACGCCGGCCTCGCCGACGGGGTGCAACGCGCGCTGGGCCGCCCGCCACGGGACTTCGCCGACTACGCGCGGGCCACGGCGGCCACCGGCGTCTGGGACGTGGCGCTACGGTGACCGGGTGGACACCTTGACCGGGCTGCTGGACGGGCCGCGGGCGCGGGGGGCGTTCCTGCTGCGGTCGCTGCTCGCACCGCCGTACGCACTGCGGATCGAGGACGAGGCGCCGCTGACCGTGATGACGCTGGTGCGGGGGTCGGCCTGGGTGCTGCCCGACGACGGGGCGCCGGTGCTGCTGCACCCGTACGACGTGGCGCTGGTCCGCGGGCCGGGCCACTACACCGTCGCCGACGATCCGGGCACGCCGTGGCAGACGCTGATCGGTCCCGGACAGACGTGCACCACGCTGGCCGGCCCCGACCGGACCGCCACGGTCGACGCCGGCGGCCGGACCTGGGGCGACGGACCGGACGGCAGCACTCTGCTGCTGACCGGGACCTACCAGTTGCGCACCGAGGTGAGCCGGCGGCTGCTCGACGCGTTGCCGCCGCTGCTGGTGCGCCCGGGCGCGGCCGGACCGGTGGAGCTGCTCGCCGCCGAGATCTCCCGCCCGGAGCCCGGCCAGGAGCTGGTTCTGGACCGCATCCTGGACCTGCTGCTGGTGGCGGTGGTGCGGGGCTGGCTGGCCGCGCCGGAGTCCGGGGCACCGGCCTGGTACCGGGCCCGGAACGACACCGTGGTCGGACCGGTCCTGCGGCTGCTGCACGAGGAACCGGCCGAGGCGTGGACGGTGGCGACCCTGGCCCAGCGGTGCGGGGTCTCGCGTTCGGCGCTGGCCCGGCGCTTCACCGAGCTGGTCGGCGAACCACCGATGAGCTACCTGACCACCTGGCGGCTGACGCTGGCGGCGGACCTGCTGCGCGAGCCGGAGTCGACGATCGGGGCGGTGGCCCGCCGGGTCGGCTACGGCAGCGCGTTCGCCCTGAGCGCGGCGTTCAAACGCGAGCGTGGCATGAGCCCGCAGGAGTACCGGCGGCTGGCCTGAGGGTCAGCCCTTGCCCTTGCCGCCGGACTTCGCCTTCACCTTTTCCGGGCCCTTGGGCCCGGAGGGCCCGTGCTTGGCGTCGTCCTTGGGCCCGCCCTTGGGCTTGGACGCCTGCTTGGGTCCGGGCGCCAGCTTGGGCTCGGGCGCCTGCTTGGGCCTGGCCTTGGTGGCCACCACCGGCCTGGTCACCGTCGTCCGGCGGCCGGTCGGGCGGTCGGTCGTCGTCCCGGACGGCTTCGGCGCCGGCGTGGCACTCGACGACGCCGGGGCGGACGCGGACGGCACCGTCGAGGCCTCGGCCTCGGCCGACCGGGGCGTGCCCGAGGGCCACCAGGTGTACGACGACATCATCGCCACCGCCGCAACCCCCGCGGCGATCAGCAGCCCCGGGCGGCGGGGCCGGCGGGGACGGCGGGGAGCCGGCACCGTCAGGGCGACGGTCGGCGCGCCGGCCTGGACGGCGACGGTCGGCAGGGCCAGCGGCTCCGGAACGGGCTGGCCCACGGCCGCACCGAGGATCCGGGCCGCCTCCGCCGCGCTCGGCCGGTCCCCCGGACGCTTGGCCAGGCAGCGCCGCACCAGCTCGGCCACCCGGGACGGCAGCCCGGCGATGCGGGGCAGCGGCGCCGGGTCGACGTAGAGGTGGTTCCCGACCATCTGGGTCACCGTCGAACCGGTCCACGGCAGCCGGCCGGCCAGCGCGCGGTAGAGCAGCAGGCCGAGCGCGTACACGTCGGTGGCGACCCGGACCGGGCCGCCGTCGAGGCGTTCCGGGGCCAGGTAGGCCGGGGTGCCCAGCACCTCGCCGTCGGTCTCGTCGACCGCGCCGGCGGCGGCCGAGATGCCGAAGTCGACCAGCTTCACGCCGTCCGGGGTGACCATCACGTTGCCGGGCTTCACGTCGCGGTGCACCACCCCGCGGGCATGCGCGGCGGCGAGCGCGGCGGCGACCTGCGCACCGATCCGGGTGGCGGCGGCCCACGGCAGGGCCCGGTCCTTGAGCAGGTCGTCCAGCGTCGGGCCGTCGACCAGCTCCATCACCACGTACGGGCGGGCCTGGCCGGCGCCGTCGGTGGCCTCGCCGTAGTCGTAGACCTCGACGATGTTCGGGTGCCGCAGGCCGGCGGCGGCGCGCGCCTCGAGCCGGATACGGGCCGGGCGTTGCGAGTCGGCGGGCGCGCCGGGGGCGAGCACCTTGACCGCCACGTCCCGGGCGAGCACCTGGTCATGGGCGCGCCACACCTCGGACATGCCGCCGACGCCGAGCCGTTCCACCAGTCGATACCGTTCGTCCACGCGGAGGCTGTGCCCACCGCTCCGGCGGTGAAACCCGGAGGCCGGGTTCGCACCCCGAGCGAGACCTGTGAGCATTACATTGCGTTTTGTGAGCATCGAGGTCGCGGAGCTGGAGCTGCGACCGGTCACCGACTTCCGGGCCACGGCGGCCGCGGCGGCGCCGCTGGAGCGTGACGGTGACGAACGCACGGTGATGCGGGCCCGGCTGATCCGGGCCGACGCGACGCTGCGCGAGGGCCGTACGGCCGAGGGCGGCACCCTCGCCCAGCAGGTCAACGCCTGGGCGCTGGAGCGCGGGGACGCGTACGTGCTGGCCTGCAGCCACCGCACGCTGACCCACTTCCACTACTACATCGGCGACCTGGCCGGCGCCCTCGGACACGCCGTGCAGGCGGTCGCCCACCTCGGCGCCGGCGATCCGGTGGCCGTACGGGTCCGGCACCTGATGACCCTGGCCGTGGTGCTCGGCGAGAGCGGCTCCCCCGACGAGGCCGCCCAGCGCTACCGGGAGGCCCTCGAGCTGGCCGCCACCGCCGGCGACCACCAGCAGATGCTGATGATCCTCGGCAACCTGGCCAACCTGGCCACCCAGCAGGACGATCCCGGCACCGCGGCCCGCGCGGTCGAGCGGATGACCGAGGTCCAGGCCACCGCCGGTATCCCGCTGGACGGGCCGCAGCTCATCACGATCGCCCGGGTCCGGCTGGCCGGCGGTGACCACCGGGCGGTCGAGGAGATCCTGCGCCCGCTGACCCAGGATCCCGACTACCTGCACAGCACCAGCGCGGCGCTGCCCGAGGCGATGCTGACCCTCGGCGAGGCGCACCGGCTGGCCGGCGAGTTCAGCGCCGCCCAGGCCGATCTGGACGCCGCCCGCCGGCTCGCGCAGGAGCGCGGACTGCGGGCCACCCAGGCCGCGATGCTGGAGCAGCAGGCCGCCCTGTACGCGGCGATGGACCTGCACCGCGAGGCGTACGACGCGCACGTGGCATACCACCGGTTCTTCGCCGAACTCCAGTCCGCGCAGCGCGACGCCCAGGCCCGCACGCTGCAGGCGGTGTTCGAGGCGACCGAGGCCCGCCGGGTCGGCGAGCACTTCCGCGAGCTGGCCCACCGCGACGCGCTGACCGGCCTGCACAACCGCCGCTACGCCGACGAACGGTTGCCGGCGCTGCTCGGCGAGGCGGTGGCGGCGGGCCGCCCGCTGGCGGTGGCGATCGCCGACCTGGACCACTTCAAGCGGATCAACGACACGCTGTCGCACGACGCGGGTGACCTCGTGCTGCGCCAGGTGGGCCGGCTGCTCACCGAGGCGCTGGCCGAGCCCGCCTTCGCCGCCCGGCTCGGCGGCGAGGAGTTCCTGCTGGTGCTGCCCGGCACCGACACGGCGGCGGCGGTCCGGGTCTGCGAGCAGCTGGCCGCGCAGGTACGCGGCTACGACTGGGCGCCGGTCACCGGCCGCCTGCCGGTCACCGCCAGCATCGGCGTGACGGCCACCAGGGACGCGGGGGTCACGCCGGCGATGCTGCTGTCCCGCGCCGACCGGCACCTGTACGCGGCCAAGCACGCCGGCCGCGACCGGGTGGTCGCCGACTGATCCTCAGACCGGCCTGGGCTCGACCGCCGCCCTCGACGTCCGGACGGTGACGCCCAGCGAACCGGTGTCCAGCCGGCCGTCCGGATGCAGAGTGAGCTGCACCGCCTCGGTCCTGGCCCGGCCCAGCACGACGACAGCCCACGGCCGTCCTTCCCGCGCCACCAGCTCCCGCACCCGGTCGGCGTCCCGCCCCGCCGGTACGGCCCCGAGCAGCAGCACGGAGAGCCACCCGTCGTCCGGCGCCGCCTCGCCGGTGGCCTGCGCGACGGCGTCGTCGAGGGCGGGCACCGACAGCACCGGGCCCGCGTCGCGTACCTCGGGCCGCAGGCCGCCGGCCACCACCCGGACGCCGGACGACCAGGGACTGCCGGTCAACTCGGCCGCCCAGGCCCCGAGCAGCGCCCGGGTCGCCGGCGCGTCACCCCGCAGGCTCACCGGCCCCGCGACCCGGCCCAGGTCCAGCAGCTCGCGCGTCCCGTCCTGGACGCCGAGCGTCACCAGCCGCGGGCACAACGCGGCGAGCTGCTGGTCGGCCGGCAGAGCCTGCAAGGCGCGCAGCGCGGCCACCCACAGCGTGCCGTCCTCGCGCGCCTCCCAGGGCTCGCACGGAGCCGGGTCGGCCTCGGCGAGCCGCAGACCGATCCAGCTCTCGCCGACGCTGACCCGCAGGACGGGCGGCGCCGGCCGGCCCGCCGCGGCGGCGGAGGTGGCCAGCACCCGCAGGGCCCGGTCGATGGTCCAGGAGGCGGCCGCGTCGAAGGGCTCCTCGCCGGTGCGCTGGCGTGGCACCACGACGCCGGAGGCGGGCGGCGCAGTCCGTCGGCGGCGGGCCAGCAGGACCGCGAGGGCGGCACCGGCCACGACCAGGAGCAGCCCGGCGATGAGCAGGATCGGCGACAACCCGGACTGCTGCGGGGTGGTGGCCGCCCGCACCGCGGGCGCGGAGGCGGCGGGGGCGCTGGGCGCCACGGCCGGCAACGGGCCCGTCTCCAGCCCGGGTCCCTCGGCGTCGGCGGGCATGCGCAGCACCCAGCCGGACTCGATCTCGTCCGGGACGGTCAGGCGGTTGCCGTCGGCCTGCAGCCGGCCGCGGTTGAGCTCGAAGATCTCGTCCAGGCGGTCGCCGTCACCGAGAAAGCGCTCGGCGATCTCGTAGAGGTACTCGTTCTCACCGTCGTAGCTGGGCCGGACGCGGTACCACGTCACCGGCTCGGCGGCCCCGGGCGCCACCGGCGAGCCGGACGGGGCGGGCGCCTGCTCACCGAGCCGGGTCAGCGCCTGCTCACCGAGCCGGGTCAGCGCCTGCTCGCCGCGCCGGTCAAGCACCGCCGCGCCGGGCCGGTCAAGCGGCGATACGGCCGGCGCGTCGGGCGCCGCCGCGCGGGGCCGGTTGAGCGCCTGCGCGGCGGGAGAGGCCGTCGCGGCCGGGCCGGCCGCCGTCAGGTGCGGACCGGTGAGGGCGAGAGTCAGCGCCAGGAGCACGGCCCGCGAAAGCATGCCGGTCACCCTACATTTCATCGATGCCGGCAAGACTCTGACCGTCCCGGCGACCAGCCACCGGACCGGGTCGCCCGGAAAGGCTGACCGTTCGGCCGACGACCGACAAATAGGTAAATGACAGGATATTCCCGAACGACTCATCCCGAGTCGTGGGCGAGGTGAAGATCCGCCGGGCGAGTTGGTCGCCCATGTCCGGCGGGGAGCCAGCGGCGAAACCGACGTCCTTGGTTCTTCCAAGGAGATCGCTCATGAGCAACGCAGCCCGCACCACGCGCCGACGGCCTCCCTGCCCGGCGCCCGCACCACCACTCCCGCACAGCCGGTCGCGCCGGTAGCAGCTCTCCGTACCCCCGGAGTTCCTGACCTACCTGTCGCCCGTGGCAACGCCGCCACCGGCCCGCTCCCTGCTCCCACCGCGAACCCCCGGTGGATCCCGCGCGCCCGAGTTCCCCCTCGCGGCGCCGCCCGAGCAGGTGAGACCCCTCCGCATCCACATGCGCTGTACGGCTCAAGGGAGTAACACCCATGTCTCACTTCGTCGACGTGATCTGGTCCTGGATCGTCGAGGCGGCGGGCTCGACGTCGTGGCGCGACGTCATGCCGCTGGGCCTCGCCGGGATCTTCGTCTGGCTTCTCTGGCTCTACCGGGCCGTGCTGTCCCGCTTCGCCCGGCCCGTCGTCAACGACTTCCGCACCACCGTCTCCGTGGTCGTCCCGGCCTACCGCGAGGACCCCGAGATCCTGCTCGAGTGCCTGGACAGCTGGCTGTCGCAGGACCCGTACGAGGTCATCATCGTCCCCGACGTCGAGGACACCGAGGTGCTCGCCCGCCTGGCCGCCGTCACCGACCCGCGGCTGCGGGTGATCCCGTTCGTGCACCGCGGCAAGCGTTCGGCGCTCGGCGTCGGTATCCGGGCGGCCACCGGGGAGCTGGTCGTGCTGGCCGACTCCGACACCCGCTGGGAGCCCGGACTGCTCGCGGCCGTGCAGATGCCCTTCGTGGACCCGGCTGTCGGCGGGGTGGGCACGCAGCAGAACGTCTACCAGCGCACCACCAGCATCTGGCGGCGGATCGCCGACTGGCTCGTCAACCTGCGCTACTACGACTACGTGCCGGCGATGGGCCGGGCCGGGGCGGTGGCCTGCCTGTCCGGGCGTACCGCGGCCTACCGCCGCTCGGCCATCGCGCCGGTGCTGACCCACCTGGAGGACGAGTTCTTCCTCGGCCGGCGCTGCGTCGCCGGCGACGACGGGCGGCTCACCTGGCTGGTCCTGGCCTCGGGCTACAAGACCGTGCACCAGTCGTCGGCCCGGGCGATCTCGATGTTCCCGGCCTCGTTCTCGGCCTTCGTCAAGCAGCGGGTCCGGTGGAGCCGCAACTCCTACCGCACGTACCTGACGGCGCTGTGGAAGGGCTGGCTCTGGAAGCAGCCGATGGTCACCAAGATCACCGTGCTGCAGATCCTGCTCACCCCGGTGACCATGGGCATGGCGCTGGCGTACCTGATCTTCAGCCGCCTGGAGCTGACGCTGCACTCGCTCGGGCTCGCGCTGATCTGGCTGCTGCTGGGCCGCGGCGTGCGGGGCTACTCGCACCTGCGCCGGCACCCGCAGGAGATCCTGCTGCTGCCGGTGACCGCGCTGGTGGTCATCTTCATCGCGCTGCCGATCAAGCTCTACGCCTTCGTGACCATGAACAAGCAGGGCTGGCTGACCCGTACGGCGGACAGCGTCGGCGGCGAGGGCCAGGGCTCGGCCACTCTGACCGCCACCCGTACCACCGCGCCGACCGAGGAGACGACCGAGGAGCCCGTCGCCGTGCTCGCCGGACAGGGGGTCTCCGCATGAAGCCGACCCGTACCGGGCTCACCGGCCTGGCCGCCGTCCTGCTCGGCACCGCCTCCCTCGCCCTGGCCGCCCCGGCCGCCGCGGACCCGCAGGGCGCGATGGACGCCGGCACCACCGCCGAGTCCGCCGAGCAGCAGGCCGCCCTGGTCGCCGGCGAGGACCGGCGGCTGACCCAGGTACGCGCCGTCACCGCCGTGGCGCCCACCCGGGGCATCGGCTGGGCCAAGCCGTACCGGCTGGACACCGGTGACGGGTACACCCTGGTGCTGACCCAGCAGCGGGAGCCGTACACGGTCACCGATCTGCTCAAGCTCGCGCCGCAGACCTTCGTGCGGCAGGCCGACGGCAGCTACCTGCTGACCGAGAACATCTACCTGAACTCGGGGGCGAAGCTGCGGCTGAGCAACCCCGGCGGCCTGACCCTGCGGATGGCCAGCACCACCAACGGTTTCGTGTCCATCGTGTCCTTCGGCGGCGGCCTCACCGTCGAGGGCACCCCGCAGGCGCCCACGAAGATCACCAGCTGGGACGTCCGGACCGGGCTGCCGGACACCCGGGTCGACGACGGCCGGGCCTACATCCGGGCCATCGGCGGGCAGTTCGCCATGTCGTACGCCCAGGTCTCGGATCTGGGGTTCTGGAGCGGGCGCACCGCGGGCGTCAGCCTGACCGGCACCGACCGGCCGAACACCGGCGATGTGGACGGTCCGACCCACCTCACCAAGACCCAGCGCCACGAGGCCAAGGCCGAGCGGCTCGCCACGGACGCGGCGGCGGACGCCGCACCGGGTGCCGGTGACGTCTTCGCCCAGCCCAGCGGCAACCTGGCCGCGCCCGACACCCGCTTCGACGTGCCCGGCCTGTCCTACGTCTCCGGCAAGATCGACCACGCCAGCATCAGCGGCAACGCGTTCGGGCTGTTCGTCTCCAGCGCCAACGGCATCACCATCAGCGACACGACGATCGCCCGGAGTCTGCAGGACGGCCTGGTGCTGCACCGCTTCGCCTCCAGCGCGGACATCCAGCGGGTGGTCTCGATCGACAACGGCGGCGACGGCATCGTGCTCTCCCGGGCGGCTCAGCAGGTCCGGGTCAGCGCGAGCACCGCCCAGGGCAACGGTGGCAACGGCTTCACCGTCAACGGCCTGCCGCTGGCCACCGGCGCGTCGGCCTCCGGCGAGTTCGTGGGCAGCTACGGCAACAACTCGGTGACCAACAGCGTGGCCCGTTACAACGCGCACTACGGCATCGAGGTCATCGGCGGGCTGAACATAGCCGTGCAGAACAACACGGTGGTGGGCAGTGACATGGGCATCGTGGCCCGCGAGGGTGCCGACAGCGTGGCCATCAACGGCAACCAGGTCAGCGACCAGCGGCGCCAGGGCATCGCGGTCCGCGACGGCGTGACGAACGCGCTGATCACCGGCAACGTGGTCAGCGACGCCGACAACGGCATCTACGTGCGCAGCTCGGTCGCCGAGGTCCGCGGCAACACCGTCGAGGGGGCCACCAACCACGGCATCGCCCTGGTCGACGCCACCGGCGGCTCGAAGGTCAGCTACAACGTGGTCGCCGGGGTGGGACCCAGCGCGCTGGACCACTCCCGGGCCCGCGGTGACGTCGACATCGACCAGAACACGATCTCGGCCTGGCACGACACCAGCTCGTTCTGGGTCCGGTTCCGGCACTACGCCAGCCCGATGACGATGCTGTGGGTGGCCATCGTGCTGCTGATCATCGGCTCGGCGGTGCTCGGAGTACGCCGGCGCCGGCCGGGCATCCACCACCCGTACGCGAACACCGTGCCGCTCCGGGCACCGGCCCCGGCCGAGGAACTCGTCGGGAGCGCGGCGTGACCCAGCCGGACAACGGATTCGACTGGCCCCGGCTGCGGCAGCGCCTCGCGGCTCTGCCGGGCGGACCGGGCCTCTGGCTCGGCGGCGCGGCTCTGCTCATCGCGGTGATCGCCCTGGTGATCTCACTGACCGCCAGTTCTGCCCCGGCCCCGGTCGCCGGCGCGACCGGACCGGTCGGGCCGACGATCCCGGCCGGCGAGACGATCACCACCGCTCCGGTGGGCACCCTCCCGGCCGAGCCGGGCACCGGGCCCGCCCCCGGCCCGGTGCCCACCGAACCGGTGGCGACGACCACGTCGCTCACCTGCCCGGCCGCCACGGTGACGGTCGCCGACGCGGCCGGCCTGTCGGCCGCGCTGGAGCAGGCCGGGCCCGGCACCAGCATCGCCCTGGCCGACGGCGTCTACCCGGGGACCTTCACCGCGGCGGCCAAGGGAACGGCGGACCGGCCGATCTTCCTCTGCGGCGGCGCGGGCGCGGTCATCGACGGCGGCGGCGTCAAGAAGGGCTACGGCCTGCACCTCGACGGCGCGGACCACTGGCGGATCGCCGGGTTCACCGTCCGCAACGCCCAGAAGGGCGTCATGGGCGACGGCGTCAACCACAGCGTGATCAGCGGGCTGACCGTCACCGCGATCGGCGACGAGGCCATCCACCTGCGCAAGTTCAGTTCCGACAACGTGGTCGAGAACAACGTCATCAGCGACACCGGCAACCGGCGCGAAAAGTTCGGCGAGGGCGTCTACATCGGTTCCGCCAACTCGAACTGGTCCGCCATCACCGGCGGCGCGCCTGACACCAGCGACCGCAACGTCGTCCGCGGCAACACCATCTCCGGCACCACCGCGGAGGCCGTGGACATCAAGGAGGGCACCACCGGCGGCACCGTCACCGGCAACACCTTCGACGGCAGTGCCGTCACCGGCGCCGACTCGTGGGTCGACGTCAAGGGCAACAACTGGACCATCAGCGGCAACACCGGGCAGCGCAGCCCGGCGGACGGCTTCCAGACCCACCAGGTGTACGACGGCTGGGGCCGCGGCAACACCTTCACCGGCAACATCGCCCGGGTCGACGGACCCGGTTACGGCTTCCACCTCGCCCCCGTCGAGGACAACCGCGTCGCCTGCGACAACAAGGCGATCGGCGCGGCCGAGGGCCTCGCCAACGTTGCCTGCAGCTGACATCCCCCGCGCTAGGAGACTTCTGATGAACACCACCACCACCACCCGTCCCCGTCTCACCGTCATCGGCACCGGGTACCTCGGCGCCACCCACGCGATCTGCATGGCAGTGATGGGTTACGAGGTCATCGGCGTCGACGTCGACGCCAGCAAGGTCGAGCGGCTCAACTCCGGCGAGGTGCCCTTCTTCGAGCCCGGTCTGCCGGAGTTGCTGACCAAGGCCCTGGAGACCGGCCGGCTGCGCTTCACGACCTCGTTCCAGGAGGCCGGCGAGTTCGGTGACGTCCACTTCATCTGCGTCGGAACCCCGCAGCGCAAGGGCTCCGAGGCCGCGGACATGACCTACGTCGACGCCTCGGTGACCGCGCTGGCCGCCCACCTGCACCGCCGTGCCCTGGTGGTCGGCAAGTCGACGGTGCCGGTGGGCACCGCCGCCCGTCTGGCCGAGGTGCTGCGCGCCACCGCGCCGGCCGGCGACCAGGTCGAGCTGGCCTGGAACCCGGAGTTCCTGCGGGAGGGCTTCGCCGTCGACGACACCATGCAGCCCGACCGGATGGTCTTCGGTGTCACCTCGGCCTGGTCGGAGCAGCAGCTGCGCTCGGCCTTCGCGCCGGTGCTGGCCCAGGGCGTGCCGGTCAAGGTCACCGACCTGCAGACCGCCGAGCTGGTCAAGGTCGCCGCGAACTCGTTCCTGGCCACCAAGATCTCCTACATCAACGCGATGGCGGAGGTCTGCGAGGCCACCGGCGCCGACGTGCACGACCTGGCCGAGGCGCTGGCCTACGACGAGCGCATCGGCGGCAAGTTCCTGCGCCCCGGCCTGGGCTTCGGCGGCGGCTGCCTGCCCAAGGACATCCGGGCGTTCGCGCACCGGGCCGAGGAACTCGGTGTCGGTCAGGCGGTCGGCTTCCTGCGGGAGATCGACGGCATCAACGGCCGCCGCCGGGCCCGTACGGTCGACCTGGTCGTCGAGCTCTGCGGCGGCGACGTGGCCGGCAAGAAGATCGCGGCCCTGGGTGCGGCGTTCAAGCCGAACTCCGACGACATCCGCGACGCGCCCGCCCTCGACGTGGCGAGCACGCTGGCGGGCATGGGCGCGGACGTGCACGTGTTCGACCCGGCGGCGATGGAGAACGCCCGCAAGGTGCACCCGGAGCTGTCGTACGGCAGCAGCGCCCTGGACGTGGCCCGCGGCGCGGACGTGGTCGTGCTGCTCACCGAGTGGACCGAGTTCCGCGAGATCGCCCCGGAGGCCATGGCCGCGGTGGTCTCCGGCCGGCGCATCTTCGACGGCCGGCACGCCCTCGACCCGGCCGCGTGGCGCGCCGCGGGCTGGGAGTACAAGGCGCTCGGCCGTCCCTGACCGCGCAGGACGCGGGGGCCGGTCCACCCGGCCCCCGCGTCAGGTCTGCTCCGGCGGGCGTCGCGGCCCGGGCAGGTGACCGACGGACAGGGCCGCGACCACCGCCGCGGCGAACGCCTCCCGGTCGCCCGGGGGACAGCCGTGCTCGGTGGCCGCGTCCGTCGCCGCGGCCCAGACCGCGCGCAGCTGCCCCTGGTCGAAGGCGGGCACAGGCTGGTCCGGCACCTGCGCCAGGTGGTCGGTGCGCGAACGACGCCAGCGGCTGAGCAGCGCCGCGAGCCGGCCTCGGCGGGCGGGCGCGGTCTCCGGTTCGCCCACGGCGAGCGTGACCACCGTCTCGGCGACGAAACCCAGCACGAACGGCGCCCACCCGAGCTGCCGGCCACCGGCCAGACCGGTCAGGGTCCAGGGCTCGATCCGGTACGCCTCCAGCACCGTGCCCACGTACGGCAGCTCGGCGGGGGCCAGCGCGGCCAGCACCTCACGAACGACATCCTGCCCGGTCCGCAGGTCTTCGTCGGCATCGTCCACGTCTGTCCCCGTTCGTCGTGTCCGCGCTGACCATAAGCGCGCCACGCGGGACGCGACCACGGTCGTCATTCGTTCGGCGGACGGTGAATCAGGCCGGTTCGAGGGCCAGGGCGACGGTCAGCTGCAGCAGCCATTGCGGGTCGCGCAGGCGGTCGCCGTACAGCTCGCGCAGCCTGGTCATCCGGTAGCGGACCGTCTGCGGGTGCACGAACAGCGCCGCGGCGACCTCGTCGCGGCGGCCCTGGTGCTGCAACCAGGCCCGCAGTGTCTCGGCCAGCTTGGCCACCACCGGCTCTTTCTCGTCCGCCAGCGGGGCCAGCACCTTGGCCCGCAGGTCGGCCAGGGCCTGCGGGTCCGCGGTGACGATGAGCGCGACGAGGTGGTCCTCGGTGTCGACCACCGCTCCCCCGGCGCTGGGCGCGAACCGGGAGGTCCGCACGGCCCGGGCCAGTGAGTCGCGGGCCTGCAGCCAGGGCCGGACCGGCCCGACGGTCGCGCCCCGGCCGGCCAGCAGCCGCATCAGGTGGCTGCGGGACGGGCCCTGGGCGTCCGGGACCAGCAGCACCGAGGTCTCGTCCGGGCCGGCCTCGGCGACCTGCAGGGTGCGGGCGTCGAGCAGGTCGAGCACCGAGCGGGCGAACGGCTCGGGCACCAGCACGGCGGTGAGGGTCTGCGGCGGCACCCACTCCGCGCGTTCGGCCGCCGCGGTCACCACGTGCGCGGGCTCACCGGCCAGCAGGGCCTGGGCCAGGCGTTCCAGCAGGTGCCGGCGGACCCGGCCGGAGCTGGCCAGCTCGTCCGCGTGCCCGGCGACGCTGGCCGCGGAGAGCTCGTCGATGTAGGCGAACACCTGCTCGGCGAAGTGCGCGATGGTCGCCGAGTCCTGCCCGGCCCCGACGCTGATCGCCGCCAGCTCCCGCCAGGCCACCCGCGCCCCCAGCCGGTAGGCCGCCAGCAGCGAGTCCAGGCTGCGCCCGTTGCGCGCCTCACCGCGGCCCAGCGCGTACGCTGCCTCCAGCGCCGGGGTCAGCGGTGAGCCCCGCCCCTTGCCGGCCGAGCGGGACACCAGGTTCAGGAAGGTGGCCAGCGCGGCCCGGACGGCCTTCTCGATCTGCGGGCCGAGCTCGCCGGCGAAGGCCTTCGCGTACGCCGGCACACCCTCGGTGATCGCCTCCACGGTCTGCGTCGCGACCGCCGGGAGCGCGTGCCGCAGCGGGGCGACCGCCTCGGCGGATAGGCGGAAGTCCTTCACATCGCTCACCGCGACCCCCTTTTGTTCGCAGGGAACAATAACCTGCCGTCAAATTCCCTTGACCGGGTCAGGCATTCGTGCCGAGATCACCGCAGGCTTGAGACATGGCGGTGACTCATACCCTGCGATCGGGTGCTTGGCGGGTCGTGGAGCTCCTCACGACACCGGTGGTGCCGGCTGACTACCTCGACGTGATCGCGCCCCTGCGCAACGCCGGCGTGCTGCGCGCCCGGATCGAGGCCGTACGCCCCGAGACCCGTGACGCGGTGACCCTGGTGCTGCGGCCCGGTCGCGGCTTCCGCCGGCACGAGCCCGGCCAGTACGTCCGCCTCGGCGTCGACGTGGACGGCGTACGGCTGTGGCGCGCGTACTCGGTGACCAGCGCACCGGGCCGGCTGTCGGTGACCGTCAACGCCGTCAAGGACGGCGCGGTCAGCAACCACCTGATCAAGCACGCCCGGCGCGGCATGATCGTGCACCTCGACCAGCCCGCCGGCGACTTCACCCTGCCGGCCGTCCGCCCGGCCAAGGTGCTGTTCGTGACCGCCGGCAGCGGCATCACCCCGGTGATGGGCATCCTGCGCAGCGCCCTGCACGAGCTGAAGGACGTCGTGGTCGTGCACTCGGCGCGGGAACGCGAGGCCGTCGTCTTCGGCGACGAGCTGCGTACGCTGGCCGCCGCGGGCCGGATCCGCTTCGTCGAGCGGCACACCGCCACCGCCGGCCGGATCGCCCCACCGGAGCTGGCCACCCTGGTCCCCGACCTGGCCGAGCGGCACACCTGGGCCTGCGGGCCCAACGAGATGCTGGACGACCTGGGCGCGCATTTCGCCGAGGCCGGCATCACCCGGCTGCACGTCGAACGGTTCCGCCCGACCGTCATCGCCACCGGTGACGGCGGCAAGGTCACCTTCGGCCGCACCGGCACGGTCGTCGACGCCGACGGCAGCACGCCGCTGCTGGAGGCCGGCGAGGCCGCGGGTGTGCTGATGCCGTCCGGCTGCCGGATGGGCATCTGCTTCAGCTGCGTGCTGCCGATGACCGAGGGCGCCGTGCGCGACCTACGCGACGGCTCGATCACCACGGCCGTCGAAGGCGACAACGTCCTGGTGCAGACCTGCGTGTCGGCCGCCGCCGGCAACTGTCACCTGGACCACTGAGACTCCGCTCCCGCTCCAGCTTCAGCTTCACAAGGAAACCGAGGACTGCCGTGACCACTCTGCAGCGCAAGCCGAAGAACCCGATCGCGCACCTGACCGCCGAGGACATCGAGGCCATCGGCCGCGAGCTGGACGCCCTGCGCGACGAGATCGTGGCCAGCCGCGGCGAACGCGACGCCCGGTACATCCGCAGGGTGATCACCACCCAGCGCCGGCTCGAGCTGGCCAGCCGCGCGGTCCTGCTCGTGTCGATCTTCCCGCCGGCCTGGCTGCTCGGCACGGCCGGCCTGTCGGTCGCCAAGATCCTCGAGAACATGGAGATCGGGCACAACGTCATGCACGGCCAGTGGGACTGGATGCGGGACCCGAAGATCCACTCGACCACCTGGGAGTGGGACAACGCCTCGCCGTCGGAGCAGTGGAAGCACTCGCACAACGAGCTGCACCACACGTACACCAACGTGATCGGCAAGGACAACGACCTCGGCTACGGCATCATGCGCGTCGACGAGCAGCAGCGCTGGAGCCCGATCCATCTCGGTCAGCCGCTCTGGAACTTCGTCAACGCCTGCTTCTTCGAGTACGGCATCGCCGCGTACGACCTGGAGCTGGGCAAGAACCTCAAGACCAAGAAGCGCCGCCAGTCGCCGCAGTTCAAGGAGCGGCTCAAGCAGGTCCGCCGCAAGATCGGCAAGCAGATCCTGAAGGACTACGGCGTGCACCCGGCCCTGTCCGCGCTGACCGGCTCCTGGCTGACCACGATCGCCGCCAACGCGACGGCCAACCTGGTCCGCAACCTGTGGACCCACTCGGTGATCATGTGCGGTCACTTCCCGGAGGGCGTGGAGACCTTCGAGCGCACCTCGATCGAGGGCGAGACCCGCGGCGAGTGGTACCTGCGCCAGATGCTCGGCTCGGCCAACATCGACGGCAACCGGGCGATGCACATCATGACCGGCAACCTGTCGTACCAGATCGAGCACCACCTGTTCCCGGATCTGCCCAGCAACCGGTACCAGGAGATCGCGCCGCAGATCCGCGACCTGTTCCAGCGCTACGGGCTCTCGTACACCAGCGGCTCGCTGCCCCGGCAGGTCGGCTCGGCCTGGTACAAGGTCTTCCGGCTCTCGCTGCCCAACCGCGGCGAGGCCAAGGCCCTCGCCGACGGCCCGCGCCCGGCCAGCGGCCGCAAGGCGAAGGCGACCCGCTGGCAGCGCCCGGCCGCCGAGACCCAGACCGAGCCGGTGGCTGTGAACTCCTGACCCGTACGGCCTAGGCTGGTCCGGTGAGCAACGTGGTGACCAACTGGGCCGGCAACATCACCTTCGGCGCCCGCCGGCTGCACCGGCCGGCGGCGCTGCCGGAGCTGCAGGAGATCGTCCGGGCCGGCGGCCCGCTGCGCGTGCTGGGCAGCGGGCACTCCTTCAACCGGATGGCCGACACGACCGGCGACCTGATCAGCCTGATCGGCCTGCCCCGCGTCGTGGAGATCGCCGAGGACCGCCGGACGGTCCGGGTCGACGGCGGCATCCGGTACGGCGAACTCGTCGACCGCCTCGACGCGGCGGGCCTGGCGGTGCACAACATGGCCTCGCTCCCGCACATCTCGGTGGCCGGCGCGGTCACCACGGCGACTCATGGCTCGGGCGTCCGCAACGGCAACCTGGCCACCTCGGTAGCGGCGATCGAGCTGATCCGCGGCGACGGCGAACTGGTGACCCTGCGCCGCGGCGACGAAGACTTCCCCGGCGCGGTGGTGGGCCTGGGCGCCCTCGGCGTGGTGACCGCGCTGACGCTGGACGTGGTGCCGGCGTTCGAGCTCCGCCAGTACGTCTACGACGACCTGCCCCGGGCGTCACTGGAGCAGCACCTGCCGGAGATCCTCGCGGCCGGCTACAGCGTCAGCCTGTTTACCAACTGGCAGTCCGGGGACATCAACCACGCCTGGTTCAAGCGTACGGACGAGCTGCCGGAAGGCCCGCTCTTCGGCGCCCGCCCGGCCGACGGGAAGCGCCACCCGGTGCCCGGCGTGGCCGCGGACAACAGCACCGACCAGTTCGGCGTTCCGGGCCCGTGGCACGCCCGGCTGCCGCATTTCAAGATGGAGTTCACCCCCAGCACCGGCGCGGAGCTGCAGTCGGAGTGGATGGTGCCGTTCGACCGCGCCCTGGAGGCGATCGACGCGGTGGCCCGGGTCCGGGAGAAGATCGTCCCGGTGCTGCAGGTGAACGAGATCCGTACGGTGGCGGCGGACAACCTCTGGCTGAGCATGAACTACGAGCGCGACAGCCTCGGCCTGCACTTCACCTGGATCGCCGACACGGCGGCGGTCCTGCCGGCCGTGGCGGCGCTGGAGGAGCAGCTCGCGCCGCTGGAGGCCCGCCCCCACTGGGGCAAGGTCTTCACCCAGGACCCGGCGACGGTCCGCAGCCGCTACCCCCGCTTCGCCGACTTCCAGGCCCTGGTCACCAAGTACGACCCCCAGGGCACCTTCCGCAACCCCTGGCTCGACGACATCCTGGGCCACTGACCCGCGGCCGTCGGCCATGGCGGTAGCGTGTCGTCCGGCACGAACTTGTTGCGAGGTGCCCCGCCCACGGGTGGGGAGAATCGGGAAGCCGGTGCGAATCCGGCACGGGCCCGCCGCGGTGACCGGGGAGCTGCCGCCCACGCGCACCCTGGTGCGCAGCCACTGGCCGGACGGCTGGGAAGGCGGGCGGTGAGGCGCTGATCCGGGAGTCCGAAGACCGGCCTCGCGTCGATGACCCCGGCCGGCCCGGGGCACGAGCGCAGCGGGAGCCTGCCCATGATCCACGACCTGTACGAGACCATCAGCCGCCGCCGCGATGTCCGGGGCCAGTTCACCGGTGCGCCGGTCCCCGACGACGTCCTGGACCGGATCCTCACAGCCGCGCACGAGGCGCCCAGCGTCGGGCTGTCGCAGCCGTGGGACTTCATCCTGGTCCGCGACCGCGAACTCCGGCAGACGTTCCACCGGCACGTGCACACCGAACGCGAGACCTTCGCCGCCACCCTCGACGGTGACGCCGCGCGGCGGTTCGCAAGCATCAAGATCGACGGGGTTCTGGAGTCGACGCTGTCGGTCGTGGTGACCTACGACGCCGCGCGGGGTGGGCCCGCGGTGCTGGGGCGGCACGCGATTGCGGACGCCGGGCTCTATTCGGTGTGCCTGGCCATCCAGAACCTGTGGCTGGCGGCCACCGCCGAAGGACTGGGCGTCGGGTGGGTGTCCTTCTACCGCGAGGACTTCCTGTGCGGCCTCCTGGGCATCCCGGACTCGGTGCGGCCGGTCGCCTGGCTGTGCCTGGGCCCGGTCAGCCACCTCGAGGACGTGCCGGATCTGGAACGGCACGGCTGGCGGCAACGCCGGCCCTTGCAACTGGCTCTGCACACGGACCGCTGGGGCGGCTGAGCCGGACCGGCTCGGTCCGGGCCGGGCATGGCCGGCCGAGCCGGGCGCGGCGGACCGGGCCGGGCCGAGCCCGGCGTGATCGGCCGAGCCCGACGTGATCGGCCGAGCCCGACGTGATCGGCCGAGCCCGACGTGATCGGCCGAGCCCGACGTGATCGGCCGAGCCCGACGTGGCGGGCCGAGCCGGGCGGCGGACGAAAGCCCCGGCTCAGGCCGGGGTGATCCGGCCGCCGATCTGCTGGGCCACCTCGAGGTCGTTGCCCTCGAACCAGCTCTCGGCCACCTTGCCCCCGGCCAGCCGGAAGATGATGATCCCGGTCTCCCGCACCCGCTGGTCGTCCGGCGGCAGGTCCAGATACCCGCCCCGGTAGGTCGACCGGATCGTGTACCGCACCACCAGCCGGTCCCCGCTGACGATCACGTCCTCCAGCACCGGTTCCTGGTCGGCGAACGCCGCCGGGTACCAGCGCAGCCACGTCGTGAAGGCGGCCAGGTCGCCGCTGCCGCCCGGTCCGTGCGCCACGAAGTCTTCGGTGACCAGGCCGGTCAGCCGTTGTTCGTCCCCCGTGCGGCACATGGCGAACCACGCGCACGCGATCTCCGTCGCTTCCATGCATCAATTTCTATGCCATGGCGACCTTCGGCGCATTGCGGACCGGCGGCCGGGGCAAACCCCGGCCGCCGGCTGCGCCGTCAGTCCGTGACGGTCGGCGCGGTCCGCGCGGCCTCGCGCAGGTCGGCCTTCTCCGCCGTGTACGGGTTGTACGCGTACGCCCGCGCCAGCTCCCCCGGCACAGTGAAGTACTCGGCGGACAGCTTCGCCGGGTCCGTGGCGATCTCCCCGCGACCCGGCAGATCGTCGCCGTCGTCCCAGCCCCACGGCGCGTTGGCCGAGTTGGTGCCGCACGAGTACGTGCCCACGCCGCAGCCGCCCGAGGTGTCACCGGCGAAAGTGCCCAGGTTGGCGTACAGGTCGGGGTTGTCCCGCTGGGCCCACAGGCCGCCCGCCGCGAAGATGTCGATCAGCTCGTAGCGGACGTCGCGGTCGTTGGTGCTGCTCGGTGTCTCACCCTCGGCCGCCGGGTAGTAGACGAGTCCGTCGCCGTTGATGGCGTACTGCGGGTACGCCTTGAGGCCGTGACCCTGGACCTCCTGCGCGGTGACGGGGTGCTGGAACGAGTCGTGCGGTGAGGACTGCATCTGCAGCGTGCCGTCGACCGTTTCCCGGCCGGTGGTCCAGGTGCTGCCGCTGGGTGTGTACGAGTAGAAGCTCGTGTGCGCGACGGTGACCGCGGAGCGCAGCACCCCGTACGGGGAGCCGTCCTTCTGGATCGCCAGCAGGACGCCCTCGCCGTCGTTCTCGTGCTCGGTCTCGAAGAACGGGTGGTCGACCCAGTCGCGGGGGTGGAAGAAGAAGTAGGTGACGTACCAGTGGGTGCTGGTCTCCGCCACCGAGTAGTACGCCGCCGCCGAGAACGACGCGCCGGACTCGGCTGCGCGGTCCCAGTTGTTGCGGCCGTTCCAGTCGCCGTCGAAGTCCACTCTGGTCAGGTAGTCGGCCTTGCCGCCCAGGGCATGGCTGCCGGTGGCGTCGACGTCCTGGTAGTGGATGGGTGCCCAGCGCAGAGCCAGGTCGGCCCGGCTGATCGCCGCGCCGGCGGGTGCCGGTGCCGCGAGCCCGATGGATGCCAGCGCCACCGACAGCGCGGCCGCGATTCTGCCCCTACCGACCATGTGTGCCCACCTTCACCGAATGGATAGACCACGGGCAATGTATGGGTCTCACGGTGGTGGATACGTGGCCGAGCCGCAACGCCCGGATGGCCGCGGACCGAAGAGTCGGCACGGCACCACCCCGCCGCGCCCGGGGCAGTCGAGTTGGGCGCGGCGGAGTGGCGGATCAGGGTGCCGCGGGGTCAGGCGGGTGCGCCCGCGGCGACAGTGGACGGCGGGGCGGCGGGCGGCGGGGTGGCCGCCGGGGGCGGGTCGTCGTGCTCGTCGAGCATCGTCGCCTCGTCGAACGGGTCCTCCCCGGCCAGCACGCGCTGGGCCCGGTCCCGGTCGAACTCGCTGGTCCAGGTGCCGATCAGCACGGTGGCGACCGCGTTGCCGGCGAAGTTGGTCAGGGCCCGCGCCTCGGACATGAACCGGTCGATGCCGACGATCAGGCCGACGCCGTCGAGCAGTTCCGGGCGGTGGCTCTGCAGGCCGCCGGCCAGCGTGGCCAGGCCCGCGCCGGTGACGCCGGCCGCGCCCTTGGAGGCGATGATCATGAAGACCAGCAGCGAGATCTGCTCGCTGACCGACAGCGGGTCGCCGACCGCCTGGGCGACGAACAGCGAGGCCATGGTGAGGTAGATGGCCGTGCCGTCCAGGTTGAAGGAGTACCCGGTCGGCACGGTGATCCCGACGACCGGCTTGCTGACGCCGACGTGCTCCATCTTGGCGATCAGCCGGGGCAGCGCCGACTCCGACGACGAGGTCGAGACGATCAGCAGGAACTCACGGCCGAGGTAGCGCAGCAGCTTGAGCAGGTTGATCCGGGCCACCAGCCACAGCAGGGTACCGAGGATGACGAACACGAAGATGGCGCAGGTGGCGTAGAAGCCCAGCATGATCTGGGCCAGGCTCTTGAGGGCGTCGACGCCGGTCGCGCCGACCACCGCCGCCATCGCGCCGAACGCGCCGATCGGGGCCAGCCACATGATCATCGCGAGGACCTTGAAGACCAGCCGCTGCAAGACGGTGACCGCTCGCAGCACCGGCTCGCCGCGTGGGCCCATCGATTGCAGGGCGAAGCCGACCAGCAGGGCCACCAACAGCGTCTGCAGCACCTGGCCCTCGGTCAGCGCCGAGAACAGCGAGGTCGGGATGATGCCGAGGATGAAGTCGGCCGTGCCCTCGCTCGCCGAGTCACCGACCGCCTTCTGGCCGGCCTCGGCGACCGAGGCGTCCAGGTTGAGGCCGGACCCGGGGTGGATCAGGTTGCCGACGACCAGGCCGATGGCCAGGGCCACGGTCGACATCATCAGGAAGTAGCCGAGCGCGAGCCCGCCGACCTTGCCGACCTTCGCGGCCTGGCGGACGGAACCGACACCCAGCACGATGGTGCAGAAGATGACCGGGCTGATCATCATCTTGATGAGGTTGACGAAGCCGGTGCCGATCGGGCGCAGTTCGACCGCGAAGTCGGGCACGAGGAAACCGACGGCGATGCCGAGGATGACGGCGACGATCACCGCCAGATACAGGTAGTGGGTGCGGTCCCGCTTCGCCCCTGGGGTCGGGGCGGGCGGGGCGGGGCTCTGACTCTCCATGCCGCAGACTGTGTCCTGGGTCTCACCCCCGGGGCACCATTGCGTTCATTCTGTTCACCGCGGCGAAACGCGACGACGACTGGGAACACGCCGATGAGACGACGCTGGAGCATCGCCGGGCAGCTGTTCGCGTTGCAGGTGCTGGTCGTCAGCCTGCTCGTGGCCGGCGGCACCACCGGCGCGGTGCTGCTGGCCCGCAAGGACGCCCACGACGCCGCGGTCGAGGAGGTCAGCGCCGTCGCGGAGACCATCGCCCGCTCCCCCCTGGTGGCTGACGCGTTGCGCTCGCCGCGGCCCAGTGCCGTGCTGCAGCCGTACGCGGAAGCCACCCGGATCGCCACCGGGACCGACTTCGTCGTGGTGATGGCCACCGACCGCACCCGGTACACCCACCGCAACCCCGACCTGATCGGGCAGAAGTTCGCCGGCACGGTGGCCGGCGCCCTGGCCGGCGGCACGGTCGTGGAGCAGTACCGGGGCAGTCTCGGCGAGTCCGTGCGCACCGTGGTGCCGGTGCGCGCGGCCGACGGCACCGTCATGGGCCTGGTCTCGGTCGGTATCACCACCAAGGAGATCAACCGTAAGCTGCTGGGCCAGGCACCCACGGTCGCGCTGGCCACGGTGGCCGCGCTGCTGCTGGCCGCGGCCGGGGCCTGGCTGCTCAGCCGGCGGCTGCGCCGGCAGACACACGGGCTGGGCCCGGCCGAGATGACCCGGATGTACGAGTACTACGACGCGGTGCTGCACGCCGTACGGGAGGGGCTGGTGGTGGTCGACCGGGACGGCCGGGTGGCCCTGATCAACGACGAGGGCCGGCGGCTGCTCGGCCTCGGCCAGGACGCGCGCACCGACCGCCGCGTCGACGAGCTGGAGCTGCCCGCCGAGGCCGCGGCCCTGCTGACGTCGCGCCGCACCACGGTCGACGAGCCGGTGCTGGCCGGTGACCGGGTGCTGGTGGCCAGCCAGCGCGAGACCCGGTTCGAGGGCCGCATCCTGGGCACGGTGCTGACCCTGCGCGACCACACCGAGCTGCGGGCGCTGACCGGGGAGCTGGACTCGGTGCGCGGGCTCACCGAGGCGTTGCAGTCGCAGGCGCACGAGGCCGCCAATCGCCTGCACACCGTGCTGACCCTGGTCGAGCTGGGCCGCACCGACGAGGCGATCCGGCTGGCCACCGACGAGCTGGCGCTGGCCCAGCAGCTCACCGACCAGGTGGTCGGCGCGCTCACCGAGCCGGCCCTGGCGGCCCTGCTGCTGGGTAAGTCGGCCCAGGCCAGCGAGCGCGGAGTGGAGCTGACGGTGGACGAGTCGTCCCGGCTGGAGGGCGAGCCGCTGCCGAGCCGGGATCTGCTCACCGTCGTCGGCAACCTGGTCGACAACGCCCTGGAGGCGGTCGCGGCCGCGCCGCCGCCGCGCCGGGTGCGGGTGCTGGTCCGCGAGCAGGACGCCGCGGTGCTGGTCCGGGTCACCGACACCGGTCCGGGCCTGTCCGCCGACCAGGCCGCGGCGGCCTTCCGCCGCGGCTGGACCACCAAGGACGGGCCGGGCCACGGGGTCGGGCTCGCTCTGGTCCGCCAGGTCACCGAGCGGTACGGCGGCAGCTACGACGTCACCCCGGCGACCGGTGGCGGCGCGGTGCTGACCGTTCGGCTGCCGGTGCCGTCATGACCGCGATCCGGGTGCTCGTGGTCGACGACGAGCCGTTGATCGCCGACGCACACCGGGCGTACACCGAGCGGATCGAGGGTTTCGAGGTCGTCGCCGTCGCGCACTCCGCCCGCGACGCGATGGCCGCGCTGCGGGCCGGCCCGGTCGACCTGGTGCTGCTGGACCTGAACCTGCCGGACAAGCACGGCCTGGAGGTCGCCCGGGCGTTGCGGGCGGCCGGCAGCGGCACGGACGTGCTGGCCGTGACCTCGGCCCGGGACATCGCGATGGTCCGCGCCGCCGTGGCTCTCGGCGTGACGCACTACCTGCTCAAGCCGTTCACCTTCGCGGCGTTCCGCGACAAGCTCGACGGCTACGCGCGCTACCGCAGCCAGCTGCGCGACACCGGGGAGGTCGCCGCCCAGCACGAGATCGACCGGGTGCTGGCCACGCTGCGCGGCGCCCCGCAGGACTCACTGCCCAAGGGCCTGGACGCCCGTACCCTCGATCTGGTCCTGGCCGCGCTGCGGGCGGTGACCGGCCCCGCCGGGCTCTCCGCCGCCGAGGTCGCCGGCAGCATCGGGGCGTCGCGGGTCACCGCGCGCCGCTACCTGGAGCACCTGGCCGACGCCGGCCGGGTCGTCCGCAGCTCCCGCTACGGCGGCCCGGGCCGGCCGGAGGTCGAATACCGGCCGGCCTGATCCTTCTCTCGTCAGCCGGGTTTCTTGAACTCCTCCTGCGGCTTGCCGTCCATGTAGTCGGCCACGGTGCGGTAGACCGCCGGGTTCACGATGCCGTGCGACATCCGGTCGGTGTGCCCGGCCCAGTCCGGGTTGACCAGGTAACCGGCCACCACCAGCTGCTGGGTGCCGACCACCAGCGCGGCGGTCTTGTCGGCGTCGGTCGTACCGGTCTTGCCGAAGATCGGGTGGCCGACGACGCGGCGCGCGTTCGCCTCGGTGGCCCCGCCGCAGTTGCCGAGCTGCGCGCGGTCGCCGACCGGGCAGCGGGCCGCGTCCAGCGCCTTGCGGGCGACGTCCTTGCTGGTCGCCCGGTTGCACTTGGGCTGGCCGATGTCGCTCTTCTTGCCGTTCTGGGTGTAGATCTGCTGGATCGGGGTGGGCGCGCAGTACATGCCGTCACCGGCGAGCGTCGCGTACGCGTTCGCGATGTCCAGCGGCGTCGAGGCCGAGACGCCGAGGGTGAACGCGCCCCACTGGTTCGCGGCCTCCTCGTTGTCGGCCATCTCCGCGTCCTTCTGCGCCCGGAACTTGACCCCGAACCGCTTGGCCACGTCGACCACGTTCTCCGCGCCGACCTTCTCCTGCAGCGGCACGAAGTACGTGTTCACCGAGCGGCCGAAGCCGGTCCACATGTTGAACGGGCCGACCTCGCTCTTGGAGGAGTTGCCCGGGCAGTAGAAGTGCGTGCCCGGGCAGGCCGCCGGGGAGCTCGGGTCGATGATGTAACCGGACTTGTACCGCTCCTGGGCGTTGATCGTGAAGTCCGGCTCGAGCCCGCTCTCCAGCGCCGCGACCATGGTGAACATCTTGAACACCGAGCCGGCCTGGTAGCCGTTGATGTCTCCGCCACCGGTGATGATCGGGTTGGTGGTGTTCGGGTAGGTGCCGCGGATGCCCTCGGCCGCCTTCGCCGGGTCGGAGGAGATCTTGTTCTCCGGATCGGCGGTGCTGTCCAGCTTGTACTTGCGGTTCGCCGCCAGGGTGCGCACCCGCCCGGTGCCGGGCTCGACGCCGGCCAGCAGCAGCGCGTTGCGGTTGGTGTCCTTGATCAGCCCGGTGATCTCCTTGCGGGCCGCGCTCTGCGCCTTGACGTCGAGCGAGGTGACGATCCGGTAGCCGCCGGTCTTGAGCTGGCGCTCCCGGTCGTACGTGGTCTTGCCGAACGCCTCCTGGGTCAGCCACCAGCGGTAGAAGTAGTCGCAGAAGAAGCCCCAGTTGTTCTTCGCGACCGACACGCAGCCGTTGCCGGGCCGGTTGGTGGTCTTGCCGAGCTTGACGGTCTTGGCCTTGGTGGCCTCGTCCGGCTTCAGGTAGCCCAGGTCCCGCATGTTGTCGATGATGTAGTTGCGCCGGTCCAGCGCCTGCGGATAGCCGCTGGCGGTGGTCGGGTCGAACGAGGTCGGCGCCTTGACCATGCCGGCCAGCAGCGCCGCCTCGGCGACGGTGAGGTCCTTGGGCTTCTTGCGGAAGTACACCTGGCTGCCGGCGTAGACCCCGTACGCGCCGTTGCCGAACGGGGCGATGTTCAGATAGCGCTCGAGGATCTCCTGCTTGGTGAGCTCCTTCTCGAGCTGCAGGGCGTACTTCATCTCGGAGAGCTTGCGCTCCGGGGTGTCCTTGGTGGCGTCGACGGCCTCCTGCGGGGTCTTCGCCGAGTACGCCAGGGTCATCCGGACGAGCTGCATCGTCAGCGTCGAGGCGCCCTGCTTGTCGCCGCCCTGCTTGTTGTTGACGAAGGCCCGGGCGACGCCTTTGAGGTCGACCCCGTTGTGCTTGTAGAACTGGTGGTCCTCGGCGGCCACGATCGCGTTCTGCATGTTGACCGAGATGTCCTTGAGCGGGACGTCGCTGCGGAACTCGTCGAACATGACCGCGAGCTGGGTCTTGTTGTCGGCGGCGAAGACCCGCGTCACCTGCGGCGCCGTCTGCTGCTCGAGCTGGCTGGGCAACTGCGCGAACGTCTCCGACCCGGCCTTGGCCGCCAGCCCTGACATGGCGACGGCCGGGAACGAGGCCGCGGCGACCACCACGCCCGCCAGCAGCCCGCAGATCAGCAGTGATCCGGCGCTGGCGAATTTGTTGCGGTCGCGAACAGGCGTAGGGGAAGTCACTCGAACCAGGTTAGTCATGAAGATCCAAGGCTGCCTCTCAGAGGTCGGTCTCGAGAGTGGCCACGTCACCGGTCCGGGCGGCCCCCGGGATGCGGGCCCTGGCGGCGGTGTCGCCGTGCAGGGCCCAACGCAGGAACTCTGTGGAGGTGACGGTGGTCGCCTCGAAATCGCCGGCCCGGGTGACGTGCCCGCCGTCGGTGATCGACAGCATCGCGCGTGACCAGGGAACCGCTGCGAACACGGCGTGTCCGGCCCGGTAGGTCACCGTGTTGTCCTTGCGGCCGTGCACGAACAGCATCGCGGCGGGCGGGCCGGTGAACGGCATCCCCTGGAAGTCGGTGCCGGCCAGGACGACGCCTGCTTTGAGACGTTCATCACGATGCGCACTGAACAACCCGACCGTGGTGATTCCCCCGCCGGAGTGACCGGCGGCGCCCAGCCGGTCCGGGTCGATGATCGCACCCAGCGGATCGGTCAGCGCGAGCAGGGAGTCCAGCACCGCCGACGCGTCCTGCGGCTGGTTGACGATGTCCGGCGCGTAGAAGTCGGCCGCGCCGTACGAGGTGCGCGGGTAGGTCGGGCCGGCCACGACGAAGCCGGCCTGGGCCCAGCGGGTGAGCATCGGGGCGTAGTCGCCGGGCTGCGCGGTCAGGCCGTGGCTGAACAGCACCAGCGGGAAACGGCCCGGGGCGGCCGGCGCGTCGTCGACCGGATCGGGGCTGGGCTGCGTCTCGCCGGTGGCGGGATACCAGACCGTGGTCGGCAGCGGCCGGTCCGCGCCGCGGGAGAACTCCAGCACCCGCCGGCCGACCGCGAAGGCACCGGCCGGTGCGGTCCCCGGCGCCGGGGCGTACGGCGCCGTGACGTTCTGCGGCGCCAGCGACGACGCGGTCGTGGAGGCCAGGATCGGGGCCGCCGAGACGGAGGCCGACGCCGACGCCGAGGGCAGGGCGGTGGCACTGGCGGAGGCCGTGGCCGACCCGCCCGTGCCGCTGGGCGACGTGCACGCCGTCAGGGCGCCGGCGCCGGCGGTGGCGGCCAGTCCGGCCAGCATTGTCCGTCTACGCATGGTCACCATCTTGCGATACGAACCTGTGCTGACCTTGAGAATCCCCCGAGCGGTAGATCACACTCCGTACGGGATTAGGCTGCGATCATGACCTCCAGGCCGGTAAGGATCGGGCTGCAGCTCCAGCCCCAGCACATGGACTACGCCACCATCCGCCGCACGGCGGCCGAGGCCGAGGAGCTCGGCGTCGACGTGCTGTTCAACTGGGACCACTTCTATCCGCTCTACGGCGAGCCCGAGGGTCTGCACTTCGAGTGCTGGACGATGCTCGCCGCCTGGGCCGAGGCGACCTCCCGCGTCGAGATCGGTGCCCTGGTCACCTGCAACAGCTACCGCAATCCGGAGCTGCTGGCGGACATGGCCCGCACGGTCGACCACATCAGCGACGGCCGGCTCATCCTCGGCATCGGCTCCGGCTGGTTCGAGAAGGACTACCAGGAGTACGGCTACGAGTTCGGCACGGCCGGCGGCCGGCTCGACGATCTGGCCGAGGCGCTGCCGCGGATCGAGTCCCGCTGGGGCAAGCTCAACCCGCCGCCGACCCGGGACATCCCCGTGCTGATCGGCGGCGGTGGTGAGAAGAAGACGCTCAAGCTGGTCGCCAAGCACGCCGACATCTGGCACAGCTTCGGTGACGCCGAGACCATCGAGCGCAAGCTCGGGGTGCTGCGCGGGCACTGCGCGGACGTGGGCCGCGACGCCGCCGAGATCGAGGTGTCGGCCGGCGCGCCGAAGGGCGACCCGTCGGTGGGCGGGCCCGAGCTGCGCGAGAAGGGCGTCTCGCTCTTCACCGTCGGCGTCGGTGGGCCCAAGCCGGATCTGGGCCCGCTGCAGCAGTGGCTGGCCTGGCGCGACGAGCAGAACGCGTGAGCCCGGCGGCCGGGCCTGCGGGCCCGGCCGCCCCGTCTCAGGAAGCGCGCTCGCGGCCGTCCAGGTAGCGCAGCACGGCGGCGACCCGGCGGTCCGAGCGGTCGTCGGGCGCCATGTCGAGCTTGTTGAAGATGCTGCGGATGTGCTTGTGCACGGCCCCCTCGCTGACGAAGAGGCGCTCGGCGATGGCCAGGTTGCCCAGCCCTTCGGCCATCAGCGCCAGCACGTCGCGCTCGCGCGGGCTGAGCCGGTCCAGCCGCGAGTCCGGGCGGGTCCGGGCGAACAGCTGGGCCACCACCTCCGGGTCGACGGCCGTGCCGCCGCCGGCCACCCGGTGCAGCGCCTCCAGAAACTCCTCGACCCGGCCCACCCGCTCCTTGAGCAGGTAACCCAGGCCCCGGGCCCCGCCGGCGAGCAGCTCGGTGGCGAACATCTGCTCGACGTACGCGGACAGCACCAGCACCGCCAGGCCGGGCCGGCGCCGCCGGGCCTCGACCGCGGCCACGATCCCCTCGTCGGAGTGCGTCGGCGGCATCCGCACGTCGACGATGGCCACGTCCGGAGCGTGCTCGTCGACGGCCGCCAGGAAGGCGTCCGGGGTGCCCGCGGTGGCGACCACGTCCAGCGACTCGGCGCGCAGCAGCAACGCGAGTCCCTCCCGCAACAGGGCATCGTCCTCGGCGATCACAATCCGCACGGCAGCTCCACCTCCAGGGTTGTCGGCCCGCCGGGCGGGCTGGTCATGGTCAGGGCGCCGTCGAGGGCCTCGATACGGCGCCGGATGCCGATGAGGCCCGAGCCGCCGCTCTCGTCGGCCCCGCCGCGGCCGTTGTCGGTGACGCGCAGCCGGAGCCGGCCGCCGCTGCTGCGCACCTCGACCGTGGCCTGGGTGGCCCCGCTGTGCTTGGCGATGTTGGTCAGCGCCTCGGCCACCACGAAGTAGGCGGTGGACTCGACGGAGGCGGCGCAGCGGTCCGGCACGTCGACATCCATCCGGCACGGCACGGCGCTGTCGGTGGCCAGCCCGTTCAGCGCGCCGGCCAGGCCGCGGTCGGCCAGCACCGGCGGCAGGATGCCCCGGGCCACCGCGCGCAGCTCGGCCAGGGCCAGCTCGGCCGAGCTCTGCGCGCGTTCCAGCAGCGCCTCGGCCTCGGCCGGGTCGCGGGTGAGCATGCGGCGGGCGGCGCCGAGCAGCACGGTGGTCGCCACCAGCCGGTTCTGGGTGCCGTCGTGCAGCGACCGTTCGATGCGGCGCAGCTCGATGGCGTGCGCGTCGAGGGCGGCGGCGCGGGTCGCGGTGAGCTGGGCGACGCGCAGCGAGAGGTCGACCTCCGGGCCGGGCGCGAGCAGCCGCCGTCCGTACGCCCCCTGGAAGCGGGCCATCGCCGGGGTCAGGCCGACGGTCACCACGGCCCAGCAGAGGCCCAGCAGCGTGACCGTGCCGACGCCCGGCCAGTCGTGCACGGTCCACAGCCCGAGTCCCGGCGTCCGCTCACCCTCGGGGAGCAGCTGCCACCAGAGGGCGAACGTGCTGTCCCGTACGGCCCAGACCGGCAGCTGGATGCCGAGCGCGCCGAGCAGCAGGCCCAGGGTGGCGTGCCGGGCCGCCCAGGCGACCTCGCGCCGCGTGCCCGGATCGGCCAGCGCTGCCCGCCGACCGGCCGGTGGCGGGCCGGGGCTGAGCACCTCCTCGCCGCGGCGCGACAGCCGGTTGCGCTCGATGTCGGCCACGGCGTGCAGCAGGCGCAGGGCCGAGGGCAGCAGCACCAGTCCGATGCCGATCAGGCTCGTGACGGCCACCAGGATCAGCCAGGACAGCGCGCCCAGGGCCAGGGTGGCGGTGCCCAGACCGACGAGCAGGTCGCGCAGCGCCCGCAGGGTCGACCTGCGTGCCTCGCCGGCCAGCCGCCGGATCTTCGCCTCCATGGCCGCTGACCCTAGGGCCAAGCCGCCACCGGTGGCAGGGCCGGGGCCCGAAAGTACAGCCTGCTGTACCCCGGCAGGGCAGATGACGGGATCGGCACGGCCGGCGCGGCTGCCTAGCGTCGATGGCAACGGACGCACACCGCGTCCCGCCCCATGAGGAGTCAGCCATGACCGACATCGACCGTTCCAGCACCTCCCCCGCCACCCGGGCCCTGGTCTGGACCCTGCTGCTGCTCTGCACGGTCGGCAACCTGGCGCTGTCGATCTACGGCGGGCCGCTGGTCGTGCACCTCGGCCTGGGCGTGGTGACTCTGCTGTGCATCGCCGCGCTGGTCGTGCCGTACTTCCGCACCAAGCGGTGACCACGCCCGCCGGAGCGGGCGCGGTCACCGGGGGAAGGATCCGGGTCAGACGAAGATGTCGAGGATCAGCACGCAGGCGAAGCCGACCACCGAGATGATCGTCTCCATCACCGACCAGGTCTTGATGGTCTGCCCGACGGTCATCCCGAAGTACTCCTTGACCAGCCAGAAGCCCGCGTCGTTGACGTGCGAGAAGAACAGCGAGCCACAGCCGATGGCCAGCGCGAGCAGCGAGACCTCGGGCTTGTCCAGGGTCGCGGCGAGCGGGGCCACGATGCCCGCGGCGGTGATCGTGGCGACGGTGGCCGAACCGGTGGCCACCCGGATGCCCACCGCGACCAGGAAGCCGAGCAGCAGCGCGGAGATGTTGGCGTCCTTGGCCGCGTCCGCGACCACGTTGCCGACCCCGGCGTCGACCAGCACCTGCTTGAAACCGCCGCCGGCGGCCACGATGAGCAGGATGCCGGCGATCGGCGGCAGCGAGCCGCCGATGACCGCCGAGGTCTGCGCCCGGTCGAAACCGGCCCGCTTGCCCAGCGTCCACATGGCCAGCAGCACGCCGGCCAGCAGCGCCACCACCGGGGTGCCGGCGATGTCGAGCGCCTTGCGCAGGCCGTTGTCCTCGTCGAGGGTCAGCTCACCGACCGCGCGGAGGAGCATCAGCACGATCGGCAGCAGGATGGTGAGCACCGCCGGGACCACGCCCGGGTTGCGCCGCCGGGCCGGCAGGTCGCTGTCGACGGCCTTGTCCGGCTCCGTGGAACCGGCGTTGGCCAGGTCGTCGCGGTCGACGAAGTCCTGACCGCCGGCCGGGCCCGAACCGGCGGACCGGCCACCGCCGCCCGCGGGCACCAGCTGGGCCGGCACCGCCAGCGGCACCCGCTTGGCGATGAAGTTGCCGAAGACCGGGCCGGCGATGATCACGGTCGGGATCGCGCAGATGAGCCCGAAGGCGAGGGTGAGCCCGAGGTCCGCGCCGAGGCTGGAGACCGCGACCAGCGGGCCCGGGTGCGGCGGGACCAGGCCGTGCAGAACCGACAGACCGGCCAGCGCCGGAATACCGATCTTGAGCAGCGGTACGTCGGTGCGCTGGGCCACCAGCAGCACGATCGGCACCAGCAGCACGACGCCGACCTCGAAGAACAGCGGCAGGCCGATGAGCGCGGCGACACCGGCCATGGCCCAGGGCAGCGCCGATCCGGAGAATCTGCGGACGATCGCGGTGACGATGCCGTCGGCGCCGCCGGACTCGGCCAGCAGCGCCCCGATCATGGAGCCGAGCGCGATCAGCAGTCCGACGCTGCCGACCGTGCTGCCGACTCCCGTGGTGAAGGAGGTGATGGTGTCGTCGGGCGCGGCGCCGGCCACGACTCCGAGGACGGCCGCGCCCATGATCAGGGCGAGGAAGGGATGCCACTTGGCCCAGGCGATGAGCAGGACGACGACCGCGATGCCGAGCACCGCGGCCAGGACGAGTTGGCCGGTTCCGGCGGAGGTTATCGCTTCCGCGGCCAACACCGGGGCAGAGAGCGAGGTCATGGGCGTGCCCTACCCGATGCCGGCGTTTTCCAACCGTTCGTTCAGGAGCGGTCCAGCGCGGCGATGACCTTTCCCAGCGCCGTCGCCACGGTGCGGGCCTCCGCGGCGGCGAGATGGGCGGTGAAGTGGCGTTCGATGCCGCCGAGATAGACCGGCGCGGCGGCGCGCAGCCGGGCCCGGCCGGCCTCGGTGATCGTCGCGTACGCGGACCGGCGGTCGTCGGGATTGGCCTCGCGCGTGACGAGCCCGTCGGCGGCGAGCTGGTCGACGACCCGGCTCACCCGGGAGCGGCTGACCACGGCCACGGCCCCCAGTTCGCCCATGCTGAGCCGGCGACCGGGCGCCGCGTTGAGTTCCAGCAGGACGTCGTACCAGGTCAGCGGCAGTCCGCAGGCCGCCTGCAGGTCGCGGTCGAGCTGCGGGACGAGGGCGGCGTGCACGCGCAGCAGGGCGCTCCAGGCCGCAACACCGGTGTCGCTCATCACCGCAGCCTAGCGACTCTTGTGCGTGCGCACGCATCGGCGTAAGAATGTGCGTGCGCACGCATTCAAGTTGAGCCGAGGAGAGCCACCTTGTCCAAGCTCCTGCACATCTCCGCCTCGCCGCGCGGCGAGCAGTCCGAGTCGCTGGCGATCGCCGCGTCCTTCCTGGACACGTTCCGGGCCGAGCACCCGGACAGCGCCGTCGAGACGTACGACCTGTGGGACGGCACCCTGCCGGCGTTCGGCCCGGACGCCGCCGCGGCCAAGATGGCGATCTTCGCCGGCGAGCAGCCGCGGGGCGCGGCGGCCGAGGCCTGGCAGTCCGCCGTCGACACCTTCCACCGCTTCGACGCCGCCGACCGCTACCTGTTCAGCGTCCCGATGTGGAACGCCGGCGTGCCGTACGTGCTCAAGCAGTTCATCGACGTGGTGAGCCAGCCCGGCCTGGTCTTCGGCTTCGACCCCGAGCACGGGTACACCGGCCTGCTGACCGGCAAGCGCGCCGCGGTCGTCTACACCAGCGCGGTCTACGGCCCCGGCCGCGGCCCGGCGTTCGGGGCCGACTTCCAGGCGCCGTTCTTCACCGACTGGCTGCACTGGGCCGGCGTCGCCGACGTCGGCGAGGTGCATTTCCGGCCGAACCTGGCCACCGCCGACGCGGCCACCGGCCGCCGGCTGGCCCACGAGCAGGCCCGCGACCTGGCCAAGCGCTTCGCCTGAGCGCGCTGTCGGGCGGCCGTCCCCGACCAACCGGGGACGGCCCCGCCAGGCCGGCCCGACCGGGACGGCCCGACCGGGACGGCCCGACCGCGGCTCAGCCCTGCAGCGCCGTGGCCAGGCCGGCCTTGACCTGACGGCTGAGTTCGTCGGCCAGGATCTCGGGCTTCCCGGCGGCGATGCCGTCCAGGGCCAGCGTCGCCACGACGGCCGGGTCGATCTTCTGGTCCGCGGGGACGAACGCCGCCATGTCGGTGTCCATGTAGCCGACGTGCAGCGCCGACACCGTGATGCCCTTGGGCGCCAGCAGGTCGCGCAGGGCGTTGCTCTGCGCCCATTCGGCCGCCTTGGCCGCGCTGTACGCCCCGGCCGGGCCCGGGTGCAGCCAGGACAGCACGGACAGCACGTTGAGCACCGCGCCGCCGCCGTTGCGCTCCAGCACCGGCGCGAAGGCCCGGGTGACGGCGAGCGTGCCGAAGTAGTGCGTCTCCATCTCCAGCCGGATCGCGTCGAGGTCACCCTCCAGCAGGTTCACGCCGAGGCTGGTGCCGGCGTTGTTGACCACCACGGTGGCGTCGTCGGCGATCTTGGCCGCCTGGGCCACCGACTCCGGGTCGGTGATGTCGAGCCGCACCCGGATCACCCCGGGCAGGTCGATGGTCTCGGGGCGCCGGGCCGCCGCGTACACCTTCGCGCCGCGCTGCACGAGCTGGGCGGCGAAATGCCGGCCGAGGCCGCGGTTGGCCCCGGTGACGAGGGCGACGGAGTTCTCGAGCTGCATGGTGGTTCCTTCCGTTGGTCCGACGAGTTTTAGATTATGAACGTCATCTATCGGCCGCAAGGTTAGATGACGAGCGTCATATAAGATGGGGGCCGGAGGTGCGCGATGGCACGGGTGACCCAGGCCCAGGCACAGCAGAACAGGGAACGGGTGATCGTCGAGGCGGCGCGGCTGTTCCGCGAGCGCGGCGTTCAGGGGGTCAGCGTCACCGACCTCATGGCGGCGGCCGGGCTCACCCACGGCGGCTTCTACAAGCGGTTCGAGTCCAAGGAGGCGCTGGTCGCCGAGGCGACCGGCCGGGCCTTCGGCGAGCTGGGCGAGCGGCTGACCGCCCTGGACGCCCGGCATCCCGGCGACCACGCGGCCGCTCGGCGGGACCTGCTGGACTACTACTTCTCCCCCGAGCACCGCGACCACGCCGGCCAGGGGTGCCCGACCACGGCCTTCGGCGGCGACATGGCCCGGGAGGCGCCGGACAGCCCGGCCCGCGAGCCGTACGCCGACGGGGTGCGCGACTTCGCCCGCTGGATGGGCGACGGCGACGAGGAGGACCTGGTGGCGATCGCGACGATGGCGGGCGCCCTGATGCTGTCCCGGGCGACGGCCGGCACCGAGCTCTCCGACCGCATCCTCACGGCCGCCCGCCGGTCACTGGACGACCGCACTCCGGGGCAGGGGCAGCTCCCCGGCTAGCCCGCGGAGGGCCCGACCGGGAGGCCGGCCTGGAGCAGGGCCAGCGCCCGGTCGAAGTCCTCGAAGTACGCGGCGCCGTCGGCCATGCTCCTGCCACCGCGGTTTGCGGCCAGCGCCGCGCCCATCACCGCGCCCGCGACCACCCGGGAGGCGAAGTCGTCGCTCGGCCGCCCGGCCCGCTCGGCGACCACCTCGGCCAGCAGCGTGATCGAGTCGGCGTACTGCTGCTGGGTGCGCATCCGCAGCTCGGGCACGCTGGCGATGAGCTGCTGGCGGCGCCGCTCCTGCTGCCACTGCGCGTCGGTGAGCTGCGCGAACAGCTCCCGGACACTGCGCCGGATCGCCTCGATCGGGGACAGGTCGGCCGGCTGGGCCCGCAACGCCGCGACCATCAGCGGGTCGTAGTCGTCGGTGAGGACCACGTCCTCCTTGGTCGGGAAGTACCGGAAGAACGTGCTCGGGGAGACGTCCGCCGCCGCGGCGATCTGGTCGACCGTCGTGGCGGCGTACCCCTGCTCGTGGAAGAGCCGCATCGCGTGCTCGCGGATCGCGGCCTTGGTCCGGGCCTTCTTGCGCTCACGCAGGCCGGCCGGCGGGGTCGACGTCATACCACCGATTCTGCCGGTGCCGGCAGCGTCGTGGGTGCCAGGGGGGCGTTCGCCGGATCCGGCGCCGCCGGGCGGCCCGGCAGGAAGAGCAGCGAGAGTACGGCACCAGCAACCGCCACCCCGCCCGCGACGACCAGCGCCAGGTCCATACCGGAGGTGAAGGCGGCCTGCACCGATCCCAGCAGCGCAGCATCGCCCAGCCCACCGGCGACGGCGACCCCGGCGGTGGCACTGTCCCGGACGGCGTCGGCTGTCGTGGCGCTCAGCCCGGTCACGTCGACCCCGTCCCGGTACGCGCCGTTGAGCACCGTGCCCAGCACCGTGACCCCGATGGCCCCGCCGACCTGGCGCAGCGCCTGGATCAGTCCCGACCCCACACCGCTGCGCTCGGGCGAGAGCGCGCCGAGGGCGGCGTTCATGGCGGGCGGCATGGTGAAGCCCAGCCCGACGCCCGCGACGGCGATCCAGGCCGCGACGAAGCCGTGCCCGGTGCCCGGACCGGTGGTGGCGCCGGTGAACAGCCCCGCCGCCATCAGCAGGAGCCCGGCCGTCACGACGGTCTTCGCTCCCAGGCGCGGTTCCAGCCGGCCCGCGACCCGCGCACCCACCAGCAGCCCGCCGATCACCGGCAGCAGGCGCAGCCCGGTGCCGAGCGCGTCGTTGCCGCCGACGGCCTGGAAGAACTGCGGCAGCGCGAAGAGCATCCCGAACATGCCGAAACTCGCGACCGTGGCCAGCAGCGATCCCCAGGTGAAGGCCCGGGACCGGAACAGCGCGAGGTCCACCAGGGGCGCTTTGGCGCGCCGCTGCCAGGCCAGGAAGAGCGCCAGAACGGCTATCCCGCCCAGGGCGGTGAGCAGGGACCGCGGGTCGGTCCAGCCGCGTTCGCCGGCCTCGATGACCCCGTACGTGACAGCGACCAGCCCCGCCGCCGACAGCACGATGCCCAGCGGGTCGAAACGCCGCGCCCGGTCACCGTGCGACTCCGGCACCCAGAGCAGCACCGCGATCAGCCCGGCCAGCACCATCGGCACGTTGATCAGGAAGACCGAGCCCCACCAGAAGTTGTCCAGCAGCCAGCCGCCGACGACCGGCCCGAGCGGGATGCCGAGCGCGCTGGCCGTCACCCAGATCGTCAGGGCCTTCGGCCGTTCCGCCGGGTCGAAGATCACGGTCAGGACGGCCGAGGTCAGCGGCATGAGGACGGCGGCGCCGAGACCGAGGGCGGCCCGGGCGGCGATGAGCTGGCCGGTCGAGACCGCGTACGCGCAGCCGACCGACGCGACACCGAAGAGCACCAGCGCGCCGATCAGCATCCGCTTGCGGCCGAACCGGTCGCCCAGCATGCCGGCCGGCAGCAGCGCGGCCGCCATCACCAGCAGGTATGAGGTGGTGATCCATTGCAGGTCACCGGTGGTGGCGTGCAGGTCGCCGGCCAGGGTGGGCAGCGCGACGCTGAGCACCGTGCTGTCCAACCCGATGGCGAGAGTGCAGAGGGCGAGCGCGCCGAGCGCCCACCACCGTGAAGTGGAAGTAGCCATGAAATGACAGTAACACTCAAAAGCTAGCGACTGTCAGAATGTGAGGTGGGCAATGATCGGGTGGTGAACGACTTCCTCCGCGAGCTCGGCCTGCCCGGCCTGGCCGACGTGCACACCCACTTCCTGCCCGAGCGGATGCAGCGCCGGGTCTGGGCCCACTTCGACCAGGCCGGACCGCTGATCGGCCGGGCCTGGCCGATCCGCTACCGCGGCACCGAGGCCGAGCGGGTGGCCGAGCTGGGCGCGCAGGGCGTACGGGTCTTCTCGGCCCTGGCGTACGCCCACCGCCCCGGCATGGCCGCCGACCTCAACACCTGGACGCTGGACTTCGCGGCCCGCACGCCCGGCTGCCTGCCCAGCGCGACCTTCTTCCCGGAGCCGTCCGCGGCCGCCGATGTCCGCGCGGCGCTCGACCGTGGCGCGCGGATCTTCAAGCTGCACCTGCAGGTCGGCGGCTTCGACCCCCGCGACGAGCAGCTGGACGAGGCCTGGGGCCTGCTGGCCGAGTCCGGCACCCCGGTCGTCGTGCACGCCGGCTCCGGCCCGGTCCCCCACGGCTTCACCGGCCCGGGCCCGATCGGCGGGGTGCTCGCCCGCCACCCGCGCCTGGCCATGCTCACCGCCCACCTCGGCGGTCCCGAGTACGAAGGCTTCCTCGAGCTGGCCGAGCGCTACGAACGGGTCGGCCTGGACACCACCATGGCGTTCACCGACTTCTTCGAGGAGCTGGCGCCGTTCCCGCCGGCCCTGCTGCCGCGGCTGGGCGAGCTCGGGCTGGCGGGCAAGGTCCTGCTGGGCAGCGACTTCCCCAACATCCCCTACCCGTACGCCCACCAGCTCGAGGCCCTGCGCCGGCTGGAGCTCGGCGACGACTGGCTGCGCGCGGTCTGCTGGCACAACGCGGCCCGGCTTTTCGGTATCGACAGCGCGTAGATCCACGTCCGGGGTGCGCGGCTGTGCCACGATCACATCGATCAAGACCCACGGGACGAGGTGTGCCATGAAGAAGGCCGTCGGCTGGATCGTGCTGATCCTGGTCATCTTCTACATCGGCACCAACCCGGGCCCCGCGGCGGACATCGCCCGGGGCATCGGCGACGGCATCGCCGAGGTCTTCCGCAACGTCGGCACGTTCTTCTCCGAACTGGCGAACTGAGCCCCGGGCCCGCCGTGCACATCGTCTGCGTGGGCCTGGCCACCGTGGACCTGGTGCAGCGCGTGGACCGGCTGCCCGGCGTGGACTCCAAGACCGAGGCGCTCACCGCCGAGGTGGCCGCGGGCGGGCCGGCCACCAACGCCGCGATCACCGCGGCCGCGCTGGGCGCGCAGGTCACCCTGGTCACCGCGGTCGGCGCGCATCCGCTGGGCGGGTTGATCCGGGCCGACACCGAGGCGTACGGGGTGACGCTGGTCGACGCGACGCCGCTGGCGCGTACGCCACCACCGGTCTCGGCCGTCACCGTGCTGGACGCGACCGGCGAGCGCACGATCGTCAGCCGCAACGCCGGCGCCGCCGAGGCGCCGGTGCCCCCGGGCTTCGCCGAGCTGCTGGCCGGCGCGGACATGGTGCTGGTGGACGGCCACCATCCGCAGCTGGCCCTGGGTGCCGCGCGCAGCGGTCGGCCGTTGCTGCTGGACGCGGGCAGCTGGCGTCCGGTCTTCGCCGACCTGCTGCCCCGGGCCGACGTCGTGGCGTGCTCGGCCGCGTTCCGCCCGCCGGGCGGCGCACCGGTCCGCGATGCGCTGAGGTCGGACGGTGTGCGGCGCGGCGCGATCACCCGCGGACCGCAGCCGGTGAGCTGGTGGAACGGCGACGAGCACGGCGAGCTCACCGTGCCGGCCGTCCCGGCGGTCGACACGGCCGGCGCCGGGGACGCGTTCCACGGTGCCCTCGCGGTCGCTCTCGGCCGCGGCGACGACCTGCTGCCGGCCCTGCGGTACGCGGTGGGCATCGCCGGCATCCGGGTCCGGCACACCGGGCCGCGCTCCTGGCTCCGGTTCCTGCCGGACGGACCCGTGCACCTGACCTGACCGGCTACGCGCCCGGCGCCGGTCCGAAGCTGTCCAGCACCACGGCCAGCCGCTGCAGCTCCCCGGCCCACGCCGCACCCGGCGCGTGCCACTCCACCAGGTACGTGTCTGCGTCCACGCTGAGCACCCGGCGCAACCCGTGCATCACCCCGGCGTCCGCGTCCCGGAACGTGTACTCCCAGACCGCGTCCGGTGGCTGCGCCAGCGCCTCGATCCGCACCCGCCGGTACGAGGCCAGCCGGGTGGCGCTCTCCGCGGCGATCAGCCCCGCGACGACGTTGCGCGGCGGCGGATCCCACCGGGCGATCCGCAGGCTCAGCTCGCCCCGCGCGGGCCGGAACACGAGGTCACCGGCGGCGTTGCGACTGCGGCGCCAGCCCGCCGGCACGGCCACCCGGTACTGCCCGGTCTCGGTCCACCAGCGGAAGTCCTCCGGCAGCACGAACCGGGCCCGGGCGACCGGGGAGGCGGCGATCGCGGGGTGGTCGCCGGGGCCGCCGTCCTGCCGTACGGCCGCAGCCGTTCCACCGAGCGCGGCCAGCAGCACGAGAGCCACCACGACGGCCACCCTCCGCCGCTCCCGCCGGCGCGGCAGGGCGGCCGCCGCACGCAGCCGGTCCTCCACCTCGGACGCCGTGAGCCGCTCCGCGGGCTCGCGCCGCAGCAGGCCCTGCAGCACCTCGGTCAGCGGACCGGCCCGCACGGGCGGGTCCGGAGCGCCGGTGGTCAGCGCCCGCAGCGTGTCCTCGGTGGTCTCCCCCACGAACGGGGGCCGGCCCTCCACCGCGTGGTAGAGCGTCGCACCCAGTGACCACAGGTCGGCCCGCGCGGTCGACACCTGGCTGAGCAGCCGCTCCGGCGCGACGTACTTCGGCGAGCCGAGCGTGATCCCGGCGCTGGTCAGCGCCCGGACGCCGGCCTCGGTGCCGGCCGGGCCGAAGTCGGCGAGCACGATCCGTCCGTCGTCGGCGATGAGCACGTTCGCCGGTTTCACGTCGAGGTGCAGCACCCCGGCCCGGCCGGCCGCGTTCAGGGCGTGCAGCACGGCCAGCCCGATCGTGGCGGCCCGGGCCGGCGGGAGAGGCCCCGTCTCCTGGAGGACCTCGAGCAGTGAGCGGGAGGCGACGTACTCCATGACGATCCAGGGGTCCTCGTCGTCGGACAGTACGTCGAGGATGCGGATCACGTGCGGGTGCCGGACCCGGGTCAGTGCCCGCGTCTCGCGCAGGGTCAGATCTCGGACGAGGTCGCGCTGCGCCGGGGTCAGGCCCTCGGGTGGCACGCACTTCTTGATGGCGACCGGGCGGGAGCGCCGCTCGTCGTCGGCCAGCCAGACCTCGCTCATGCCCCCGGCGGCGAGGGCCCGCAGCAGCCGGTAGCGGCCGCCCACCAGGTGTCCTTGCGCCATGCCACACCCCGGACGTTTGCGAAGGTCAGCAGCCACTTCGACGATACTGGACGGGGCCGCGGATGTCGGCCCCCCGAAGGCGGAGTTCGGACGATCCGGGGCTGTCCACACAGGCGCCCGGTCGCGCCGCTCGGAGGACCCGAAGCTCATCGATGCGCGCGTATCGTGGCTGCCGCATCACCATGGGCAACCGTCCCGGTTGTCCTTGGTCACCGGCCCGCCGGCACTGCCGGCCGCCTCCCGGTGCGGTGGCGGTCCGCGCGTGGCCCGGCCGGGCGACGAGACGCTGGGCGATGAGGCGTATGCGGGAACACCGAGCGATCCGACGACTGGTGCCGATGCTCTGCCTGGGGCTGACGGCGATCCTCTCGATGGGCCCGGCGGCCGTCGCCTCGCGTGCGCCGCTGGTGGCGCACAGCGAAGCCGCCCACGTCCATCAACCGGCCCGCGTCTCCGCCGCCGACCAGGCCATCCGGTTGCAGGGCCTGCTCGGGCAGCACTCGATCCTGGCCGCCGACCTGATGCGCAGCCGGATCCGGGGCGACGACAGCTTCGTCCAGGCCGCCGACGCCGCACTGGGCCAGAACACCGAGGCCATGACCGGCCTGATCGGACAGCTCTTCGGCGCCGCGGCGGCCACCCAGTTCGGGCCGATGTGGTCCGACCACGTCGTCGACCTGGTGGCGTACGCCGCGGGCGTCGCGGACCAGGACACCGGCGCACTGGCCCGCGCCCGCGCGCAGCTGACCGGCTCGGAGCAGGAACTCGCCGACTTCTTCGCCGGCGCGTCACACGGCCGGCTGCCCCGGGCCGCCGCCCGCGATGCGGTCCTCATGCACGTCGACCACTTGACCCGGCAAGCGGACGCGTACGCGGCGGGCGACCACGCAACTGCCGACCGGCTGTACCGGCAGAGCTTCCAGCACACGTACGACCTGGGCCTGACGCTGGCCGAGGCGCTGCTGCCGGCGGCCGACCGGGCCACGCTGCGGGAGCCGGTGTGGCGGCTGCGGTCCCAGCTCGGCAAGCTGCTGGCCGAGCACGCCGCCCTGGTCGAGGACGTGAGCCGGGCGGCGGTCACCGGCACACCCGACTTCGACGCGGCCGCGGAAAGCATCAACGGCAACACCCGCGACGTGGCGGCCGCGGTCGACACCCTGTTCGGCGCGCCGGTCGCCCGGCGGTTCCAGGCCCAGTGGGCGTCCCACGTCGAGCAGCTCGTGGCGTACGCGGGGGCCACCGCCGCCGGGCAGAACGACCGTAAGCAGCGCGTCCGCGCGGCGTTGCACAACTTCGAGCGGGGCCTGGCGGCCATCCTCGCCCCGGCCACCGGCGGCCGGATGACCCCGGCCGCCCTGACCGCGGCGCTCGTGCAGCACGACGAGATGCTGCTGCGCCACGCCGACCTGTACGCCGCCAAGGACTACCAGGGCGCTCACGAGGTGGCCGGGCAGACCTACGAGCACATGTTCGAGCTCGCCCGCCGGCTCGCTGACGGCTTCGGGGCCCAGGTCGCGGCGCGCCTGCCGCGTGGTGGACCGGAGACCGGCCAGGGCGGGCTCGCCGGTGGGCATCGCTGACATGCAGGCGTACGCCCGTACCGTGTCGCTCGCCGGTCTGGCCCTGGCCGTGATCGCCGCCCTGGCCGGCGCCCAGCCGGAGGCGACCGCGCGGCCGGCCACGGGCAGCACCACGCCGGCCGCCGCCGCGCCGGCGCGGGCGGACACCTTCCGGTCGGCCCGCACCTATCCCACAGTGGCGACACCGGTTCGGCTGCGGATCCGGGCGCTGCGCGTCGACAGCACCCTGCAGCGCCTCGGCCGGCAGGACGACGGGACGGTCGCGGTCCCGGAGCGCGCCGACGTCGCCGGCTGGTACGAGGACGGCCCCCGCCCCGGCCAGCCCGGACCCGCGGTGATCCTCGGTCACGTCGACTCCCGCACCGGCCCGGGCGTCTTCGTCGACCTGCGCAAACTGAAGCGCGGCACGGAGATCCGGGTCGACCGCGCGGACGGCAGCACCGTGACGTTCCGGGTGCGGAAGGTGGCGCAGACCGCCAAGACCCGGTTCCCCACCGACCTGGTGTACGCCCCCAGCCTCGACCCCACGTTGCGGCTGGTCACCTGCGGCGGAAGCTTCGACCGCACTCGAGGAAGCTACCGGGACAATGTCATCGTGTACGCGGACCAGGCCTGACCGCCGCCGTACCCGAGCCGCCGCCCTGCTGCTGGCGGTGGGCACGCTGCTGGCGGTGAGCCCGGCGGCAGCGGCCGCGCCGGTCCCGCTGCCCATCACCGCCGTCCTGGTCGACGGCGCGCAGACCTCGCTGGTGGTCGACCTGAGCGCGAGCACCCGGCCGGCAGCCGTCGCGGTGACCCACGACGGCCGGCCCCAGCAGGCCACGGTGGAGCCTGTCGTGGCGGACGGCCTCGCCGTCACCCTGGTCGTCGACACGTCAGCGGACGGCGCCACCGCACTCCCGGCGTGGCTGAGCGCGGCCGCCCGCTTCATCCTCGAAGCACCGGGCACGACCCGCGCGGCCGTGATCGCCGGCTCGGCGCCCGCCTCGGTCACCGCCGGCGGCGAACGCGGCCGGGCCGGGGTGATCCGGGCCCTCACGTCCCTGCGACCCCGCGGCGAACGCGACACCGCGGCGGCGCTCAGTCTGGCCGAACGGCAGTTCCCGACGGCGGAGACCGGGCGGCGGGTGGTGGTGCTCTACACGACGGCGGCCGACGCGGTCGGCGAGCGGGCCGACGTGCTGGCCGGCCGGTTCCGGGCGAGCGGCACGATTCTGGTCGTGGTGGGCACGGCCGCCGGGGGCTCGTACTGGGCGAGCGCGGCGGCGGGCACCGGAGGCTTCTTCGCGCCGGCGGGCGATCCGGTGGTGATGCCCGCGCTGGATCAGGTGACGACCACGCTCCGAGGGCGCCATCTGATCCGCTTTCCGACCCCGGCGTCGTTGCCGGCGACGGTTTCCGTCCGCGTCGACGCGGGCGACCTCGAGCTCGCCGGTGACGCGGTGGTTCCGGCGCCGGTGGCCCGCCCGCCCGCGGGAGATCGCCCGTGGACTGCGGTCGTGCCGGGCCTGGTGGCCATCGGCCTGACGGTCGCGATCGTGGCGATGCTCTGGTGGCGGCGCCGCCGATCCGGGCCGGCATCGTCGACCGCTCAGGACCGGAGATCCCACCCCGGCCCCCAGCGCGCCCGACATCCGGCAGCGCCGTCCGCGGTCACCGGCCAACCCCACTCCGGCCCACCACCGGCCCGACAACCGGCAGCGCCGTCCGCGGTCACCGGCCAACCCCACTCCGGCCCACCACCGGCCCGACAACCGGCAGCGCCCGGCCCGGACGTTACGGCGGCCGGGGAACCGACGGCCGTCCACCACCTGCCGGCACCGTCGTCCGGGGTGGTCCGGGGGCGGGCCAGGGTGCCGGGAGCTGTGGCCCGTGGCCGGGCCAAGGTGCCGCCGGGTTCCCGGGCCGAGGAGCAGGACCGGAGCTGACAGATCGCCACGGCCCTGCGCTGAGCACGGAAAACCGGCAAGATCGGGTCGTGGACCTGTTCGCGGAGTCGGGGCGGCCGGAGTCGGGGCGGCCGGAGTCGGGGCGGCCGGAGTCGGGGCGGCCGGCGAAGAAGCCGTGCGCCCGGTGCGGGCATCCCACCCGGGTGGACCGGATGATCCACGGTTTCGGCGAGGACTGCGCGCTCAAGCTCGGACTGATCGTCGCGGTTCCGCGGCTGCGTACCGATGAGCAGACCGGCACGGATCTGCTCGATCTGCTGGCCGAGGAGCCGGACGACTGCTGCGACGGCTGGGACCGCTGACCGACCCGTACGGGTGAATTGCCAGTGTTCGGATGGTCTCTGCGTTTTTGCCCCGGTGATGGCGGGGATCCCGTGATCACCGAAGTGGACGAACGCCTCAGAGGAGACCACGATGACGACCTCCCCCATCACCGGTAGCCACGCCACCACCGGGCTGCTGTCCGACGCCGACCGTGACACCCGGCACTACGCCCGTCCGGCGCACGGTGACGAGACCAAGCCGTCCTGGAAGACCACGGAGCTGTTCGTGTATCTCGCGGCGGTCGCCGGTGTCCTGCTCGCCTCGCAGCTCGTCGGCGACCGTGGTGTCAACGACGGCAGTGACTACTTCGCCGCCGACAAAGCCTGGTGGTACGTGACCCTGCTGACCATCGGTTACCTCATCAGCCGCGGTCTGGCCAAGTCCGGCACGCGCAGCCGCGACGCCGACCCGCGTACCCGGTAGGCGCCCGCAGGCCCGGACCGACCCAGAGCCGGCCCCGCCGGACCGCCGCAACTCCCCCCGACCGTGCGGCGGTCCAGCGGGGCCTTGTCGTGCCCGCCGACCGGGCATATCGGACCGTACCGGCGCATGTCGACCGGTCCACTCATCACTGCGGCCCTGAGCCCTTCAGCCGACCCGGTGGATCATGACCCCCTACGCCTGATGCGCGACAGAGCCCATCGCGCTTACGTTCTTTCTCGATGATCATCGACAGGCCTCGGGCCAGCGACTACGCCCGCCAGGGCCGTGAGCCCGGCGCTGTGCGGACCCGCGTCAGCCCGCGGCGCAACCCGGGCGAGCAGACCCGGCGCGTGCCGTTGCCGGTCCGTACGCCGCTCGTGGTCGCCATCGTTCCCGCCTACAACGAGGCCGCCTCCATCGCCGCCACCGTACGGGCCCTGCGCGAGCAGTGGGCGCCGCGCCTCGACGAGATCATCGTCGTCCCGAACAACTGCACCGACGACACCGCCCAGCGCGCCCGGGCCGCGGGCGCCACGGTGCTGGAGTTCCCCGGCGTCAACATCCACAAGAAAGCCGGCGCCCTGAACTGGGCGATCACCAGGCTGCTGCCGCGGCTGCGCGACGAGGACCAGATCCTGGTCACCGACGCCGACAGCATGCTGGACCCGGACTTCACCCAGCACGCCCGCCGGGCCCTGCTGCGCCCGCAGCTCAACGGGCACCGCCGGTCGCGCCGCCGCCGGCCCGAAGTGGGCGCGGTGTGCGCCTGCTTCCGCACCGATCCGGGACCGACGAACCTGCTGGCCCGCCTGCAACGCAACGAGTACGAACGCTTCGCCCGCCAGATCGGCCGCGGCGGCGACAACGCCCTGGTGCTGTCCGGGGTGGCCACCCTCTTCGACGTCGCCGCGGTCCGGGCCGTGATCGCCGCCCGCGGTCAGGACCTGCCCGGCCATCCCGGCGAGTTCTACCACCGCGACACCGCCACCGAGGACATCGAGCTGACCTTCGCCTTCCGGGCGCTGGGCTACCGGCCGATGGCGCCCGCCTCCGCCCGGGCGGTCACCGACATCATGCCGACCTGGAAGGCGCTGAGGGACCAGCGGCTGCGCTGGCAACGCGGCATGCTCGACAGCCTGCGCATCTACGGCCTCACCCGGGCGACCGCCGCGGACCTGGGCCGGCAACTGGCCATCTACGCGGGCTCCCTGATGGCGCCCGCCTACCTGCTGTTCCTGCTGGTGACGATGCTGGGCTACGGCGCGGTGCCGTTCTCCTGGAAGTGGGCGCCGCTCACCCTCGTGTTCGTCGCGGAACGGGTGTGGACAGTACGCCGCAACCGCCCGTCGGACCTGCTGCTCGCGGCGGTCCTGCTGCCCGAATGGGCCTACGAGCAGTGGCGGTCGGGGGTGTACTGGCTGGCGGTCTGGAAGACCTTGCGCGGCTCCCGCCGCGAATGGATCAACGTCTGATTCCTGGGGAGGACATCATGTACGGACAAGTTGCCGGAGGCAGCGCCACGGTCGGGGGCGGGGCGCTCGCTCTGACCGGCTTCGACACGGCTTGGACGCTGGTCGCGGGCGTCACGCTGATGGTGGCGGGCCTGGCGGTCATGCGCCTGGTCCCGAAGCGGCGCCGGGTACGCGGCTGACCGTCGCCGAGTCGTCCGCGGCCCCTGCTTCCGCCCGGGACAGGGGCCACGGCCATGCCTGGGCCGCGGACGGCGGCCCACGGCCGATTCAGGACGAGCCGGGCTCGATCGGGCGGGCGGCGGCGATCACCCGGGTGAGGGCCGCGTGCAGGCTCCGCAGTTCCTCGATCGGCATGCCGAGACGCTGCACCACAGCCGGCGGGATCTGCTCGGCCTGGCTGCGCAGCGCCTGCCCGGCCGGAGTGAGCGTCACCGCCAGGCTGCGCTCGTCGGCCGGGTCCCGCTCGCGGCGCAGGTAGCCGATCGCCTCCAGCCGCTTGAGCAGCGGAGACAGTGTGCCCGGGTCGAGCTGCAGCAGCCCGCTGAGCTCGCGCACCGACAGCGGGGCGTGCTGCCACAACGCCAGCATCACCAGGTATTGCGGGTGGGTCAGGCCCATCGGCTCCAGCAACGGCCGGTACACGGCCACCACGCCGCGGGCGGCGACGGACAGCGCGAAGCAGACCTGCTGTTCCAGGGCCAGCGGGTCCTCGGTGTCGACCGGGTCACTCATGCGCGTTCTCCTCAGCTCCATGGTTAGACTACCAATAGTTGGTGTACAAACCGTTGGTGCGGCAATGATCTATCGGGGCCACGAGGCCAAGGAGGGGCGAGGGCATGCCGAAGGATGCGAACGACCGGAGCGGCAACCGGCTCGTGCGGTGGTTCCACGAGACGTTCGACAACTGGTTCTTCCGGTCCATGATCGGGCCCGCGCAGACCCGCAACGCCGTGCACGGCGCCGAGGCGTACGCCCGCGAGCAGTGGAAGCTCGACCTCGAGGCCCGCAAGCGCTACACCCGTGAGCAGCGCGAGCGCAGGCGCCAGGCCCGCGAGGCGGAGCGCAGCCGCTGAGCCGTCAAGGGTTCGTCATATCGGCGAAACATGATGACAGTGGGATTACCGGCGAGTAACCAATGGGGCACAGCATTGATGTGCCTCGATGGCGAGGCCGCCGGAACGTCCGTCCCCCCGGGCCAACCCCGCGGTGCCGGACGACGTCGGTGAGTTCCTCCCCACCCTAGGGAGCTCCGGACATGCGAAATCCCGCCAAGCACCTGCTCGCCGCCGCCACCCTGACCGCCGCCCTCGTCACCGCCCCAGCCGGGCCGGCCCTCGCGGCCGACACGGCACGCCCGCTCAGCGCCGGGGCCGCCCTCGCGGCCAACCCGTACGAGCGGGGACCCGCCCCCACCGTGGCCGGCATCGAGGCCACCCGCGGCTCGTTCGCCATCGCCCAGACCACCGTGGCCCGCTCCAGCGTCTCCGGCTTCGGCGGCGGGACCATCTACTACCCGACCAGCACCACCGCCGGCACCTTCGGCGCGGTCGCGGTCTCGCCCGGCTTCACCGCCTCGCAGTCCAGCGTCGCCTGGTACGGCCCCCGCCTCGCCTCGCAGGGCTTCGTGGTCATCACCATCGACACGCTCAGCGTCTACGACCAGCCGGCCAGCCGCGGCACCCAACTGCTGGCCGCGCTCGACTATCTGACCCGCACCAGCTCCGTGCGCACCCGGATCGACGCGGGCCGGCTCGGGGTCATGGGCCACTCGATGGGTGGCGGCGGCAGCCTCTCCGCCTCGCGGACCCGTCCGCAACTGCAGGCGTCCATTCCGCTGACGCCGTACCACTCCACCAAGAACTGGTCGTCGGACACCGTGCCGACCCTGATCATCGGGGCCGAGAACGACACGGTGGCACCGGTGGCGTCGCACGCGGAGCCGTTCTACACCAGCTTGCCGAGCAGCTCGGACAAGGCGTACCTGGAGCTGAACAACGCCTCGCACTCGGCGCCGACCTCGGCCAACGTGACCATTGCGAAGTACAGCATCTCGTGGCTCAAGCGGTTCATCGACAACGACACCCGCTACGAGCAGTTCCTCTGCCCGGCGCCGAGCGGCTCGGCGATCCAGGAATACCGCGACACCTGCCCGCACTCCTGACCGCACGGCAACGGCTCGCCACCGGAGCACCGGTGGCGAGCCGTCCTGTCACGGATCAGGCGATCCTGACCAGGACCTTGCCCAGACCCTCGCCGCGCAGCATGGCCAGGAAGGCCTCCGGGGCCTGGTCCAGCCCCTCGTAGACGGTCTCGCGGTGCCGGATGCGGCCGTCGGCGACCAGCGGCGCCATCTCCTCGATGAACGCGCCCCGCAGGTCACCGTGGTCGCGGACCAGCATGCCGCGGATGGTGAGCCGCTTGCCGATGAGCATGGCCAGGTTGCGCGGCGCCGGGGTCGGCTCGGTGGCGTTGTAGACGCTGATCATGCCGCAGACGGTGATCCGGCCGTGCACGTTCAGCGCCGAGATGGCGGCCTCGAGGTGGTCGCCGCCGACGTTGTCGAAGTACACGTCGATGCCGTCGGGCGCGGCCCGCTTGAGCTGCTCGCGGATCGGCCCGTCGTGGTAGTCGAACGCGTCGTCGAAGCCCAGCTCGTCCTTGAGGAAGGCGACCTTGGCCGCCGAACCGGCGCTGCCGATGACCCTGGCGGCGCCCCGGTGCCGGGCCAGCTGCCCGACGACCTGGCCGACCGCGCCGGCGGCGCTGGAGACGAAGACGACGTCGCCCGGCTTGAACTCGGCGGTGCGCAGCAGACCCGCGTACGCGGTCAGCCCGGTCATGCCCAGCACCCCGAGGTACGCACCCAGCGGCGCCCGCGACGGGTCGACCTTCGCGGCGGAGCGGGCGTCCACCAGGGCGTACTCGCGCCAGCCGAGCCCGTGCAGCACCGTGTCACCGGGCTTGAACCCGTCGACCGCCGAGGCGACGACCTCGCCGAGCGCCCCGCCCTCCAGCGCCTCGCCGACCGTGAAGGGCGCCACGTACGACTTGCGGTCGTCCATCCGGCCGCGCATGTACGGGTCGACGCTCATCAGCAGGTTACGCACCAGCAGCTGACCGGGCGCCGGATCGGCCACCTCGACGCGGGTGACCTCGAAGGTCTCGGCGGTGGGCCAGCCGTGCGGGCGGGCCGCCAGGCGTACCTCGGTGGAGTGGACGGACACTGGCCCTCCCGGAGATCGCGAATGTATACACTGCGCACATTAGGAAGGCGGTGTGTGCAGTGTCAACTTCGCGTCCCTATCATCACGGCGATCTGCGGGCCGCCCTGCTCGACGCCGCGCTGGAGCTGCTGGAGGAGGACGAGACGTTCTCGCTGCGCGCGGTGGCGCGGCGGGCGGGTGTCTCGCCGAACGCCCCGTACCGGCACTACGCGGACAAGGAGGCGCTGCTCGCCGCGCTGGCGACGTACGGCTTCGCCCAGCTCGCGGACCGCCTCGAAGCCGCCGCCGAACTGACCGACATGGCCGAGCAGTACGTGGCGTTCGCCCTCGCCCACCCCGGCCTGTTCCGGCTGATGTACGGCCGGCCCACCGCCAACGCCGCCTCCGCGCGCACCGCGGAGATCCTGGCGAGCCGGCTCGCCGCCCCGGCGCTGCAGATCGGCGCCTGGGCGATGGTGCACGGGCTGGCGGTCCTGCTCCTCGACGGCAAGCTGACCTGCCCCGACCCGGCCCAGCTGGTGCGGACGACGGTGGCGGCCGCTCTGACTCCCGCGGCCCCGGCCGGAAAACGGCTCGACAGCTGATCGCCCGGTGCGGTGTGCTGACCCGCGATGATCGACGACGAACTGGCCCGACGCCTGGTGCGAGCGCAATTTCCCCAGTGGTCCGCACTGCCGCTGCGGCTGGTCGACCCGGCCGGCTCCGACCACGTGATCTACCGGCTGGGTGACGAGCTGGCCGTCCGGTTGCCGCGGCACAGCGACGCGGCCGGGCAGGTCGGCAAGGAGCTGCGCTGGCTGCCCCGGCTGGCCCCGCACCTGCCCCTGCGGACCCCGTCACCGGTGGCCGTGGGCCGGGCGGCGTTCGGCTACCCGTGGCCCTGGGCGGTCTCGCGCTGGCTGGACGGGCAGGTCGCCACCGTGGCCATGCTCGGCGACTCGGTGGAGACGGCCGTCGAGCTCGCCACTTTCCTGACCGCTCTGCAGGGCGTACCGGCCGTCGGTGGCCACGCCGAGCTGGCGGGCCGGCCGCTGGCCGACCGCGATGCCGGGACGCGCGGTGCGATAGCCGAGGTCGCGGGGGTGTTCGACGCCGAGGCGATGACGGCGGTGTGGGACGCGGCGCTGCGGGCCCCCGCCTGGGACCGGCCGCCGGTCTGGTTCCACGGCGACTTCCACACCGGGAACCTGCTCACCACCGGGGGCCGGCTCAGCGCGGTGATCGACTTCGGCGGGCTCGGCGTCGGGGATCCGGCCTGCGACCTCACCATCGCGTTCACCCTGTTGTCGGTGACCGGCCGGGCGGCGTTCCGGGAGGCGCTGACCGTGGACGACGCCACGTGGGCGCGGGGCCGCGGCTGGGCCCTGGCGGCCGGGGTGAACGCGTACACGTCGTACGCGGCGGTCAACCCCCGGATCGCCGCCGACACCACCCGCCAGATCACCGCCGCGATCAGCGGCTAGCCGGGAGCGGCTCGTGAGAATGCACGCGGATCAGGTCGACGTCGGTCCCGCCGACGTCGCCGGGCTCGTCGCCGCCCAGTTCCCGCAGTGGCGTGACCGGCCGGTGCGGCCGGTCACCTCGCACGGAACGGTCAACGCCCTGTTCCGCCTCGGCGGAGACCTGGTCGCCCGTTTCCCGTTGCGCCCGAGCGGCGCGCCCGGCCGGCGCGACGAACTGGCCCATGAGCAGGAGCAGGCCCGCCGGCTGGCCGCGCACCTGCCCCTTGCGGTGCCCGAACCGCTCGCCCTGGGCGCGCCGGGGCCGGGCTACAACGGCTGGTGGACGGTGTACCGGTGGATCCCCGGCGAGACCGCGAGTCACCACACCATCGGTGACCCCGCCGCCTTCGCCCGGGACCTGGCCGGCTTCGTCACCGCGCTGCACGCCGTGGACACCGGCGGCGGCACGTGGAACGGCCGCACCCGGGGCGGCCCGCTGGCCGGCCGGGACGATGACGTGCAGCGGGCGCTGGCCCGGAGCACCGGTCTCGTCGACACCGTCCGGCTGGCCGGGATCTGGGCGCGGTGCCGCGACGCCGAACCCGCCGCGACCGACGTCTGGCTGCACGCCGACCTCATGCCGGGCAACCTGCTGGTGCGCGACGGCCGCCTGGCGGCGGTCATCGACCTGGAAACGGTCTGCGTCGGCGACCCGGCCGTCGACCTGATGCCGGCGTGGAACCTGCTGCCCGCCGGCGCCCGCGACGCCTACCGGCAGGGACTGGGCGTCGATGACGACACCTGGGCGCGCGGGGCCGGCTGGGCGATCGTGCAGGCGATCGTCGCCCTGCCGTACTACGTCGACACCAACCCCGTGATGGCCGCGACGGCCCGCGAGACCCTGACCGCGATCCTCGACTGATCGCCCGCCTGCGGCAGCGCAGGCGGGCGAGCGCCGAGGCGGTCAGACGGTACGGGCCAGCCGGTCGGCCAGCAGCTTGGCGAAACGCGCCGGGTCGGCCAGGTCGCCGCCCTCGGCCAGCAGCGCCGTGCCGTACAGCAGCTCGGCGGTCTCCGGCAGGTTCGGGTCGTCGGCGCGCTGCTCGTGGGCCGCACGCAGGCCACTGACCAGTGGGTGATCCGGGTTCAGCTCGAGGATCCGCTTCACCGGCGGCACCTGCTGGCCCATCGCCCGGTACATCTTCTCCAGCGTCGGGGTGATGTCGTCGGCGTCGCTGACCAGGCAGGCCGGGGAGGTGGTCAGCCGGGTGGAGAGCCGCACCTCCTTGACCTCGTCGGTCAGCTTCTCACCGAGCCAGGTCAGCAGCGGCGCGAACTCGCCGGACTTCTCCTGCGAGGCCGGCTCCGACGCCAGGTCCACCGAGCCGCGGGCGATGGACTGGAGCTTCTTGCCGTCGTACTCGGGGACGGCGTCGACCCAGATCTCGTCCACCGGGTCGGTGAGCAGCAGGACCTCGTACCCCTTGGCCGTGAAGGCCTCCATGTGCGGCGAGTTCTCCACCTGCGCGCGGGTCTCGCCGGTCATGAAGTAGATCTCGTCCTGGCCCTCGGGCATCCGCTCGACGTAGGCCGCCAGGGTGGTCGGCTCGCTGCCGGCGGTGGAGGCGAACGACGCGACGTCGAGGATGGCCTTCTGGTCGTCGGGGTCGCCGAGCAGGCCCTCCTTGATCGCGCGGCCGAACTCGCGCCACAGGGTCGCGTACTTCTCCGGCTCCTTGGTCTGCAGGTCCTTGATGGTGCTGAGGACCTTCTTGGACAGCCGGCGGCGGATCAGCTGGATGTGCCGGTCCTGCTGCAGGATCTCGCGGGAGATGTTCAGCGACAGGTCGGCCGCGTCCACCACGCCCTTGACGAAGCGCAGGTAGTCGGGCATCAGCTCACGGCTGTCGTCCATGATGAAGACGCGCTTGACGTAGAGCTGGATGCCACGGCGGCCGTCGCGCTGGAAGAGGTCGTGCGGGGCCCGCGACGGGATGAAGAGCAGGGCCTCGTACTCGAAGGTGCCCTCGGCCTTCATCTGGATGGTCTCGAGCGGGTCGGTCCAGTCGTGGCTGATGTGCCGGTAGAACTCGGTGTACTCCTCGTCCTTGACCTCCGAGCGCGGACGCGCCCACAGGGCCTTCATCGAGTTGAGCGTGGCCGGCTCCCCCTCGCCGGAAGCCATCCGGATCGGGAACGCGATGAAGTCGGAGTACCGCTTGACGATCTCCTTGATCTTCCATTCGTCGGTGTAGTCGTAGAGTGCGTCCTCCTCGTCCTTGGGACGCAGGTGGACGGTCACCGCGGTGCCCTGCGGGGCGTCGGCCACGGACTCGATCGTGTAGGTGCCCTCGCCGGCCGACTCCCAGCGCGTACCCTCGCTCTCGCCCGCCCTGCGGGTCACCAGGGTGACCTTGTCGGCGACCATGAACGTGGAGTAGAAACCCACGCCGAACTGGCCGATCAGCTCGGCCGACTCCTTGGCGTCCTTGAGCCGGCTGAGCATCTCGGCGGTGCCGGACTTGGCGATGGTGCCGATCAGGGCGACGACCTCGTCCCGCGACATGCCGATCCCGTTGTCCCGCACGGTCAGCGTGCGCGCCTCGGCGTCCACCTCCAGCGCGATGTGCAGGTCGGCCGTGTCGGCTTCCAGATCGCTGGTCAGCACCGCGAGCCGCAGCTTGTCCAGCGCGTCGGAGGCGTTGGAGATCAGCTCCCGCAGGAAGATGTCCTTGTTCGAGTAGATCGAATGGACCATGAGCTGCAGCAACTGCCGCGCCTCGGCCTGGAATTCCAGCGTCTCCGAACTCATAACACCCTCCGTGCCGGTTTGTCGTTCCGCAGCGATCGTATGACCTGACAGTGACCGGCCTTCCCCCGGATCGCCCCGCCGTGCTGAACTGACGGCCTTCCGTCCGGACTGGGAGTCACCATGACCGCTGCGCACCCCGCCGCCGCCCCCGCCGGGTTGTCCCCCGCGCTGACCGGGCGCGTGGTCCTGTGGTCGGTCGTCGCGCTCAACGTGCTCATCGTCGAGACGGTGTTCCTGACCGCCGACCCGGCCAAGAACGCGGTCCTCGGCTTCGGCAAGTGGCTGGGACTGCACCTGGCACTGGTGATGATCCTGCAACTGGTGCTGGTGGCCCGGATCGGCTGGCTGGACCGGCGGATCGGCATGGACCGGCTCACCTCGTGGCACCGGTGGACCGGCTTCACGTTGTTCTGGCTGGTCCTGCTGCACCCGACTTTCGTCCTGCTGGGCTACGCCGGCGAATACAACAGCACGCCCCTGAAAGAGTTCAAGACCCTGAGCGGCCAACTGCCGGTCCTGCTGGGCATGCTGGCCGCCGGCATCGTGCTGGTCGCGGCGGGCCTGTCGGTACGCGTGGCCCGCCGCCGCCTGTCGTACGAAGCCTGGCACACGGTGCACCTGCTGCTGTACGTGGCCATCGTCTTCGCCCTGATCCACCAACTGACCGAGGTCTCGACGTTCACCTCGTCACCGCTCGCCGAGGCGTACTGGTGGGCGTTGTGGGTCTTCGCCCTGGGTTCCCTGGTCGTGGGCCGGATCGTGCTGCCCCTGGTCCGCAACGCCCGCCACCAGTTCCGGGTCGCGGCCGTGGTCCCCGAGGCCGACAACGTCGTCTCCGTCTACGTGACCGGCAAGCACCTCGACAAGCTGCCGGCCCGCGCGGGCCAGTTCATGATCTGGCGGTTCCTCGGCCACGGCCGCTGGTGGGAGGCCAACCCGTTCTCCCTGTCGGCCGCCCCGGACGGCCGCACACTACGCCTGACGGCCAAGGCGGTGGGTACGGCGAGCGCGCGTCTGCGGACGGTCCCGGTCGGCACCCGGGTCTTCGCCGAGGGCCCGTACGGCGCCTTCACCGCCCTCAGCCGCACGAAACCGGCCACCCTGCTGATCGCCGGCGGTGTCGGCATCACGCCCATCCGGGCTCTGCTGGAGGAGGCGACCGGCCCGACGACGGTGCTGTACCGGGCGGCCACGACCGAGCAGGCGGTCCTGCTCGGCGAACTGCGGAATCTGGCCACGTCGCGGGGTGCCCAGCTGCACGTCCTGACCGGCCGCACCGGTGCGGGCACCCCACCGAACACCCCGTTCGCCCCGGAGAACCTGCTGGCGCTGGTCCCGGACATCACCGACCGGGACGTCTACGTGTGCGGCCCGGCGGCGATGACCGACGCGGTGCTGCGCAGCCTGCGCGCCCTGAAGGTGCCGGCGGCCCAGGTGCACTCGGAACGCTTCAGCCTGGCGAGCTGACGCGGCGGACGCCTGCTGCTCAGGCGGGCGGGGGCGGGAGGATCTCGACCAGGCGGAAGCGCTTGGCGACCATCAGGGTGTCGTCGTCCACGGTGAAGGCCGGGTCGTCCAGGTCCGCCCGGGCCTCGGCGCTGTGCCAGAAGTTCTCGTGGTCCGCGCGCCAGGCGGCCACCGACTCGAAGCCCTCGCCCTCGTCGATCGCGTGCCGCAGGTCGACGTCGCGCAGCCGTACGACCCGGACCTCGGTCGTCTCGATGACCGCGACCGGCCGGTCCTGCGAGTCCATCACCACCGACCGCTCGCCGACCTGCGGCAACGGCTCGTTGTGGTGCTCGTAGTCGGCGACCAGGCTGGAGGTGGAGGTCTTGGCGCCGGTCAGGATCGCGCCGACGAGCTGGTCGCGCAGCGGGCCGGGGAAAGCGAAGTATGCCGGTCGGGCGTCGAGATCCATGCCGGCAGCCTACGGATCCCGCGACGGCCGCGCGGCACCGCGCGCGCCGGGTCGTCGGCGCAGCCGTCAAAGCCCGCGCCAAGGCGGGCGCCGGCCCTGACGAGTGGTTCGAGCCGCTGATGCGGGCCGCGGTGCACGAGCCGGACCCGAGCCATGTCAGCCAGTTGGTCCGGCCCGCCCTCGACGCGTACGGCCGGCGCCGGGTCCGGGTGGCCCTGACCGAATACCTGGAGGACGGCACCGTCGCCGACGCGGCCGGCGCCATCCGCGCCATGTACTGGACGGCCATCGGCCTGCGCTACCAGCCCGGGACCAGGGTCCTGACCCCGGAGAGCGCCGCCGAACGCGACAGCTACCAGGAGCTGAGCCGGCGTACGGCGAAAGCCGCCCTGCGCCGCTTCGTCGACGAGCACGATCTCGATCTGCGCCGGTGCATCCTGCCGAACCTGTCGCTGCGACGCGCGTCGCACCCGGCGGAGCTGCAGGAGCTCGTGACCCGGGCGCTGGAGATCGCCCGGAGCTCCGACGACGAGTATCTCCGGCACCGGGTCGAGCTCCAGGCCGACCCGCGACCCTGATTCAGCAGCCGGGTCCGGCGGCCCGGCCCTGGACGATCCGGTACGCCGAGATGTCGCCCTTCGTCCACGGCTGGATCTGCTTGATCGTGGTGGGCGCGGTGCCGTGCTGCGCCACGAAGCCGAGGATGGCCTCGTCCACGGTCCGGCACGAGGCCTGGCCCGCCACGGTCTCGGCGGTGCCGCGAATCCGATCGGTATTCAACGCAGCGTAAGAAACGCCCGCAATACTCACAGTGATAGCCGCGGCCATGGCGACTTCGCTCAGATGCACGGTGATCTCCTGCTCAGTACGTCAGCATCTGCCGACCGGACCACTCTAGGCGACGTTACGGCTTGTAGTCACGTGGCCCTTCCAGTCATCGTTACCGACCGGATGGTCAACGCAGCGTCAGAAGCCTAAACAACCGCCGCGCGGAGCAGACCACGGACGGCCGCGGTCAGGTCCGCCCGGTTCCGCGGCGTGCCGGGCGGGGGCGCGGCGAGCGAGCCCGCGCCGGCCAGCCGGTCGAAGAGCAGCCCGTCGACGGCGGCCACCAGGTGGCTGCCGCGCTGCTCGGCGTCCGGCGCCCCGGCCGCGGTGAGCAGCGCCTGCGCCTGGGCGCGCATGGCCACCCCGTACGCCAGGATCGGGCGCAGCTCGGGGTGATGGGTGGCCTCCAGCAGGCAGGCGTAGCGGGCCAGGGTGCGCGTGCGGCCGGTGGTCAGCCAGTCGTCGAGCAGCGCGGCGATGCTCGCGGCGAGCGCATCGAGGTCCGGGGCCGCGTCGGAGGCCCCGGTGGGCACCTCCCGGGCGGCCAGGTCCGCGGTGTCCAGGTCGGCGATGCGCTGTACGACCGCCTCGACCAGCGCTTTCCGCGTACGCAGGTAGGCCGAGGCGGTCCCGGCCGGCAGCCCGGCCCGGGCGTCGACGGCGCGATGGGTCAGGCCTCGCATGCCCAGCTCGGCGATCAGGGCGATCGCCGCGTCGGTGAGAGCGGCGAAGCGCTCGGGTGAGGTGGTGGCCACGACTGCGTAGTATGGCTTTCTACAGATGTAGAAAGGTGGCACGACATGAAGGCTGTCATCGTCGGTGGCGGGATCGGGGGCCTGTGCGCGGCGCTGGCGCTGCGCCGGACCGGGTGGGAAGTGACCGTGCTGGAACGCGCGCCGCAGATCGGTGCCGTCGGCGCCGGCATCACACTGATGGCCAACGCGCTGGCCGGGCTCGACGCCCTGGGCGTGGGCGACGAGGTGCGCGCCCAGGGCCGGGTCGACGCGCCGGGCGGCACCCGTACCCCGGACGGCCGCTGGCTGGCCCGCATCGACGCCGCCGACCTGGAGGCGGCCCTCGGGACGGGTGCTCTCGGGATCCACCGCGCCACCCTGCACCGCGTCCTGCTCGCCGCCCTGCCCGGGTCCGCGCTGGTCACGAACGCCGCGGTGACCAGCGTCGAGCCGGGCGCGGTGCTCTCCTCGGCCGGCCGCTTCGAGGCCGATCTGATCATCGGCGCCGACGGCATCGACAGCGCCGTACGCCGGCAGCTCTGGCCGGACGCCGCCCCACCTCGATACGTCGGGACGACGGCCTGGCGCGGCGTCACCGACGAACCGTGGACAGGCGAGCTCACCGTCGCGATCACCTGGGGCCCGGGCACCGAGTTCGGCATCGTGCCGCTCGGCGACGGCCGGGTCTACTGGTTCGCGGCCACCAACGCCCCGCCCGGCACCCGGTCCGACGACGAGAAGGCGGCCGTCCGGGACATCGTCGGCGGCTGGCACGACCCCGTGACGGCGCTGCTCGACGCGACGACGACCGTCCTGCACCACGACCTGCGGCACCTGCCGGCGCCGTTGCCGACCTACGTGCGCGGCACTGTCGCCCTGCTCGGTGACGCCGCCCATGCCATGACGCCGAACCTCGGCCAGGGAGCCGCCCAGGCCATCGAGGACGCGGTGGTCCTCGGGGTCTCGTGCCCGCCGGGCCGGCCGCTGGCCGAGGGACTGGCCGACTACGACGCACGGCGGCGGCCCCGGTCGCAGTCGGTCGCCCGGGCCTCGTACCGGATCGGGCGCTTCGGCCAGCAGCTCACCCAGCCGCTGCTGGTCGCCGCGCGCAACACCGCGATCCGCTGGACGCCGCCGCGCCTGGCGCTGCGGTCGATGGCCCGCTACGCCGACTGGCACCCGTGAGCGTCAGGGGGCGACGACGTCCGCGAAGCGCGGAGCGCCGGGCTCCAGGGCGACCCGGACGGCGCGGGCGGTGAAGCTGACCGCGTGGTACCAGCCGCAGAGCAGCAGCAGGTCGAGCAGCTGGGGCTCGGCCAGCACCTCCCGCGCCGCCGTCCACAGCTGGTCGCCGACGTCGCCGGTGTCGCAGAGCGCGTCGACGACCCGGATCACCGCCCGTTCGCCGGCCACCGCCCAGCACGGGTCGCCGGGGGACCCGGCCGTCAGGGAGCGGATCTGGTCCCCGGTGAGCCCGACGCGTCCGGCGAAGAACGCCAGGTGCACGCCCCACTCGTACTCGCAGCGGCACCGCGCGCAGGTGCGGACGATGGCGATCTCCCGCTCGCGCATGGACAGTGACAGCCGCGGTCCCAGCTCGTAGCGGCCCCATCCGCTCATCGCGGCCGTCATCGGCAGGTTGCGCGCGAGGGTGCGGAACAGCCCGATCGGCGGCACCCCGGGCGGCATCATCGACTCCAGCTGGGCCGCCACCTCCGGCGCGTACGGTGGTTCCACCGGGGCGATCCTGCTCACGGGGCGCCGTCCTCGAGGGCGGTCGCCCAGTCGTCGGCCCACCGGACCAGCGGCCGCAGCGCCTTGTACGCGGCCAGACCCAGCTCGGTGAGCGCGTACGCGGTGTCGGCCTCCTGCGCGACGATCCGGGCCTCGACCAGCTCGGACAGCCGTTGCCGCAGCACGCTGGAGGACATGTCGTCGCAGCGCTGCTGCAACGCCCGGAAGCCGAGCGCACCGTGCCGCAGCTCCCACACGATGCGCAGACTCCAGCGCCGGCCGAACAGGTCGAGCGCCGCCATCAGCGGACGCCCGGTGCTCGATCCGCGTACCGGCAGTCCCGGCTTCGGCACCGCCATCGCGTTCCCACCCCTCCCCGAGTGCTTCTGTTTCCGATACGGTAACGCGTGGCCGGGTGATTCGGAATCCGAAGCGGGGTCAGGTCATGTCACGTGGGATACGCACACCGCTGTGCGAGCGGCTGGGCATCGACGTGCCGCTCGTGCAGGCACCGATCGGTTCCGCGGCGGGCCCGGAGCTGGCCGCGGCGGTGGCTGACGCGGGCGGGCTGGGCATGCTCGCGCTGACCTGGCGAGGAGCCGGCCCGGCCCGTGACGACATCCGCCGGGTCCGCCGGCTGACGGCCCGCCCGTTCGGGGTCAATCTGGTGCTCGACTTCCCGGTGGCCGACACGCTGGACATGTGCCTGGCCGAGGGCGTACCGGTGATCTCCACCTTCTGGGGCGACCCCCGGCCGGTCAGCGGGACGATCCGGGCAGCGAGGGCGCTGCACATGCACACCGTCGGCAGCGTCGCCGAGGCCGTGCACGCCGCCGGCTGCGGCGTCGACGTCGTCGTGGCGCAGGGCTGGGAGGCCGGCGGTCACGTCCGGGGCACGACCACCACCCTGGTCCTGGTGCCGGCCGTCGTGGACGCGGTCGCCCCGGTCCCGGTCCTGGCCGCGGGCGGGATCAGCGACGGACGTGGTCTCGCCGCCGCCCTGACCCTGGGCGCGCAGGGCGCGTGGCTGGGCACCCGCTTCCTGGCCTCCGCGGAGGCCCGCAGCCACCAGCTCTACCGCCGCCACCTCGTCGACGCCGGCGCCGAGGACACCGTCCACACCCACTGCTTCGACGGCGGCTGGCCCGGCGCGGCGCACCGCGCGCTGCGGAACGCGACCCTGAGCCGCTGGGAGCAGGCCGGGTCACCCGCCGGCCCGGACCGTCCTGGCGAGGGTGACGTCGTCGCCGTCGACAGCACCGGCCGCGCCCATCACCGGTACGAGGACCTGATCCCCCTGCCCGGTATGACCGGTGAGCTCGCGGACATGGCCCTGTACGCCGGGCAGTCGGTGGAGCTCGTTCGCGACGTCGAACCCGCGGGCGAGCTGGTCCGGCGCATCGCCGCCGAGGCCACCGCGATCCGGCCGGGCGCGGCCTGAACCACCGTCACCTCGGTGCCGCGGCGCCGTTGAAACGGCCATGGAGACCGGGTGAGAAGGCGGACCCTGCTGGCCGGGGCCGGCGCGGCAGCGGGTGTCGCGGCCGTCAGTGGCTGGTACCAGCGGCGCGGCTCCGCCGTACCCGTGATTCCCGGGGCCCCGCTCGGTGACGAGCGACTGGAGCAACGGCGATCGGCCGCCCGCGGCCGGACGGTCGACTTCTACACCGCCGTGCCGGCCGGGTACGGCGACGGCCGCGGCCTGCCGGTGCTGCTGGTCCTGCACGGCGCGTCGAAGACCGCCGCCGACTTCCCCGTGCTGGGGCTGGGCCGGTTCGCCTCCGACTCGGTCCGGCGGGGCAACGCGCCGTTCGTGCTGGCCGGCGCCACCGGGGGCCGGCTCTCCTGGCGGCCGTCCGGGGCCGACGACCCGCAGCGGATGGTGCACGAGGAGATCCCGGCGTGGTGCGCCGAACGCGGTTTCGCCACCGACCGGCTGGCGGTGTGCGGCTGGTCCATGGGCGGGTACGGCGCCCTGCTGCTGGCCCAGACCTTTCCCGGCTTCGTACGGGCCGTGGCCGCGTTCTCGCCGGCCGTCTCCCCCGGTGACGAGGTCTTCGCCGGCGCCGCCGCGTTGCGGGGGGTGCCGATCGGGCTCTGGTGCGGCACCGACGACGGCCTGCTCAACGACGTACGGGCGCTGGAACGGGCCCTGCCGCAGCCCAGGGCGGCCGGTTCGTACACCGGCGGCCGGCACAACTTCGCTTACTGGAGCACGTGCCTGCCGGCCGCCTGTGATCTCGTCTCGCGAGCGTTGCGCTGAGCGGCTGTCAGCGGGCGCGGACCGGGGTGCGCAGAGGCACAGTCCGACCCTGACCCACACGATGATCTTCCGAACCCGGAGCGATGAGGACGTGAGCCTTTCGGGGGACAGCGCGGCGCAGGAAACTGTCAGGCTGCGCGGCGATACTCCGGCCATGGGCGAGACGATGGTGCCGGCGAACGGGGTGGATCTGTGCCTCGAGGCGTTCGGCCGGCGCGACGATCCCGCGGTGCTGCTGATCGCCGGCGGTGCCCGGTCGATGGACTGGTGGGAGGACGGGTTCTGCCGCCGGCTGGCCGACGGTGGCCGCTTCGTGATCCGCTACGACCACCGCGACACCGGCCGGTCGACGTCGTTCCCGGCCGGGGCACCACCGTATTCGCAGGTGGACATGGCCGAGGACGCGCTCGGGGTGCTCGACGCCCTGGGGGTGGCCCGCGCGCACATCGTGGGGCTCTCGCTCGGTGGCGGCCTGGCTCAGCGCCTGGCCGTCGAGGACCCGCCCCGGCTGCGCACCTTGACGCTGATCTCGACCACGCCGGGCCTGATCGACGAGTCGCCGGCCGGGGCGGTGCCTCCCCGGTCCCCGCAGACCGACTGGTCGGACCGGGCGGCAGCGGTGGACGAGCTCGTCGCGTGCGTGACAGCGGTGGGCGGGCCGTTCACCGCGGACGCCTCCCACCTGCGGCAGCTCGCCGAGCGGGTCCTGGACCGCACCACTGATCCGGCCGCGGCGTACAGCAATCACTGGCTGGCCGCCGGCGGACCGCCGGTCCGCGACCGCCTCGGCACGGTCGGCGTGCCCACGCTGGTCATGCACGGCACCGTGGACCCGCTGCTCTCGATGGCGCATCCGGCCGCGCTGGCCCGCGAGATCCCGGACGCCCGGCTGGTGCCGCTGCCCGGCGTGGGCCACGAGTTTCCGCCCCAGGCCGTGTGGGGTGTCGTGATCGAGGAGATCCTGCGGCACACTGCTTGACCATGCGCCTGGTCTCGCTGCTCCCGTCCGCCACCGAGATCGTGTACGCCCTCGGCCTCGGTGACGACCTCGTCGGCGTCACGTTCGAGTGCGACGAGCCACCGGCCGCCCGGCAGGAGAAGACGGTGGTGGTCGGCGGCCGCGACACGCGGGGCATGGACCCGGGCGAGATCGACGCGTACGTGAAGGAGCAGCTGACGGCGGGCGGCGATCTGTACACGTTGCACGCCGACGCGCTGGCGGAGCTCGCGCCCGACCTCATCCTCACCCAGGACCTGTGCCGGGTGTGCGCGCTGCCCTCCGACCACGTGTCGGACGCGCTGGACTATCTGGGCTGCCGGGCCGACGTGTTGTCGCTGGACCCGTATTCGCTGGAGGAGGTGCTGGACACGTTCCTCGCCGTCGGCGCCCGGGCGGGTGTGCGGCCACGCGCGGAGGCACTGGTCACGAGTCTGCGGGGACGGCTCACGGCGGTCGCGTCAGCGGTGGCCGGCCGGGCCCGTCCCCGGGTGGCCGTCGTGGAGTGGGTGGAACCGCCGTTCACCGCCGGGCACTGGGTGCCCGACCTGGTCACGGCGGCGGGCGGTGACCCGGTCGCGGCCCGGCCGGGGGCCCGGTCCGTGCAGACGACCTGGGCCGAGCTGGCCGCCGACGACCCGGAGATCGTGCTGGTCACCCCGTGCGGCTTCCACCTGGACGGAGCCGCCGCACAGGCCGCGGGGCTCCCGGCACACTTCCCGGGAGCTCAGGTGTGGGCGATCGACGGTGACGCCCTGGTGGTGCGGCCCGGCCCCCGCCTGATCGACGGCGTCGAGGCGATCGCGGCGATTCTGCATCCGGACGCGGTGCCCGCTCCCCCGCCGGGCGCGATCGCCCGGGTCGCCTGACCGGCCTCAGGCGTTCACCGAGGCCGGCCGGCGACGCGGGTCCGGCAAGAGGACCACTCGGCGCTGCGCCACCCGGGCCCGGGCGACGTTCAGCCGGCGGCGGCTCTCCTCGCGCCACAGCCACCGCACGTCGAGGCCGAAGGACCAGGTCAGCGAGGCCAGCGCGGCGGCCAGCACGACGAACGCGACGGCCTCGGGCAGCAGGCTCGCGGTGGCGACCACCAGCGCCACGCCCTGCACCGCCGCGACGACCTTGCGGGAGAACCTCGGCAGCAGCGGGGCGCTGAGCCACGGCCACGCCCACGAGGCGACGACGAAGACGTACCGGAACGCGCCCATCGCGATCGTCCACCAGCCGAAGGTGCCGGCCACCGCGATGCTCAGCACCAGGACCAGGAACGAGTCGACCTCCATGTCGAAGCGGGCGCCCAGCTTCGTGGTGGAGTTGGTGCGCCGGGCCACCTGGCCGTCCACGCCGTCCAGGGCCAGCGCCACCCCGATCAGGGTGACCAGCACCGGCACCGGCACCGGCGCCGTGAAGGAGGTCACCACCAGGGCGGTCACGCCGCCGACCAGCGTCGCGCGGCCCAGGGTCACGGCGTTCGCGGGGCCGAGGGCGCGCATTCCACTGCGGCGCAGGCCCGCGCCGAGGACCACGGCCAGGACCACGGCGTACGCCGTACCGGCCAGCCAGCCGGCCGGGCTGACCCCCACGGTGGCGGCGAGGGCCGTCACCAGGATCAGATGGGCGGCCAGGCCGACGATCGGTCCCCGGCTCTCGCGAGCCGTGATCGTGGCGATACTGATAGTCACCGTGCCTCCGGGGTGGGCAAGATCCGTTGCCGCGTATGGTTGCCGCTGTCGTCACTGAACACGCTTGATCCGCGCGTTCGGTTCAGCGCTCGGAGGAGAATTACCGATGACGGGTCAGGCCCGCGCCTTCTGGCTCGCCGCGCCCGGCCGGGGAGAGATCCGGCCGGTGAGCGTCGGCCACCCCGGCCCCGGTGAGGTGCTCGTCCGCACGCTGCACTCCGGGGTGAGCCGCGGCACCGAGACCCTGGTGTTCCGCGGCGGCGTGCCGGAGAGCCAGCACGCGGCGATGCGCGCGCCCTTCCAGGAGGGCGAATTCCCGGCCCCGGTGAAGTACGGCTACCTCAACGTCGGCGTCGTCGAGCAGGGTCCGCCGGAGCTGCTGGGCCGCACGGTCTTCGCCCTGTACCCGCACCAGACCCATTACGTGGTGCCGGCCGACGCGGTGACCGTGGTGCCCGAGGGCGTGCCGGCGAGCCGCGCCGTGCTGGCCGGCACCGTCGAGACCGCCGTCAACGCCCTCTGGGACGCCGCGCCGCTGGTCGGTGACCGGATCGCCGTGGTCGGCGCGGGCATGGTCGGCGCCAGCGTCGCCGCCGTGCTGGCCCGCTTCCCCGGCGCCAAGGTGCAGCTGGTCGACGCGAACCCGGAACGCGCCACGCTGGCCGCCGCCCTCGGCGTCGGTTTCGCCCTGCCCGCGGACGCCGCCGGCGACTGTGACCTGGTCGTCCACGCCAGCGCCACCTCGGCCGGCCTGACCCGGGCGCTGGAGCTGCTGGCCGCGGAGGCTACGGTCATCGAGCTCAGCTGGTACGGCGACCGCGAGGTCAGCGTCCCGCTCGGCGAGTTCTTCCACTCCCGCCGCCTGGTGGTCAAGAGCAGTCAGGTGGGCGGGATCGCCCCGGCCCGGCGCGGGCGCCGCAGTTACGCCGATCGGCTGGCGATCGCCCTGGACCTGCTGGCCGACCCGATCTTCGACGCCCTGCTCACCGGGGAGTCGGCGTTCGCCGAGCTGCCGGCGGTCATGCCGCGACTGACCAGCGGGGAGCTGCCCGCGTTGTGCCACCTGATCAGCTACCCGACAGGAGAGTGAATGTTCAGCGTCACCGTCCGTGACCACATCATGATCGCCCACAGCTTCTCGGGGGAGGTCTTCGGACCGGCCCAGAAGCTGCACGGCGCGACCTTCGTGGTCGACGCCACGTTCAAGCGTCCCGAGCTGGACGCGGACAACATCGTCGTGGACATCGGCCGGGCGAGCGAGGAGCTGCACGCCATCTGCGGCGCGCTCAGTTACCGCAATCTCGACGACGAGGCGGAGTTCGCCGGCGTCAACACGTCGACGGAGTTCCTGGCCAAGATCATCGCGGACCGGCTGGCCGGCAAGGCGGACTCGGGCGAGCTCGGGGCGGGGGCGCGCGGCCTGACCGGCATCGCGGTCACCCTGCACGAGTCGCACATCGCGTGGGCGAGCTACGAGCGGAACCTGTGACCGCTGCCCTGCACGTGGTGCTGCCGGGTGGCATCGACGACCCGGCCGCCCCGAGCGGTGGCAACACGTACGACCGCCGGGTGCTGACCGGGCTGGCCGCGACCGGCGACGTGCACGAGATCGCCGTCGCGGCGGCCTGGCCGTACCCGGCGGAGGCGGCCCGGTCGGTGCTGGCGCGGGCGCTGGTGCAGGTGCCGCGCGGCTCGACGGTGCTGCTGGACGGCCTGGTCGGCTGCGCGGTGCCGGAGCTGCTGGAGCCGCTGGCGGACCGGCTGCGGCTGGTGGTGCTGGTGCACCTGCCGCTCGGGGACGAGACGGGGCTCTCCCCCGCCGAGGCATCCGGGCTGACCGCCCGCGAGCGCCGGTCGTTGCGTACCGCAGCCGCGGTGGTGGCGACCAGCGCGGGTGCGGCACGGCGTCTGGAGGCACTGCACGATCTGCCGCCCGGCAGCGTGCACGTCGCCGCGCCGGGCGTCGACCCGGCACCGCTCGCGGAGCCCAGCACCGCCGGCGACCGGCTGCTCTGCGTCGCGGCGGTGACCCCGCGCAAGGCCCAGGACGTACTGGTCGAAGCGTTGCGGCTCGTCGCCGATCTGCCCTGGACCTGCACGCTGGTCGGCGCTCTGGACCGGGCGCCGGACTTCGTGACCCGGGTACGGGAGCTGGCCGCGGCCACCCCCGGCCGGATCGAGTTCGCCGGGACGCGCACCGGGCAGGCGCTGGCCCGCACGTACGCGGAGGCGGACCTGCTGGTGCTGCCGTCGCTGGCCGAGACGTACGGCATGGTGGTGACCGAGGCGCTGGCGCGTGGCGTACCCGTGCTCGGCACCGAGGTCGCCGGCGTGCCGGAGGCGCTGGGCACCGCCCCGGACGGCAGCCTGCCCGGGGCGCTCGTGCCCCCGGGTGACCCGCAAGCGCTGGCCGCTGAGCTGCGTCGCTGGCTCACCGAGCCGGCGCTGCGCCACGACCGGCGGGCCGCGGCCCTCGCCCGCCGGGCCGGCCTCCGCGGCTGGGACTTCACGACACGACGATTGAGCGAGGTACTGCACCCATGACCGGAGAGTTCAGCTCGACCTGGCTCACCCTGCGCGAGCCCGCCGACGCGGCCGCCCGGGCCCGGGACCTGATCGCGACGCTGCGCCTGCCGGCCGCCGGCGGGCTGGTCATCCGTGACCTCGGCTGCGGCACCGGCTCGATGGGCCGGTGGCTGGCGCCGCAGCTGCCCGGCCCGCAGCGCTGGGTGTTGCAGGACCGCGATCCGGCGCTGCTCGCCCACGCCGCCGCACACCTGCCGGCGGCCGCCGCCGACGGCACCGCGGTGACGGTGGAGACCGCCGAGGACGATGTCACCGATCTGACAGTGGCCGACCTGGCGGACACGTCGCTGGTGACCTGCTCGGCGTTGCTCGACCTGTTCACCACCGACGAGGTGGCCGCGCTGGCCGAGGTCTGTGTGGCGTCGGACACTCCGGCACTGTTCACCCTGTCCGTCGTCGGCGAGGTGGTCCTGGAGCCCGCCGATCCGCTCGACGCCCAGGTCACCGAGGCGTTCAACGCCCACCAGCGGCGCTCGGTCGGCGAGCGGCGGCTGCTCGGGCCGGAGGCGGTCGGCGCTGCGGCGGAGGCGTTCGCGAAGGCCGGGGTGTCGGTGAGCGTACGGCCGAGCCCGTGGCAGCTGGGGCCCGAGCAGGGCGCGCTGGCCGCGGAATGGCTGCGCGGCTGGGTCGCCGCGGCCGCCGACCAGCGTCCTGAACTGGACCTGGACGCCTACCTGGCGGCCCGGACGGCGGCCGCCGAGGCGGGCCGGCTGCGGGTAACGGTAGGGCATCAAGATCTTCTCGCGCAGAAAGACTGAACCACCTGCCGCCGCCGGGACGTACTAGTCCCAGTAAGGGTGAACCTGAGGGGGCAGTAGCATGAACCGATCGATCTGGGCGTGGGTACGGGTACTCGGCGGGGTGGGGATCCTCGCCGTGCTGCTCTGGCGCCTGGGCACCGGCGCCTTCCTCGACGGCCTCCGGGTGATCGACGGCCCGGCCCTGGCTCTCGCGTTCTCCATCGGCGTCACGACCACCGTCTTCTCGGCGTGGCGGTGGTGCCTGGTGGCCCGCGGCCTGGGGATGAAGCTCTCGCTGCGCGGCGCCGTCGCCGACTACTACAAGGCGCTGTTCATCAACGCGGCGCTGCCGGGCGGCGTGCTCGGTGACGTGGACCGGGCGGTGCAGCACGGCCGGGAAGAGGGCGACGTCGGCCGCGGCGTACGAGCTGTGGTGCTCGAACGGACCGCCGGTCAGGTGGTGCTCGTCTCCGTCGGCGTGACGGTGCTGCTGACCGTACCGTCGCCGGTTCTGTCGCACCTGCAGGCCAACGCCCGCGGACTCGCCGTCGCGGCCGCGACCACCGTCGGCCTCGCGGCCCTGGTGATCTTCTTCGTCGGGCGGCTGCGCAGCGGCGCGTCCCGCTGGGCCCGGGCCGCGCGGACCGGGGTCACCGAGGTCCGCGCCGGGCTGCTGGCCCGGCGCAACTGGCCGGGCATCGTGCTCGCCTCGACGATCGTGCTGGCCGGTCACCTGGCGACCTTCGTCGTCGCGGCCCGGGCCGCCGGATCCGACGCCTCGCTGCTGCGCCTGGCCCCGCTGATGCTGCTCGCGCTGCTGTCGATGGCGCTGCCGGTGAACATCGGCGGCTGGGGCCCGCGCGAGGGCGTGACCGCGTGGGCGTTCGGCGCGGCCGGCCTCAGCGCCACCCAGGGCCTGACCATCGCCGTGGTGTACGGCCTGTTCGCCTTCGTGGCCGCGCTGCCCGGCCTGGTGGTCATTGTCACCCGGGCCCTGGCCGGGGCCCGCGCGAAGGCGCGGATCCGGGCCGCCGCCGTGGTCAGGGCGGCCGAGCCGGTGGTCGTGCCGCCGCAGACGCTCATGCTGCCGGTGCGGGAGCTGGTCAGCACCGGTGCTTGAGGAGGCCGCCGCCGGCCGTTCGACTTATGGTGGACGCCGGAGTGACGATGGTCGCTCCCGAGGAGGAGCGTCCGTGCTCGACCGACCGTACGTGTTGCTCAGCTGTGGGATGTCGATCGACGGCTACGTCGACAGCCCGACCGATGAGCGGCTGCTGCTGTCCAACGACGCTGATTTCGACCGGGTCGATGAGGTACGGGCGGGTTGTGACGCGATCCTGGTCGGCGCCACCACGGTCCGGGTCGACAATCCGCGGCTGCTGATCCGAGACGAGAACCGCCGCCGTGCCCGGCTCGCCCGCGGGCTGCCACCGGACCCGATGAAGGTCACCGTGACCAACGGCTGCGACCTCGACGCGGAGGCCCGCTTCTTCACCCTCGGCGACGCCGACAAGCTGGTCTACTGCGCCACCCCGGCCCTGCCGGGAGCCGAGGAGCGCATCGGCAAGGTGGCCACGGTGATCGACGGTGGCGATCCGCTCGACCTGCGCCGGGTGGTCGGTGACCTGTCCGCCCGCGGCGTCGGCCGGCTGATGGTCGAGGGCGGCGGCACGATCCACACCGGCTTCCTCACCGCCGGCCTCGCCGACGAGCTGCAGCTGGTGGTGGCGCCGTTCTTCGTCGGCGACTCGCGGGCGCCGCGCTTCGTCGGCGACGGCAGCTTCCCGTGGGGCCCGGACCGCCGGGCCGACCTGACCGAGGTCCGGCAGATCGGCGACGTGGTGCTGCTGCGCTACGCCCTTTCCGAGCGCTACCGGGACTGAGCAAGCCGTGATCTGGGAACCTGAACTGTCCGATCGAAATGGGGGGCCGATGTCCGAGACGGCCGGCTGGGGAACGCTCGACGTCGGGACGATCCCGCCAGCCACGGTACGGACGCGTGTCACGGTCCCGTTGCGCTTCGCGGACGGGTATGCGACCACCGCGCGGGTCCTGACCTTCGACGGCCTGGTCGACGGCCGCGAGCACCTGGCGCTGGGCCTGGGCGACTGGGAGAGCGCGGTGCAGGCGACCCCGCTGGTCCGCCCGCACAGCGAATGCCTGACCGGTGACGTGTTCGGCAGCCAGCGCTGCGACTGCGGCCCGCAGCTGCGCGAGGCCGTCGAGCGCATCGCCGAGCCGGGCGGCCTGCTGCTCTACCTGCGCCAGGAGGGCCGTGGCATCGGCCTGTACGCGAAGCTGGACGCGTACGCGCTGCAGGACGCGGGGCTGGACACGTACGAGGCGAACGTGGCGCTGGGCCGGGGTGAGGACGAGCGCGACTACACGGCGGCGGCGCAGATGCTGCTGGCGCTGGGCGCCGGGCGGATCCGGCTGCTGAGCAACAACCCGGACAAGGCGGCCCAGCTGGAGGCGCGCGGGGTCGAGGTGACCGAGCGCATCCCGACCGGGGTCCATCTGTCGGCGGCGAACCTGCGCTACCTGGCCACCAAGGCCACCCACACCGCCCACACGCTGGACCTGCCGGGCCTGTAGGACTCCGCACGTTGTCCACAGGGTCCGGGCCCGCTCCGGAGGGAGTCACTACTATCTCGGGGGTGACTTCCGCCCCCGAGATCCCCCGGTCCGCCGTCGACGTGCTCAACCGGGTCTTCGGCTACGCCGCCTTCCGCGGTGAGCAGCGCGAGATCATCGAGCACGTCATCGCCGGCGGCGACGCCCTCGTGCTGATGCCCACCGGCGGCGGCAAGTCGCTGTGTTACCAGATCCCGGCCCTGGTGCGCGACGGCGTCGCCGTGGTGATCTCGCCGCTCATCGCCCTCATGCAGGATCAGGTCGACGCGCTGCGGACACTCGGCGTGCGGGCCGGCTTCCTCAACTCGACGCAGGATCTCACCGAGCGCCGGCGGGTGGAGCAGGCCTTCGTCGCCGGTGAGCTCGACCTGCTCTACGTGGCGCCGGAGGGCCTCGGCGTCCCGGCCACCCAGCGGCTGCTGGACCGCGGCCGGATCTCGCTGTTCGCCATCGACGAAGCGCACTGCGTGTCGCAGTGGGGCCACGACTTCCGTCCCGACTATCTCAACCTGTCGATGCTGCACGAGCGCTGGCCCGACGTGCCGCGCATCGCGCTGACCGCCACCGCCACCGCGGCCACCCACGCCGAGATCGCCGAGCGGCTCGACCTGACCGGCGCCCGGCACTTCACCGCCAGCTTCGACCGCCCCAACATCCAGTACCGCATCGTCGCCAAGAACGAGCCCCGCCGGCAGCTGCTCGACCTGCTGCGCACCGAGCACCCCGGCGACGCCGGCATCGTCTACTGCCTGTCCCGAGCCTCGGTGGAGAAGACGGCCGAGTTCCTGGTGCACAACGGCATCCCCGCGCTGCCCTATCACGCCGGTCTCGACGCCCGCGTCCGCGCGGCCCACCAGTCCCGTTTCCTGCGCGAGGACGGCCTGGTCATGGTGGCCACGATCGCGTTCGGCATGGGCATCGACAAGCCCGACGTGCGCTTCGTCGCCCACCTCGACCTGCCCAAGTCCGTCGAGGGCTATTACCAGGAGACCGGCCGGGCCGGGCGCGACGGGCTGCCGTCCACCGCGTGGCTGGCGTACGGGCTGCAGGACGTGGTGCAGCAGCGCAAGATGATCGAGACGTCCGAGGGCGACTTCACCCACCGGCGCAACCTCGCCGCGCACCTGGACGCCATGCTCGCGCTCTGCGAGACCGTGCAGTGCCGGCGCGGCCAGCTGCTCGCCTACTTCGGCCAGACCACGGCGGCGGCCTGCGGCAACTGCGACACCTGCCTCAATCCCCCGGAGTCCTGGGACGGCACGGTGCCGGCGCAGAAGCTGCTCTCCACGGTGCTGCGGCTGCAGCGCGAGCGCGGCCAGAAGTTCGGCGCCGGGCAGTCCATCGACATCCTGCTCGGCAAGACCACGGACAAGGTCACCCAGTTCCGCCACCACGAGCTGAGCGTGTTCGGCATCGGTGCGGAGCTGCGTGAGGCGGAGTGGCGCGGCGTGGTCCGGCAGCTGCTCGCCCAGGGCCTGCTGGCGGTCGAGGGCGACTACGGCACGCTGGTGCTGACCGACGAGAGCGGCAGCGTGCTGCGCAAGGAACGCGAGGTCATGCTGCGCCGCGAGCCGGAACGCGCCGCCCGGGCCCCCCGCGCCCGCACGGGCAAGGCGGCGGCACCGGCGGCCGACCTGCCACCCGAGGCCGCGCCGGTGTTCGAGCGGCTGCGGGCGTGGCGGGCCGCGGCGGCCAAGGAGGCGGGAGTCCCGGCGTACGTGGTGTTCCACGACGCCACGCTGCGGCAGATCGCCACCCAGCGCCCGGGCAGCCTGGCCGAACTGTCCACGGTGAACGGTGTGGGCCAGAGCAAGCTGGACAAGTTCGGCGCACAGGTCCTGGCCGCGCTGCAGGAGGCCTGAGGCGCGTTTTGTTCCCGGTCCGGGCGCGGCGATCGTCACGTACCGTGGTCGCCCGGCCGGGTCTAGCGTCGAGGTCATGACGATCGTAGTGACAGGTGGAACGGGTTATCTCGGGTCGGCGCTGATCGCGGAGCTGGTCGGCGCCGGGCACAGCGTCACCGCGCTGGTGCGCAACGAGGCGGGCGCCGGCAAGGCCACCGCGCTGGGTGCGCGGGCCGCCGTCGGTGACCTCTTCGACACCGGCTGGCTCACCGAGCAGTTCGCCGCGGCCGACGCGGTCGCGCACCTCGCCGCCACCGGCGACGCCACCACGCGGGACCCGTGGTCCTGGTCCACCTGGCCGACCCGGCGAAGGCCGATCGGCTCCTGCGGGCCGCCCTCGACCGGTCGCAGCACCTGGCCAGGGCCAACATCCGACCGGACGTCGCGGAGGGCACCCACGCGCTGATGTGCCTGGAGCGTGGCATCACGACCGCGGAGGCCCGGAAGGCTGTTGCGGCCGCACCGTCCGCGAACGATTCGGGCCCCGACCGGCCTGGCGTACGCGTCGTGCTCGACGGCGGTGGGTTCGTGCCACCGGATCCGGGCGCACATCGGCCCATCAGCTTCATTCCGGTGCTCCTGACCGGTACGGCACTCGTCGTCGCGGTGGTGGCCCGGCTCACCGCGGACGCCGAGGCCACCGCGTGCGCCGCCGCGGGAGACTGCCCCGACCGGCCGGCGACCTGGACCGGTGCCGCGATGTGGCTGATCGATCGCATGGTGCTCGATGATTCCGGTCCGGCCCCGGCGACCACCGAGGCACGGATCTTCGGCTGGCTGATGCCACCGCTCGGCCTGGTCGTCCTGCTCTGCCTCGCCGTCGCGGCCTGGCGGCAGGCCAGCACGTTCAAGAAGCGGCAGAAGAGAACCCTCGCCCATCTGGAAACGACGATCAACCGGCGCATCCGGGTCCTCGTCCTGACCGTGCTCGACATCGAGCGGGACGCGGTCATCAGCGCGGTCGCCGCCGGCAACGGCCGACCGGCCGAACCGGACACTGCGGCCGGCTATCCGATCTTCCGCCTGGGCCGGCTCGGTGACCACGGCACCGAAGTGCTGCTCGCCCAGGCCGCCCAGGGCATCGTGACCCCGGCGGCGATGATGCTCACCGCGGAACGACTCATTCCCGCCGTACGGCCCGACTACGTGATCCTCGCCGGTATCTGCTTCGGGCTGTGGTCGCGCCGGTACGACAACGGCCAACAGGAGCTCGGCGATGTCGTCGTCTCCGAGTACGTGCACAACGTCGACCACCGCAAAGTCACCGACGAGGGCGGCCGCGAACGGATCCTCCGGCGCGGCGAGCGGGTCCAGGCCAGCACGCCGCTGCTGCTGGCGCTCAAGGCGGCGACCCACGGCTGGACCGGACGACCGGTCCACTTCGGTACGGTCCTGTCCGGCAGCACCCTCGTCAGCAGTGCGACATTGCGTGCGGAACTGCGCCGGGAGTTCGAGGAGGCATCGGCCGGCGAGATGGAACTGACCGGGGTCTACGCGGCCACAGCCGGTCGCCGCAGCGGATGGATCATGGTCAAGGGCATCTCCGACTGGGGCACCGGCGAACTGACCGACGACACCAGGCGGACCGCCGCGGAGGCCGCCGCCGCCTTCGTCGTGCACGGACTCACCCTCGGCACGCTGCCGGTGCCCCCGCGAGGCTGACCGGTATCACCGTCGGCGTCGTGTCAGGCCGGGCCGCCGGCGGTGGCCCGGTCACCCGCCGTGCGGGCAGCGCCGGCCGCGATCAGCGCCGGCCCGGCCAGCAACGCCATCAAAGCCAGCGCCGCACCGACCTCGAAGTCGAGGGTCGCACTCGCCGCGGCCGACACGTCCGTCCGGAAGCCGGGCTCCAGGAACGCCGAGCTGGTCTCGACGCCCCGCAGCGACTCCGCGAAGTACCACGACCCCGACATGCCCCAGGCCGCGTGCGCCGCCGCCAGCTGGACGAGCAGCGCACCCGCCGGCGCCAGGAACCACCGGTCCGCGCGGGAGACGGCGAGCACCAGCAGCAGCCCGCCGAGCACAGTCGCCAGCATGCCCGGTGCCACATGCCGCACCAGCGCCACCTGATCAACGGCCGGCGCGAGGTCGCGCTCGTCCGCGGCGTCCATCGCCACCACGGCGACCGGCACCAGCGCGACGACGCACGCGGCCGCGGTCAGCCGGATCGGCCGCCGGAACTGCGGCAGAGCGAGCACTCCCACGGTCAGGGCGGCCACGGCGATCACCAGCAGCACCGCCTCGGCGTACCGGCCTTCGGCCGCCTGCTCGTGGAACGCCGTGATCTCGGAGAAGCCGGCCGCGATGGGGTCGGTGTGCAGCTGGGTCACCACCGACGCGGCGGCCAGGACCACGGCGGCCGCGGTCAGGCTCCAGCGGGGCACCGGCCGCGCGACGTACCGGGCGGAATACAGCGCGACCGTCAGCAGCGCCAGCACGCCGGACGCGCCCGGCAGCCAGCCGGTGAAGCCGGTGAGGGCGCTCAGCACCGCCACGGCGGCTGTGACGGCGAAGACCAGCACGAGGATCCGGCGAAGGGGCACGGGCCGAGATCCTGTCACACCGAAATCGGTGCCGCTGTCCCGTCCTGCGGTGCCATGATGCGCGCCATGGACTTCCCCGCTGCTGTCAATCATCACCTGGCCGCCATCGGCCGCCGGGACCTCGACGGTTATCTCGCGACCGTGCATCCGGACGTCAGTCTGATCATGCCGAACGGCACCCTGCTCAGCGGTCACGACGAGCTGGCCGCCTTCCACCGGGACTGGTTCGGTGACCCGGACTGGAGCTGGGAGCTGGACCTGCGGCGCACGGTGGTGGCCGGCGACACCGGCATCGCGATCTTCGCGGCCGACTACCACGACCTGGACGGCCAGGGCCGGCCGTACGAGCTGAGCTACCTGCTCACCCTGGTCTTCGCCCGGGACGGCGAGCGGTGGCTGCTGGTGCACGATCAGAACACGCTGCGATGATCGGGGCGGAAACCTCAAGGCGCCGCGGTGCCGGCCGATCAGTCAGGCCGTGAAACCCACGGTGCCGCTCCCCCTGCCGGGCACACAGCTCGTGCACGTCGGCCGGCAGCCGATCTTCGACCGGACCGGCGACGTCGTCGCCTATGAGTTGCTGTTCCGCGGCAGCATGGACGCCGTCGAGGCCGGCCGCCGCGACACGTACGCGACCAGCCAGGTCATCGTCAACACGTTCACCGAGTTCGGCATCGACGAGGTCGTCGGCGACCGGACCTGCTTCATCAACCTGACCCGCGAGTTCCTCACCGGTGAGCTGGTGCTGCCCTTCGGCCCGGAACACGTGGTGCTGGAGGTGCTGGAGACCGTCACGGTGGACGACGAGGTCGTCGCCGGGGTCGCCAACCTGGTCACCCAGGGCTACCGGATCGCCCTCGACGACTTCGTCTACGGTTCCGGGCACGAGCGGCTGCTGCCACTGGCCTCGTACGTCAAGCTCGATCTGCTCCAGGGCGACCTCACCCACCTCGACGAGATCGTCGCGGCCTGCCGGGCGTACCCGGGCATCCAGATCGTCGCCGAGGGCCTGGAGACGACCGAGCACCTCGCGCTGAGCAACCGCTACGGCTTCGAGCTGCGCCAGGGGTACGTGCTGAGCCGCCCGCAGGTCCTCACCGCCACCTCACTGACCCCGTCGCGGCTGCGCCGGCTGGAACTGCTCGGCGCGCTCACCGCCCCCGACACCGACCTCGAGCGCATCCTGTCGATCATCGCGGGCGACCCGGCGCTGACCATCCGGGTGCTGCGGGCCAGCAACTCCGCGGCGGTCGGGGCCACCACCAGGATCTCCTCGGTACGCCAGGCCGTCGTCATGCTCGGCGTCGCCCACATCCGGCAGTGGGCCATGCTCATGGTGGTCGACGACGTGGCCGAGGCGACCGAGGTGCAGATGGCCGAGGCGCTGACCCGGGCCCGGCTCTGCGAGAACGTGGCCGGTGCCTTCGGGGCCGCCTCGGACGCCGCGTTCATGGCCGGCCTGATCACCTCCGTGGCGGCCATGCTCGGCCTGTCCCCCGCCGCGATGGCACACCAGCTGCCGCTGAGCGCCGACATCGCGTCCGCCCTGGAACGGGGGGCCGGGCCGCTGGGCCAGGTGCTGCGGGTGGTGAACGCCTACGAGCGCGGTGACCTGGCCGAGGTGGCCGCGGCGTACGTCGGCGACGACCTGACCGGCACCGTGATGGACGCGATGCGCTGGTCGCGGATGGCCGTCCAGGCCACCCAGACCGCCGCGTAGGCCCCCGTCGCGGGCATTGCCCATCTCCTATCGCAGAGCTAGGCTTTGGACGCCGTCTCGCCCGTGTGAAGGAGAGGGTCATGCCGTTGTCGCCCGCCACCCGCCTGGCCGGTCCCGTCGACACCGCGACCTTCGGCGAGTACCGGATACCGGACACCCCCGGGCCGCTGCTGCGCTTCACCGGCCGGATCACCACCGACGGCGAGTTCACCGCCCGTCCCTTCCGCTATCACGTGTACGGCGGCTGGTTCTGCCCGTGGTCCCACCGGGTCGCGATCACCCGCGCCCTGGCCGGCCTCGAGGACATCGTCACCATGTCGTTCGTCGACGGCGCCCGCGACGGTCGCGGCTGGGCCTTCCGGGAGCAGTACGGCCCCGACCCGGTCAACGGCTTCACCCTGCTGCGCGAGGTCTACGAGGCCACCGAGGAGGGCTTCGACGGCCACGTCAGCGTCCCGGCGCTCTGGGACCGGGCCGGGTCCCGGCTGGTCAGCAACGACAGCCACGGCATCGGCATCGACCTGGCGACCCGGTTCCGGCACCTGGCCGACCCGCTGGTGGAGACGTACCCGCCGCGGCTGCGCGAGCGCATCGAGGAGCTGGACCGCTGGCTCGGCCCGGCGGTCAACCACGGCGTCGGCGCGGCCGGGCGCCCCGGACCGGCCCGCGAGGCGCTGCTGGAGGCGTTCGAGCAGCTCGACGGGCGGCTGGCCCGATCGCGCTATCTGCTCGGGGACGACCTGACCGAGGCCGACATCCGGCTCTGGGTGACGCTGGTGCGCTACGACGTGGGCGCCAACGCCTTCCGCGCGATCAACCCGGGTCTGCACGTGTATCCGCACCTGTGGTCGTACGCCCGGGCGCTCCACCGGATCCCCGCCTTCCGCGACACCACCGACTTCGCGGCGTTCGCCCGGCCCGGAGTGCCCCTGCCCGACTGGGACGCGCCGGTCGACCGTTAACGGACCTCGTCGAGCCGGGCGGTGAGAAAAGCCCGCTCGACGTCGTTGTCGGTCAGGGCCAGTGCCTCCTCGTACGCCCCGGCGGCCTCGGCCCGGCGGCCCAGCCGGCGCAGGAAGTCGGCCCGGGTCGCGCTCAGATAGCCGTAGGTGGCCAGGGCGGGCTCCGCGAGCAACGGCGTCAGCGCGTCCAGGCCGGCCTGTGGACCGTCGCGTTCCCCGAGCGCGACCGCCCGGTTCAGCTCGACCACCGGCGAGGGCCACAGCTCGCGCAGCACGTCGTAGAGCCCGACGATCTCCGTGAAGTCGGTGTCCGCCCAGGTCGGCGCCTCGCTGTGGACGGCGGCGATGGCGGCCTGCACCGCGTACCGGGTCGGCGGTCCGGCCCGCAGCGCCTCGCCCAGCAGGGCCGCACCCTCGGCGATCTGGGCCCGGTCCCACCGGCTGCGGTCCTGGTCGGCCAGCAGGACCAGCCGCCCGTCGGCGGAGACCCGGGTGTCGCGCCGGGCGTCGGTGAGCAGCTCCAGCGCCAGCAGACCGGCGATGTCGGCGTGCCCGGGCAGCAACCGGTGCAGGGTCCGGGTCAGGTCCAGGGCGGCGTGCACGAGGTCGCGGCGCGCCAGCACCGCCCCGATCGGCGCCGTGTGGCCGGTCGTGAAGACCAGGTGCAGCACCGCCAGCACGGCGTCGAGCCGTTTCCCGAGCTCGTCCGGTCCCGGCACCCGGTACGGGATCCGCGCCGCGGCGATCTTCTTCTTGGCCCGGGTGATCCGGGCCGCCATGGTCGCGTGCTGCACCAGGAACGCCCGCGCCACCTCGGCGGTGGACAGCCCGCACAGCAGCCGCAGGGTGAGCGCCACCTGGGCGTCGCTCGCCAGCGCCGGGTGGCAGCAGGTGAAGATGAGCCGCAGGAGGTCGTCCTCGGCCGGGCCGGCCACCGGTTCCTCCATCACCAGCAGCGGCAGGGTCCGGCGCAGCACGGCCGCGCGCCGCAACGCGTCCAGGGCCCGGTTGCGGGCGACGGTGGTGAGCCAGGCTCCGGGCCGTTCGGGGATCCCGTGGCCGGCCCAGCTGCTCAGGGCGTGGGTGTAGGCGTCCTGGGTGCATTCCTCGGCGAGGTCCAGGTCGCGGGTGACGCGCACCGTCGCGGCGAGCACCCGGGCCCACTCGCGACGGTGCGCGTCCGCGACGGCCCCGCGGACGCCCTCGGGGATCAGTTGTGCTCCCGGATCGGGCGGATCTCCACCCCGCTGTGGCTCGCGGACACCTCCGGCAGCAGCCCGGCCAGGGCGATCGCCGCGTCGAGGTCGGCCGCCTCCAGCAGGTAGAAGCCGCCGAGCACCTCCTTGCTCTCCAGGAACGGCCCGTCGGTGACCGTCGGCCGGTCCGCCGCCCCCTGACGCAGGGTGGTCGCCGTGCCGGGCGGCATCAGCTCGTGCCCGCCGAGCACCGCGGCCCCGGCCGTCGCCGCGAACCGCCGGTGGCCGGCCTCGATCCGTGCCCGCTCCTGCGGCCCGGTGTTCGCCCATTCCTGCTCGTCGCCGTAGATCAGCACCAGGTACTTCGCCATGTCGGTCATCCGTTCGCGCGGGACCCCTGTGCGGGCCCGGTCACCACTGCGACGTTTCAGCCGGCCGCGAATCGACAACCCGGCCCGGCTGTTCCGCAGTCATGCTGCCACTTAGCATCGTGCGGTGCGCTTCCCGCTTGCCCTCACCCTGACCGTGACCTGCGCCTTCACCCTGGCCGGCTGCACCGGTGACACTCCGCTCGCTTCGCCGGCCCCGGTGGCTTCCGCGCCGGCGCCGGCTTCCGCGGCCCCCTCAGCCGCCACGGCCCCCGCACCCTCGTCCGCCTCCCCGGCCCCGAAGCCGAAGCCGCCTCGGCCGCTGCCGAGCCCGGGCAACCCCGACGGTGACGCCGCGGTGCCGGCCGCGGCCCGGGCGGAGGACACCCGCGAACCCGACCGGGTCGTCGGCCGGGGCACACCCGCGAGCTGCACGTCGGCCGCCGTGGTGGCGGCCGTCGCGGCCGGCGGGGTGATCACCTTCGACTGCGGCCCGGCGCCGGTGACGATCACCATGAAGGCCACCGCCAAGGTCCGCAACGACCACGGTCCCCTCGTGGTGCTCGACGGTGGTGGCCGGGTCACCCTCAGCGGCGGCGGCAAGCGGCGCATCCTCTACCAGAACACCTGCGACGAGGCCCAGCGCTTCACCACCTCGCACTGCCAGGATCAGGCCACACCCCGGCTCACCGTGCAGAATCTGACCTTCACCGGCGGCGACGCCACCGGCGAGACCGCCGAGGGCGGCGGCGGAGGCGCGATCTTCGTCCGCGGCGGCCGGCTGAAGGTGGTCAACTCCCGCTTCACGGCCAACCGCTGCGACGGTACGGGCCAGGACCTCGGCGGCGCCGCGATCCGCGTGCTCTCCCAGTCGCAACCGGTGTACGTCGTGCACAGCACCTTCACCGGCGGCCGCTGCTCCAACGGCGGCGCGCTGAGCAGCATCGGCGTCTCGTGGACCGTGCTGAACAGCGTCTTCGCCGGCAACAAGGCGATCGGCCGGGGCGCCAACCCGGCCCGCGGCGGCACCCCCGGCGGGGGCTCGGGCGGAGCGATCTACACCGACGGCAACGCGTTCGCCGTGACGATCCGGGACACCGTGATCCGCGACAACCACGCCAACGAGGGCGGCGGTGCGGTCTTCTTCGTCAGCAACGACCGCACCGGCACCCTCACGCTCACCGGCTCGGCCCTGCGCGGCAACCGCAGTGCGGGCTTCGAGACCAGCGGGCAGCCCGGGATCTTCTTCCTCGGCGCGAAACTGAGCCGCTAGTTGCCGTACCAGCGCAGCAGCGCCGCGCCCACCGACATGCCGCCGCCGAAGCCGGCCAGCAGGACAAGCTCGCCGTCGTGCAGCTCGCCCGCCCGGGCGGCCGCGTCGAGCGCGATCGCCGCGGACGCGCTGCCGGTGTTGCCGTAGCGGTCCAGGACCAGATGGGTACGGGCGTCGCCCAGCCCGGCCGCCTCGACGAGTTCACCGATCATCATGCCGTTGGCCTGGTGCGGCACGAAGTGGTCGACGTCACCGGGCGTGACCCCGGCCCGCTTGAGCAGGTCGGCCAGCACCGGCGGCACCCCGGCCAGCACGAAGTCGCGCACCCCGCGGCCGTTCATCCGGAAGTAGTGGTCGCCGTCGGCCACGGTCTCGGCGGACGCGGGCAGCCGGCTGCCCCCGGCCTTGACGTGGATGAGCTCGTGGGCGTCGCCGCGGGTGATCAGCTCGGTGTCGACCAGCCCGTACGGCGCAGGCACGGCACCGACCACCGCGGCCCCGGCCCCGTCGCCGAACAGGATGGCGGTGCGCCGGTCGCCGAAGTCGAGGATCCGGGAGTAGATGTCGGCCGCGACCACCAGGACGACCGCCTCGGGCCGGGTGGCGACGAGGCTGTCGGCCAGGGCCAGGCCGAAGACGAAACCGGCGCAGACGACGTTGATGTCGAAGGCGGCCGCCCGGTGCGCACCGATGGCGTGCTGCACGAGCGAGGCGGTGGGCGGCTGCGGCGAGTCGCCGGTCGAGGTGGAGACGATCAGGTAGTCGATCCGGTCGGCGTCGATCCCGGCCCGGGTGAGCGCCGCGAGCGCGGCCTTGGTGGCCAGGTCGGAGGTCGCCTCGTCGGGGGCGGCGAAGCGGCGGGCCTCGATCAGGGTGCGGCGGGAGATCCACTCCGGTGTGGTGTCGGTCACCAGCTCCATCAGAGCCTCGTTGGTGACCTCGTGCTCGGGCAGGTAGGAACCCGTGCCCAGGATGCCGATTCGCGCTACCGGTTGCATGTCCCCGCTTATCGGCGCGGCGGTGACCCGGTTGAGGATCGGCCGGGCGGTTTTCCTGAGCCGGGCAGGGGCCCGCCGGGGCGTGCGGTCCGGCGATCACCAGTGATAATCATGACTGTGACGAATTGGGAATACGCGCGACTCGAGTACCGGGCGGCCGGCACCTTCGGGGCCGACCGGTTCATGGACTGGACGGCCACGTTCCACCACCCGGGTGGGACGCTGCGCTGGGGCACCGACGAGCGTTTCGACGACCTGCGTCACCTCAACCGGGCCGGGGCGGCGGGCTGGCAGGCGTACGACCGGGCCGCGATCCACGTGATCAACGAGCCGCACCGGCTGCACGGGGTCACCTACTCCATGCGGCGCCCGATCCCGTAGGCCTACAGGCAGCACCAGCAGTAGAGGTGCTCGCCGGTGTCGCGGGCGCGCCGGGCCAGGCCGGCGATCTCCTCGATCACGGGCACCAGCTGCTCGGGCGGCAACGGGCCCGGCGAGGCCAGCTCCTCGGTGCGCCCCCACCGCGCCGACAGCTCCGGCATCCGCGCCGCCGTGACCGCGGCGAGGGTGTCCCGGACCGTGTCCTGGATGGACATCAGCCAGGGGCCCTCGTCACCGCCGCTCCAGATCAGCTCGGTGCCGACCAGCCGTGCGCTCCACGGGACGCCCGCGGCGAGGGCCACGAGCTGTCCGAGGATCACGTGCGGCTCGATGCCTTTCAGGTCGATCGCGTCCACCGGGCCGCCGCCCGCCACCGCGGCGGGACCGCCGCCGGTCTGCTCCATCACGCCGATCGCCGCCGCGTCGTCGGCGGCGCGGAAGTAGTCACACAGAACGCCCATGCCCAGAAGCTGACCACACCGGTACGACACTTCCGGCGCCGGGAGGACGCGGCCGCCACCGCGCTCCTCCCGGGCTGGTGGGTCAGCTGCTGAACACCTCGAACTCCGCGGCCACCACGTTGGCCGCGGCGGGTGCGGCGGTCGCGCAGTCGCTGGCGCTGCGCGGGTCGTTCTCCTGCTCGCCGGCGTACAGCGGGTTGCCCGTGCACTGGTTGGTCAGGACCCGCAGCTTCACGTGGGTCGCCAGGGTCGGTCGGACCGGGAACGACTTGATCAGCAGGTTCGGCACCTTCGGCCGGAACGAGCCGGTGTCGAAGGCGTTCGCCGGGCTGGTGTACGCCACCTTGTAGCCGGCGTCGGTGGCGCAGTCCGCACCCGCGGTCGCGTTGCAGGTGAGGATCTCGAACTGGCGCACCGTGCTGTACAGCGACGCGGTCGGGGCGCCCGGGCCCGGGAAGGTGCTCAGCTGCACCCGGGAGACCAGCTTGGCCGCGTCGGCCGGCAGGTCGACGGTGACCTGGCGGCCCGCCGCCCCGCCGGTGGCGGACCACGCGGCGTTCTCGGCGTCATCGGTGAGCCGGCCCAGGTTGGTGCCGTCGCCGGTGATCGTGGCGCCGGACGTGGCCGAGGCCAGGTTGGCCGGCATGACCACGCCGACCGTCGCGGTGACACCCGGGTAGACGGTCTGGGTGAACCGCTTGTGACCGAAGCCCGCGCCGATGGCGAGGAACTTGTACGTGCCCGGGGCCAGCGTGACCGTGGCCGGCAGGTCGGTGGCCGGGTCGGTGTCGGCGATCGGGGTCGTGCCGAACTCGTGGTCGCCGACGTAGAGCCGGACCGGCTTGCCCGCCGCCTCGCCCAGCGCCTTGAACGTCACCTCGACGTTGTCGGCGTACGGCGACGCGAAGCTGGGCACCGGGTCGGTGTCCGACGGGCCGCTGGACGCGCCGGCGCCCATGCCGCGGGCGGAGAACGCGTTCCACAACAGGTCGGCGTTCGCCCCGTCGAAGCGCAGCGCGTCGGCGGTGATCATGTTGTCGCGCATGTCGAGCATGCTGATCGAGCCGGTCGCCGCGAGCAGGTACGAGTCGAACACCAGCTGCGCCCAGCGCCGGTTGCCCGGGCACTCGGTCGCCGGCGTCGCCCCGGACGCGCAGCTCTCCTGCAGGGCCCGGGTGCCCGAGCCGTACCGGGTGACGAAGGCGCGCCGCACGTCGAAGTTCGTGGCGCTCCAGATCTCACCGTCGGCGTGTACGGCCGCACCGCGGTCGTAGCCGTAGTTCGAGTAGTTGAGCGGGCTGGCGCTCATGTCGTAGTTGCGGATGCCCGTGCTCACGTCCCCGGTCACGTACGCGCCGGTGACGTACGGCGTGTTCCCCCGCGGGGTGTAGCCGCTCTCGAACAGGTACTCCATCGCCAGCAGGTCGGACCAGCTCTCGCCCATCGCCCCGCCCTGGCTGGAGCTGATGCCGCTGTCCGGCCCGGCGATCATCCGGTTGCTGATCGCGTGGGTGTACTCGTGCCCGATCACCGTCATGTCGAAGTCACCGTCGACACAGGGCGGGTACGCGCTGCCCGCGAACGGCTGCCACATGTACATGTTCGTGGTCGGCTGCATGCCGTCCGGCGGGGTCGCCTGGTTGGCGTTGTTGCGCGTGGTCGCGGTGGCCGCGCCCTGCTGGGCGTTGCCGCGCTCGGCGTCACCGCCCTTGCCGTACGGCAGCACGTTGGTCTTCTGCAGGTTCCAGGTGGCCTCGGTGAAGCCGAGCCGGTAGGACCAGTCGTGCATCCGGTTGTGCATGGCGAACAGGTTCGCGGTGGCCGCGTCGGCGTCGGCCTGCTCGGGCGAGGTCAGCGCGTTCGGGTCGCACTTGCTGGTGTTCCACTGGTTGGTGAACGGGTAGACGTACTCGCGGTCGGGCCGGGTGGCGGCGGGCACCGCCGGGTTCCCGTTGCCCCACAGCCGCACCGATTCGGCGGAGTTGCCGCTGCTGGTGAAGGTCGGCGTGCCGGTGGCCGGGTCGATGTCCCAGGGCTTGCCGGTGGCCGGGTCGAGCACCTGGCGGGCGCAGCCGGGCGCGGTGGTCGCGCACCACGTCTGCCGGGTGTCGGTGCCGGCCGCGGCCGGCGTGGCCGGGAAGACCTTCCAGTGCGGGTCGTCCTCGGCGAAGTTGACCAGGTTCTCCCGGAGCAGCACCTTGCCGTCGCGGGCGTCGATGTAGGTCGTGTAGCCCAGCGGGTGGTCGGCGTCCTTGCTCAGCACGACCACCTCGTACGCCGTGCGCGGGGCGGCGCCGGGCATCGGCACCGCGACCTGCCGGACCCGGGAGTCGGCGAGCTCGTCGCGGGCGATGCCGGCGTCGGCCAGGGCGGCGGCCAGCGCGGCGTCGGGCTTGAGGGTCGCGGCGGCCGGTTCGGCGGTCTGCGGGCTCAGCGACGACGTGACCCGCAGGACGTCGCCGCCCTTGACCGCCACGGCCACCAGACCGTCGTGGGCGGCGGCGAGCTTGCCGTAGCGCTGGCGCATCAGCACGACCGTGCCCTCGCCGACCTTGGTCTGGGCGATGGTGTCGAGGTCGTCGACGGCGGCGCTGCGCAACGAGAACAGCCCCACGCTGTTCTTGAGGAAGGCGCGGGCGACGGTCTCGGGGCTGCCCTTGAGCCCGGCGGCGAGGCTGCCCTTGGCCGGGGTGACCGAGGCCGGGGTGCCCAGCTTGTTCCAGCGGGTGACCAGGTTGTCGTCGCGGACCAGGGAGCGCTGGCCGGCAGTGGGCGCGGCGCGACCGCCGCGGTTGTCGACGAAGTCGTAGTCGTGGTCGGGTTGCTCGCCGGTCAGCGGCGTGGCCGCGGCCGGCTGCGGGTCGGCGGGGGCCGCGCTGGCGCCGATGGGCGCGGCGGCGATGATTGTGGTCGCGGCGAGGATTCCGGCGACGGCGGACCGTCTGCGTAAACGCACGCATGCCTCCTGGGATCGGCCTGGAGGATCTCTCCAGACGATCGAGACACTACGCGTGCATAGACGTGGATAGATGAACGAAATGTTTCAACCATGACGGCGGCTCTCGACTGCCGCGCCGGGGGAAGGTTACGTTGTCCCGGGGGGTCGCCGATGACCACGCTTGACGTACTCGCCGCCCGGCTGCGCGCCGAGCTGGGCGCGGACCGGATCGTGAACGACCGGCAGCAGCTGCGGACCTACGAGTGCGACGGGCTGGCCCACTACAAGGTCATTCCCGGGCTGGTGGTGCTGCCCCGCGACGCAGGCGAGTGCGCCCGTACGGTCCGCGCCTGCGTCGAGGCCGGGGTGCCGTTCGTGGCCCGCGGCTCCGGCACCGGGCTCTCCGGTGGCGCCCTGCCGCACGCCGAGGGTGTGCTGATCGTGACGTCCAAAATGCGCGCGATCGTCGAGGTCGCCCCGGACGACGAACGCGCGGTGGTCGAGCCCGGCGTGATCAACCTGCACGTCACGAAGGCGGCCGGCCCGCACGGCTACTACTACGCCCCGGACCCGTCCAGCCAGCAGATCTGCTCGATCGGCGGCAACGTGGCGGAGAACTCGGGCGGCGCGCACTGCCTCAAGTACGGCTTCACCACCAACCACGTCACCGGCGCCCAGGTGGTCACCCCCGACGGCGAGCTGATCGAGCTGGGCGGGCGCGCGCCGGACACCCCGGGCTACGACCTGCTCGGCGCGTTCGTCGGCTCGGAGGGCACGCTGGGCATCGCCACCCGGGTCACCGTCCGGCTGACCCGGCTGCCCGAGTCCGTGCGTACCCTGCTCGCCGCTTTTCCCTCCACCGACCAGGCCGGCGCCGCGACCTCGGCGATCATCGCCGCCGGGGTGGTCCCGGCGGCGGTCGAGATGATGGACGCGCTGGCCATCGAAGCCGCCGAGGCGGCCGTGGCCTGCGGCTACCCGGGCGGCGCGGGGGCGGTGCTGATCGTCGAGCTGGACGGCCCGGCCGCCGAGGTCGACGCGCAGTTCGACCAGGTCACCGCGCTGTGCAAGGCGAGCGGCGCCTTCGAGCTGCGGATCGCCGCCGACCCGGCCGAGCGCGCGCTGTTCTGGAAGGGCCGCAAATCGGCCTTCGCGGCGGTCGGCCGGATCAGCCCCGACTACATCGTGCAGGACGGGGTGATCCCGCGGACGGCACTGCCCGAGGTGCTGCACCGCATCGGCGAGGTGTCGCGGGCGCACGGCGTGCGCGTGGCCAACGTCTTCCACGCCGGCGACGGCAACCTGCACCCGCTGGTGCTCTTCGACGACGCGGTGCCGGGCGAGGCCGACCGGGCCGAGGAGGTCTCCGGCGCGATCATCGACCTGTGCATCGAGTACGGCGGCTCGATCACCGGCGAACACGGCGTCGGCATGGACAAGGCCAAGTACATGCCGCGGATGTTCACCGACGACGATCTGGAGACGATGCACCTGCTGCGGTGCGCGTTCGACCCGGCCGGGCTGGCCAATCCCGGCAAGATCTTCCCGACGCCCCGGCTCTGCGGCGAGGTGCCCCGGCGGCACCGGGCCGGCGAGGCGACCCCGGCGGAGCTGTTCTGATGGCGCTGTGGAGCGACGCGACGGACGCGGACACAGTCGCGGGCGTGCCCGCGCGGTTCGTCGCCGCCCCGGCCAGCACCGAGGAGGCCGCCGCCGTCCTGCACGAGGCCGCGCGCGACGACCTGGCCGTGGTCGTCCGCGGCGGCGGCACGAAGCTGGACTGGGGCATGCCGCCGCGCCGGCTCGACCTGATCGTCGACACCCGGCGGCTGACCGGGGTGGTCGAGCACGCCGCCGGCGACCTGATCGTGGTGCTGCGGGCCGGGACCCCGCTCGACGGGCTGGACCTGGCCGGCCAGCAGCTCGCCCTGGACTCCCCGGTGCCCGGCGCCACCGTCGGCGGCGCCGTCGCGACCGCCACCAGCGGCCCCCGGCGCCAGCTCTACGGCACGGCCCGCGACCTGCTGATCGGCATGACGGTGGTGCGGCCCGACGGCCGGGTCGCGCACGCGGGCGGCAAGGTCGTCAAGAACGTCGCGGGGTACGACCTGGGCAAGCTGCTCACCGGCTCGTACGGCACCCTCGGCCTCATCACCGAGTGCGCCTTCCGGCTGCACCCGCGACCTGAAGTCTCGGCCCTGGTGCTGCGGACGGCCCCGGCCGCGGAGATCGGTGCGCTGCTGGCCGCGGTACGGGCCGAGCAGGTGGTGCCGTCCGCCGTGGAGATCGACGCGCCCGCCGCCGGCCCGGTCACCCTGGCCGTGCTGGTGGAGGGCACCACCGCCGGCGTACGCGAGCGCGCCGCCCGGCTGGAGAAGGTGCTCGGCGGTCAGGCCACCGACGAGTTCCCGTCCTGGTGGGGCCGGTACCCGTGGGATCAGGCCGGGATGAAGCTCACGGTGCCGCTGTCGCACGTACCGGATCTGCTCGACGCCGGGGTGGCGGTCCGCGGCTCGGCGGGCACCGGCGTGCTCTACGCCGACGTGCCGGTCGGCTCGGCGCCGACCGTGGTCGAGCGGCTGCGCGCGACCGCCGTCCGCGTGGGCGGGCACGCCGTCGTCCTCACCGCGCCGCAGCCGGTCCGGGAGCTCGTGGACATGTGGGGACCGGTGGCCGGCCTGGCCCTGATGCGCCGGGTCAAGGACCGGTTCGACCCGGGACACCGGTTCGCCCCGGGACGCTTCGTGGGAGGCATCTGATGGTCGACGCGACCTGGGGCACCGGAGAAGCACCCCGCGACGTGCTCGGCCCGGTCGCCGGTGAACCGGCCTTCGACGAGCACCGGCCGCCCCGGCGGGAGCTGGTGGACGACTGCGTGCACTGCGGCTTCTGCCTGACCACCTGCCCGACGTACGTGCTGTGGGGCGAGGAGATGGACTCGCCGCGCGGACGGATCTACCTGATGAAGCAGGGGCTGGACGGCGAGCCGATGAGTGACGCCATGGTGCGGCACGTGGACGCCTGCCTGGGCTGCATGGCCTGCGTGACGGCGTGCCCGTCCGGCGTGCGCTACGACCGGCTGATCGAGGACACCCGCGCGCAGGTCGAGCGGCGTCATCACCGGCCGCCCCGGCAGCGGTTGCTGCGGGAGGCGATCTTCGCGTTGTTCCCGTACCCGCGGCGGTTGCGGTTGCTGCGGGTGCCGTTGCGGGCGTACCAGGCCACCGGTCTGCAGCGGCTGGTCGCCCGCAGCGGCCTGCTGCCGCGGCTGGCGCCGACGCTGGCCACCCTGGAGTCGCTGGCGCCGCCGCTGACCCGGGTGCCCCGGCCGCCGCGCCGGGTCCGGGCCCGCGGCCCGCGCCGCGCGGTCGTGGGTGTGCTGACCGGCTGTGTGCAGGGCGCGTTCTTCCCGGACGTGAACGCGGCGACGATCCGGGTGCTGGCGGCCGAGGGCTGCGACGTGGTCGTGCCGCCGGGGCAGGGCTGCTGCGGGGCGCTGAGCGGGCACAACGGGCGTGACGAGCAGGCGCGCGGCTTCGCCCGCCGGCTCATCGACCGGTTCGAGCGGGCCGGCGTCGAGCGGGTGGTGGTGAACGCGGCCGGCTGCGGCTCGTCGATGAAGGAGTACGCGGATCTGCTGCGTGACGACCCCCGGTACGCCGAACGGGCGGCGGCGTTCGCGGCGAAGGTCCGGGACCTGTCGGAGATGCTGGTCGAGCTGGGCCCGGTGGCCCGCCGGCACCCGTTGCCGGTGACCGTCGCCTACCACGACGCCTGTCATCTGGCGCACGCCCAGGGCGTACGGGCGCAGCCGCGGGCGCTGCTCGGCGGCATCCCGGGGCTCGAGGTGCGGGAGATCGCGGACCCGGAGATCTGCTGCGGCTCGGCCGGGATCTGGAACGTGCTGAACCCGGGCCCGGCGGCCGAGCTGGGCGACCGCAAGGCCCGGGACGTGCTCGCCACCGGGGCCCGGCTGCTGGTCACGGCCAACCCCGGCTGCCTGATGCAGGTCGCGGCCGCGGTGCAGCGCCTCGGTGGCGAGATCGCGCTGGCCCACACGGCCCGGGTTCTGGACGCGTCGATCCGCGGTCTGCCGGTGTCGGCGCTGCTTCAGCCGGCCAGCTCGTCGAGATAGGCGTCCAGCTCGGCCCCCGCCACCTCGGGGCTCAGGTGGCCGGCCAGGACGTGCACCGTCAGGCCGTCGACGACCGCGTGCAGCCGACGGGCGGCCGCCTCCGGCCCGGTGGTGACCAGCTGCCGGACCAGGTGCAGGCAGAGCTCGTACATCGCGGTGAAGTGCAGGCGCTGCACCCGGGCCAGCGCCGGGTCGCCGAGGCCGAGCGTCAGGAAGGAGAACATGATCGACGCCTCGGTGTGCCGTTCGGCGTCCAGCGGCACGGTCTGCGCGAGCACGGCCCCGATCTGCTCGCGCACCGTGCCCGGCGGGTCGAGCTCCCGGATGCGCTCGCTCGCCCGGTCGATGACCTGCTCGCAGGCGAACGCGAGCAGCTCGTCGCGGGTGGCGAAGTAGTGCCGCAGCGCGCCTGAGGACCAGCCCGACTCGGCCGCCACTGTGCGGATCGAGACGTCGGCGACGCCGTCGCGGGCGATGACCCGCCACACCGCCTCGGCGAGCTCGCGGCGGCGTTCGGTGTGATCCACAACCTTCGGCACCCCCTCATTATCGCACGGGTGCGTTATCAAGGAAGCAACACAGTCGTGTGAAAACGGGGAGGACGTCATGATCGCGCTGATCGTCGCGTGCGAGATCGGCTTCTGGGTGCTGCTCGGTGCCGGGCTGGCCGCCCGGTATCTGCTGCGCGCGCGGCGGCTGAGCACCGCCCTGCTGGTCGCCGTTCCGCTGGTCGACGTGGTGCTGCTCGCGGCCACCGCCGTCGACCTGCGGCGCGGCGGCGAGGCCGGCTTCGAGCACGGCCTCGCCGCCGTCTACATCGGCGTCTCGCTGGCCTTCGGCCACCAGCTCACCAGCTGGGCCGACCAGCGCTTCGCCCACCGTTTCGCGGGTGGGCCCGCACCGGTACGCCCACCGCGTACCGGGCGGGCCCACGCCGCCCGCGAGCGCCGGCAGTGGCTGCGGCACTTGCTGGCCTTCGCCGTCGCCGCCACCGTGCTCGCTGTCCTCACCCTCATCGTCGGTGACCTGAGCCGGACCGTTCCCCTGTGGGCCGTCATGGCGCCCTGGTCCGTGGCTCTGGTCATCGACTTCATCGTGGCCTTCAGCTACACCCTGTCGCCCCGTTCCTGAGCGTCATGGCTGGGTGATGCTGGGCCGGGGCGGCGTCGCCATGTTCGCCCCGATGAAGAAGCTGGGGTGCGGGGGCTGGTTGTAGGCGGTGTTCTGCCAGGCGAGCGCGAGCCGGTACTGCGCGTCCTGGAGCAGGGTGGTGATCCGGCGGTCCGTGGCCGTGGGGGTGGCGTAGATCCGCAGGGCGGTGTTGTCCGCGGTCGGCCAGATCACCTCCTCCCGCCAGTCGCCGAACAGGTCGCCGGACAGCGACGGGGTCGACTTGGTGCCGTTGTTGGAGTGCACGTTCGCCGCGGTCAGCAGCCGGGTGTCGCCCGAGGTGCCGTACTTGTCGATGTGCGTGCCGTCCAGCAGCTCCCGGACCGGGTCGCCGTCCCACCAGGCCAGGAAGTTCGTCGAACCGGGCTTGCGGGTGGCGACCACCGAGCCGGTCGGGCCGCGGACGCCGTCGGCGGCCGACGACCAGGACTCCGCCCCGGCGCTGCCGGACCAGATGTCGGCCGAGACGCCGCGGCCGTTGTCACCGCTGGCCGGGGTGGACCACAGGACCTGACCGGTACGGGCGTCGGCGAACCACGACGACGGTTTGCTGGCGTCCTCGTCGACCTTGAAGACCTCGAGGCCGGCCCGCGCCGGGTTCAGATCGCCCACGTGCAGCGCGTCACCGTGACCGTGGCCGGTGTTCCACAGCTTGGCCCCGTTGTCGTCGATGGCCAGCGAGCCGTAGACGATCTCGTCGCGGCCGTCGGCGTCCACGTCGGCCACCGACAGCTGATGGTTGCCCTGCCCGGCGGTGCCCGAGTTGGTGGAGCTGTTGCTGTCGAAGGTCCAGCGCCGGGTCAGCGTGCCGTTGCGGAAGTCCCAGGCCACGACCACGGTCCGGGTGTAGTAGCCCCGGGCCATGATCAGGCTGGGCCGCTGGCCGTCGAGGTACGCCGTGCCGGCCAGGAACCGGTCGACGCGGTTGCCGTACGAGTCGCCCCAGGAGGAGACCGTGCCCCGGGGCGGCACGTAGTCGACCGTCGACAGCGCGGCCCCGGTGCGGCCGTCGAACATGGTCAGGAACTCCGGCCCGGCCAGCACGTAGCCGCTGGAGTTGCGGTGGTCGGCCGAGGCGTTGCCGATCACCTGACCGGTGCCGGACACGGTGGCGTCGGCGGTCTTCATGGCCACCTCGGCGTCGCCGTCACCGTCGTAGTCGTAGACCTGGAACTGGGTGTAGTGCGCGCCCGCCCGGATGTTGCGGCCGAGGTTGACGCGCCACAGCCGGGTCCCGTTGAGCCGGTAGGCGTCGACGTAGACCGGATCGGTGACGCCGGACTGCGAGTTGTCCTTGGCGTTCAGCGGGTCCCACTTGAGCACGATCTCGAGCTGGCCGTCACCGTCGAGGTCACCGACACTGGCGTCGTTGGCCGCGTACGCGGAGCCGTTGGGGTTCTGGATCGGCACGTCGAGGTAACCGTTGGCGAAGTTGAGCGCGGCTCCCGAGGCGGCCTGCTCCACTCCAGCGACCACGGCCCGCACGGTGTATGCCGCCCCGGCCGCGGCGCCCGCGTCGAGGTAGTTGGTCGAGGCGGTGATCGGGGTGGCGTTGACCTTGGTGGTGCCCCGGTAGACGTTGAAGCCCACGTCGGCCGGGTCGGCGGCGAGCCACCGCCAGCTGACCAGGTTGCCGCTGCCGGAGCGCACGCTGATCAGGCCGCGGTCCAGGCGCTCCATCTGCCGCCCGCCGGCGTTGGCCGGCGGCGGCGAGGTGGGCGGGGGTGTGCTCGCCGGCGGCGTGCCGGCCGGCGTGGTCGGCGGGGTCGTGGTGGTGCCGCCGGTGCACGCGACGCCGTTGAGGGTGAACGCCGTGGGGTTGGTGTTGGCGCCGGTGAAAGCGCCGTTGAAACCGAACGAGGCGCTCGCGCCGGTGGCGATGGCCGCGTTGTAGCCCGCGTCGCGCACGCTGACCGCGGCCCCGGACTGACTGACGGTGCCGCCCCACAGCTGGGTGACGGTCTGGCCGGACGGGAAGCTCCAGCCCAGCGTCCACCCGTTCACCGGGTCGCCGAGGTTGGTCACCTCGACGGCGGCACCGAAGCCGCCCTGCCACGTGTTGGTCACCGCGTAGGTGACCTGGCAGCCGGCCGCCGCCGAGGCGTTGACGGCCGTGAGCAACGCGGCGCCGAGCGCCACGACCCCCAGGCCGGCGAACTTGGTGATGGTACGCATGTGGTCCCCTCGCAGTGACGCCCGTCGATTGGGAGCGCTCCCAACCTTGCCGTCGGGAAATGCTCCCGTCAAGCCCCGGAAATTTATTTGAAATTAACTTTCACACCCCCACGGCCTATTGCTGGGAGCGCTCCCATGCCAGAATGCCGGATATTCCTTACGCGGTTCAGCCCCGCGCCTCTCCCCGGGAGGAATGATGACCGGAACGTCGCCTGCCGGCGCCGGCCACGAGGCCGTGCCGGCCGCCCGCGGCCGTGGTCACCCCTGGCCCGGCCGCCTGTGCAGCCACCGACACCTGGCCGGGCGGCTTCGACGCGTCCGTCCCCGGCACCGTCCGAACGCCCATCTGGAGCTTGCGGGCGGCCGGACTGTCACGCGAATGCGGAACAGCGCGGTCGGCCGGTGCGGACCCGTGATCAGCGCGCGCGAGGCCGGATACAACGCGAGCATCGCGGCCGGCGCCTCCGTTTCAATCGATTTCAAAGGCGCGCTGACCGGTCACCACACGTCGCCATCCGCATTGACCGCGGTCACCGTCGCCCGCACCGGTGGAGCGGCCAGGACGGCCGGCCGTCACCTGGGCGCGCCGGACCGGACCCCGGACGGACACGCCGGCTCCCAACCGGCCCGGCGCGGTCGACCGCGTCCTGCCGGGTGCTGTCCGACACCTGGCACAGCCCGTACGTCGTCACCCGCGACGAAGTCCCCAACCTGAGGTGAATGTGATGTCGACGAGAAGAATCCTGGTCGCGGTGGCCGCGGCTGCCGCCGTACCGATCGGTCTGCTGGCCGCACCGGCGTCCGCGGCCGCGGGCTGCCAGGTCACCTACGCGGTGACCAGCCAATGGCAGGGTGGCTTCGGCGCGTCCGTGGCCGTGACGAACCTGGGCGACCCGGTGACCGCGTGGACGCTGGGCTGGAGCTTCCCGTCCGGCCAGACCGTCACCCAGCTGTGGAACGGCGTGGTCAGCCAGTCCGGCGCCGCGGTGACCGTCCGCAACGCCGGCTACAACGGCTCGCTGGCCACCGGCGCGTCCACGTCGTTCGGCTTCAACGGCTCCTGGACCGGCAGCAACGCGGTGCCGAGCAGTTTCACGCTCAACGGGGTCTCCTGCACCGGTGGAGTCACCACCCCGCCCACCACGCCGGCCCCGTCGACGCCGCCGCCCACCACGCCCGCGCCGACGACCCCGCCACCCACCACCCCGCCGCCCGGTGGCGTGGTCAAGGTGATGGCACTGGGTGACTCGATCACCGGGTCGCCGGGGTGCTGGCGGGCGCTGCTGTGGCAGCGGTTGCAGCAGGCCGGGCGGGCCTCCTCGGTGGACTTCGTCGGAACGCTGCCGGGGCAGGGCTGCGGCTTCGCCTACGACGGTGAGAACGAGGGCCACGGCGGCTTCCTCGCCACCAACGTCGCCGACCAGAACCAGCTGCCGGGCTGGCTGTCGGCCACGGACCCGGACGTGGTGATGATGCACTTCGGGACCAACGACGTGTGGAGCAACCGCTCCCCGGCCACGATCCTCGCGGCGTTCACCAAGCTGGTCGGCCAGATGCGCGCGGCCAACCCGGCGATGAAGATCCTGGTGGCGCAGATCCTGCCGATGACCCCGGGCAACTGCGCCGAGTGCACCCAGCGGGTGATCGACTTCAACGCGGCGATCCCGGCCTGGGCGGCCGCGACCAGCACCGCGGCCTCGCCGGTCACAGTGGTCGACCAGTGGACCGGCTTCAACACGGCGACCGACACCCCGGACGGCGTGCACCCCAACGACAACGGCAACCGCAAGATCGCCGACCGCTGGTACCCGGCCCTGCTGGCGGCCATCTCCTGAGCCGGCCGGGCCGGCCCCGGAGCGGCGGCCCCGGACCGGGCGGAGGTCCGGGGCCGCCCGGCGTTCACTCGCCGGGCACGGCCATCTCGCCCAGCTCCGACCAGTCGTCCTGGTCGACTGTCTGACTGACGATCTTCGGGGTTGCGGCCAGGTGCGGCGGCAGGTCCCGCCGGGCCTGCTCGAAGTGGGCCGAACCGACGTGCGCCGCTCCCGCCTCGCCGTCGCGGAAGGCTTCCACCAGTACGTACTCGGCGGGGTTGTCGAGGCTGCGGGACCAGTCGAACCACAGGCAGCCGGGCTCGGCGCGGGTCGCGGCGGTGAAGGCGGCCGCGATCCGCGGCCAGTTGTCGGCGTCCTCCGGCTTGATCAGGAATTTCGCGGTAATGAAGATCATCGGTGCCTGCCTCTCGTGCGTGCTCGCCGTGCCACCCCGTACCCGGTCCATCTAACTCCGCTCGGCCCGCGGAGACGGCGGCGACAGGCGCGTGCAGATGGTGACAAGGGGTCACGCCGGGCCGGGCCCGGCCCTTGACACTGCGACGCGGGCGCGCGGAAGCTACGAATCTGACTTCGCGGGAGCCACGGGACGCTGAGCACGGACATCGGGCAGGGCATGGACATCGGGCGGGCCGGGCAGATCACGCAGATCGTGCTGATCCTGCTGTCGCCGACACTGGCCTTCGGCGCGATCATCTACCTGCCCCGGGTCGTGCGCGCGGCGTGGCTCCGGGTGCACCCGGAGTCGGACCCGGGCCCGCCGGCCCCGCCGATCGAACAGGTCGTGGCGAACCTGCACCGCCTCCTGCACCAACACGACGCCCTGCTGCACTCCCCCGACGTGGCCCTGCGGGCCCGGCGGCTGAGGGCACTCGAGGCCGCCATCACCGACAGCGCCCTGGACGCGGCCCGCGCGCTCGACGTCCCGGCGCCGGACGCCCCGGGGCACACCGGCCTGCGGCCGGCCACGCTCAGCCGGCTGCTGCGTGACCTGGCCGCCGCCGGGCTGGTGCTGCCGCGCGGCATCGAGCTGGTCGACGGCGACCGGCTGAGCTGAGCCGCCCGGCCGGGGCGGTGGCGGGCCGGGACGTTTGCGAGGATGAAGGCCACAGCAGCGGTCCGGCGACAGCGAGGGGGCGGCCACGGCCAGGGAGACCGGACGCAAGGTCATCGCGACGAACAAGAAGGCGCGACACGACTACGCGGTCCTCAAGACGTACGAGGCGGGCCTGGTGCTGGCCGGCACCGAGGTGAAATCGCTGCGCGCCGGGTACGCGTCGATCGTCGACGCGTTCGCCCAGGAACACGAGGGCGAGCTCATGCTCTACAACCTGCACATCGCCGAGTACGGCTTCGGCTCCTGGACCAACCATGCGCCGCGCCGTACGCGCAAGCTGCTGTTGCACCGCATCGAGATCGACCGGATCCTCGACAAGCTCCGCGAGCCGGGCAACACGCTGGTGCCGCTGTCGCTGTACTTCAACGAGGGCTGGGCCAAGGTCGAGCTGGCCCTGGCCCGCGGCAAGCGCGAGTACGACAAGCGCCAGGCCCTCGCCGAACGCGACGCCAACCGGGAGATCGCCCGCGCCATGGGCCGCCACCTCAAGGGCCGCACCGCCCGGGCACGCTGAGCGGAGGTGCTCAGACCCGGACGAGGTGGGTCGGGCAGCAGAAGTTCTGCGCGGTGTGCATGTCGTGCCAGTACGTCACCGGCACCGAGGTCTGCAGACAGCCCTCATGGAAGCAGCGCACCCGCAGCTTGGTCCCGTCCGGCACGTAGTCGGTGCGGCCGGGATGGCGCCGGCAGGTCGTGGTGGGCGTGAGGTCGTGCACGAAGCTGCGCCACTGACAGCTCTCCTCACCGCAGACCGCCAGCCGCCCGCGCCGATGAGCGATGCGGGGGCCGGGAACGGGAAACAGCAGGGTCACCAGACCGAGTACGGCAGAGCGCATGCCGACCACCTCCGGGTGACGGGCTCCACCTCGGACGGTACGCCGCCCCGCCACCGGTCACAACGCCCGCTCGCCCGGCCCGGGCAGGGGAAGCTCAGCCGCCGTGGCCGGCTCCGGCGATGGCAGCTCCGCCACCGCTGGCCGGGGAAGCCCAGCCGCCTCGCCCGGCTCCGGAAGGGGAAGCCCGGCTGCCTCGCCCGGGACCGGAAGGGGAAGCTCGGCTGCCTCGCCCGGGACCGCGGGGGCCACCGAATGGCTCGGCGCCGGCCGATCCGGCGCGGTCGTCCGCGAATATCGGCCCCGGCTGCGGGTCACCGGCAGCGTGACCAGCCGGATCGGGGGCGGCGGCTCGGCGAACCGGCCCGGCCCCCAACGAACCCAAACCGCCACGCGCCCCTCCGCAGCCTCGGCGAGCAGCTTCTCCACCGTCCGCTTGCGGTCGGTGTGGTCGACCTCGACGACGATCGGCGGCGCGGCCGGGCGGGCCAGGGCCACGTCGAGCACCGAATGCTGCTTGTCCATCGGCGGCGGCAGCCGGACCACGCTGGGCGCGCGCCGGTAGACGCGCCAGCCCTGGGCCAGGCCCCAGGCCGCCACCTCGTCGATGATCCGGGCGGTGACCTCGTCCTGGGTGAGGCCCGCGAACGTCAACTCCGCGAGCCGCTGTGCCAGGTCGTCCATCAGGGCAGATTAGCGGCACCCACCGACAACTGACCCGGGCCGGTCAGGGCCGGCCGAACCACGCCGCCATGGCCTCGGGCAGTCCGTCGCCCGTGGTGCCCTCCCAGGCGACGTAGCAGTCCGGGCGCAGCAGCAGCGCGGCCGGCAGGCCCGGGGCGGCAGCGACGTCGACCCGGCCGGCCCACGGGCCCACGTCCAGCCGGCCGGTGGGGTCGAGCAGCAGCGGGCGCGCGGACCGGGTCAGTTCCCGCAGGCCCGGCACGTCCGGCGCCCAGCGTCCGACGTGCGGACCGTCGACTCCCGGGGTGTCGTAGCGGATGTCGGCCCCGGAGATCAGCTCGGCGATGTGCCGGCGGCCCTGCGGCAACGCCAGCAGCTCGCCGACCAGCTCGCGCAGGGCGGTCACCTCACCGCCGGGACCGACCAGGACGGACTGCGCCCGGGTGTGCATGGTCACCCGCCGGCCGACGGGCCGCCGCTCCGACTCGTACGTGTCCAGCAGCCCGGGCGGGGCGTGGCCGAGCACCTCGGCGGCGAGCTTCCAGCCCAGGTTGATCGCGTCCTGGAGGCCGAGGTTGAGCCCGGGGCCACCGAGGGCGGAATGCACGTGCGCCGCGTCGCCGACCAGCAGCACCCGCCCGGCCCGGTACGCCGACGCCAGCCGGGTGTTGCCACCGACCGTCCGCCGCAGCAGGTGCGGACCGGGTCCGTCCGGGGCGTCGAGCGGCAGGTCGGCCCCGAGCACCCGGCCCGCGGCCGCCCGCAGCTCGGCGATGCTGGTCTCACCGTCGCCCACGTCGTCGCCGGGCCGATAGCGCTCCCCCACGCTGACCAGCGGCGCACGGCCGGGCATCGGCGCCCAGGCGATCAGACCCTGCTCGGTACGGGTGTGCAGGAACGGTGGCAGCACCCCGAAGCCCGGCACGTGCAGCGCACCGTGCGCGTCGACCATGCTCGCCGGCACGCTGACATGCGCCGTCCGCGACACCGTGTCGTCCCTGGTCACGCCGGGAAACGCGATGCCGGCGAGCTTGCGTACCACGCTGTGCCCGCCGTCCGCGCCGACCAGGTAGGCCGCCTCGACCGGGGCCAGGCCGGCGACCTCGACCGTCACCGACCGCTCGTCCTGGGTCAGGCCGAGGACCTCGTGACCACGGTGGATCGTCACGCCGAGCTCGGCCGCCCGCCCGGTCAGCATCTGCTCGATCCGCCGCTGCGGCACCAGCATCGTGTAGAGCGGGTTGTCCGGCAGATCGTGCAGGTCCAGCGGGAAGGCGGCGAAGGTGAACCCGGGCGCCGGGCGGGGCGGACCGGGGGTGCCGGCGAGCCGCTCGTACAGGCCGCGCCGGTCGAGCATGCGGATGACCTGCCCGACCAGGCCGTTGGCGCGCTGCTCGGTGGTGGGCTCGGGCAGCCGCTCCAGGACCAGCGGCCGGACCCCGGCCAGGGCCAGCTCGCAGGCGAGCATGAGGCCGTTCGGCCCGGCGCCGGCGATGACGACGTCGATCATGGTGAACCCTCTTCCGGGTACGGGGCACCGGCCCGCCGGCGAACGGCGGGCTGACGCTGGAATGTCGAGGTGGCGGTCGCTCAGGGCGGGGGCAGGCCCGCGGCGATCCGGGCGAGGGCCTCGGTCAGCAGCTCCGGCATCGACACGTGCGGGCCGGCGCGCAGGGAGTGGGCCTGGGCGACGTTGTTCGCGGCCATCACGACGGAGGCCACCAGGTGCGGATACATGTCCTTGCTCAGGTCGGTGCCGGTGCGCCCGGCGACGGCCGCGGCGACCTCCGCCTCGGCCAGCGCGCCGGCGCGCAGCAGGTCACCCTGCAGGGCCGGCTCGGCGATCATCGTGCGCACCCCGGCGGCCCAGGCCTCCTGATCGGCCACCGGATGCGCGGCCAGCTCCGGACCGGGCTCGAGCTGGGCCAGGGCGACCGCGGTGATGGCCGTCCACAGCGGCTCGCCGGCCGGCCGGGCCCGCAAGTCATCGGCGGCGCGGCGCAGCCGGTCGAGGTGACGCGACACGATGGCGTCGCCCTTGCCGGCGAAATAGTTGTTGAAGGTACGCGGGGACACCCCGGCCGCGGCGGCGATGTCCTCCACCTTGACGTTGTCGAAACCCCGCTCGACGACGAGCCGGATGGCCGCCCAGCTGAGCGCGGCCCGGGTCTCGGCCTTCTTGCGCTCACGGAGTCCCATGCCCACCACCGTAGCCGAAGTTGCGGGCCACGCAAAGATGCGGGGCACGCAAGTTTTTGGGCGGAACCGATCCGGGGCGCGCTGGATTCCGTACCGGTGGGCGGCACCGACATGGAGGTATCACCGTGCACGGAATCCCCGACGCCGGCTCCGCCGACAGATCGCCGCAGCGTCCGCCGCCGGACTGGCCCGAGCCCGGCACCCCGCTGGCCGGCGAGGAACCGACGGTCGAGCTGCCGGTCATCACCGAAGCCATGCTCGCCGCGACCTCGACGCCCACCTTGGCCGGCGCTGCCCTGTCGCTCGCGCTGACCAGGTCTTCGCGGGCCCGGCGCATCCCGGCCCGGCAACGACGCGGTGCCCGCCCGGCGCCGCAGCCCGCGGCCGCGGGACAAGCCAGCTTGGACGACCTCCTGGCCGGGCCGCTCCACCCAGCCGGCCCGATCCATCCGGGTGACCCCACCGACGCGGCGGGCGCCACAGACCCCGCCGGACCGACCGGCTCCGACCGCCCACCCGGCCTCGCCGGGCCGACAGATGCCACTCACCCGGCCGGCTCGTCCGGGCCGGGCAACCCCGCCCAATCAGGCCTTTCCGCTGCGCGGGCCGACGGCCGCCGGCCCGGTGGCGATGCCGGTGAAGACAGACCCGCCCAATCAGGCCTCTCCGCTGCGCGGGCCGACGGCCGCCGGCCCGGTGGCGATGCCGGTGACGGCAGACCCGCGCCTGGCGGGGAGCGATCTCCTGACCGGACCGGTGACAAGGCCGGTAGTGATCCGGTGGACGGCGGAGAGCCGGCGCAGCCCGGCCGGGGCTGGCTGGTCGGTGCCGGAATCGCAGCCGCCGCCCTCCTGCTCACCGGCGCCGCCGTGGTGGCCCTGAGCCGCGACGGTGACCCCGGCACCACCCCCGCCGGCTGGAGCCCGCCGGTGGCCGCCGCCCCCTCCGCCCCGCACCTGGCCACTGCCGCCCGCGACGGGCGTACCAGTGCCGGTTTTGACCTCATCGACGGCGCCGAGCGGGTCACGCTGCGGGCCGCCGGACTCGGCGACGCCCTCTACCGGATCACCACGCCGGACGCCGGCGCCGTGGTGCCGCGCACCGACGAGCAGGCCGGCCGGGTCCGGTTGCGGCTCGACGGCGACGCGGAGTCCGTCGACATCACCCTCAACGCCGCCGTGCGCTGGGATCTGCGGATCGCCGGCGGTGCCCAGGTGTCCACGATCGACCTCAGCGCCGGGCGGGTCGGCGGGGTGGATCTGACCGGCGGCGCCGGCCGGATCGCCCTGACGCTGCCGCGGCCGGACGGCACGCTGAGCGTCCGGATGTCCGGTGGGGTCAGCCTCTTCGACGTGCACACGGCCGAGCGGACACCGGTCCGCGTACGGGTCGGGCGGGGCGCCGGGCAGGTCACCCTCGACGGGCAGCGGCATGCCGGGGTGGCCGCCGGGCGGACCTTCACGCCGGCGAGCTGGGCCGCGGCGGTCGACCGGGTCGACGTCGACGCGGCCGCCGGCATGTCGGCCCTGACCGTCGCACCCTACTAGCCGGTAATGACAGGATGACGGGCATGGATGTGACGCCCGCTCTTGCCCGTGAGGCCTGGCGGCTCGCCGAGCCGCTGCACGCGATGATCTATTTCGCCCCGGAGGTGCGGGAGCGTTTCGCGGCGCTCGGCGTGCCCGCCGGCGTCGACTACTTCGCCTCCCGCGGCGCCGCCTTCGGCCCGGTCGGTCCCGGGCCGGTGGTGGCCACGTTCTACAACTTCCATCCCGGCCTGGTGGCGCGCGCGCTGCCCGCGGCCTGGAAGATCGTGTCGCCGGCGGCCGCGGTCGCGGCCCGGCTCGACGCCGCCGACGCGGCGCTGGTCCGGGGCCTGGGCGACGTCGTGCAGAGCCCCGAGGTGGCCGAGGCGGCGGAGCTGGCCCGGCGGGCGGCGGAGTCGGCGATCGCGTACGCCGCGGGACGGCCGCTGTTCGCCGCGCACGCCGGCCTCGACTGGCCGGAAGCGCCGCACCTGGTGCTGTGGCACGCCCAGACGCTGCTGCGCGAGTTCCGTGGGGACGCGCACGTGGCGGCGCTGCTGGTGGCCGGGGTCAGCGGGCTGCAGTCGATCATTCTGCACGCGGCGTCGGGCCAGGCCAACGGCCGGTTCCTGCGGGCCAGCCGGGGCTGGAGCCGGGAGGAGTGGGCGGACGAGCAGAACGCGCTGCGGGAACGGGGCCTGATCTCCGGCGAGGAGCTCAGTGACCAGGGACGGGCGCTGCGGGACGGGATCGAGGCCGACACCGACCGGCTGGCCGCTCCGGCGTACCGCGTGCTCGGGGCCGACGGCGTGACGCGGCTCGCGGAGCTGGCGCGGCCGCTCAGCCGGACTCTGGTCAAAGCGGGCTTTCTGAGCGCGGCGGCCCCGCCCCGGAAGTGATCCCCGTCGCAGCCGCGCGGACGCTGTTGCCAATAGTTTGCAACTGCCACGGTGACCCATATGCTGATCGAGGCGCACCCGCGGCCGGAGGGGGATCCATGGACGTCCAGACGATGCACATCGCCAACGGGATCGTGAACGGCCCGGTGTCGGCGATCTTCGCCGCTTTCGCCGCCCTCGCCCTGGCGTTCTGCGTGTGGCGGGCCCGGGCCGACCTCGACGACCGGCTGGCCCCGATGGCCGGCCTCGTCGCCGCCTTCATCTTCGCCGTGCAGATGCTCAACTTCCAGGTGCTGCCCGGCGTCTCGGGTCACCTGCTCGGCGGCACCCTGGCCGTCGTCCTGGTCGGACCGTGGGTCGGCGCGCTCTGCGTGTCGACCGTCCTGATCATCCAGTGCCTGCTGTTCGCCGACGGCGGCCTGACCGCCCTCGGGCTCAACATCACCAACATGGCGATCATCGGCACCGCCGCCGGATATCTGCTGGTCGCCGGCCTGCTGCGGGTGCTGCCCAGGACCCCGTCCGGGCTCGGGGCGACCGCGCTGATCGCCTCGATCGTCGGCGTGGTGGCCGCCTCACAGGGCTTCGTGTTCGAGTACTGGCTCGGCGGCACCACCCAGCTCTCCCTGCCCTGGGTCTCCGGCACGATGGCCGGCACCCACGTGCTGATCGGCATCGGCGAGGGCCTGATCGCGGCGACCACCGTGGCCACCGTGGCCAAGGTCCGGCCGGACCTGGTCTACGCGCTGCGCCGCTTCCGCACCCCACCGGCGCCGGTGGCGGCCACCCCCGCCGAGGCGCCCGCCACTGTCTCGGGAGGTAAGGCATGACCCGGCGACTCGGCTGGTTCCTGGCCGGCGGCCTGCTGGTCGCCCTGCTGCTGGCCGGCGTGGTCAGCAACTTCGCCTCCAGCAGCCCGGACGGCCTGGACGCGACGGCCCGCGAGGGCTGCACCTTCGACTCCCACGGCGAGATCACCGGCGGCACCTGCATGCTTCAGCGGGAGCAGGACCACCAGCTCGCCGACAGCCCGCTGGCCGACTACGGCATCCGTGGCATCGACAACCCGTACCTGTCGACCGGGCTGGCCGGGGTGCTGGGCGTGCTGGTGACGTTCGCGATCGGCGGCGGCGCCTTCTGGCTCGTGCGCCGGCGCAGCCCCGAGAAGGTCTGATGGGCGCGGGCCACGCCCACCCGCTGCACCTGGACCGCCCCAGCCCGGTGCACGCCCTGGCCCCCGAGGTGAAGATTCTCGCGACGCTGCTGTTCACCATCGTCGTGGTGGCCACCCCGCGCACCGAGTTCGCCGCGTTCGGCGGTTACGCCGTGCTGCTCGCGGTGGTGGCGGCGCTGGCCCGGGTGCCGCTGCCGTGGCTGGCCAAGCGCGCCACCATCGAGCTGCCGTTCGTCGTGCTCGCCGTCGCCCTGCCGTTCGCGGGCCACGGCGAGCGGATCACCTGGCTCGGCCTGTCGCTGTCGGTCGACGGGCTCCACGGCGCGTGGAACATCGTCGCCAAGGGCACCCTGGGCGTGGTCGCCTCGCTGCTGCTGGCGGCCACCACCACCATGCGTGACCTGATCCTGGGCCTGGACCGGCTGCACTGCCCGCGGGTGTTCACCCAGATCGCCACGTTCATGCTGCGCTACCTGGACATCCTGGCCGACGACGCGCGCCGGATGCGCATCGCCCGGCTCTCCCGCGGCTACGACCCCCGCTTCCTGTGGCAGGTCAAGGCGTTCGCGGTCGGCGTGGGGGCACTGTTCCTGCGGGCGTACGAGCGCGGCGAGCGGGTGTATCTGGCGATGGTCTCCCGCGGCTACGACGGACGGCTCCCCCGGCCCGAGGCGGGCGGCGCGACGACCGCCGACTGGGCGACCTCGGCCGTCCTGCCCGCCGCGGCCGCCGCCATCGCCCTTACGGCGGTGCTGGCGTGAGCCTCGAGATCGCCGGCCTCACCTACGCCTACCCTGACGGCAGCGTCGCGCTGCGCGGTGTCGACCTCAGCGTCGGCGCCGGGGACCGGGTGGCCCTGCTCGGGCCCAACGGCGCCGGCAAGACCACCCTGGTCCTGCACCTCAACGGCATCCTGCACGGCGGCGCCGGCACGGTCGACGTCGGCGGGCTGCGGGTGGACGCACGCGACCGGGCCCGGCTGGCCGAGATCCGCCGCCGGGTCGGCATCGTCTTCCAGGACCCCGACGACCAGCTCTTCATGCCGACCGTCGCCGAGGACGTCGCCTTCGGGCCGGCCAACCTCGGACTGCGCGGCGCCGAGCTGCAGGCCCGGGTCGACGAGGCCCTCGAAGCCGTGGACATGGCCGCCCACCGCGACCAGGTGCCGCTGCACCTGTCGTTCGGCCAGCGCCGCCGGGTCGCCGTGGCCACCGTGCTGGCGATGCGGCCCGAGCTGCTGGTGCTGGACGAGCCCTCGTCCAACCTGGACCCGGCGAGCCGCCGGGAACTGGCCGAGATCATCGAACGGCTGCCGGTGACGGTGCTGATGGTGACCCACGACCTGCCGTACGCGCTGCAGCTGTGCCCGCGCTCGGTGATCCTCGACGACGGCCGGATCGTGGCCGACGCCCCCACCGCCGAGCTGCTGGCCGATGAGGAGCTGCTCCGGGCGCACCGGCTGGAGCTGCCGTTCGGCTTCCACCCGGTGCGACCGCTCTAGACCAGGCGCTCGATGACGGTGGCGTTGGCCGTACCGCCGGCTTCGCACATGGTCTGCAGCCCGTAGCGTCCGTCGGTGCGTTCCAGCACGCCCAGCAGGGTGGTCGCCAGCCGGGCGCCGCTGGCGCCCAGCGGGTGACCGATGGCGATCGCGCCCCCGTCGACGTTGACCTTCGCCGGGTCGGCGCCGGTCTCGGCCAGCCAGGCCAGCACCACCGACGAGAACGCCTCGTTGACCTCGAACGCGTCGATGTCGGCCAGGGTGAGACCGGCCCGGGCCAGCACCTTGTCGGTTGCCGGGATGACGCCGGTCAGCATCATGATCGGGTCGTCGCCCACGGCCGTCGCGGTGTGCACCCGAGCCCTCGGCCGCCAGCCCCGCTGCCGGGCGATCTCACTGGTGGTGACGACCAGCGCGGCGGCACCGTCATTGACCGGGCTGGAGTTACCGGCCGTGACCTTCCACTCCAGATCGCCGAAGCGCGGGGCCCAGCGCTCGTCGGCGAACGCGGGCCGCAGCCCGGCCAGCGTCTCCACGGTGGTGCCGGGCCGGATCGTCTCGTCGGTCTCCAGCCCGGCCAGCGGCGCGACCTGGCCGGTGAACCAGCCCTGCTTCCACGCCTCGGCCGCCCGCTGGTGGCTGGTCGCGGCGAACTCGTCTAGCTGCGTGCGCGACAGACCCCAGCGCCGGGCGATCAGCTCGGCGCTGATCCCCTGCGGGATCAGCCCGCCGGGATAGCGCTCCGCGACGGCGGGACCCCCGACGAACGCCCGCGCACCGTCGACCAGGGCGGAGCTGCCGATGGGTACGCGACTCATCGACTCGACCCCGGAAGCCACCACGATGTCGTGGGCGCCCGCGACCACCCCCTGGGCGGCGAAGCTCAACGCCTGCTGACTGCTGCCGCACTGCCGGTCGACGGTGGTGCCCGGCACGGACTCGGGGAAGCCGGCGGCGAGCACGGCCAGCCGGGTGTTGTTGGTGCTCTGCTCGCCGATCTGACCGACCGTGCCCCCGATGACGTCATCGAGCTCGGCCGGGTCGAGGCCGTCGAGCCGGGCGGTGACGGCGCGCAGGACGTGGGCGTGCAGATCGACCGGGTGGATCTCCGCGTAGGCGCCGCCGGGCTTGCCCTTGGCCACGGGTGTGCGTACCGCTTCGACGATGACCGCGTCGCGCATGTCGTGCCCTCCCCATCGAGTGACGGACCGATCGGTCCGATCCTAGAGGCTCGGCGGACCGATCGGTCCGTTACATTGGCCACATGGCACGCACGGCAACACCCGGCACCCGCGCCCGCATCGTCTCGACGGTGGCCCCGCTCTTCTACAGCCAGGGGGTGCGGGCGGTGGGCATGGCCCAGATCGTCGCGGCGGCGGGCTGCGGCAAGAACCTGCTGTACTCGCACTTCCCGGGTAAGAACGAGCTGGTGGCGGCCTATCTGTCCCTGGTGAGCGCGGAGCGGGACCGGTCGGCCGAGCGGGCCCTCGCGGCGGCCGGTGAGGGGCGGGAGGCGGTGGTCGCCCTGGTGGCCGAGATCGCGGACCGGGTGCGGGAACCGGGGTTCCGGGGATGCGCCATGCGCAACTACCTCACCGAGTTCCCGGCGGAGGACGACGTGCCGGGGCGGGTCGCTCGGGAGTATCTGGCGTCGTCGCGGGCCCGGGTTGATGAGCTGGTGCGGGTCGCGGGCGGGTCGCCGGGACTGGCCGATCGGGTCTGGCTGGTCATCGAGGGTCTGTACGCGGTGGCGGGCCGGCCGGATGCCGCTCAGCAGGCCGAGGTGGCAGTCGCCCTGGTCAAGGAGCTCGTCGCGACCCTTTGAAGCGCCGGTCGCCGACCTCTCCGTCGAGCAAGCCCCAGATGGGCGGGACGTGGCGGTCCGCTCACGGCGTAAGGCATCCTAGGTTACTGGGTTGAAAGGAAGGCCGCCTCTTCCAGAAGCTCAACTGCGGTCGCTACGCGGGCAAGCGGGATGCCGGACCGCTGTCACGCGGTCCCCTCCTCGTGGGCGGCTTGAGGAATCCGGGCGAGACCCGCCCGGGTTCGAGCGGTCTTCACCGCCTGCTTCAGCGTCACGATGTCGTACGCCCCATAGTGCCGGCTCCCGTTGATGAAGAACGTCGGCGTGCCGGACACCCCGCTCAGGTCGGCCGAGTCCACGTCGTCGGCGACCCGTTGCGCGTGCCGGTGGTCCATCAGCTCGTCGTGGAACCGGTTCGTGTCCAGGCCGAGCTGGTCGGCGTACCGGAGCAGGTCCATGATCTTGAGGTGGTCCTGGTGGGCCAGCAGCAGGTCGTGGAACTCCCAGAACTTGCCCTGACCGGCGGCCGCCTCCGCGGCTTCGGCGGCCAGCCGCGCCTGCGGATGGACGTCCGGCAGCGGCAGGTGCCGCCAGACGTAGCGCAGGTCCGTGTCGGTGATCAGGTCCCGGACCGCCGGTTCGGCCTGACCGCAGTACGGGCACTGGAAGTCGCCGTACTCGACGACCGTGACCGACGCCTCCTGCGGTCCGCGGACGTGGTCGCGTTCGGGGTCGACGGCCGGGATCAGGTCGACCAGTTCCTCGGTGTCGCCGAGCATGGCCCGGGCCCGGCGTTGCGGGGCCAGCATCCGGGTCGCCCGGAAGACCGCCCAGGTGATCAGCGACGCGCCGGCCGCCGCGGTCAGCACGCCGATCTTCGCCTCGGCCAGCTCCGGGCCCTCGAACGCCAGCGCCGCGATCAGCAGCGACACCGTGAAGCCGATGCCGGCGATGGTGCCGCTGCCCAGCACCGCCGCCCAGCCGACCGTGGGGCGTACCCGGCCACCGGTCGCCGCCGTGAGCAGCGCGGACACCCCGACCACCGCGACCGGCTTGCCGATCAGGTAGCCCAGGATGACCCCCCAGGTCACCGGTGAGGTGAAGGCCCGGCTCAGGAAGCTGCCGTCGATCGCGATGCCCGCGTTGGCCAGCCCGAACAGCGGCACGATCACGTAGCTCGACCACGGATGGTAGACGCGCTGAAGGCGGTCGTTGGGCGAGAGTGTCTCAGTCAGCCCGCGCGCGGCCGTACGGGCCAGCTCCGGCGTCGGCTGCTCGCGGAACAGCTTGAAGAGCCCGCTGGCGGCTTCGAGGTTCTCCCGTACCGGGGTGTAGGCCACCGCAGTGAGGCCCATCGCCAGTCCGGCCACCACCGGGTCGACGCCGCTGGCCAGCATCGCCGCCCACAGCACCAGGCCCACGACCGCGTAGCTGAAGGCGCTGCGGACGCCGAACGTGCGCAGCAGCAGCCACACCCCGAAGGCCGCGCCGGCGATCAGCAGCGGCATCATGGCGATGTCCTCGCTGTAGACCACCGCGATGACCAGCAGCGCCACCAGGTCGTCGACCACGAAGACGGTGAGCAGGAAGACCCGGGTCGAGTCGGGCACCCCCGGCCGACCAGGGCGAGCAGGCCCAGCGCCAGCGCCGTGTCGGTGGACATCGCGATGCCCCAACCGTGCGCGCCCGGGCCGCCGTGGGTGACGGCCAGGTAGATCAGCACCGGGATCAGCATCCCGACCAGCCCGGCGGCGCTGGGCAGCAGGAAACGCCGTCGGTCGCGCAGGTCGCCGAGGTCGAACTCGCGCCGCGCCTCCAGACCCACCACCAGGAAGAACAGCGTCATCAGCCCGCTGTTGATCCAGGTCCGCAGGTCCTCGGTGATGCCCATGGCACCGAAGCGCACCGAGAAATCGGTGCGCCACACCGCGTCGTACGACGCGGTGTCGAGGTTGGCCCAGATCAGCGCGGCGGCGATGGCCGCGACGAGCACCCCGGCACTGCCCGATTCGGTACGCAGGAACGCCCGCAGCGGCGCGCCGAGCCCCCGTGTCCACTGCGTGCGTCCCCGCATCCCACCCGACGTAGTCACGGCACCAGCCTGGTCACCGGCGCGCCCCGGGGCAAGATCCGGGCCCGGCACGGTCGTTTACGGCGGCGCCGGATGCGGTAAGCGACAGGGTCATGACGCAGGAGACGGCACCGCGCGAGCGTACGTTCTTCGGTCAGCCGCCGGTGCTGGCCAACCTGTTCGGGGTCGAGCTGTGGGAACGGTTCTCGTTCTACGGCATGCAGGGCATCCTGCTGATCTACCTGTACTACTCCGCGGCCGACGGCGGGCTGGGCCTGTCCGAGCAGACCGCCACGAGCATCGTCGGCGCGTACGGCGGTTCCGTCTACCTGGCCACGATCCTCGGCGCGTGGGTGGCCGACCGCCTGCTCGGGCCCGAACGGGTGCTGTTCCTCAGCGCGGTGCTGGTGATGGCCGGGCACATCAGTCTCGCGGCGCTGCCCGGGCTGACCGGCGTCACCGTCGGACTGATCCTCATCGCGATCGGCAGCGGCGGGGTCAAGGCCACCGCCACGTCGCTGGTGGGCGGCCTGTACGACGAGCACGACGAACGCCGCGACGCCGGCTTCTCCCTGTTCTACCTGGGCATCAACCTCGGCGCCCTGGTCGGCCCGCTGCTGACCGGCCTGCTGCAGAAGAACTGGGGCTTCCACGCCGGCTTCGCGCTGGCCGCGGTCGGCATGGCGATCGGGCTGATCCAGTACACGCTGGGCCGCAAGCGGCTGACCGGCGCCGCCCGGGACGTACCCAATCCGTTGCCGCCGCAGCGCCGCCTGCCGGTGGCGTTGCTCGTCGCCGCGGCCGCGGTGCTGGTCCTGGTGCTGGCCCTGACCGGCGTGCTGCGGGCCTCGGCGCTGTCGAACGTGGTCATCGTGCTGAGCGCCGCCGCGGCGGTCGCCTACTTCGTGGTCATCCTGCGCAGCCGCCGGATCACCGATGTCGAGCGCCGCCGGGTGTACGCGTTCATCCCGCTGTTCGTCGCCAGCGCGGTGTTCTGGTCGCTGTACCAGCAGCAGTTCACGGTCGTGACGATCTACTCCGACCAGCGCCTCGACCGAAACCTGTTCGGCTGGGAGATGCCGGTGTCCTGGGTGCAGTCGATCAACCCGGTCTTCATCATCGTGCTGTCCGGCGTCTTCGCCGCTCTGTGGACCCGGCTCGGCCCGCGCCAGCCGGGGACCCCGATCAAGTTCGCCGCCGGCACCGCGATCATGGGCGTGGCGTTCCTGCTCTTCCTGCCGCTGGCCGGCGGCGGCCCCAACAGCGCCCCGCTGCTCGCGCTGGCCGGCATCCTGCTCGTCTTCACCGTCGCCGAGCTGCTGCTGTCCCCGGTCGGGCTGTCGCTGTCGACCAAGCTGGCGCCGGCGGTGTTCCACACCCAGATGGTCGCGCTGTTCTTCCTGTCGGTGGCGCTGGGCACGGCGGCCTCGGGCACCCTGGCGAAGTACTACAGCGAGGACCACGAGACCGCGTACTTCGGCATCCTCGGTCTGGTCGCGATCGTGATCGGCGCCGCCCTGGCCCTGGCCGCCCGCCCGATCAGCCGGCTGATGAGCGGGGTGCGCTGACCGCCGCGGGTCCTATCCTGTCGGCATGACGAATGCGACCCGGACCCGCGGCGCGCTCGGCGTCGTCGAGCAGTGGCTGACCGCCGTCAACGCCCGCGACGGCGCCCGCGTGGAGTCCCTGAGCCAGGAGCAGGTCGACATCGTGGGACCCCGCGGGCGCGGCAGCGCTCCCCGCGCGGTGCTGAGCGAGTGGCTGGCCCGCTCGGGCTTCTCGTCGCAACCGCTGCGCTGGTTCTGCGGCGGCGACGGCCTCGTCGTGGTCGAGCAGGACGCCACCTGGCACGACCCGGCCACCGGCGAGCCGCAGGACAGTTTCCGGATCGGTTCGCTGTTCCGGGTCGACGACGGCCGGGTGGCCCGCTACGAACGCTTCGACGACGGGGTCGCCGGAGCACTGGCCGCAGCGGGCCTCGACGCCGCCCGGGACGAGGTGACCCGCCCGGTCAGCCCTTGACCGCCCCGGCGGTGAGGCCGTTGACGATGTAGCGCTGGAGGAACTGGAAGACCAGCACCGTCGGGACCGCCGTGAGCAGGGTGCCCGCGCAGAACATGCCGAAGTTGTTGTTGCGCTCCCCTGCCACCAGGCCGTACATGCCGACCGACAGGGTCTTGGCGCCCGTGTCGGTCAGGAAGACGTTGGCGATCAGGAACTCGTTGATCGTGCCGATGAAGGCCAGCAGGCCGGTCACCGCCAGGATCGGGGCGACCAGCGGCAGCAGGATCCGGAAGAACGTCTGGGCGTGCGACGCGCCGTCCATCGTGGCCGACTCGTCCAGCTCCCGCGGCACCGTGTCGAAGAAGCCCTTCATCAGCCAGGTGTTCACCCCCAGCGCCCCGCCCAGGTAGAGCAGGATCAGGCCCCAGGCCTGGTTGAAGCCGATGGCCGGCCACAGGTCGGTGATGGTGGAGAACATCAGGAAGATCGCCACGATCGCCAGGAACTGCGGGAACATCTGGATCAGCAGCAGGGCCAGCAGGCCGATCCGGCGGCCGCGGAAACGCATCCGGCTGAACGCGTACGCGGCCAGCGCCGACAGGAACACCGAGGCCAGCGCCGACACCCCCGCGATCAGCACGGAGTTGCCGAACCAGCGGGCGAAGTCCGTGTCGGCCAGCAGGTTGCCGAAGTTGCCCAGCGAGGCCCCGGTCGGCACGGCCGCGGTCGACGACAGCGTGCCCAGCGGGTTGAGTGCCGCCGACACCACGAACACGATCGGGAACAGCGAGAAGAGCACGGCCAGCACGGCGACCCCGTGCCGCCATCCGACCCGGGCCAGCCACTTGCTCATGAGTAGACCTCTTCCTGGCGGCGGGTGCGGCGGAAGCTGACCGTGGAGATCACCGCGACGATCACGAAGATGAAGACGGACACCGCCGCGGCGAAGCCGTACTGGGCGCCGGAGCCGCCGAACGCCAGCCGGTAGGTGTAGGTGATCAGCAGGTCGGTGGCGCCGTTGGCCGGGTTGTCGGCCGGGAACGGCGCGCCGTCGGTGGTCAGGTAGATCGCGTTGAAATTGTTGAAATTGAACGCGAACGACGAGATCAGCAGCGGCGTCAGCGCCACCAGCAGCAGCGGCAGGGTGACCCGCTTGAGCGATTGCCACGGCGAGGCGCCGTCGATGCGGGAGGCCTCGGACAGCTCGGGCGGGATGGCCTGCAACGCGCCGGTCGCGACCAGGAACATGTACGGGTAGCCGAGCCACAGCTGCACCAGGATCACCGCGATCCGGGCGGACGCGGCCCCGCCGAACCAGTCCACGTCCAGCCCGAACAGGTTGTTGATCAGCCCGAAGTCGGTGTTGAACATGTCCCGCCAGACCAGCAGCATCGCGAACGACGGCATCGCGTACGGCAGCACCAGCAGCGTGCGGTAGAGGCCCCGGCCGCGGACCCGTGGCGAGTGCAGGGCCAGAGCACAGCCCAGGCCGAGCACGAAGGTCCCGCCGGTGGAGGCCAGGGCGAAGACCAGGTTCCAGATCAGGGTACGGGCGAACGGGCCGGCGATCGCCGAGTCGGTGACGAGCCGGGTGAAGTTGCTCAGCCCGACGCCGACCCGCCAGCCCTGGGCCAGCCGCTCACCGTCGGCCGCCACGAACGCGCCCACCTGGTCGTCCGCGGTCCAGGTCCGGCCGGTGGTCGTGTCCCGGACGCAGTCGCAGCCGGCGTCGTACGCCCGCCCGGCCTTGCCCTCGTACGCCCGCGACAGTCCCTGCGAACGGACCGCCCCGCCCGCGGTCGGCACGGCCAGGTCGGTGATCTCCTGACTGCGCGCACTGGCCTGCCCGCCGTTGAGCAGCGTGTAGCCCTCGGCGGCGGTGACCCGGCCGGTGCCGCTGACGGTGACGTCACCGGCCGGGAGCGTCTTGAGCCCGTCGGCGGTGCCGGCCGAGACAGCCTTGGTGGCCGGGTCGGTCACGAGGAACGTCAGCGGCCCGGTCGCCGGGTCGCCGGTGGTGGCGACCGTCAGCGCGTACTCGGTGGAGCCCGGCACCCGGGTGACCGACGCGGTCTGGATGGCCACGACGGCCTCCCGCTTGTCGCCGCGGTGCCCGTCGCTGAAGTTGGTGAAGGCGGTCGCGGCCGTGTACGCCACCGGGAACAGCTGGAAGACGATGAGGAACAGGGTGCCGGGCACGAGGTACTTGGCGGGCACCCGCCGGCGGCTCGTGTACAGGTAGAACAGTCCGGCCGTGGCGGCCAGCAGCACGGCCAGGCCGTTCCAGGCCCGCTCGGCGATCAGCGGGAAGGCCGCCCACACGGCGAGCCCGGCGACCAGCCCGAGCAGGGCGATCTTGACGATGGGGCCGGCGAGGCCGCCCCGGCCGGGGCGCGAAGCCTCGGCCGGGGCGGTCTCCCGCTCCAGAAGAGCAGTCATTGCTGAGCCACCTTCGTCATGCCCTCCTGGCCCTCACCGGCACGGCCGTCGGGGACTCCCGCCGGGCGAGGTTCGGTGCAGTCGGTCATGACTTGATCTGGCCCGAGATCGTCTTGGCCGCGGCGGTCAGAGCCGTCTTGGGGTCGGCGCCGCCGACCACTGCGGACTCCGCCTTGCTGAACGGGTCCCAGACCGAGGCCATCTCCGGGATCGCCGGCAGCGGCACCGCGTTCTTGCCGGCCTCGACGAACTTGGCCAGGTCCGGGTCGGCTCCCTTGACCTGGTCGTAGGCCGCGGTGAGCACCGGCGGGCGGGGCTCGGCCTGGTAGAGCGCCACGGCCAGCTCGGGTGTGGTGACGTAGTTGGTGACGAACTCCTGCGCCAGCGCCTTGTTCTTGCCCTTGGCCGCGACGTAGAACGACTGCACACCCAGGAACGGCCGGGCCGGCTCGGCGCCGGCGAAACCGGGCACGGCCGAGATGTCGTACGCGATCTTGGCCTTCTTCACGTCGGTGACCGCCCACGGCCCGGAGACCAGGTACGCGCACTTGCCCGCGGTGAAGGTGGCGATGGAGTTCTCCACGGTGATCGACCGCTTCAGGGCGCCGTCACCCTTCTCGCCGAGCGCCCGGATCTTCTGGAAGGCGGCGATCGACTCGGGCTTGGCGATGCCGAGGTCGTTCTTGTCGTAGTCGCCGTTGGCCGCGGTGCCGAACAGGTAGCCGCCGGCCGAGCTGAACAGCGGGTACGCGTGGTAGGCGTCGCCGTTCTGTCCCACCTGGAGGCAGAGCAGCTCGCTCGCCTTCTTTCCGGACCGCAGCTTCTTGGCCTGCGCGACCAGATCCTCCATGGTGGCCGGGGCCTCGGGCGCGAGCTCGGTGTTGCGGATCAGCGCCAGGTTCTCGGTCGCGTACGGCACGCCGTAGACCTGGCCGTTGAAGGTGACCGCCTTGACCGCGTTCGGGGCCAGGCCCTGCTGCTGCTCGGCGGTCAGCTGCACCGGGTCGATCGCGCCGTTCTGCACGAGGTTGCCGATCCAGTCGTGCGCGCCGACCATCACGTCGGGCCCGCTGCCCTGCTGCGACGCGGTGACGAAGGTGGTCTGCTGGTCCTTGGAGATGGCCTGCACCTCGACGGTGACGCCGTTCTCCTGGCCGAACTTGTCGGCGAACGGCTTCAGCGCGGCGGCGCGCTTGTCGTCGCCCCAGATGACCAGTTTGCCGGCGGCGCCGGCGGGTGCGGCGGAGGAAGGGGTTTCGGGTTCGCCGCCGCTGCTGCAGCCCGCGGCGGCGAGCGCCAGGGTGAGAGCGGTGACGACACCCGCGGTACGGATGCGCATGATCTTCTCCTATCGGGCACGGAACAGCGCCCGAAGAGGTGGCACGGACATAAAGGGGGGAACCGGAAGCAAGGCCCCCATAGGCCCAGCTCGGCTGTTGCGGGGACGTTAGCAAGGGATTACCGACAATGGAAGACCTTGCAATGCCTCCGCAAGAAGTTCCAGACGCGGTCAGTCGGCCGTCCCGCATCGCGGACGGCTCTATAGTGACGCCCATGCGCGCACGTTTGTCCGACATCGCGCGCCAGGCCGAGGTCAGCGAGGCGACGGTGTCGCGGGTCCTCAACGACCGGCCCGGCGTCTCCACCGAAACCCGCCAGGCGGTGCTGACCGCCCTCGATGTGCTGGGCTACGAGCGGCCCGAGCGGTTGCGCAAGCGCAGCGCGGGGCTGGTCGGCCTGATCGTGCCGGAGCTGGAGAACCCGATCTTCCCGGCCTTCGCGCAGACCATCGAGTCGGCACTGTCGCAGAGCGGCTTCACCCCGGTGCTGTGCACCCAGACGCCGGGCGGCGTCACCGAGGACGAGTACGTCGAGATGCTGCTCGACCGCCAGGTGTCCGGCATCGTCTTCGTCTCGGGCCTGCACGCCGACACCACCGCCGACCACGAGCGTTACCGCCGCCTGGTGCAGCGGCCGCTGCCCATCGTGCTGATCAACGGGTACGCCGAGGGCCTGGACGCCCCGTTCATCTCCTGCGACGACCGGCTGGCCGGCGAGCTGGCGGTCTCCCACCTGGTCGCGCTCGGGCACACCCGGATCGGTTTCGTCTCGGGCCCGGACCGCTTCCTCAACGTGCAGCGCAAGCTGGCCGGCTACCGCGCCGCCATGCGCCGTGAGCTGGGCGCCGGCGACCGCGAGCTGGAGGAGCTGGTGGCGCTGACCCTGTTCGGCGTCGAGGGCGGCGAGGTGGCGGCGGGTCAACTGCTCAGCCGGGGGGCGACCGGCATCGTGTGCGGTTCGGACCTGATGGCGCTGGGTGCCATCCGGGCGGCCCGCCGGCGTGGCCTGAGTGTGCCCCGGGACGTGTCGGTGGTCGGTTTCGACGACTCGCCGCTGATCGCGTTCACCGATCCGCCGCTGACCACCCTGCGCCAGCCGGTGGCGGCGATGGGCAACGCGGCGATCCGCCAGCTCGTCGACGAGATCAACGGTCACGGCGCGCCGCGCTCGGAGTACGTCTTCTCCCCCGAGCTGGTGGTGCGCGGCTCGACCGCGATCCACAAGGCCGGCCGGGCCGCCGAGAGCGTGGACGCCACCGCCGCGTAACGCTTGTTAAGTTGATCTTTGAAAGTTCTTGCCAGGGCATCGACCTGGGAGAACGCCGCTCACCTGCCCTTTCGTGGCGTCGGGCGGCTTGATCAACACTCCTTACTGCAAGGAGAACACTCCGGAACCTGGCATTCCGGGCGCTTGTATCGAGAGCGGTCGCTTTACCGGCGGGAAACACCCTGATAACTTTCCGGCACTTGCGCAAGAGTTTTCACGGTGCCGTCCCCCGCCGTACCGCTCCTCGCGTCCCCTGGAGGTCTCCATGCGTACCCGTCAGGTTGTCGCCGCCGCGACGACCGCCGTCCTGGCCACGGCCCTGCTGGCCGTCGGCGTCGTCCGCAGCGCCGGCAACGCCGAGGCCTCCACCGCCTCGCCCGGCGCCAAGGACGTCATCGTGCACCTCTTCGAATGGCCGTGGGCCTCGGTCGCGAACGAGTGCACGACCACGCTGGGCCCCAAGGGCTTCGGCGGCGTTCAGGTCTCGCCACCCCAGGAGCACGTGGTGCTGCCCGGCAGCGGCTATCCGTGGTGGCAGGACTATCAGCCGGTCAGCTATCAGCTCACCACCCGCCGCGGCGACCGCACCGCGTTCGCGAACATGGTGCGGACCTGCCACGCCGCGGGCGTCAAGATCTACGTCGACGCGGTCGTCAACCACATGGCCGGCGGCGCGTCCACCGGCACCGGCAGCGGCGGCAACGGCTACAGCCACTACGCGTACCCGGCGGTGCCCTACGGCACCGACGACTTCCACCACTGCGGGCGCAACGGCAACGACGACATCGCCAACTACGGCGACAAGTGGGAGGTGCAGAACTGTGAGCTGGTCGACCTGTCCGACCTCAAGACCGAGTCCTCGTACGTGCGCGGCAAGCTCACCGCGTACCTCGACGACCTGGTCGGGCTGGGCGTCGACGGTTTCCGCGTGGACGCGGCCAAGCACATGCCGGCCGGCGACATGTCGGCGTTCATCGCGCCGGTCACCGGCGACCCGTACGTCTTCTCCGAGGTGATCGAGGGCGGCTCCGGTGAGCCCGCACCCGAGGAGTACGCCGGCTTCGGCGACGTGACCGAGTTCCGCTACGGCGACGTGGTGGGCGGCGCGTTCGCCAACGGCAACCTGGCCAACCTCAACAACCTGGCGAGCTCGATGCGGCTCGGCTCCGGTGACGCGGTGGCCTTCGTGGACAACCACGACACCCAGCGCAACGGCCGGGCCAAACTGACCTACAAGAACGGTTCCGCGTACGCGCTCGCCGAGGCTTTCATGATCGCCTGGCCGTACGGTGTCCCGCAGGTCATGTCCAGCTTCACGTTCTCCGGCCCCGACGCCGGCCCGCCCGCCGCCAGCAACGGCACCACCAATCAGGTGAGCTGCGGCAACGGCTGGGAGTGCGAGCACCGCTGGCGCACGACGGCCAACATGGTCGCGCTGCGCAACACGGCCGCCGGCGCCGGCGTCACCAACTGGTGGAGCAACGGCTCCAACCAGATCGCGTTCGGCCGCGGCAGCACCGGTTACGTGGCGTTCAACCGCTCCGGCTCGGCGCTGACCCGGACCTTCCAGACCTCGCTGCCGGCCGGGACCTACTGCGACGTGATGGCCGGGGACCCGTCCGGCGGCTCGTGCACCGGGCCGGCGTACACGGTGAACGGCAGCGGCCAGGTCACCGCGACCGTGGCCGCCAACGCCGCGCTGGCGCTGCACACCAACGCCCGGACCAGCGGGACCGGCACGCCGACCACGCCGCCGGCGGGCTGCACGACAGCGGCGACCACCTTCGCGGCGACCGTCAGCACCACGTTCGGCCAGAACGTCTTCGTCACCGGCAACACGGCGGCGCTGGGCAACTGGAACCCGGCCGACGCGGTCGCGCTGTCCTCGGCGACGTACCCGGTCTGGCGGGCCACGGTGTCGCTGCCGGGCAGCACCGCGGTGGAGTACAAGTACATCAAGAAGGAAGGGTCGGCGGTGGTCTGGGAGAGCGACCCGAACCGTACGCGGACCACCGCCGCCACGTCACCGTGCACGGCGACCTGGACCGACACCTGGCGCTGACTCCCCCGGCCGCCGTCATCAGCCTCCGGGCGGGTGGCGGCGGCCGGCCTCAGGACCGCAGCACCACATTGACCGGCTCGGCCCCGGCCAGCAGCAGATCGAGCTGCCGCCGGACCAGGCGCGCCACCCGCGGCAGCATGGCAGTGGACATGCCCCCGGCGTGCGGGCTGATCAGCACGTTCGGCAGCCGGAACAGCTCATGACCGGCCGGCAGCGGCTCCGGATCGGTGACGTCGAGCGCGAACCGCAGCCGCCCGGACCGGGCCTCCCGCAGGATCGCGGCGGTGTCCGCCACCCGGCCGCGCGCGACGTTGACGACGATCGCACCGTCGGGCAGCGCGGCGAGGAACGCGGCGTCCACGAGATGCACGGTGTCCTCGGTCAGCGGCACCCCGACGACGACCGCCTCGCAGGTGGGCAACAGCTCCGGCAGCTCCGCGATGCCGTGCACACCCTCGCGGGCGGTACGCGCGACCCGTACGAGATCCACCTCGAACGGCGCCAGCCGGGCCTCGACCGCCTGCCCGACGCCGCCCTGGCCGAGCACCAGCACCCGCCGGTCGGCCAGGCTCGGATACCAGTCGGGCGCGATCGGCCCGGCGGCCCGGACGTAGTCAGGAATGCCCCGCTGGGCAGCGAGCAGGAGCGCGAGGGCCAGCTCGGCGGTGGAGGTCTCGTGCACCCCGCGGGCGTTGGCGTAGACATGCCCCGGCGGCAACGCCTCAGCCACGCCGTCGTAGCCCAGATACTGCGCCTGCACGAGCCGGGTCCGCACCCCGGCCAGCCGGCGCAGGTGCTCGTTGCCCGGCACGTACGGCACCACGACCAGGTCGACGTCCTTCCACGGCGCCGGACCGGTCATGTCCCAGCGCAGCAGGTCCACCCCGGCCGGGACGTCGCCCAGCGCCTCGGCGAGCCGGTCGTCCGGCAGACTCACCCGCAACCCGGTGCCCGCCCGTCCTGGTGCATCCACCTGTCACTTCCCTTCGGATCTGGTCGGTCGCCATTATGGCGGGGGACGGGGTGCTGCTCGACCTGCTCGGCCGCGCCTCCTGGCTTCGCCTGGTGGTGGTGCTGATCGGCGTCGCCTGCCTCGCGGCCTCGTTCCGGCTGCGCCCGGTGTACTACTACTCCCCCGAGATGCCACCCGGTGCCCGGTCGATGGGCACCATCTCGGCGTGGTGGATGCTCGTCGGCGCGTGCGCGGTCATCGCGGCCATGTGGGTGACCACGGCCTGGTTGTTCGAGGTGACGGCGGCCATCCCGGCGGGCACGGGCCGGGCGACGGCCCGGGTGGAAGCCATCCGGACGGGCCTGACCGCGGCCGGCGGGGCGGGCGCGGCGACCGCTCTGCTGCTGGCCTTCCACCGGCAGCGGCACCTGGAGGCCAACGCCATCGGGGTCGAGTTCGACGCGGCCGAGAAGCGGGTGACCGAGCTCGATCTGACCGGTGCGGTGCTCTACGACTGGAATTTCCACCGGTGCGTCGCGCGGCACGCCAAGTTCATCGGGGCGCGGTTCAGCGGCGAGTCCTTCTTCGGCGAGGCGCAGTTCCTCGGCTTCGCCGTCTTCGGGGGCGCGGTGTTCGAAGGGGACGCCTGGTTCGCCGACACGGCGTTCCACGGCGACGCGTGGTTCGTCGACGCGACCTTCCTCAGTGGTGCCCTCTTCACCGGGGCCGGCTTCCAGGCCGAGGCGGGCTTCCGAGGAACCGCCTTCCACGCCGACGTGCTGCTCGACGCGGCGACGTTCCGGCGGGGCGTCGAGATGGGCGGCGCGAGCACCGTCGTCTCCCACGCTGAGGTGCGGCTGCCGGCCGGCTGGGCGGCCGGACCGACCGGATCGATCGAACGCCGCGACGCCGCCGGCGGCTGAACCCCGGCGGGAGGGCCGGCAGTGGATGCCCGCCCTCCCGCCTCATCCCCCTACCGCACCGCGGTCGGCACCGTCGACGGCTCCCACGTCGGCGGGCTCGCCGCGAGCGCGTCCCGGAGCGTCGCGAACCGGGACCCGGAGGCCGGCGCCCCGGTCACCGTCGCCACCGCGAAGCGCACCAGCCGCTCCCGGACGTAGGCCACGTTGGCCGGCCCGTGTTCGTTCTCCGAGTGCGGACCGCGGACCAGCGCCAGTTCCGCCCGGCCGCCGGTCCGCCGGTACGCGCTGAACGACGCCAGCGGGCCCTGGTACTCGTCCCACGCGCCCTGGGCGATGAAGGTGGCCGGCCAATCACCCAGGCCCGCCAAAGGTTCGCTGGTGGGTGCGTAGATGAAGTGGTTCACCTCGGCCTGCGCGGCGGCGTAGACGAGGTCGCCCGGTTCGAAGAAGGGAAAGCCCCACTGGGCGGAGAGCAGGAGCGCGCCGCGGATGTTGCGGTGTCCCCACGGCTCGGAGCAGGGCTGTCCCGGCGTGTCGAGCGCGCACCAGCGGTGCAGGTTCGCGTTCATCGCCCACTGGGTCGCGTACGCGCCCTGACTGGCCCCGCCCAGCAGGATCGGCATGGTGCGGGCCAGGTGGCCGGCGCCGAGCATCCGGCGGGCCGCGTCGGCGCCGGTACGGCTGGCGCCGTCCGGACCGAGCGCCCGCAGGCCGGTGCCGTCCTGCAGGGCGTCCACCATGCGCAGCATGTCCAGGCCCTGTTGCAGGGTGTTGTCCGCGCTGAGGCCGCCGGAGATGCCGTGCCCGCGCTTGTCGACGGTCAGCACGTCGAAGCCGGCCCGGTGCAGCGCGAGCAGGTACTCGCGCCACTGCCGCGCACCCCACTTCTCCGTGCCCCGCGACGGGTAGCTCACGCCCAGGTACGCCCCCGTGGCGTCCTTGGTGTAGAGCGGGTCGGCAGGGTCCTGCACGGCCGTCGTCTCGATGGTCCGGCCGCCGAGCAGGACGGCCAGCGCGCGGACCCGCCGGCCGCCGGGCGCGTTCACGCCGGTGCCGCGCAGGTACCAGCCGCGCAGCCGGACCGGCTCGGTGGTACCCCGGTTGATCACCTCGTACGGTTCCGCGGGCACGGTGAACTCGACGGTGGACGTGCTCTTCTCCGCGGCGGCGATGCCTTCGGCATACGGCGCGCGGCTGAAGTACGCGGGCCGGCGGATGTCGGCCAGGTCGACCCGGGTCGCGAACGGGTCGATGGCCCCGGTGGGGTCGACCAGGCCGGTGGACCGGAACTGGCCGGGCTCGTAGCCGGCCACGTCGGACAGCGCCGAGCAGGGTGGCGCCGCCCGGCACTCGTCGAGCCGGCGCTGCGCGGCCGCGAACGAGAACTCGCGCACCCGGTAGTCGCCGGAGTAGCCGGCCGGCGCGGGCGTGAGCCGGCTGAACGGCACACAGACGCGTCCCAGCCGGCGGTCCGGCACGGCGTAGCCCGGCATCACCTTGTTGTGCGGGTAGCCGACCTGCGCCGCGCAGTCGGTCGGCGGCGCGGCGGCGTTCTCGTCCGGCGGTGACCCGTACGCCGGCAGGGACGGAGCCAGGGACAGGGCGAGCAGGACGCCGGTCGCCGCGGCGATCCGGGCGTGCGGAATCAGCACAGGTGCCTCCCGTGAGCGGTGGTGGTGGTGGTGGTCAGCGGGTCGCGGCCATGGCGGCCACGAACTGGTCGGGGGTGATCTCGAGCCGGAAGAGCCGTTCGGTCTGGTCCAGGAGTTCGCCGGCGACGCCCGAGGGCAGGGCCTGGTCCCAGACGAGGGTGAAGGTGGGCGCGTCGGCGGCCAGCCGGTGGGTGAAGCGGGCGAAGTCGGCGTGCGGGTGGGCGGCCAGCCGCGGTTCCAGGTCGCGGACCGCCGGCACCTCGCCGGCCTCGAGCAGGCCGTCCAGGTACGCGTCCGACGTCACGGTCCGCAGCAGGAAGTCCACCGCCTCCGTCCGGTACGGGCTCTGCGCGTCGACAGTGAGGTAGTTGGCCGGTACGCCCACGAGCGCGGCGGGATCACCGATGCCGCCGGCCACCCGCGGGAACGGCACCCAGCCCAGGTCCCGGGTCGCGAACGCGGAGTCGGCGCGCAGCTGGTTGCCGTACTCCCAGCTGCCCATGACCTGCATGGCGGCCTGGCCGGCCGCGAGCGCCCGGGACGCGGCTCCGGACTCGTAGCCCGTCACGTCCGCGGCCGGGCCGAACGCCCCGCGGTTCACCAGGTCCCGCACCAGCGTGGCCGCCTGCTTGAGCGCAGGGTCCCGCCAGGCGCCCGGTCGGCCGGCGGCGATGTCGGCGAAGACGCCCGCGCCGCCGATCCGGTCGGTGAGGTAGGCGAGGTACATCAGCGCGGGCCATCGCTCGCTGCCGCCCAGCGCGATCGGCGTGATGTCCCGGTCGCGGAAGGTGTCCACCGCGGTGAGCAGCTCGGCGTAGGTCCGCGGCGGCTCGAGGCCGGCGTCGGCGAACACCCTCTTGTTGTAGAAGAGCACGACCGGCTGGACCCCGGTCATCGGCAGGCCGTAGAGCAGGTTGTCGACGCGGGCGCCGGCGAGGACGCAGGGCAGCAGCACGTCGGCCACCTCAGGGTGCGCGGCGACCGCGTCGGTGAGGTCGGCGGCGTGGCCGGCCCGTACCGGCTCGGTGAGGCTCGCGCCGCCCCAGTTCTCGTACACGTCCGGTGCCGGGTCCGGCCACGGCCCGGCCATCACCCGCTTGTAGGCGTCGTTGCCGAAGGTGGACAGCTGCACGCTCACGTCCGAGCGGTCGTTGAAGGCGCCGATGCGGTCACGCAGGCCGGGATTGCGGTCGGCGGTGCCCAGCGTCCACAGGTGGATGATGCCGGTGTGCGGCGTGGCCGGGGTCGTCCGCAGGCCGAGGCGCGGGCCGGCCACCGCCACCACCGTGGCCAGCGCGACGAGGGCGGCCGCGGCGCCGGTGAGCACCCGTACGCGGCGCCGGCGGCGGGCGAAGCGCCGCCGGACCGTGCCGACCGCGTCGGCCGGGGCGCCGGGCAGCGCGGTCGCGGCCTGGGCCAGCGTGACGGCGAGCCGCCGGGCGAGCATGTCGTCGTCGATGGTCATGGCGTCATCCTCAGCATCCAGTCGTGGCCGGGCTCGGCGTCCGCCCGGGCGCGCAGATGCTGCCGCAGCGCGCGCAGTGCCCGGGTGTAGCGGCTGGACACCGTGCCGCGCGGCTCGCCGGACATCGCGGCGATCTCGTCGAACGTGTACCGGAACAGCACGTGCAGCACGACCACGGTCCGCTCCGGCTTGCCCAGCGCGTGCAGCGCGTCCCACAGCGCCGGATCGGTGACCCGCCGGTGGGCCGGATCCTCGCCGTCGCGGTCGGCGATGGTGGACGGCACCTCCCGCCGCCAGCGCCGCCACCGGCTGACGTTGCGGGTCACGATGACGCGCCGGGCGTACGCCTCGGGGTCGGTACGGACCGTGGCCCAGCGCCGCCACACCTCCACGACGGCGACCTGGGCCAGGTCGTCGGCCTCGGCCGCGCTGCCGCAGACGAGGTACGCGAACCGGCGCAGCGAGTCCAGCCGGGTACGCGCGAACTCATCGGCGTCCTCCCCTTCGGCGCTCATCAGCCACCTCCTCGCCGGGCAGACGCTCACCGTGGTCGATGTGCTGCACCGCCGGGTGTCGGGTAGCCGACAGTTACCGGCGCCGCACACCCTGTCCGATCGAGATCGGTCTTCGCCGATCACCATGGAACGCGTGGGTAGCTTCGCACTCCGCCCACCCGACCCCGGGAGGACAAAGACATGGCCGAGATGGACATTGCCCTCAAGGACGCCATGACCATCGACGGCGCCATCGGTGTCGCGCTGGTCGACCACACCAGTGGCATGGCGCTGGGTATCGCGGGCGGCACCCGCGACTTCGACCTCAACGTGGCCGCGGCCGGCAACACCGACGTCGTCCGGTCCAAGCTGCGCGCGATGGAGCTGCTGGGCATCCAGGAACAGATCGAGGACATCCTGATCACGCTGGAGAGCCAGTACCACCTGATCCGGCCGCTGACCGCGCGCTCCGGGCACGGGCTGTTCCTCTACCTGTCGCTGGACCGCTCCCGGGCCAACCTCGCGATGGCCCGCCACCACCTGCGCCGCATCGAGAACCTGCTCAACATCTAGGGCCCGGTCACGGGGACCAGGAGCGCAGGCCCACCGCCTTCAACCGCCAGATCGTGGCCGGCATGACCGCGGGCGCGGTGAAGGGCTGACTCAGCGCCACCCGCGGGTCAGGGCGACGAGGCGGGCGGCCACCGCGTCCGGATCGACGAGCTGGTGCAGGTGGTCACCGGGGAGCCGGTCCACCGCCCAGCCGCGTTCCCCGGCGTCCCGGGCCATCAGGTCATAGGGCGGCCCGAACAGCAGGTAGCCGCACGGCCGGTCGTCCCACCCGGCGGGCACGGGGATCCGCTGCTCGTAGTAGCTCAGCGGCAGCCGGGGCTGCTCGGCCGAGACCGCCGTCCGCGTCTCCCGGTCGGGAAACAAGCGGGCCACGTCGTCCTCGTCCCACCACGTCGTCCACGGCGGCAGCCGGCCGTCGGTGGCGACCTTGGCCCGGAGGTGGGCCAGCCGCTCGGGGCTCGCGGCGGGCGAGGGTCCGGTGCGGTCGGGCAGTCTCGCGTCGACGAACAGGCAGCCGGCAACCGGGCGCCGGGCCGCGTGCGCGATGACCGGAACCAGCAGGCCGGCGTTGCTGTGCGCGACCACCACAACCGGCCGGCCCGCGGGCAGCCGGTCGACGGCGGCGTTGACAGTGTCCGTGACGCGCGGCCAGAACGGCGGGTCGTCCCCGTCGGTCACGCCGACCAGGGAGGGCACTGCGGTCGGCACCCCCGAGGCGGCCAGCCTGGCCGCCACCGGCGCCCAGCTCAGCGGACCCAGCAACAGGCTGTGCACCAAGACGTACGCGGCATCCACCGGTCCACTCTGGCAGCAAGCGTTCTTCGCCGCCGTACGGGCCGCCGCTAGGTTTGCGGTATGTCATCGATCCCGACGGAGCTGTTGCCGGATACTCGTCGTGCGCTGGTCCACCGATTGGCCACCGGTCAGGTGGAGGGACGGGCGCCGTCGGTCGTCGCCGCCGTGGTGCGTGACGGCCGGCCGGTGTGGGTGTACGGGTGGGGAACGGTGGACGGCCGGGTGCCGGACGGGGACATCCAGTACCGGATCGGCTCGATCACCAAGACATTCGTGGCCGTGCTGGTGCTGCGCCTGCGCGACGAGGGCCGGCTCGCGCTGACCGACCCGTTGGCCGAGCACCTGCCCGGCACGGTGGCGGGCGAGGCCACCATCGGTGCCTTGCTGGCGCACACCGCCGGGTTGATCGCCGAAGCGCCCGGCCCATGGTGGGAACGAACCCCGGGGACGCTGCGCCCTGAGCTGGCCGACGTACTGGGCAGCGATCCGAGGGTGCATCCGGCCGGACAGCGCCATCACTACTCCAACCCCGGCTATGCCCTGCTCGGCGCGCTGGTGGAGCGAGTGCGCGGTCAGGCGTGGGGCGAGGTCCTGCGACGCGAGGTGCTGGAACCGCTCGGGATGACCCGGACCACCCTGCTGCCGGTCGCGCCGCACGCCACGGGCTGGGCGGTGCACCCCTGGGCCGATGTGCTGCAGGCGGAGCCCGCCGTGGACACCGGCCTGATGGCGCCGGCCGGGCAGCTGTGGTCGACCGCGACGGACCTGGCCCGGTTCGCCGCGTTCCTCCTCGACGGCGACGAGCGGGTGCTGCATCCGGACACCGTCGCGCAGATGCGCACCCCGGCGAGTCCGCCGGAGGCGACAGACTGGGACCACGGGTACGGGCTCGGCATGCAGCTGCTGCGCCGCGAACGCCGACTGCTGGCCGGACACACCGGCTCGATGCCGGGCTTCGTCGCCACCGTATGGGTCAGCCCCGAAGACGCCCTGGGCGCGGTCGTACTGGGCAACGTGACCACCGGCCTGGCCGTCGGTTCTCTGGCCGCTGACCTGCTGCACACGGTCGCCGAGCGGGAACCACGGATCCCGGCGCCGTGGCGTCCGCTGCCCTCGGTCGAACCGCAGCTTCTGGAGATCGCCGGACCGTGGTACTGGGGGCCGGCCCCGTTCGTGTTGCGCCCGCTGGCCGACGGCTTCCTGGAGCTGGCCTCGTTGTCCGGAGGCGGACGCGGCACCCGGCTGCGCCCTGCCGGCGACGGCAGCTGGGAGGGGCTCAACGGCTACTTCGCCGGCGAGCGACTGCGGGTGCAACGCGACGCTTCCGGGGCAGTCAGCCACCTTGATCTGGGGACGTTCATCCTCACCCGGCAGCCCTACCACCCCGAGGAGCCGGTACCCGGCGGCGTCGACCCGGCGGGTTGGCGGGCCGGCTGACTCACGAGGCCTGTGTACGGAGCCTCCAATGGCAGCCCGGAACATGGCCCTGGCCATACGACGCAGCCTCGTTACGGATCGCCGACTACCGTCGTGAAGAGCGGCAATCCGCCGTCGCGACTCAGAGCCGTCCTCGAACAGAACCGCCATCCGAGCCCGCAGGTGGTGGCGTCCGGTAGACAGTCTCGGTGACCGTTGCGCGCTTAAGCATGAGCTGGACCATCACGAGTTCCGCCTGGGCCAGGTTCACCTGGACGGCAGACGACTTCGAGCTGAGGATCAGTACGTCCTACCTCGACAAAAGCCTGGACCAGCTCCTGCGCGCAGCGCTGGATCTGCAACTCGGGTCCAGGTCCACCATCGCTGGCGTTTACGGCATACCCGACGGCTACACGTTCCTGTTCGGCGGAGCGGCCGAAGACGTCTACCTGCATCGAGGCCACCTGCCGCATGGCCCAGGGCGTCGTCGACGAGCATCCCGCAGCCGGGTACGGCGGCTTGTGGGACGGCCGTCCCTTCCCGCTGGAAGAACTGGCACTGCTCAAGCAGGGCCTGTATTGGCCGGACCGCCCGTAGATGGCGGCCGAGCATGCACCATGATCGCGTGTTGCTGTGCAGCGGGCGGTAGTGGTGGATGGTCGGCCCCCGGAGGACGGACGACCACCCACCGCACTTCCACCTGGACCTGCTCCAGCCGGCGTTGCTCCTATGCGGGTGTCCCGGTCTCGATGTATTCGAACACCGCGCCGTCCGGGTTTCTCGCGATGAGCCGGGCGCCGTTCGGGGCGGGGTCGGGGCCGTCCAGGATGTCGCCGCCGGCCTCGGTGATGGCGCGGATGACCGGGTCCAGATCGTTGACCAGCAGGGTGGCCACCCGATTGTTGTATCGGGCCGCGTCCGGACCGGACAGCAGCAGGAACGGGCCCACGCCGGCCAGCTCCACGCCGGCGAAGGCGAACCGCTGCACCTCCGGGGCACCCGAAAGGGCCTGGTACAGGGGAATCGCCGCGTCGAGGTCGGGAACCACGACCCGGGCCAGCACTCCGGTGATGTTCGACATTCATCGCCTCCGGGCAACGGTTAAGGGACCTGCGCTACCAGGCGACCGGCAGCGAGTGGACGCCATAGGTGACGTTGGATCGCCGGTACGAGACGTCCTCGAAGGGGACCGCCAGCCGCAGCTGCGGGAATCTGCGCAGCAGGGCCGGGAACGCCAAATGCATCTCCAGGCGGGCCAGCGGGACGCCGACGCAGTAGTGCACGCCGTGGCCGTAGGCCAGGTGGGTGCGGGGTTCGCGGGTGAAGTCGAGCCGATCGGGGTCCGGGAACCTCGATTCGTCCCGGTTGGCGGACGGGATCGCCACCAGCACCTGCTCGCCGTCTCTGATCAGGGTTCCGTTGACCGTCACATCGGCGGTGGCGGTCCTGATCTCCCCGTGGTTGGGGATCGAGACGTACCGGACGAGTTCGTCGACGGCGCGCTCGACGATGTGCGGATCGTCGCGCAGCAACGCCAGCTGGTCGGGATGACGCAGCAGGGCGAGGGTGCCGATGCCGAGCATGTTCGCGGTCGTCTCGTGCCCGGCGACCAGCAGCAGGTTGCCGATACCGACGAGCTCCTGATCGGTGACGGAGGCACCGTGCTCCTGGATGATCCGGCCGAGCACGTTGTCGCCGGGCTGCTTCCTGTTGTGCTCGACGAGTTCGAGCATCCCGGCACGGAGCGCGTTCCGGGCCGGGATCAGGGTCTCCAGGCTGGACATCACGTCGGTCATGATCCGGGTGTGGCCGGCGAAGTCGAAGTCGAAATCCTCCGGTACGCCGAGCATCTCGCAGATCACCGTCGACGGCACCGGCAGCGCGAACTCCTCGACCAGATCGACCGGCGGCCCGGCGGCCGCCATCGCATCGAGGTGGTGCTCGATGACGGCCTCGATCCGGGGCCGCAGTTGCGCCATTCGTTGCGCGCTGAACTCACCGGCGACCATCTGGCGCAGCCGGGTGTGTTCCGGTGGGTCGCATTCGATGAACGTGCCGGGCTGCTGGTCCTGCAACTCCTCGGCCAGCGTACGGTTGCCCGGCTCGGGCAGGACGATCCCCAGCGGGGTCAGCTCGCTGCTGAACCGGCGGTCGCCGAGGATGTCCCGGCCGTCGTCGAACCGGGTGACCAGCCAGACGACGTCCCCACCGTTGATGGTGATCCGGGTGATCGGCTCCTGCGCACGCAGTCGGCGCATCTCCGGGTCGGGATCGAACGGGCAGCCGGCGTCGCGCCGGTACGGCAGGGGCAGTGTGTCGCTCTGCGTCACGACGCCGACCTCTCCTGGTCGCCGGACGGCACGTGGGAGACCCATTCGCAGCTGCGCTCGCCGAGCTTGTGCTCAACCGTGACGCCGAGGTGGTCGGCGGTCCGGTGGTGCAGGTCGACACAGAACTCGCAGGGTCGTTTGAGGGTCAGCTGTACGCCCTGCTGCTGGGCACGCTCCCGGTAGTCGTAGATGCCACAGCGGCGCACGGTGAGCCGGGAACGGTCGGGTGTCTCCGTACGGGTGGTGTCCGAACCGTAGACCTCGAGCATGGACTCCAGGCCGGTCAGCAGATCGCGAGCCTGGCCGGCGGCGTCGGGCACCCGCCGGCGGGCGGCTTCGGCGTTGATGCTCGCGACATGCTCGGTCCACTGTGGCAGGCCGTCCACCCCCATGAACCGTTCGATCGCGGCCTGCGTACGGAAGTAGACACCCAGCACGAACTGGGCCTTGTCCGCCTCGGACATCGGGCTCCGGTCAGCTTCCATCGGTGATCCTCTCCGATTCGGTGAACGTGCCGCCGGGGTGGGCCGGGCGCAGACCGGTGGACGCCTCCACCTGGTGCAGGGTCTCCCGCAGCGCCGCTTCGATCGGCGCCGGAAGCCCGCTCCACGCCCGGGCGTCGTCCAGGTCCAGCATCCGCGACAGCTTCCAGCCGACGTAGGAACCCATCGTCGCCAGTGGTGGGAGCGCGTCGACGACACCGATCCCGAAGCGCCGCCCCGCGAAGGACGAGCCGAGACGATCGGTCGCGGCGGCGACCCACGACTCACTCGGTGGCTGGTCGGTGGTGACCAGGCAGACGACCTCGTGGCCCCGGACGACCAGCATGTAATCGAGGACGGTCGGCCCTGCCCCGGAGCCGGACCACAGTTCCGCCTCGAAGTCCTCCTGCCGTACGTGCACGCCGCCGAACGTGATCGCATCCTGTCGCCGGCCGAGCGTGCGCATCACCGGCAGCGCGAGACCGCACGGGCACGGTTCGCCCGTGAGCTCGACCAGATCACCGGTCCGGTAGCGCACCAGCGGCCGGGCCGGCAGATCCAGGGTGGTGACGACCAGTTCGCCGCGGTCCGGCCCTCCGTCCACCAGCCGGGTACCCCGTTCGTCGTGCAGTTCCAGCACGTAGCTCTGCAACTGCAGATGCAGGCGTCCGCGCTCGCAGGTCACCGCCGTGGTACCGGTCTCGGACGAGCCGTAGGAGGCGACGTACGCGGTCGCTCCGGTCAGCTGTTCCAGGTGCCGCAGCAGGCTGTCGCCGGTCTGCTCGGCCATCAGCAGCAGCCGGTCGAAGCGCGGCGGCGGCGTGCCGTTGCGGACCGCGAAATGCACCAGCTCCAGCAGGCGCGAGGCCGTACCCACGTACACATTGGCCCGCAGGTCCGCGGCCAGCCGGAGCACCCGGGTGTAGTCACCGGTGACGTTGTCGACCCACAGCCGCATCGACACGACCCCGAGGTATTCCAGGACCTTCTCGAACTGGTAGCCGGCAGGAGCGAAAGGACCATTGATGAGGAACAGCGCCGAATCCGACGGGTCGAGAATCCGGCCCCACATCTCGCCGATGTTCATGGTGTTGACCGCCAGGTCGTCGACGGCCTTCGGCGCGGCCACCGGGTCACCGGTCGTGCCCGAGGATTCGTAATAGTGCAGGAAACTGGTCACCGGCCGGGTGAACGCGTCCCGAGACCGGGCGCGCAACTCCCCACGGTCGAGCAGCGGCACGCTGGGCAACAGCTTGGTGAGCACCACATCAGCCGGCATCGTGCGGGCCTCGGCGAGCGTACGGTCGTCCCGCCAGTCCCGCAACGACTCCGCATAGAGCCTCGAGTGAGCCGCGACAGCGAGCGTGTCGAGCAGCTTCCGCGCCTGCAGTGCGCTCAGGTCGTCCGTACCGGCGTGGACGGCTCTGACGGTTCGCAGATGAGACTCCACAAGGCTCATGTGATGAGCGCGAAGGACCTCGTCCCGCACGAGTAACACGGCGTCTCCTCAGATCTGCAGCAAGCACCGGCCGTCGCGAGGTGGAACGGTGGGCGCAATGACATCCCCGGAGATCCTCCGGAGAGGGGAACACTAGAGGCACGCGCCCGGGGGAAGCCCACGATCTGCGCAAGCAGGTCTCAAACGGGCAGTACATCGAGCGCTTCTGGCCATCCGTCGGCGTCCCTCGGACGCCATGACCGATCACGCCGGGAACGAGGGCTCCGCGCGCGCGTGGGCGGTCGGGAGTCCGGTCGCCGGAGCAGGGTGCTCGACGCGACGTGGACGTCGTCAGCGTTGCCGAGTGAGCCGACGACCCCGCAACGCTCCGAAGGCTGCTCCGGCTATCAACCCGCCGCCGAGGAGGAGGAGTCCCCGAGCGGTCCGCACTTTTGCTCCAGGCCTGTCGCCGTCATCCGTCGAAGCCGGCGGGGGCGTCGCCGGCACGGGCGGTCCAGCGAGCACGGCACGCTCGTACGATGCGTCCAACATGCCGACATACTTCCGCGACTTCTTCGAGAAGTAGCGTGCGACCCAGAGTGGTCGCATCGTCTCCCAATACTCACGACCTGTGTCGAATGTGAAGAACCGTGGGAACACATCGCTGGTGAGAGACTTCTCGTCGAAGAAGTCGATGGAATACCCGGCGTGCACGTAATTGAGGAAGTAGGTCGCGAATATCTGCCGTCGTGCGTCCTCGACGGTTCCCGTGACCTCGTGCCCCATGAGCGGGTAGTAGGTGTCAGGTCGCTCGAGGCACAGGGTCAGCATCTGCAGCTGAAACGCCCTGATGGCCTGAGTGCGGGCTATATCGGCTTGCTGGCGCTGCACCAGTAGCGACGCGGCGACACCGATCAGTGCCAGGGCGGTGAGAATCGCCGATACTCCCCCGTAGGCTTGCCCGACATTGCTCAGAGTCCCCCAATCCTGTGCCGTCAGATGATTGGCTCGCAACAGGAGGATCGGCGAGAACAACACCGCCCCGAATCCGACGAGAGCTCCCGATACAGCGCCGGCGATCATGAAAGAACGACTACGAGGCTTCACTTGAGTCTCCCCAGGTCGGCGTTCTCGATGCTTTCATTGTCACCGTGAACAAGCCCGCGCGCTGTCACGCCAGAGCGACACCATCGGGCGGGCCGAGGGTCATGAGCCGAGGAGATCGAGGTCGCGTACGCAGAAACCGTGGTGCGCCCACTCCTCGTTCAGGGCCACCTGCACGCACTCCAGCATCGACTTTCCCAGGCCGTACGGCGGCCAGCCCGGGCCCGCCGGCACCGGAGCGGGCCCCGAGAGCTCCTCGGCCGTCACCATCGACAGCCAACGCTCCAGCTCAGCTCCCTGCACCTCGCGCACGGCCAGCACCTCGTCGAGACCGGGAGCCGCCGCCCGGTCCAGGCCCTGTTCCTCCTGGTCCGGGACGAAGTCGGACGCCAGCCCGAGCGCGGTGAACGGCTCGGTCGATCCCAGACAGCAGCGGCGGAACCACGAGTCGTGCACGAACACCAGGTGGCGCAGGGTCTCCACCGCCGACCACTCGCCGCCGACGCGCCGGTGCTCCGATCCGCCGGGCATCGCTCGCAGGCGCTCGACGGTCTGCGCCCAGCCGGTCCGCAGCTGCCGGACAGCCTGCAGCAGGTCCGCCGGATCGGCTGAGCGCAGCAGCAGCCGCACCGGATGCCGGCGGTCCAGCTCGGCCTCGACGTACGACGTCACCTCGACTCCGTTGACCACCAGGTTGGTGACCAGCCCGTCGATCACCGCGTCCTGCATCACCACGCCGATCAGCCGGGCGCGGGTCAGATCGCACTCGCGGAACTCGGCATCGGTCAGGTCCTGGTCCTCGAAGCTCGCCATGCCGGGCAGTATCCACCGGGGTACCGACAATTTCGGGGATCCGCTGTATCGCCGGCGTATCGAAATCCGCATACGCCACCGCAACGGACATTCGTCTTCAGTGGCGGCATGGACCACAACGCTTCATTGTCGAACTCAGGTGGCATCGGCCGGCGGCGACTGCTCACCTCCGGCGGGCTCGCCGCCGCCGGCGTGGTGGCCGGCGCCGACCCCGCGAGGGCCGGGCGCGGCCGGATTCCGCCGGACACCCGGCCCGGTGGAGCCTTCGACCGGTACGTGGCGAAGCTCGCCGCCGACGGCAGGTTCTCCGGTGTGGTGCTGCTGGCGCACCGGGGCCGGACGGTGTTGTCGCGTAGTTACGGCATGGCCGACAAGGCCAAGGGCATCCGCAACCACGAGGGCATCGCGTTCAACCTCTCCTCGGCCAGCCAGCCTTTCCTGGCGGTGGCCGTCCTGCAGTTGCTGCAGCAGGGCCGGTTGACGCTGTCCGACCCGGTGGGCCGGCACCTGCGGGACCTTTCCGGGGAGATCGCCGAGAAGGTGACCATCCATCACCTGCTCACCAGTACGTCCGGGCTGGACGCGCCGATGCCGGACTGGCAACGCGTCTTCCACAGCCGGCCGGAGGTGCACGAGTACGCCGAGCAGTGGGTGCGGCAGGCGACGCTGGTGGGGGTGCCCGGCGCGGCGTCCAACGGCCACCGGCCCGGCGGCGGTGTCGGCCTGGCCATGGCCGCGCTGATCGTCGAGGCCGTGTCCGGCATGACGTTCTGGGACTACGTGCACCGGCGGGTCTTCCGGCGCTGCGGCATGACCGGCTCGGCGTTCTACACCCGGGAGCAGTGGCTCACCGACGAGCACATCGCGCACCCGTACATGTCGCAGGCCGACGGCAGTCTCGTGGACGCCGTGCGGAACCTCGACCAGGGCAGCGTGGATCCCTTCACCCAGGGCCGGAATCCGGGCCGCGGCTTCATCGGGCACGCCTCGGGCGGCGGCTTCGCCACCGCGCCGGACCTGGTCCGCTTCGCCGAAGCGCTACGGGACGGCACGGTGCTGGACCGGCCGTACGCCGATCTGTTCGCCGGGGCCAAGCTCCCCGGCCCGGATCCGACGTCGTTCGACGGATACACGATGCCCATCAGCATCAGCAACGGTCAGTGGGTGATCGGCCGCGGCGGCGCGGACGGCGGGGTCGGCGCCAACTGGAGCATCTACCCGGACACCGGCTGGGTGGGTGTTGTCCTCAGCAACGACGACCACCTGCCGATCCAGGATCTCCTCCTGCGGCAGGAGGCGGCCATCACCGGCGCGCCGGTCAGCCCGCCGTCCGGGGGCGGCGGCTGAGGCGCGGGACGGCGTCACGACGCGGCGTCGGCCACGTCCGGTGGCGCCGAACGGGGCGTCGCGCGTACCGCCGCGAGCGTGACCCCACCGTCCTGCAAGGCGTGATCGTGTAGACGACGCGGTCGGGCTTGACCTGCTGGGAGAGCCGGCGGGAGGCCAGGTGGCCGTCGCGGGAGAGCCGTTCGAGGAGAAGCGCCCCCGGTTGCGGTGCGCGAACTGGAGGGCGAGTTCGCTCTTGCCGACCCCGCTGAGTCCACACGCGACGCCCGTGGCGGCGAACAACGCGGCCACGGCGATCAGCAGCACCCCCGACGCGAGCGCTCCGGCCCGGGGCAGTACCCGCCGCCTGCGCACCATGACCCGCATCATCGCCCCGGTCCGGCCCCGGCCACGAGGGCGCGAGCGCCCACCGGTTGACCAGCCCACCCGGCCGCACTAGCGTTTCGGGCACGTTTCGGAGCGCACATGTGTTCGCATACCGAACACTCCCGCGGAGGTGGCCCGTGACCCAGTCCAGAAGCCTGCTGATCGGTGGCGACGAGGTCGCCGCGGCGGACGGGCGCACCACCGAGGATCTCAACCCGCACACCGGTGACGTCGTCGCCCGGATCGCCGCGGCCGGACCGGCCGATGTCACCCGGGCCGTCGACGCCGCTGACGCCGCCTTCGCCGGCTGGTCCACCACCGCCCCCACCGAGCGGCGCCGGATCCTCACCCGGGCCGGTGACCTGCTCGAGGAACGCGCCACCGAGGCCGCCGCGCTGATGGCCACCGAGACCGGCGGCACGCTGGGCTGGTCGCTGTTCAACGTCGGGCTGGCCGCGAGCATGTTCCGTGAGGCGGGCGCCCTGACCACGCTCCCGGTCGGTGAGGTGCTGGCCGGTGCGGACCCGACCGCGCTGTCGCTGGCCATCCGGCAGCCGGCCGGGGTGGTCGCCGCGTTCGCGCCGTGGAACGCCCCGCTGATCCTGGGGGCCCGGGCGGTCGCCGCGCCGCTGGCCGTCGGGAACACCGTCGTGGTCAAGGCCAGTGAGGACGCGCCGCTGGCCTGTGCGCTTTTCCTGGCCGACATCCTGCGCGACGCCGGGCTGCCGCCGGGCGCGCTGAACGTGCTGACCAACGACCGGGCCGACGCGGCGGTCGTCGCCGAGACCCTCATCGGGGACCGCCGGGTGCGCCGGGTCAACTTCACCGGTTCCACCGGCGTCGGCCGGCGCATCGGCGAGCTCGCCGCCCGGCATCTCACCCCGGCGGTGCTCGAGCTGGGCGGCAAGAACTCGGTGCTGGTGCTCGACGACGCCGACCTGGAGTACGCGGTGAACGCCGTCGCCTTCGGGGCGTACCTGAACTCCGGGCAGATCTGCATGTCCGCGGACCGGGTCATCGTGCACCGGTCCCTCGCGGACGAGTTCGCCGCCCGGCTGGCCGAGAAGGCCAAGGGGCTGCCCGCCGGGGACCCCACCGACCCCCACACGGTGATCGGGCCGCTGATCAACGCCGGCGCGGCCGAGCGGGTCGCCGGCCTGGTCGATCAGGCGGTCGCCGGCGGCGCCCGGGTGCTCAGCGGCGGCGGTACGCCGGACGGCGCGCACTACCCGGCGACGGTCCTCGCGGGCGTGACGCCGGACATGCGCATCCACACCGAGGAGATCTTCGGGCCGGTGGCCACCGTGCTGACCGTGGCCGACGAGGAGCAGGCGATCGCGGTCGCCAACGACAGCCCGTACGGGCTCACCGCCGGAGTGCTGACCCAGGACGTCAACCGGGGTTTCGCCGTCGCCCGGCGGCTGCGCACCGGCATCGCCCACGTCAACGACCAGTCCGTGGACGACGACCCGACGGCGCCGTTCGGCGGGATGGGCGACTCCGGCTACGGGCGTTTCGGGGGCCGGGCCGGCGCCGAGGCGTTCACCGATCTGCGTTGGATAACTCTCCAGCAGCGCCCGAAGCAGTACCCGTTTTAGCCGCCTGGATCTGGGAGTAGACCCGGGTGCGCAGGGTGACGAAGCGCGGATCGGCCCGGGTGTGCAGCTGGTCGCGCTCGGGCGGCAGGTCCACGGTCAGCTCGTCCTGCACCACCGTCGGGGACGCGGACAGCATCAGCACGCGCTGGCCCAGGTAGACCGCCTCGTCGATGTCGTGCGTGACGAACAGGATCGTCATGCCCAGCCGCTGCCACAGCGAGCGGACCAGGTCCTCCAGGTCGGCCCGGGTCTGCGCGTCGACCGCGGCGAACGGCTCGTCCATCAGCAGGATCGACGGTTCGTAGGCCACGGCCCGGGCGATCGCCACCCGCTGCTGCATCCCACCGGACAACTGCCACGGGTACGCGGACTCCGTGCCGTCCAGACCGACCGCGGTCAGGGCCTCGGCGACCAGTTCCCTACGGCGGGCCTTGGGGACCTTCTTCTGCCGCAGGGGCAGGTCGACGTTGTCGCGCACCGTCATCCACGGGAACAGGCTGCGGCCGTACTCCTGGAAGACGATCGCCAGGCCGCTCCGGTCGCCCACCGTGACCTCGCCGGAGGTCGGGTCGAGCAGCCCGGCGACGCAGCGCAGCAGGGTGGTCTTGCCGCAGCCGGACGGGCCGACCAGGCAGACCAGCTCGCCCGCGGCGACGGTGAACGTCAGGTCGCGCAGCGCCTCCACCTCGCGGCCGCCGGACCGGTAGACCTTGCGCAGGCCCTTGACCTCGAGCATCGTCGTCTCCTTCGTCACGAGCGCCGCTGGGCGTCGCGCAGGCCGTGGTACCAGGCCAGCGCGCGGCGCTCGGCCAGGCGGAACAGCTCGGACAGGCCGAAACCGAGCAGCCCGAGCAGGATGATGCCGCTCCACATCTCCGGGATGGCGAAGCTGCGCTGGAACTGCACGATGGTGAAGCCCAGGCCGTTGCTGGCGGCGAACATCTCGCTGATCACCATGAGGATGATCGCGATGGACAGCGCCTGCCGCAGGCCCGCGACGATCTGCGGTGACGCGGCAGGCAGCAGCAGGTGACGCAGCCGGGCCGCGCCGGTGATCCCGTACGCGCGGCTGGTGTCGGACAGCACGCCGTCGGTGGCCCGGACCCCCTCAACCGTGTTGAGCAGCACCGGCCAGACGCAGCCGGAGACGATCACGATGACCTTCATGCTGCTGCCGATGCCGGCGAACAGCATGATGACCGGGACCAGCACCGGCGGCGGCACGGCCCGGAAGAACTCCAGCACCGGCTCGGCGGCCGCCCGCAACCGGGGGTTGGCGCCGATCGCGACGCCGGCCGCGATGCCGATCACCGCGGCCAGCAGGTAACCGGCGCCGAGGCGGGCCAGGCTGGGCAGCACGTCGGCGCGCAGCCGCTCGGGGGTCCAGGTGTCGGCGAACGCGGCGAGGATCCGGCGCAGTGGGGGCGCGTAGAAGTTCTCGCTGTTCGCGCTGGCCGCGTACCAGGTCAGGAAGAGCACGATCGGCAGGCCGAGGACCAGCAGCAGGCGTCTGATCATGAGGGTGCCTCCCCGCGGACGGACTGGTGCCAGGCGAGGAAGTGGCGTTCGGCGTAGCGGGCGGCCAGGTTGATGGCCACGCCGAGCAGGCCGGTGACGACGATGAGGGCGTACATGGTGGGGATCGCGTTCGAGGTCTGGGCGACCGCGATGACCGCGCCGAGGCCGGGGGCGCCGATGACCAGCTCGGTCGTGACCGCGAGCACCAGCGCGACCGAGGCGGCGAGGCGGATGCCGGTGAAGACGTACGGCAGGGCGGTCGGCCAGAGCACGTAGCGGATCCGGGCCCAGGCGCCGAAGCGGAAGCTGCGGGCGGTCTCGTCGGCGACCGGGTCGACGTCGGCGACACCGTACAGGACCTGGACCAGGACCTGCCAGAAGGCCGCGTAGACCACCAGCAGCAGGGTCGAGCCCAGGTCCGCGCCGTAGAGCAGGACCGCGAGGGGGATCAGCGCGACCGACGGGATGGGCCGGAGGAACTCCACCGTGGAGGCGGTGACCGCGCGCAGCAGGGGCACAGCGCCGATCAGCACCCCCGCGGCGACGCCGGCCACGACCGCGACGGCCAGGCCGATCGCCCACGCGGTGAGGGTGTCCCCGACCGCCACCCAGAACGCGCCGGTGACCGCCTCGTCGGCCAGGGCGGCCAGGATCCGGCTGGTCGGCGGCAGGTAGCTGTCCGACACGATCCCGGCGCGGGGCAGCAGCTCGACCAGCACGAGCAGCCCGGCCAGGCCGGAGAGGCCGAGCACCGCCCGGCCCCCCGGCACCGTCCGCGGCGCCGCCGCCCCGACCGCCGTCACGGCAGGATCTTGGCCAGGTCGGGCGTGGCCGAGCCGAAGATGCCGTCCTGGGCGCCGAGCTTGCTCAGCGTCTCGACCGACGCCTTGTTGATCTCGGTGGGCCACTTCGGCAGGGTCAGCGCCTCGCGGACCTTCGGGTCGATCTTGGTGTAGGAGCCGAGGATCTCGCGGACCTCGTCCGGGTGCGCGTCGGCGTAGGCCAGCGACTCGTTCATCGCCTCGGTGAACCGCTTGACCAGGTCCGGGTCGTCGGCGATGAGCTTGCTGGAGGCGAAGTACGCCGCCACGGTCAGATCCGGCGCCGCGTCGACGTAGTTCCAGGCGACCACCCGGCCACCGGCGGCGGTCACGGCCGACAGCGACGGTTCCACCACCCAGGCGGCGTCGACCTGGCCGTTCTCCACCGCGGCCGGCATGTTGGCGAACGGCATCTCGACGAAGCTGATCCCGCTCGGGTCGCCGCCGGCCTTGCGCACCGACTCGCGCACGGTGGTGTCACCGATGTTCTTCAGCGTGTTGACCGCGATCTTCTTGCCGGCCAGGTCGGCCGGCTTGGTGATCGGGCTGTCCTTGCGCACCGCGACGCCACCGAAGTCCTGGCCGGCCGTACCGGTGGAGGCCACGCCGTTGCTGACCACCTTGATCGGCACGTTCTTGGTCTGGGCGATGAGCAGCGAGGTGATGTTGCTGAAGCCGAACTGGAACTGGCCGCTGACCACGCCGGGCACGATCGCCGCGCCGCCCTGGCCGCTCTCCATGGTCAGCTCGATCTTCCGGTTCTGGAAGAATCCCTGTTTCTGCCCCAGGTAGATGGGCGCGACGTCGACGATCGGGATGACGCCGACCTTGACCTGCGCGACCCCGCCGTCGGTGGTGGCGGGACCCGAGCCTGAAGAGGATCCGCAGCCCGCCCCGGCTCCGACGAGGGCGAGCACGGCCATCCCCGTGATGAACCGACGCATTCTGCAGACCTCCAGTGGGTTGTCCTTGTGCGCACACCGCACGTACGTTCTTATGAAGAACGTATGGTGTGGTCTGCCTCACGTCAACGATCACCATCGATTAACGGGAGGTCGCCGTGCGCACGCAGGTCGGCATAGTCGGGGCGGGCCCGGCGGGACTTGTCCTCGCCCGGCTGCTGCAGCGGGCCGGGATCGACGCGGTGATCCTGGAACGCCGCTCGCGATCCTATGTGGAGAGCAGGGTCCGTGCGGGGGTGCTCGAACACGGCACTGCGCAGCTGCTCGACGAGCTCGGCGTGGGACAGCGGATGCGCCGTGAGGGCATGGTGCACCGCGGCATCGTGCTGCGCTTCGGCGGCGAGAGCCACCGGATCGATCTGGAGGCGCTCACCGGGAAGACCATCACGGTGTACGGCCAGCAGGAAGTGGTCAAGGATCTGATCGCCGCGCGGCTGGCCGACGACCTCCCGCTGCACTTCGAGGCCGAGGTCACCGCCGTCGACGGCACCGTGCTGGAGTACCGGCAGAACGGCGTCCGGCACCGTCTGGAGTGCGATTTCGTGGCCGGCTGCGACGGCTCGCACGGGGTGGCCCGCCTCGCCGTGCCCGACGGCGCGCTGCGGACGGCCGAGCGCGAGCACCCGTACGCGTGGCTCGGCATCCTGGCCCGCTCCCCCGCCGCCGCCGAGGAGCTGGTCTACGCCTACCACGAACGCGGCTTCGCCCTGCACAGCATGCGCACCCCGGACATCGTCCGGCTCTACCTGCAGGTGCCGCGGGACACCGACCTCGCCGGCTGGCCCGACACCCGGATCTGGGACGAACTGCGCACCCGCCTCGACCTGCCGCTCAAGGAGGGCGAGATCCTGGAACGCGGCATCACCGGGATGCGCAGCTTCGCGGTCGAGCCGATGCGCCACGACCGGCTCTTCCTGGCCGGCGACGCGGCCCACATCGTCCCGCCGACCGGCGCCAAGGGCATGAACCTGGCCATCGCCGACGTACGCGTGCTGGCCGAGGCACTCGCCGCGCACTACCGGGAACGGACCGACGAGCTGCTCGACAGCTACTCCGGGACCTGCCTCAAGCGGGTCTGGCAGGTGCAGCGCTTCTCCAACTGGATGACCACGATGCTGCACCGCCACGAGGGCGACGACGAGTTCGGCCATCGCGTCCAGCTCGCCGAGCTGGAATACGTGACCGGGTCCACCGCGGCCGCCACCACCCTCGCCGAGAACTACGTGGGACTCCCCCGGTGAGCGCCCGCATCGTCCCGCTCCCCGACGCGATCGCCGAGCTGGTGCACGACGGCGACACCGTCGCGCTGGAGGGCTTCACCCACCTGATCCCGGTGGCGGCCGGCCACGAGATCATCCGGCAGGCCCGGCGCGGGCTGACCCTGGTCCGGATGACCCCGGACATCGTCTACGACCAGCTCATCGGGGCCGGCTGCGCGGCCAAGCTGGTGTTCTCCTGGGCCGGCAACCCCGGCGTCGGTTCGCTGCACCGCTTCCGCGACGCCGTCCAGCACGGCTGGCCGGCGCCGCTGGAGATCGAGGAGCACAGCCACGCGGGCATGGCCAACCGGTACGTCGCCGGCGCCTCCGGTCTGCCCTTCGCCGTGCTGCGCGGCTACCTCGGCACCGACCTGCCGGAGCACACCGCCACCATCGCCCCGATCACCTGCCCGTTCACCGGCGAGACGCTCACCGCGGTGCCGGCGCTGAACCCGGACGTCGGCATCGTGCACGCCCAGCGGGCCGACCGGGCCGGCAACGTGCAGTTCTGGGGGATCACCGGGGTGCACAAGGAGGTCGTGCTGGCCTCGGCCCGGTCGCTGGTCACGGTCGAGGAGATCGTGGACGAGCTGACGCCGGTGCCCGGCGCGGTGGTGCTGCCGGGCTGGGCGGTCACCCGGGTCGCGCACGTGCCCGGCGGCGCGCATCCCTCGTACGCGATGGGCTACAGCGACCGCGACAACGACTACTACCAGGCCTGGGACAAGATCAGCCGGGACCGGGAGGCGTTCTCGCAGTGGCTGACGGGAGTGACGGCATGAGCTGGACCGCGGACGAGATGATGACCGTCGCGGCGGCCCGGGTCCTGCGCGGCGACACCCGGTGCTTCGTCGGCATCGGCCTGCCCAGCACGGCGGCCAACCTGGCCCGCCGCACCCATGCCCCGGACCTGGTCCTGGTCTACGAGTCCGGCACCATCGGGGCCAAGCCGGACCGGCTGCCGCTGTCCATCGGCGACGGCGTGCTCGCCGCGACCGCCGACGCGGTGGTCAGCGTCCCGGAGATGTTCAACTACTGGCTCCAGCCCGGCCGGATCGGCGTCGGCTTCCTCGGCGCCGCCCAGATCGACCGGTACGGCAACATCAACACCACGGTCATCGGCAGCGACTACGCCGACCCCGGTGTCCGGCTGCCCGGCGCGGGCGGGGCCCCGGAGATCGCGGCCTCCTGCGGCGAGGTGATCGTGGTGGTCCGGCAGAGCCCGCGGGCGTTCGTCGACCGGGTCGACTTCGTCACCTCCGTCGGGCACGGCCGCGGCCCCGGCGACCGGGCCCGGCTGGGCCTGCGCGGCCGCGGCCCGGTGCTGGTCATCACCGACCTGGGCGTGCTGGAGCCGGACCCGGGGACCCGGGAGCTGACCCTGACCCGGCTGCACCCCGGCGTCACCGTCGAGCAGGCCGTCGCGGCCACCGGCTGGAAGCTGCGCGTCGCCGAGCACCTGACCAGCACCGAGCCGCCGAGCGAGGACGAGCTGACCGCCCTGCGCGCATTGACCGGAGCGAAGGAGAACCCATGACCGCGCACCCGCCGCTGCTGTCCCCCGGCTACAAGTCGACGATCCTGCGGGCCCCGCACCAGGCGCCGATCCTGCTGCCGCACACGCTCACCGAGCTGACCGGGCCGGTGCTGGGCGAGGGCCCGGTGGCCGCCGCGGACGCCGACCTGACCCTGGACGGCACCGGCGAGGCGCAGGGCCAGCGCATCGTGGTGCACGGCCAGGTCCGCGACACCGACGGCCGGCCGGTGCCGGACACCCTGGTCGAGGTGTGGCAGGCCAACGCGGCCGGCCGCTACCGGCACAAGTGGGACCGGCACGACGCACCGCTGGACCCGCACTTCACCGGCGTGGGCCGCACGATGACCGACGCGCGGGGCGACTACCGCTTCGTGACGGTGAAGCCGGGCGCGTACCCGTGGGGCAACCACCCGAACGCGTGGCGGCCCGCGCACATCCACTTCTCGCTGTTCGGCCGGGCGTTCACCCAGCGCCTGGTCACCCAGATGTACTTCCCGGACGACCCGCTGTTCGCCTACGACCCGATCTACCACTCGGTGCCGGAGTTCGCCCGCGACCGGCTGGTCGCCGGCTTCGACCTGGACGCCACCGTCGAGTCGTGGGCGCTGGGCTTCCGCTTCGACATCGTGCTCAGCGGGGCGGCCGCGACGCCGATGGAGACCCGATGAGCACGAGCGCGACGCCGTCGCAGACCGTGGGGCCGTACCTGTCGATCGGCCTCACCTGGGACGAGGGCCCGCACGTGGTCGCGGCCGACGCGCCCGGGGCCGTGTGGTTGCGCGGCGAGATCCGCGACGGCCGCGGCGACGTGGTGAAGGATGCCCTGGTGGAGACCTGGCAGAGCGACCCTTCGGGGCGCTTCCACACCCCCGGCTTCCGCGGCCTGGGCCGCTGCGCCACCGACGACGACGGACGGTACGCGATCCGCACGGTCAAGCCGGGCGTGGTCCAGGACCAGGCCCCGCACCTGGACATGTCGGTGTTCGCCCGCGGCCTGCTGCACCGGGTCGTCACCCGCGTCTACTTCGCCGACGAGCCGGCCGCCAACGAGGCCGACCCGGTCCTGGCCCGCGTCCCGGCCGACCGGCGCGGCACCCTGATCGCGGACAGGTCCCCGGACGGCTACCGCTTCGACATCACCCTGCAGGGGCCCGATGAGACCGTCTTCTTCACCGTCTGACACCGCCGGGCTGTTCGACGGTGTCCTGGCCGCCGGCGACGTGCGGGCGGCCGTGGCCGACGCGGCGTGGGTGCGGGCGATGCTCGACGCCGAGGCCGCGCTGGCCCGGGCGGCCGCCCGGTGCGGGATCGCCGCGGCCGAGGACGCCGCGGCCGTCACGGCCGCCTGCGCGAGTCTGGAGGTGGACCCGGGCGAGCTCGGCGCCGAGGCGACCGGTACGGGCAACCCGGTCGTGCCACTGATCAAACGCCTGCGGGCGGCGGTCCCGGAGCACGCGGCGCCGCTGGTGCACCGGGGCGCGACCAGCCAGGACATCGTGGACACGGCGGCGATGCTGGTCGCGCGGCGGGCGCTCGGGCTGCTGCTGGCCGACCTGGCCGCGGTGACCGAGCTGACCGCGGCGCTCGCCGACCGGCACCGGGGGACGGTGACGGCCGGGCGGACGCTGCTGCAACAGGCGCTGCCGACGACGTTCGGCCTGGTCGCGGCCGGGTGGCTGACCGGCCTCGACGATGCCCGGCGCCGGCTGATCGAGGTCCGGGAGCACCGGCTCGCCGCCCAGCTCGGCGGGGCCGCAGGCACCCTCGCGGCATTCCGGCCCAGCAAGCCGGGGGCCGGCGACGAGGCCCGGGCCGCGACGGGCGATGCCGGACCCACGGCGGGCCTCGCCGAGGTCGCGGCGGATGACGTCGGCGTCCGGATGCTGGGCGCGTTCAGTGCCGAGGTCGGGCTGGCGGAGCCGGACCTGCCGTGGCACACCGAGCGCACCCGCATCGCCGACCTGGCCGGGGCGCTCGGCGCCGCGGCCGGCGCGGTCGCCAAGGTCGCCCGGGATCTGGTCCTGCTCGCCCAGACCGAGGTGGGTGAGGTGGCCGAGGGTGGCGACGGCGGCGGCTCGTCGACGCTGCCGCACAAGCACAACCCGATCGCCGCGATCAGCGCCGCCGCATCGGCTGCCCAGGCGCCCGGACTGGTCGCCACCCTGCTCGCCGCCATGGCGCACGAGCACCAGCGGGCCGCCGGAGACTGGCACGCCGAGTGGCAGCCGCTGCGGGCGCTGCTCACCTCGACCGGATCGGCCGCCCATCAGCTGCGCCGGGCCCTGACGGACCTGCGGGTGGACGCCGCCCGGATGCGCGCCAACCTGGACCTCACCCACGGCGCCCTGCTGGCCGAACGCGTCGCCGCGGCCCTGCGGCCGGCTCTGGGCACCGAGGCGCACGCGGTGGTCCGCGCGGCCGTCGAACGCGGCGACCTGGGCACCGACCCCGCGATCACCGCCCACCTGGACCCGGACCGCCTGGCCGCCCTGCTCGCGCCCGAGACCTACCTGGGCAGCGCCGACGCCCTGATCGACCGCGCCCTGAAAGCGGCCCGGCGATGACCGCACGTCACGGCGCCGGGCCGGGCCGCGGACCGCAGCGGCGGCCCGGCGACGACGCGGACCCGCACATCGAGGCGCTGGGCCGGCCCGCAGACCGCAGCGGCGGCCCGGCGATGAACGCGCTCGCGGTGCATCATCGTGTCGACGGGCCGCCGGACGCTCCCCCGCTCCTCATGATCAACTCATTGGGTGCGGATCTGAGCATGTGGGAGCCGCAGCTGTCCGCGCTCGGCGCACGGTTCCGGCTCATCCGGTACGACGCGCGCGGTCACGGTCGCTCCCCCGTACCCCCGGGTCGGTATGGTCTGGCCGATCTCGGGCGGGACGCGCTCGCCCTGCTGGACCGGCTCGGGGTCGCGCGGGCCCAGGTCGTCGGCCTGTCGCTCGGCGGGATGACCGCCATGTGGCTCGCGGCGCACGCGCCCGAGCGGGTCGACCGGCTGGTGCTCTTCTGCACCTCCGCCCGACTCGGGCCGCCGGCCGCCTGGGCCGAGCGGGCCGCGACGGTCCGGGCCCGGGGCACGGCCGCGGTCGCCGACGCGGTCGTCGCCCGCTGGGTCACCCCGGCCTACGCGGCGGCCCATCCGGGCGAGGTGCGGCGGCTGCGGGACATGGTCGCGGCCACCCCGGCGATCGGGTACGCGGGCGCGTGCGCAGCGATCGAGGACATGGACCTGCGGCCCGACCTGCCCGGTGTCGCCGCCCCCACGCTGGTCGTCGCGGGAGCCGACGATCCGGCCACCCCTCCCGCCCACGGTGCCGCCATCGCCGCCGCGATCCCGGGTGCCCGGCTCGAGGTCGTCGCCGGTGCGGCGCATCTGGCCAGTTTCGAGCAGGCGGCGACCGCGAACCGACTCATCCTGGAGGCGCTCGATGGCTGACGACTACACCGACGGCATGGCCGTGCGGCGCGAGGTGCTCGGTGATGCGCACGTCGACCGAGCGGTCGCGGCCACCACCGGCTTCACCGCGCCGTTCCAGGAGTACATCACCCGGGCCGCCTGGGGGCAGGTGTGGACCCGGGAGGGCCTGGACCGGCGTACCCGGTCCTGTGTGACGCTCGCCCTGCTCACCGCTCTGCAGTGTCATGACGAGCTGGCGATGCACGTGCGGGCCGCCCGCCGCAACGGGCTCAGTCCGGACGAGATCGCCGAGGTGCTGCTGCACACCGCCGTGTACGCGGGCGTGCCCGCCGCCAACGCCGCCTTCAAGATCGCCGAGGCCGTGCTGGCCGACGACGGATCCGGGGCGTGACCCGGTGGTCGCAGCGATGAGTGACGACGCGCGCGAGCCGCACTTCGTGCAGTCCCTGGAACGGGGGCTGGCCGTCATCCGGGCGTTCGACGCCCACCACCGGGAGCTCACGCTCAGCGAGGTGGCCCGGATCTGCGACCTCACCCGGGCCGCGGCCCGGCGCTTCCTGCTCACCCTGACCGACCTCGGCTACGTCCGCACCGACGGGCGGCTGTTCTCGCTGACGCCGCGGGTGCTGGAGCTGGGGTACGCGTTCCTGTCCAGCCTGTCCCTGCCCGACGTGGCCGAGCCGCACCTGGAGCAGCTCTCCGCCGAGGTGCACGAGTCGTCGTCGGTGTCGGTGCTCGACGGTGACGACGTGATCTACGTGGCCCGGGTGCCGACCCGGCGGATCATGACCGTGGCGATCAACGTGGGGACCCGGTTCCCGGCGTACGCGACCTCGATGGGCCGGGTGCTGATCGCGCACCTTCCCGCTGAGCAGGTCGAGGCCTATCTGTCCCGGGTACGGCTGGAACAGCTCACCGCGCGGACGGTCGGGTCGGTCGCGGAGCTGCGGAACGAGCTGGCGCGGGTCCGCGAGCAGGGTTACGCCATCGTGGACCAGGAGCTCGAGGAGGGGCTGCGCGCGATGGCCGCGCCCGTCGCCGACCGGTCCGGGGCGGTCACCGCCGCCGTCAACGTCTCGGTGCACGCCAGCCGTACCTCGGTGGCCGCGATGCGGGCCGAGCTGCTGCCGCCGCTGCTGGCCACCGCCGAACGCATCACGGCCGACCTGCGGGTCACGCGACCGGGGCGTTGACCGGCGGTATTGCGCGGTCAGGCTGCCAGGAAATCCTTGATCCGAGTTGCCGCGGCGGCTGCCGAGATATCAGTTACGTCGATCTTGACGGTGTCGAGCTCGCCGTACAACGGCAACCGGGCGAGGCTGCGCTCGATGACTGCCGGATCCCGCTTTCCCGCTGCGATGTCGCGGCTCAATCTTTCCGACAGAGCCGCTTCATCGCTGACGAGCGAAAAGGTGTGGATGGCGAAGCCGCCGTGATTCACCCTCGACAGGAGATTGTCCAGGATTCTCTGCTCGTGAAGCACCCAGCAGAAGATGACGTTGTCGAACTCCGAGCAGTCGAGGAACCCGGTGAGCAGGTGAGCGATATTGCTCTCCACCATCCGTACGGTCTCTTCCGTGACCACGAACGGATGCATGTCCCAACACCAGTCACCGTCGAGAAATACGTTCCGCGGAAGGCACTTCTGCAATTCGCGACACGTCGCGGTCTTGCCGACACCCATCGTGCCGCCGATGATGACCAGGTTCTTCACAGTCCTGGAGACGGCCCCGGCGTGGTCCTGACTACGCGACATGGGCACTGGCCCGGCGCTTCTCCCTGTACATCTCCGCGTCCGCGGCCGCCACCAGCCGGGAGAAGTCCTCACCGGCCCGGCCGATCGCATAGCCGACGCTGGCCCCGATGCGGTGCACGCCGGTGCTGCCGCAGATCGGCTCGCGGATCGCCTCGCGCAGCCGCTGGGCGGCCTCCGGCAGGGCCCGGCTCAGGTCGTCGCCGGTCAGCACCGCGACGAACTCGTCGCCGCCGGTGCGGGCCAGCACGTCGTCGGGGCGCAGGTGGTGCTGCAGGCGCTGGGCGACGATCCGCAGCACCTCGTCGCCGGCCTCGTGCCCGGCGTCGTCGTTGACCTTCTTGAAGCCGTCCAGGTCCACCACCAGCACCCCGACCTGCGGCGCACCCTTGGCCGGCAGGCTGTCGATGCTGGTCTTGAGCAGGGCCCGGTTGGCCAGCCCGGTGAGGCTGTCGTGGGTCGCCGCGTACTCCGCCTCGGCCTGGCTGCGCTCGAGCTGGGAGTGCAGCCGGGCGTGCTGGATGGCGATGGCGGCGTGCTCGGCGAAGAAGGCCAGGATCTCCTGCTGCTGGGCGTCCGGGCGGCGCCCGTCGTCGGGCAGGTCGACGCTGAGCACCCCCACCCATTCCCCGGACGGCGCCATCAGCGGCGCGAACAGGCAGTCCAGCGGGTGCCACAGCTCCGGGTCGTCGGTCGCCTCGATGTCCGGGACCCAGACGTAGAGCGACTCGGGCACGCCGTTGCGGTGGTCGACGAAGTACAGCGAGCCCCAGCGTTCGGCGCGGCGGAACAACTCCCGCCAGTTCTCCGCCGAACCGCGGGTGCCCAGCAGCTCCCGGCGCAGGTCGTCGCTGCCGGCCACGGCCACGGTGGTGTAGTCGCCGTTCTCCTCGGCCAGGTTGACGGCGGCGAGGCCGAAGCCGGACGCCTCGACGACCCCGCTCGCGACGGCGTCCAGGGTCTGGGTGAGGTCGAGGCTGGCGTGCACGCGCTTGGTCACCGCGTGCAGGGCCCGCAGGGCCTGCAGCTGCGGATCGGAGGCCGTCACCCGCGCTCCTTTCGCCACACCGTGATCAACCGACCGTAGTGCATCCGCCTACGCCTCGTGGACCCCGCTCATCGGCGACCGGCCGGCCGAGCTGAGCACTTCGGCCGCCCGTACCGTGGCGGCCAGCGTGTCGTGCACCCGCAGGCCGGGGCGGGCCAGGGCGAGCTGCATCTCGACGTCGTGCCGGCGCGGATACCCCGGGTCGGCCCCGACCGCCAGCGGGACCCCGCGGGTGACGTGCACGCCCAGCTCGTACAGGGTGATGGGCTGGACGCTGCCGCCCGGGGCGAACCAGAACAGCACCACGTCGGCCCGGTGCAGGTGGGCGTGCTCCCAGGTGATCTGCTCGGTGGCCGCCGCGGGGTCGGCGAGGTCGAAGGTGGCGCGGCGGGGATCGAGGACGGTCAGCCCGGGCGTGTCGCGCAGCAAAGCCACGGCCTGCGACTGCCAGTCGGGACAGTCCGTGATGCCGCCGGCCAGGAAGAGCGCCGGGCCGGGCCCGTCGTACCGCTGCGGCGCCTGCACGTATCGCACGGTTGCCACCGTAGCCGTCACACAACCGTCATGTGGCCGCGGGCGGACCGCCATGTGCGTGCCCGACCATGGGCCCGGATGACGCGGTCGCGTGGCCGCGCCGCTCGTGTGCCCCCGCGAGTGGCGGCGCCCGCGGCCGCGGCATCCCCTATCGGCGCCCGCGGCTGTCAGCGGGGGAACTCGGCACGCAGCCAGTCCAGGGCGGCCGGGCAGTCGTCGAAGATCGGGAACAGCCCGTCCACGTGCATCGTGTGCAGCACGGTGATGACGAACCGCGACGGACCGGCCAGGACCACGAGACCGTCCCGGCGCCGGGCCCGCCGGTGCGCGCGGACCAGCAGACCGAGCCCGACGTCGTCCAGGGTCGGCACCTCCGTCAGGTCCACGACCACGTGCGGATGCCGGTCGACAGCGTCGGTGAGGCTCTCCCGCAGCGTCGGCGCCACCGTGGCGTCCATCCCGGCCCGCACGTGCACGACCACGGCGTCCAGCCGTACGTCCAGCTCCACCTCGGGTGCGGTCATCGGGCCTCCTCGACCTCGAGCACGTGGTCCACCCGGGCCAGACCCAGCATCCGGCGGACCCGCGCGCCCGGGGCGCGCAGCGTCAGCCGGGCATCGGCGCGGATCAGCTCCCGGTGCACCTGCAGCAGCACCACGATGGCAGCCGCGTCTATGCGCGGGCTGTGCCGCAGGTCGACGATCAGCCGGGCCGGGCGCCCGGCCACGGCGTCCCGCAACCGGGACTGCCACCGGTCGACCGTCGCACCGGCCAGCGCCTCGGTGACGACCACGGTCGTCTCCTGCGTCGCGTGCTCACCGCTCACAGGTGCAAGGTTCGACCCGGTGTGTGGCGGGTGGTCCGCAGCCGTATGACGGTTGCGTGACAGTCCGGTCGCGTCCGCCCGCGCTCTTTGGCGGCACGCGGCCGGGCGGGGATGATGCAAGGCATGTCAGCAGTGCTGGTGATCGAGGACGACGACCGGATCCGGCTGTCGCTGGTGCTGGCGCTGGAGGACGAGGGCTACGAGGCCACCGGCGCCCCGACCGCCGAGGAGGGCATCGCCGCGCAACGCCGCAAGCCCGCCGACACCGTGCTGGTCGATCTCATGCTGCCCGGCATCGACGGCTTCGAGTGCATCCGGACCCTGCGCCGGGCCCACGACGTGCCGATCGTGGTGATCAGCGCCCGCGACGACACCCACGACATCGTGGCCGCGCTGGAGGCCGGCGCCGACGACTACCTGGTCAAACCGGTCGCGGTGAAGGAGCTGACGGCCCGGCTGCGGGCACTGCGCCGCCGGGCCCGGGCCGGGGCCGGCGACGAGGTCCCGGTGCTGCGCTTCGGCGACCTGGAGATCTCCCCCGAGGCCGGTGAGGTCCGGCTGGCCGGCACCCCGGTCGCCGTCACCCGTACGGAGTTCCAGCTGCTGTGCGAGCTGGCCGAGCATCCGGGCCGGGTGTTGTCGCGCCACCAGCTGCTGCAGCGCGTCTGGGGCTACGACGGTGGTGACGAGCGGCTGGTGGATGTGCACGTCGGCCGGCTGCGGCAGAAGATCGAGGACGGCGAGGGCGCCCCGCGGCACCTGGTGACCGTCCGCGGCCTGGGCTACAAGCTGCAGCGATGAGGCGCGCCGGGCTGCGGGCACGGGTGGTCGCCGGTTTCGCCGCGGGCGCGCTGGCCCTGTCGGCGACGATGGCCCTGGCGTCGTACCAGGTGGCCCGGCAGTCGCTGATCAAGGAACGGGAGCGCACCGCCGTGCGGGCCGCGTACGACGACGCCGCCGCGGTCCGGGCCGGCCTGGGTGCCACCACCCGCCCGGACGTCGCGGCCGTGCTCCGCGTGCTGGACACCGGCGAGAGCCGCCGGGCGCTGCTGCAACGCCGGGGCGAGTGGTACGCCCTCAAGGCCGACGAGGGCAGCACCGGCGCGATCCCGGTGGCCCTGCAGCGGCAGGCGGCCGCGGGCACCGCCTCGGTGCAGCGGGTCCGCACCGGCGGGCACGCCAGCATCGTCGTGGCGGTGCCGCTCGCCCCCGGCGACGTCTTCTACGAGGTCGACTCGCTGCGCGAGCTGGAGCACACCCTGAGCGTGCTGACGGTCGTGCTGACCCTGGTCGCGATGGGCACGGCGGTGCTGGGCGCCGGCCTCGGCTGGTACGCGAGCCGGTACGTCCTGCGCCCGCTGCGCCGGGTGGCCGACGCCGCCCAGGAGATCGCCGGCGGCGCCTCGAAGTACCGGCTGGACCCGGCGGCCGAACCCGACCTGGCCCGGCTCACCACGTCGTTCAACCACATGGTCGACGAGCTGTCGGCCCGGCTGGAACGCGACCGCCGGTTCGCCGCCGACGTCAGCCACGAGCTGCGGTCCCCGCTGCAGACCCTCGCCGCGGCGGCGAGCGTGCTGGAGCGCCGCCGCGAGCACCTCGACGAACGCACCGCCACGGCCGCGGGCCTGGTCACCCAGGAGATCGCGCACTTCCAGCAGCTGGTCAACGACCTGCTGGAGCTGTCCCGCAGTGACCGGCCGGCCGCCCGCACCACCACGGACGTGGCGGATCTGGCCCGGCAGGTGTGCCGGGAACGCCGGTTGCCGGCGACGATCGTGGCGGCCGACGGCGAGTCCCGGTGGAGCGTGGACCGGCGCCGGGTCGGGCAGCTGCTCGGCAACCTGCTGGACAACGCCCGCGCGTACGGCGGTGGCCCGGTCGCGGTGAGCCTGCGCCTGGACGGTGACGTGGGCCGGATCGACGTCGACGACGAGGGGCCGGGGGTCAGCCCGGAGGACAAGCCGCTGATCTTCGACCGGTTCGTCCGGGGCCGGTCCGCGGGCGCCCGGGCCGACTCGGGTGGCGCGGGCCTGGGTCTGGCCCTGGTCGCCCAGCACGCGGCCGCGCACGGCGGGACGGCCGCGGTGCTGGACCGGCCCGGCGGCGGCGCCCGCTTCCGGGTCGACCTGCCGGGGTGCCGGCCATGAGACGCGGCCGGATCCTGGGGACGCTGACGCTGATCGTGCTGGCCGTGGCCGGGTGCGGGGTGCCGCTGGACGCCGAGCCGCGCAGCCTGGACGCACCGGGCCGGGTGGACCGGTCCGGCAGCCCGGCGGCGCAGGTGGCCGGCTCGACGGTGCTGCGGCTCTACCTGATCCGGGACGGCCGGCTCGTCCGGGTGCCGCGCCGGGTGCCCGCGCCGCTGACCCCGGCCCAGCAGCTCGACGCCCTACTGGCCGGCCCGACCGCGGAGGAGAGCGAGGACGGCCTGTCCAGCGCGCTGACCACGACGACCGTGACGAGAGTCGACCTGGCCGGCCGGCGCGCCACCGTCACCCTGGGCGACCGCGCCGGGCCGGGGGTACGCAGCGACGAGGTGCTCGCGTTCGGGCAGATCGTCTGCACGCTGACCAGCCTGCCGGACGTGGGCACGGTGTCCTTCCTGGCCGGCGGCGCGCCGCTGTGGGTGCCGCGCTCGGACGGTTCGCTGGCCGACACCCCGCTGACCATCGCCGACTACAGCAGCCTGCTCGACTGACGGCGCCGGCGATGGCTTACGAGGTGGAGGTCGAGCGGGCGTTCCGGGCCCGGCAGGGCCTGCCGTCGCCGGTGCGGCACCGCCGTGGGCTGACTCCGCTCGAAGCGGGCGCCGACATCGAGGTGGTGCTGCGGGCCGCCGTGGCCTTCGACGACGCCCAGCTCACCGAACGCGGCTGGTTCTTCGACACCGACGAGCTGGCCGAACGGCTCGACGGCTGGGCGCAGGTGCTCGGTACCGGCGTGTGGACGGCACACTTCGCCTTCCGGCCCACATTCGAGCTGGTCGCCCGGCACGTGTTCGACGAGCTGGCCGCTGTGGTCCCGCAGCTGGCCCGGGTCGAGCTGGAGGACCGGACCTTCGGCAGCCGTACCCGTTATCGGGCGCGCTGAGCGCCCAGCACGCGTCCCATCCGGCGGGCCGCCTCCAGCAGGCGGTCCGGGGGCAGGGCGGCGTAGCCCAGCACCAGACCCGGCGGCCCGTCGAGCAGCCGGTGCCAGGAGAGCGGGTGGACGCGCACGCCGTCCTGCTCGAGCCGGCGCGCCAGCTCGGTGTCGTCGGCCGGCCCGGGCAGGGTGATGAGCAGGTGCAGCCCGGCGGCGACGCCTTCGACGCGCGCGTGGGGCACGTGCTCGCGCAGGCCGTGCAGCAGGGCGTCGCGGCGGCGGACCTGCCGGCGGCGGACCGTGCGCAGATGCCGTTCGTAGTCGCCGCCGGCCAGCAGGTGGGCGAAGATCAGCTGGGGCAGCGCCGGGTTGCCCAGGTCGCTGGCGTGCTTGGCGGTGACCAGGTCCGCGTGCCGCGCGCGCGGCGCGATCAGCCAGCCCAGGCGCATGCCCGGGGCCAGGGATTTGGAGACGCTGCCGGTGTAGGCGACCCGGTCGGGCGCCGAAGCCTGCAGCGCGGCGACCGGCGCCCGGTCGTAGCGGTGCTCGGCGTCGTAGTCGTCCTCGATGATCAGACCGGGCCGGGCCAGCAGGGCGCGGCGCCGGGCCGGGCTCAGCACCACCCCGGTCGGGAACTGGTGGGCCGGGGTGAGCAGCACGGTCTCCAGCCCGGTGGCGGCGAGCCGGTCGACCCGCAGCCCTTCGTCGTCGACCGGGACGGGCACCGGGCGCAGCCCCCAGTGGGCCAGCTCGTCGCGGGTGCCCCGGGAGCCGGGGTCCTCGACCGCCACCTCGGTGCCGCCGCGGCTCCGCAGGGTCTGGGCCAGCAGCGCGAGGGCCTGGGCGACGCCGCTGACGACGATGAGGTCGTCCGGGCCGGTCTGCACGCCGCGGGTCCGCGCCAGCCAGCCGGCCAGCTCGCCGCGCAGCCGCGGATTGCCGCGCGGGTCGCCGTAGCCGAGGTCGGCGTTGGTCGCGGTCGCGAGCACGGCCCGCTCGGCGCGCAGCCAGGCCGCCCGGGGAAAGGCCGACAGATCCGGTACGCCGGGAGAGAGGTCCAGGTCGACGCCGGGTGAGGGCGGCAGCGGCAGCCGCATCGCGGACGGCTCCCGGGGCCGGCTCTGCGTCTGGGGCTGGGCCGCCAGCCCGGTCACCACGGTCCCGGCCCCGGTGCGCCCGCTGAGCAGTCCCTCGTCGGTCAGCCGCTGGTACGCCTCCACGACGACCCCGCGGGACAGCCCGAGATCACCGGCCAGCGCCCTGGTCGCCGGTAGCCGGGCCCCGGCGGCCAGCCGACCTTCGCTGATCGCGGCGCGCAGCGCGTCGACCAGCCATGCGGTGACGCCCTTGGCCGGCGCCGCGCCCGGATGCAGCTCCAGGAAGTCGATTTGGTCCACTCCTCGAACCGAAGATTGGTCCTTCCTGCTGGACCATACTCGCGTCGAGCATGGTTCGTGTGTCCCGTTTCCTGCCCCTCGCCGCCGGGTCCGCGGCCATGTCCTGCGTCGGCGGCAGCGTCGCGGTCTCCGCCGAGATCGCCGACGCCCCGCTGTTCACCATCCAGGCCCTGCGGTACGCGCTGGCCTGCCTGCTGCTGCTCGGCTTCGCCGCGTCGAGCCGCCGGCGGCCGGTCCGCCCGCGCGGCACCGAATGGCTCTGGCTGGCCGGCATCGCCGCGACCGGCCTGGTCATCTTCAACGTGGCGCTGGTCCAGGGTGCCCGGCACGCCGAACCCGCCGTACTGGGCGTCGCCGTCGCGTGCGTACCGGTGCTGCTCGCCGCGATCGGCCCGCTGCTGGAGGGACGCGGCCCGGCGCCGGCGGTCCTGGCCGGCGCGGTCGTGGTGACCGTCGGCGCCGGGCTCGTGCAGGGCATGGGACGCACCGACGGGACCGGGCTGCTCTGGGCGGTGGTCGCGTTCGCCTGCGAGGCGGCGTTCACCCTGCTCGCGGTGCCGGTCCTGGGCCGGCACGGCCCGGTCGGGGTGTCCGTGCACGCCACCTGGCTGGCGGCGGTGATGCTGGCGGTGCTGGGCGTGCTGCACGAGGGCCCGGCCGCGGCGCTCCGGCTGACCGCGAGCGATCTGGCCGCCGGGGCGTATCTGGCGGTCGCGGTGACCGCGGTGGCGTTCGTCCTCTGGTACGCCTGCGTGTCGCGGCTCGGCGCCGGGCGGGCCGGGCTGCTCACCGGCATCGCCCCGATCGCCGCCGCCCTGGCCGGGATGGCCCTGGGCGGACCGGCGCCCCGCCCGCTGGTCTGGGCCGGCATCGCCGTCGTGGCCCTGGGTCTGGCGATCGGCCTGCGCACCACCGGTGAGGGAAGTCCTGACCGGCCGCTCACGGGTCGCCGGCCGGTGCCCGCACTCATCGGGGAGATCGCATGAGGTTCCAGCATCACGACGACATCTGGCGGAAGTTCCCGGCTCTGGCTGCGGGCGCTCTGCTGGTGCCGGCTGTACCCACCCCCGCGCACGCCGCCGAGGTGGTCGCGCGACAGCTCGCGGTCGCACGCGAGCGGCTCGCGGCCGGTCCTGAAGGTCAGTTCCCGGAGATCCAGGCGTGGCGGCGTGCGTTCACCGCGCTGGGCGTCAGAGCCACCCAGTACCGCTGCGCCTCCGAATCGCTGCTGCGCCGGCTGCGGCGCGATGGTGACCTGCCCGCCGTGCATCCGCTGGTCGACGTGGGCAACGCGATGTCCGCGGCCTTCGCGATCCCGGTCGCCGCGCTGGACGTGGCCCGGATCGACGGCGACCTGGAGGTGCGCCACGCCACCGGGGACGAGACCTACCTGACCTTCGGCGGCGAGAAGGAGCACCCGATGCCCGGCGAGGTGACGTTCGCCGACACCGCCGGCAACGCCCACGCCCGGCGCTGGACCAACCGGCAGAGCGGGCTCTCCGCCGTCACCGCGGACACCACGAGCGCGCTCATCGTGGCCGAGGCTCTGCACGAGGGAGCGGCCGCCGACATCGCTCGCCTGACCGCCGCACTGGCCCAAGCCCTGGGGGCGGAACGGGTGTCCGTTCTCACCCGGGACGCGCCCGGATTCACGATATAGTCACCCACGTCGATGCCCTCTGGTGAAGGCAGGTCCGATGCGTCTGGTCACCGTGATCGCAGTCAGCGCGGCGCTCCTGGCCGTTCCCCAGGCCGCCACGGCCGCTCGCCCCGCGGAGTGTTACGACCGCGCAGCCCCCGTCACCTACGAGGAGGGCCGGATCGAGACCCCGGCCCTGCCCGGTGGGACGCGGGTGCCTTACGAGCTGGTCGAGGCGGGTGGTTTCACGCCGTACGCGCGGGCTCTGACGGGCTCGCTGTGCCGGACGCGGTCGGTCGCCGACGCGCAGCGGGTGCTGCGGCGTGAGGGCGATCGGCTGTGGCGCACGGCGGTGCTGCGGGCGCAGGGCAAGGTGCGGATGGGCACGATTGACCGGTACGACGACCGTCCGCTGTACTGGACCCGGCTGATGGGCACGCGTGACCTGCGGCAGTGGCAGCCCGCGTTCCCGCTCACCGACGCCCAGCGCGCCGGCCTGCTGCGGACCTACGAGTACGCGGCCCGCGGCGTCTCCTCCACCGACTTCGCGCGCGGGGTGCGGCGGGTGCTGGTCAGCGGGTTCGACCCGTACCAGCTGAACGGGGAGATCCGCCGGTCGAACCCGTCCGGGGCGTCGGCACTCCAGCTCGACGGCCTGCGCTTCACCGTGGCCGGCCACCGGGTGCAGGTGCAGGCCGTGGCGCTGCCCGTGACGTGGAGCGGCTTCGACGCCGGCATCGTCGAGGACACCTTCGGGCCGCACCTGACCGCCCGGTCCCGGCAGCGCGCCGACCTGATCATGACCATCAGCCAGGGCAACCGCGGCCTGATGAACATCGAGCAGTGGGCCGGCGCCTGGCGCGGCGGCTCGCCGGACAACAACAACGAGGGCGTGGCCGAGCCGGTGCCGCCGGCGCCCCGCTGGCCGCAGCCGCAGCCCCAGCCGGAGTTCATCGAGACGACGCTGCCCTGGGCGGCGATGGTCGCGGCCGGGACCGGCCCGTGGCCGACGGCGCTGAACCCCCGGCTGTGCGAGTGGCCGGCGGGCACCCGCCCCGACCCGGCCGCGGTGCGGTGTCACAACAACGGCCCGACCCCCGGGTCGCAGGCCCAGTCCGGTGGCGGCGGCAACTACCTGTCCAACGAAAGCATGTACAGGTCCAACCGCCTGCGGCTGGCCCTGGGCGCGACCGACGTCCCGGGCGGGCACCTGCACATCTCGGCGCTGGTCTACCCGGCCGACCCGCTGGTGATCATCGACGAGACCTTCGCCGCCGACCGGGCAGCGACCGTCGATCAGACCGTGGAGCTGGTGAAGGCAGCGGCCTCGGCCGTGTGACCAGGACAAACGAAAAGGGCCGCCCGATGGGCGGCCCTTTTTCGATGCTCGCGAGGTCAGCCGATCAGCGTCGGGATCTTCTCGAACAGCTGGGTCGTGAAGGTGACCATCTCGTGCAACATCCAGTTCCCCGAGAACAGGATCGCCGCACCCACGCCCACCGCCTTCGGCACGAACGACAGCGTCGCCTCCTGGATCTGGGTCACCGACTGGAACAACGAGATCGCAAACCCGATCAGCAGCGCCGTCAACAACACCGGCGCGCACATCTTCGCGGCGATGGTCATGGCCTGCAGCCCCAGCTCAACGATCTGCGTGTCCGTCATGCCATCCCCTTCGGGCTTCCACCCGAGCCGGGGAGCGCAGAACGGGCGCGCCACGGTTGCCGTTCGGTTCAGGGGCCCGGAAAGCTCAAGTCGGCGAAAGCGGCCGTCGCGGACTGCCGGGCGACCAGGCTCAGTTGCTCGTCGGTGAGCCCCGTGGCGTAACGGGCCAGGGCGTGCTCCTGGGACAGAGTCACGTCACTGACGCGCGGGTTGTCGGTGTTGAGGGTGACCCCGACCCCCGCCGCCAGCAGCGTGTGGATCTGGTGGTCGCGGTAGCCCGGCGCCGCCCCGGTCTGGGTGTTGCTGGTCAGCGCCACTTCCAGCGTCACCCCGGCCCGGGCCAGGTCCTCCAGCAGGCGCGGATCCTCGGCGGCGCGTACGCCATGGCCGATCCGTTCGGCGCCGAGGTCCTCGACCGCCGCCCGGACGCTCTCCGGGCCCGCCGCCTCCCCCGCGTGCACCGTGACGGGCAGGCCCGCGTCGCGGACCCGGGCGAACGCCGGGGCGAACAGCGCGGCCGCGTAGCCGGCCTCGTTGCCGGCCAGGTCGACCCCGCACCACACGTCCCGCCGGGTGAGGAACGTGGACAGCTGTTCCAGGGCGCGTTCCGGCCCGAGGTCACGCAGGATCGTCGCGATCAGGCCGACCGGCAGCCCGGTGCCGCGGCCGGCGGCCGCGACACCGTCGGCGACCGCGTCGATCACCGCGGCCGGCGCGAGGCCGGTCTGCTGCTGGATGAAGTACGGGCTGAAGCGCAGCTCCACGTAGTCGAGGCCGTCGTTGAAGGCGTCCTCGACGGCCTCCCGCCCGGCCCGCCGCCAGTCGTCGAGCGTACGGAAGACCCCGATCTGGTCGTCGACCTTGGCCAGGTATGGCAACAGCCCACCCAGCGGCCCGTCCGCGACCAGCAGATCCCGCGGCCGGGGGTGCGCCGCCAGCGGATGGCCGTCACGGCGGGCCACGTCCAGGAACGTGCTGAGGCGGATCGAGCCCTCCAGGTGCCGGTGCAGGTCGATCAGTGGGCGCGTCGCCATATCGCTCGGTCCCTCCGGAACTTGGGTGCGAAACGGTGGTTTCCCGCCGTGTCGCCTCTCACGGATGGATCTTGTCAGCCGGTCGGGCGGCGACGCCGATGGGGCACAGGTGGCCGGGACGCTCCGGCCGCCCTCTGTCCCGACGACCGGATTTGGATCATGCACTCCATCGCTCTGCTCGGCTGGTTCGGCGCCGCTCTGTCCATCACTCTCCCCTGGCCCCAGGTCTGGCGTTCCGTCGCCCGCGGCCGCACCAAGGGACTCTCCTCGACCGCCTGCTGGCAAAGCACGGCGATGCCGGTCGGCTGGATCACCTACGGCCTGCTGACCGGGGAGACCGTCCAGGTCGTGACCAACACCGTGACCGGGGTGGCCGGGCTCGCCGTGCTGGTGACGGTGCTGCGGAAGCAGAGCGAACTGCGTACCGGCCGCAAGCTGCTGGTCAGCGCGGCCGGCGCGGCCGGCGTCCTCACGGCAGCGGCGGGCAGCGCGATCGCCGGCCGGCTGACCGACATCGGCAGCCCCCGCGCCGCGGCGTTCCTGGGCGCGGTGCTGGCCGGCACGGCGATCCTCGGCGCGATCCCCCAGCCGCTGTCGCTGCTGCGCGACCGCAACCAGGACCTGGCCGGGCTGTCCCCGCTGCGCTGGTGGCTCGCGGCCTTCGCGTGCGGCTCCTGGTGCACGTACGGCCTCGCCACCGGCCAGCCGGCCGTCTGGCTGTCCGCGCTGGTGGGCCTGGCCAGCGCCTTGATCGTGTGCTGGGTCCTGGTCACCGACCGCCGCTCCCGCGCCGCGGTCGCCACAGTCGCCGCCCCCGCGGTCGCCGCCTCCGCGGTCGCCGTCCCCACGATCGCCGCCCCCGCGGTCGCCGCCCCCGCGACCGTCGCTGTTGCCGTTCGGACCGCGCGCAGCTCCGTCCGGGTTGTCCGCCCGGCTCGGGCCGCCGCGCCGGCCCTCTGCCCGACCAGGGCGACCGGTTCGACGGCTGCCGCCCGGGTTGTCCGTCCGGCTTCCGCCGCGGCTCGCCCGGTCTACGGCGCCACACGAGCGGCACGGCCCCGGCCGGCGCGCGGCGTGGCCACCGTGCCCCACCCGTCCGAGGCGGCGACGATGATCATGGCCAGGGAGTTCGCCCCGGCCTGACGCCGACCGGCGCGGCGCGGCTCCCGGCCCAGCCATCCCGAGACCGCGGTCCGGGAGCTCGCCCCGGCCTGACGCCGACCGGCGCGCGCGGCTCCCGGCCCAGCCCTCCCGAGACCGCGGTCCGGGAGCTCGCCCCGGCCTGAGCCCAATTGGCGCGTGGCAAGGCTTCCGAGCCCGACCGAAACCAAAATCCCGGTCCAGGACCACGCCCCGCCTGAGCCCGACCAGCGCGTGGCAGGGCTTCCGAGCCGGACCGAGACCGCGGGTCCAGGAGCTCGCCCCGGCCTGAGGCCGGGCCGGAGCGTCAGCGGGTGGCCCGTCCCCACAGCGCGGGCCAGTCACCGCCGCCGAGCCAAGAAGACGGCACCAGCGCACCGTGCGCGACGATCCGGGCCCAGAACCCCTCCGGCTCGGCACCCAGCTCGACCGCGTCCGGCCAGGCCGCCTGCCAGTCCTCGTCGTTCAGCGAGGACTGCGGGTAACCCGGCACCCGCACCCGCCGCCGACCTGTCACCGCGGTGACCGCCCCCGCCGCGCCCAGGCCACCCCACGACGTCACCGTCAGCACGCCCGCGCGCAGCAGCTGCCGCGGCGGCCGTACCGCCATGGCCTGCGCCAGCTCGGGTGCGTCCGCCCGCAGCAGGTGCCCGAGTGCCGCGCGCAGCCGGATCGCCACCAGTTCCGCGTTGCGGGCCGGGGCGACCCGCGTCAGCCGGGCCACCCGGCGCATAGTCCGCGGGATCGGCACATCCGCACCCAGCGGCGCGAGCTTGTCCCGCACCGACGCCGGCATGCCCGCCACCGCTTCCGTCAGCGGCCGGTGCCCGCTCGCCTCCCACAGCTCGGCGATCGGCACGTCGGTGAGCAGGCGCCGGCAGCCGCGGATCAGCGTCGCCGGGCTGCTGCGCCGCAGGGCCACCAGCGCTGCCGGCCCCGGCTCGGCGCCGATCAGAGCGGCGAGCAGCGGGGACGGCCGCAGGGCGGCCTCGGCCAGCTCCCCGAGGCGGTCCCCGACCTCGGCGGTCAGCCGGGCCGCCGGGGCCGGTCGCCGCGCCCGCCGCACCGGTACGGGCACCAGCGGCTCGACCCCCGCGTCCGGCTCCTCCCCGGCGGGCGGCGGCAGCGACGCGACCCAGTCCGAGGTCCGCCGCCGCAGGTCCTCATCGGGTGGTTCGTTGAAGCGGGCCTTGATCTCGCCGGTCCGCCAGCCCCGGCCGGTGAGCCGGACCTCGACGTTGGCGACGATCCGCTCGTCGGGCCCGCGCAGGGCCACCAGGACCTGCCGGCCCACCGCAGCGCCGTCGGCGTACGGAGGTCCGGCGATGCAGTTGCCCATGTAGCCGGCCCAGTGCGCGAGCTGCCGCCCGGAGCGCGCCACCTCGATCCGGAGGTCGGTGCCCGGCAGCAGCGTGCCGTCGGCGGCCTCGGCCGGCCCCGGGACGGCGAACCGGCCCGGCTGAGCCTCCGCGGCGGCGACCCCGGCGAGCAGGCCACCGACGAGTTCCGCCCACGTGCGCGGGCGCGGCGCCACGGATCCGCCGAGCTCGGCGAGCTGAGCGGTGCCGGCCGCGGCCGCTGCGACGGCGTCGAGGCGGGGCATCAGCGGGTCGTCCGGCGGGTCGGTCTCCGGGTCCGCGTACGGGCCGAACTCGTCGGTGGTGAGCTCGGCGGCCGCGGTCCCACGCAGCCGGGCCAGGGAGTCGGCGAGTTCGGCGTACCAGAAGAGGTTGCCGACCGTCTCCGTGGCCGCCGTCAGTTCGCCGGTGGCGTGTTCCCAGCCGGGCCGGCGTTCCGGGGAGAAGTAGCCGACCTGCGCACGCCACGGGCCGAGCCCGGCGGCCGCCCACGTCTGCCGGGCCGGGCGGGCTCTCTCGTCCTCGTGGAACCGGCCCTGGACGACATAGGCGCGGGCGTTCTCCAGGGCCAGCATGCCGTAGTCGCGGGCCAGGGAGAGCCGGTCGCGCACGTACCGGGTCTGTCTCGGGCTCAGCGGCCCGCCCGCCGGCAGGCGCTGCAGGTCCCGCAGGTAGCAGACGGGCCGCGACGGGTACGCGCACAGGCCGGGCACCGGCCGGCCGGCGTCGGTGGCCTCCCGCTTGGTGAGGGTGGCGACCGCCGCCGTGATCTCCGCGCTGTGCCGTCGCAGCGCCTCCGCGCAGCCGGCGTCGACCGCCGTCGTCGCCAGCCGGGCCAGCACCGTCGCGGCCAGGGCATCGCTGAGCACCCACGCCGTACGGGCCGTCCACACCTCGGGCGGGGGCTCCCAGAGCGCGGCCTGGACCAGAGTCGGCTCGGCGCCGAACCGGCGGCGCAGCCGCCGCAGAATCTCGTCGTGCTCGAACCGCTCGGCCCGGGTCCGCAGATCCTCGTAGCCCGCCGGCTGACGCTGGCTGTCGAGCAGCCGCTCGCGGCGCTGCCGGGCCCGCCCGGCCGCGCAGACCTGCTCCCACAGGTCGGTCAGCAGCCGCAGCCGCCGCGCCGCGGACAGCGGGCCGAGGACGCGGCCCAGGTGTGAGCCGACGACCGAGGGCAGGCCCGACGGGAACGGGTCGACCCCCTGTGGCGCCCGCAGCGCGAGCAGCCGGACGAGCTGCTCGGGCCCCAGCAGGTCGGCGGCGGCCACGGCGTACCGCAGCACCGGCCACCGGCCGGCGGTGATCGCCTCGAGGGCGGCCGCCCCCAGCGGCTTGGTCGCGTCCGGGCCGAAGAGCGCGACCAGCAACGCGGCCGGTGGGCCCAGCCGGCCGGCGAAGCCGGGTACGGCCAGCGCGGCCAGCACCGCGTCCCGGCGGTCCCCGGCACCACCGTCGATCCGCGCCGACCGGTGTCCGGCCCCCAGGTCGACGTCCGCGCCGGCCGCGACCGCACCGCCCGCGGCGACCAGCTCCCCCAGCCGGGCCAGGACATCGGCCGCCACTTCGGCGCTCGTCGCCGGACCCACCGCGACCGGCGTGCCGGGTGCGGGCCGGGCAGCATCGCCGACCGGGCCGGCCGCGAGCACGCGGTGACCCGGTTTCGGCCTGATACCGCCCGAGAGGGTGACTCCCACCCGATCATGATGACCCCCGCGTCCACCGGAATACGCCGCCGGCGCCGGCCGATCACTCATGCCCGCCCGCGGGCCGCCGATCAGGATCCAGACGGTTGACGAGACAGGAGTTCGACTATGCGCGGTTGGCTGCCGACCGGCGGCGGCTTGCGTGACGAGGACTGGGCTCGTCGCCATCGGCTGCTGACCATGCTGCTCGCCTCGACCGTGCCCGGCCTGACCGTGTTCGGCGCGGCGCGGGGCGGGCTGGACGCGGACTGGCTGGTGACCGTGCTGCTGGTCCTGCCCTGTGTCGTCGGCGCGGTGCTGCTGCCGGCGCGCCGGTTGCCGTCGATCGCGGTCGCGGCCGGCTTCACCGTCGCCTGTGCCGGTTTCGTCGCCATGTCCGACGGGCTCACCGAGTCGCACTTCAGCTTCTTCGTCGCCGTGGCCGCGCTGGCGTTGTATCGCGACTGGGCGCCGTTCGGCGCCTTCCTGGTCAGCACCACTCTGCACCACGCCGTCTTCGGCACGCTCGTCAGCGAGCACACGTACGACCACCGCAGCGCCGAGTTGCACCCGTTCACCTGGGCGCTGCTGCACGGGCTCGCGGTGCTGCTGGCGGCCGCGTTCCAGGTGGTCGCCTGGCGCCTGACCGAGGCCGAGGAGCGGCGCGCCGAGGACAACCTGGCCGAGAGCCGGGCACAGCTCAGCGTCGCGTTCGACGAGACGCCCGTCCCGATGGCGATGCTGGCGCCCGACGGGCGGTTGCTGCGCACCAACTCCGCGTACCGGTCCTGGCTGGGGTTGCCGGCGGAGCTGCCCCCGGGTTTCGGGGTGGCGGACCTGCCGATGACCGCGGTGGATCCCGCCGAGGCCGGGGTCTTCGAGGCGCTGACGCAGGCGACGGATCCGGTGACCTTCACGACGGCGTACCGGCGGCACGACGACGGGTCGATCATGCACGTGGAGGTGCACAGCAACGGGCTGCGCGATCGCAACGGCAAGCTGCGGCTGGTCTTCGTGCACTGCATGGACGTCACCCGGCAGCAGGAGCACGAGGCCGCGCTGCGCCGCCAGGTACGCCAGGACTCGCTGACCGGGCTGCTGTCCCGGGCCGCTTTCGAGGTCGACCTGTTCGCCATGCTGAGCGCCGACGCCGCCCCCGCCTCGGTGCTCTACCTCGACGTGGACCGCTTCAAGACGATCAACGACGGGTCCGGGCACTCCGCCGGCGACGACGTGTTGCGCGCCCTGGCCGACCGGGTGACCCGGACCGTGCCGGCCGGTTCCCTGGTGGCCCGGCTCGGCGGTGACGAGTTCGTGGTGGCGCTGCCCGGTCCGCAGGAGACCGGCGTACGCGTGGGTCGGGCCGTGCTGGCCGCGCTGGCCGAGCCGCTCCCGGTCGCCGGTGCCCAGCTGCAGATCGCGCTCAGCATCGGCCTGGCCGTCGCGCACGGGCCGCGCCAGGCCGAGCAGGCAGTCCTCGCCGCCGACACCGCGATGTACGCGGCCAAGCGCGCCGGCGGCAACCGCCTCGAACTGTTCAACGACGACATGCGGGTCGCGGTGCAGCAGCGCATCACCGCCGAGTCCCGGCTGCGGCAGGCCCTGGACGGCCGGCGCGAGGCGACCCTGCCGGTGTGGTTCCAGCCCATCGTGTCGCCCGCCACCGGCCTGATCGTCGGCGCCGAGGCCCTGGTGCGGATGTGGACCATGGAGGGTGAGCTGCTCGCGCCCGGGCACTTCATCGCCGCCGCCGAGGAGACCGGGCTGGTCGTCCCGCTCGGCGAGCACGTGCTGGCTCAGGCCCTGCGCCACCTGCACCGGTGGCGCGACGAGCTGGGCTACGTGTCGGTCAACGTGAGCCCGCGGCAGCTGTCCGAGCCCGGCTTCGTGCCGATGCTGGCCGGCCTGCTGGCGGCGAGCGGCCTGGACGACCCGGCGCGGCTGGTCCTGGAGATCACCGAGACGGCCCTGCTGTCCAACTCCGTGGACCTGCAGGACCGGCTGCACGCGCTCAAGGCGCTGGGCGTACGGATCGCCCTGGACGACTTCGGCACCGGCTACAGCTCACTGACCTGGCTGCAGTCCGTGCCCGCGGACATCGTCAAGCTGGACCGCTCGTTCGTCGCCGGACTGGCCGGCGACCCGCGCAAGGCGTCGATCATCTCGGCCGTGCTGTGGCTGGCCCGGTCGCTGGGCATGTCCGTGGTCGCCGAGGGCGTGGAGGACATCGCGGACTGGGACGCGCTGCGCACGGCTGACTGCCCGGCGATCCAGGGCTACTACTTCAGCCGGCCGCTCACGCCGGACGACATGCACACCATGCTGGTGCGGCCCCGCGAGCTCAGCCTGGAGGCGGCGTGACGAGCAGGGCCCGCATGGCGTCGTTCTCGGCGGTCTGCTCATTGATGATGTGGGTGGCCAGCGTACGGATGTAGGCGTTGGCGCCGTCCTCCAACGCCGAGCGGGCCATGGTGATCGCACCGGTGTGATGGGCGATCATCTGCTGGAGGAAGAGCCGGGACGCCTCGGCCGGCACCGCGTCGCGTACCTGGTCGAGCTGGGCGTCGCTGAGCATGCCGTGCGTCGCGGCGTCGCCACCGCCGTGCAGCTGCCGCACCACCGGATCGGCCGGGTCCACCGCCGGCCGTCCCCAGGCCACCAGCCAGGCGTTCGTCTCGTCGATCTCGCGTTGCTGGTCGTGGGCGATGAAGCCGGCGACGTGCCGGATCCGCTCGCTCACCCCGGGCTCGGCGGCGACGACGCGGCTGAGCTGCACCGCCTGGGCGTGGTGGACGACCATCATCTGGGCGAAGAGCAGGTCGACGCCGTTCGGCGCGGCGACGGACGCCGAGGGTGCCGCCACGGGCGCGGATCGGGGCCCGCACCCGGCGACGGCCAGGACGAGGACCAGGACAAGGCTGCGGACGCGCATCGGTCTCCTCATCGGCAGGCCGGCCCCGGGCGGCACCCGGGACCGGCGCGGTCAGGTCAGTTCTGGCCGTTGACGCCGCTGAGGGCGGGCGGGGCGAGCCGGTTGATCTCGGTGAAGTCGCGCGGGACGAGGTCGAAACCCTGCCAGTGCAACGGCATCGGGCTCTGGTCCTCGTCGCGCGGTACGTGGTGGAAGCCGACCCGCACCCACATGATCGGATCCGCGAGCGTCTCGGGGCGCAGCGCGTAGTCCACGATGCCCCGCCGGCCGGGGCACTGCGGGTCGGCGTTGCCGGTCGCGTACCGCTCGCAGGCGTGGAACTGGGTGAACGTCACGTCCGGGACCGTCTCCGGATGCGCCTCGTAGACGTCGTTCGCGCCGGTGACCAGCTCGTACGAGCGGTTGTGCCCGTCGGCGTTCTTCGCGCCGGGGCTGACCACCCGCCACCAGCGGCGGTTGACCTTGGTGAAGCTGCCCTCCTTGGCGATGGTCTTGTGCACGGTGGCGATCTTGGCGGACACGGTGCCCGGGCCGGTCACCTTGGAGTCGTACTGCTCGACCTGCTCCTTGCCGCCGCCGGCGATGTCGAAGTCCACCCGCCAGAACGCGCTGTGGTAGTGGTTGGTCGCGTACGCCTGCTTGCCCTTACCGATCGGCCAGCCCTTGTCGGGGGTGGTGAAGTCGATCGGCGACAGGTCACCGGTGGCGCCGAGGCGGGCGGAGATCTGACCGTCGTCGTGCAGGCGGTACTCGGTGACGTACTCGTACCAGCCGACCCGGCTCAGGGCCCGCAGGACCAGGTCGTGGCCCTGCTTCGCGTACGGTTTGCCGGGCGTCTCGTCGTTGGCCAGGTGGTACGCGAGCCCGGAAGCCTCCGCACCCACGCACAGCACCTTGCGCCGCTGCGGCTCGGCACCACCGTCGGAGCCGACCCGCGCCGAACCGCCCTTGCAGTCGTCACCGGCCAGCGTCTGCAGGTACTCGCCGCCGAAGCCGAACTCGGTGATGTCGTTGTACTCGGTCTCGCCGGAGTCGTACGGGACGTTGAGCTGGGCCAGGGTCAGCGACTTGAGGATCCGCACCGGCTGCGGATGGCGCGCCGACGCGATCGAGACGTTCTCCAGCACGAGCCCGCTCTTGGCGTGCATCCGCCAGCAGAGCTGCCAGGTGGTGCCGTTCGGCAGGGTTTCCTTGACCGTGGTGGACGCCGCGCACTGCTGGGGTGCCGGGGCCTGGGCGGCGGCCGGGCCGGCCCCCGTACCGGTGATGCCGGCGGTCGCGAGCAGGGCGGCCGCCGCGGCCGCGCCCATGGTCCGCTTGATCTTCATCTGTGCGCTGTCCCCGTCACTTCAGCCGGGCGACCGTGCGCCCGGAGAGGTCGATGATGATGTCGTCGAGGTCGATGAACGGCCCGTCGGCAGCCTGGACCACCAGCCGCAGGCAGCGGTGGGCGCCGCAGCGGCGGACCGCGGCGGGATCGGCCGGGCGGGCCTGGTGGACGTGCGCGGTGACGACGACGTCCTGCTTGCCGGTCCAGGTGCGGCCGGTGGCCTGGGCGTAGCGGTCGCGCACGTCCTTCGCGTACGGGCCGGCCAGGACCAGGTCGAGCGCCGTGGCGACCTCGCGGTCGGCGGCCGGCTGTTGCATGCCGGTGGCCGTGTACGAGCCGGTCAGCTTGCCCGTGCCGAGGTCGACGACCTGCTTGACGAGCTTGTCGGTGCCGTAGTCGTAGAAGTAGAGCTCGGCGCGGCGCACGGAGCTGTCGGCGGACAGTTCGGCGGACAGGTACTCCGGCCCGGCGGCGCCCGTGACGTCCTTCGCGGCGGCCAGTTGCGGCGTCAGCGCGGCCGTACGGGCCTTGGCGAGCTCGCCGGTCGTCAGGGCGTCGCTGCCCGTGCCGGCGGCCGGCTCGGCCACCGGGCTCGGATCCGAGACCCGCGGCTGCTCGGCCGCCGCCCCCGGCGTGGTCCCCGGCGTCGGCGCCGCGTTCGCCTGCCAGCCGGCCACCCCGAACGCGGCCACCGCCGTCACCGTCGAGATGCCCAGCCCCCAGGCCCATCTCCGCACTGTGGTCGATCTCAAGTCGCCACTCCTCCCCCTCGATGCGTGCGGGCTGAGCCTGGGCGAGGCACCGTGAGGCGGAGGTGAGGTTTGCCCCTCGGTGCCCAATTCCCGACACGAACGATCTCCTCGGGCGGATCGGTATCAGCCGAGGCTCACGCGGCGCGCCGGCGGCGGTGAGGCATGATCGGCACATGCTGCCCGTGGAGTTCGGACTGGACACGTTCGGCGACGTCACCGTCGGCCCGGACGGCGAACCGCTGCCGTATGCGCAGGTCATCCGCAACGTCGTCGAGCAGGCGGTGCTGGCCGACGAGGTCGGGGTGGACGCGTTCGGGCTCGGCGAACACCACCGCGACGACTTCGCGGTGTCGGCGCCGGAGATCGTGCTGGCCGCCATCGCCGGCCGCACCCGGCGGATCCGCCTCGGCACCGCGGTGACGGTGCTCAGCTCCGACGACCCGGTGCGGGTCTACGAACGCTTCGCCACCCTCGACGCGGTGTCGAACGGCCGGGCCGAGATCACCCTGGGCCGCGGCTCGTTCACCGAGTCGTTCCCGCTGTTCGGCTACGACCTGAACGACTACGACCGGCTCTTCGCCGAGAAGGTCGACCTGATGGCCGAACTGCTCCGCGAGGAGCCGGTGACCTGGGCCGGCACGGTCCGCCCGCCGCTGGACGGCCAGCCGGTCTACCCGAAGACAGCGGCCGGGCGGATCCCCACCTGGGTCGGCGTCGGCGGCAGCCCGGAATCGGTGGTCCGCGCGGCCCGGTACGGTTTCCCGCTGGTCCTGGCCATCATCGGTGGCGACCCGGCCCGCTTCGCGCCGTACGTGGAGCTGTACCACCGGGCCCTGGACCAGTACGAACGCCGGCCGCTGCCGATCGCGGTGCACGCGCCGGGCTTCGTCGCGGCCACCGACGAGGAGGCGGTCGAGACGCTGTGGCCGCACGCCCGGGCGTCGATCACCCGAATCGGGGCTGAGCGGGGGTGGCCGCCGCTGACCCGCGAACGCTTCGAGGCGGACATCGCCGAGGGGGCCTGGCACGTCGGTTCACCGGAGACGGTGGCTCGCAAGATCGCCCGGACGGTGGGGGTGCTGGAGGTGCAGCGGTTCGACCTGAAGTACTCGGCCGGGACACTGCCGCACGAGGACATGATGACGGCGATCCACCTCTACGGCACCGAGGTCATACCGCGGGTGCGCGAGCTGCTGGAGAACGAGGTCTGAGCCGCGCGCCCCGCCCGCTCAGGGCTTGTGGCCGATCGCGGCGACCACCGCCATGTCGCCCGGATCGCCGTCGCCCTGCGGGCCGGCCGGCCATTCGTGCACCCAGACCAGCCCGGGCGGCACCAGCACCGTGTCGCCGAAGAACCGCATGATCTGCGACCGGCTGCGGCCGGTCGCCGTCGACACGTCCGTCCGCCGGTACAGGTCGGCGACCCCGTCCAGGGCCGAGTCCGCCGCCGTCTCCGAGACACCGTGCGAGATCGCCACATACGACCCCGGCGGCAGGCTGGCGAGCAGCCGCTCGACCGCGGAATAGGCGTCGTCGTCGGGCACGAAGTGCAGCATCGCGACCAGCAGCAGCCCGATCGGCTGCTCCAGGTCGAGCAGCCGGCGCACGCTCGCGTGGCCGAGGATCGCCTCGGGGAAACGCATGTCGGCCTGCACCGCGGTGGCGAACCGGTTGTCGCGCAGAATCTCGCCGGCGTGCGCGACCGCCACCGGGTCGATGTCGATGTAGACCACCCGGGCGTCGTCGACCCGGCGCTGGGCTATCTCGTGCACGTTGCCGACTGTCGGGATGCCGCTGCCGATGTCGAGGAACTGCCGCACGCCCGCGTCGAGCATGAACTGCACGGCCCGGTTGAGGAACGCGCGGTTGGCCCGGGCCATCTCGCCCGCCGCGGGGATCATCGCCAGCAGCCGCTTGGCCGCCTCACGGTCGGCGGCGAAGTTGTGGCTGCCGCCGAGCAGGGCGTCGTAGATCCGGGCACTGCTGGGCCGGCTGGCATAGTCCGCGTCCGGGTTTCCCATGCCGAGGAACCCTACTCCACTGTGGTCGGTCACGAGGCCACCCGCCGGTCCGCGACTGTCACCAACCGGGCGGGCCCGCGCAGCAGTGCGGGCACCTGGTGCGGGGTCGTGGGCGCGCCGTAGCGCAACCCCTGGGCGCCGTCGACGCCCGTTCCGGCCAGGCGGGCCTGGACCCCTTCCTCGTCCACGCCGTGCACAGTGAGGGTGAGACCGAGGGCGTGCGCGACCCGGGCCATCCCGGACAGCAGGTCCCGGTCGGCGTCGGGGCCCGTGGCCGGGGAGCGCAGCAGGCTCGCCGGCGACCGCAGGCCGTGCAGCGGAAGCTCCCGCAGGTACGGCAGACTGCTGTACCCGTTGCCGAAGTCGTCCAGCTCGAGCCGGACCCCGAGCGCCGCCAGCGCGGTCAGCACGGTGTGGCTGTGCTCCCCGGCCGGTACGGCGTCCAGCCCCGACAGGTGCAGGTGCAGCCGCCGGGGTGGCAGGCCGCTGCCGGCGAGCGCGTCCCGCACCAGGTCGACGATGTCCGGGTAGCCGATCTGATGCACCGGCAGTTCCAGGCCGATGAACGGGCCCTGGCGGCCGCCGTCCCAGCTCATCGCCTGCCGGCACGCCTGCCCGAGGAAGCTGCCGGCGAGCCGGGTCGTGGTGTCGCGGTCGCCGGTGAGCTGCCCGATCCGGGTGAGGTCGAGGATGCCCAGGTGCGGGTGCCGCCACGCCATCCGCGCGTGCAGCCCGGCGACGCGCCCGGATTCGAGCCGCACCACCGGCTGGTACGACGGCGGCCCGGTGACGAGCCCGGAGACACTGGTGGCGGCGCGGGGACGGCCGGGACCGGCGGGCTGCGGGTCGTACGCGGCCCAGCCGGTGGTGCCGGCGCGGGCCTGGCGCAGGGCGATCTCGGCGTCGACCAGCACCCGGGTGACGTCGAGGCCGGCGGTCGGCACGTCGACGACCCCGACCGCGGCGTGCAGCGGGGCGGTCAGGCCCGTGCCGGGCAGCGAGGCGGGCTCGGCCAGCTCGCGGGTGAGCCGCTCGGCCAGCTCGGCGAGGTGCGCGAGGCCGCCGCTGTCCTGCACCAGCAGCACGAACGTGTGCCCACTGTGGCGGGCCAGCAGATAGTCCGGGTGCCGGGCGACGCGCTGCAGCCGGCGGGCCACCTCGGTCAGTACGTGATCACCGGCGTCGGCCCCGAACTGCTCACCGACCGCGACCAGGCCGCCCAGGTCGATCAGGCAGAGCCCGACGTGCCGGTCCGGGTCGTCACCGTTGGCGGACTGCCGCAGGCGCTGCACGAGGCACGCTTTGTTGGCGAGGCCGGTGACCGGGTCGTAGTAGGCGAGCCGGTGGTAGCGGGCCTCGCTGTGCTGCAGGGCGGACTGGAACTCGCGGGCGGCCCGCTGGGTGGCCCGGTGCAGCGACTCCTGCTGAGCCAGCGTGCGGGCCTGGAGCGCGGCGGCGAATCCGGCGGCGAACGTACCGGCGACCTGCCGGGCCGGGCGCCGCACGGTGTCGCCGTCGCTGAGGTGGTCGAGCAGCAGGGTCATGCTGGCCGGCAGCGCTTCGGGCCGGCTGACGCCGAGGGCGACAACCTCCACCCCGACCTGGTAGGCCGCGTCGAGGTCCGGCGGGCTCGCCTGGGTGGCGGCCCGCAGACAATCCGCGTACGCCTCGAGCGTGCGCGTCGCGGCGTCCTCGGCGATCGGCAGGTAGACCCCCGCGGCCGCCGCGGCGGCGAACCACATGTCGCCCAGGCTCTGGCCGCGGGTGCCGGGAGCCGGCTGCCGCGCCGGCTCCAGCGGGCGGGCGGCGGCCGGCAGCGGATCGAGGGTACGGCGAGCGCTGAGCACCGTGCGGGCGGCCTGATCGAGGGCGGCGTCCGTGTACTGCACCGCGGTCTCGAGCGCGGCGGCCACGATCCCGTCGGCGCGGTGGCGGGCCTCCTCGATCAGCCGGTCGGCGGGCGCCTCGGCCGGGGTGGGCTCGTCCTCCTCGGGCACCGGGTCGTAACCGCACTCGGCGAGGATCTCGTTGAGCGCGGCGATCATCATCGCGTGGGTCAGGCCACCCTCGTCCGGCGGGAACGGATCGTCGTGCGGCGTCATGACCGGCCTCCCTCGGACTCGGGCTCGGACGCCGGTCCGGCCGGGGATCCGGGCTCGGGCTCAGGCTCGGACCCGGGCTCGGACCCGGCCTCGGTGCCGGGCTCAGTCGGCCGCCCGCGCTGGGCGGGCGCCGCCTGCCACATGGCCACCGCCTGCTTACGACCCAGCTTCAGCGCCGTCCGGACCGCCTCCGGCGTCTTGCCCACCTGCCGGGCGATCTCGGTCGGCGTCAGCCCCTCGGCCGACAGCTCCAACGCCTCACGCCGCGCCGGCGGCAGCTGGGCCAGCACCCCCGCGAACCATTCCTGCAGCTCGTACGCCACCAGCTCGGGGTCGGCCCGCCCGGTGCCCAGCTCGGCGACGTCGGCGACCAGCACCTCGACGTCGCCGCGCCCGGCGCTGCGCCGCTGTTTGAGCCAGTGTGACCGGGCCGCGGTGCGCACCCAGGCGACCGGGTGGGTCAGCTCCGACCAGCGACGCAGCGCCTCCCGGATCGCCTCGGCAACGGCGTCCTGGGCCTCCCAGCGGTCGGCGCCCTCCCGCAGCAGGCTGCGCACGAGGCCCGCCCAGTACCGCCGGAAGAACTCCTCGATCTCGTCGGCCGGAGGTGGCTCCGGGATCAGCGGTGGGGAAATCGGCGGTGACGCCGCACGCTCCACGTCGGGTGTGTCGTGCGTGCCGTGCGCGTCGGGCACCGATGTCTCCGTTCGCCGTTGAACTCCCACCTAGTTAGGTCCGTGGGAACCGGCCGGCGTGACATCGACGATCAAGATTCTTTTCAGAGGCGGGCCAGGGCCTCCCGCATCGCGCGGCCGAGCCGTACGGTGCCCGCGAGGTCAGCCCGTCCGTCGGCCGCGGCGGCAGCCACCCCGAGCCGGTACGTGAGGCGTTCGCGCGCGGTCATGGTGCCCCACCGCCAGTCGGCGCGCAGCATCCGGGCGAAGTGGTCGGGGCCGCGCCGCTCGGCCCGTTCCACGAGCGCGTCGCCCTGCACGACCCAGCCCAGGCAGGCGTCGGCGAGATCGCCGGGCGGGTCACCGCCGCGCACCGACCGCCAGGTCTCCCGGTACTCCCGCTCGGCGGCGAGCAGCACCGGCTCCGGCGTGGCCCGCACGCACCAGCAGGTCGGGAAGCCGATCCGCAGGTACGCGAGCTCGGTGATCCCGGCGCCGGCGGCGGCCCCTTCGAGGTCGACGAAGCGGATGCCACCGGCGGTCGTGATCTCGTTGCCGGGGCAGGGGTCGCCGTGCAGCAGCGCCGCGGTCCCGGCTGCCCGCAGGCGCTCGAGCAGGGCCGCCAGCTCGTCGTCGGCCCCGGCCGGGACAGTCACTCCCAGCGCGCCGGCCAGGTCGAGGAACGCCCGGACATCGCGCGGTGCGGGCCCGGTGTCGGCGGGCAGGTCGCCGGGGCTGAGGGCGTGCAGGCGGGCGAGGGCGGTGGCGTACCGGATCGCCCAGGGCTCGCGGTCGGGCACTTCGGTGAGGTGTTCGAGCACCAGCACCCGCCGCTGCGGGTCGGCGGCGAGCACCTCGGGCACGACGGCCGGGCGGGTGGCCCCGGCCAGGCGCAGGGCGGTCAGCTCCCGGCCGAAACGGCGGGCCGCGTCGGCGCCGCCGACGATCTGCTTGACCACTGCGGGCGTACCGGCGAACTCAGCTCGCCAGACACGCGACCGCGGGCTGCTGGCGATGGCCCGCACCCGGCGCGGCCGGCCCAGCCGGTCGCGCAGCGCGGGCCCGAGCGGCAGGGCCCGCCGGAAGATCACTCGGCGATCATCCGGATGATCGCGTTGCCGCCGAGCATGAGCACGTCGGCCCCGGCCACCAGGGCCATGGCCAGGTGCATCCGGCGGCTGGTCAGCTCGGGGTCGGAGCCGGTCAGCCCGAGCCCGGCGATGACCAGGGCGAGCAGCACCAGCGGGATGCCGAAGATGAGCAGCACCCCGACCGAGCCGGGGGTCCGGCCCTGCACGACGAGCAGCGTGAGCATCACCGCCGGCCCGATGCCGAAGAAGAGCACGGCCAGCCCGCCGTACCACCGCAGCGACCGCGTCGCGTCCGTCACCATGCACCTCCGATGCGGCGCTCATGGTATCGAGTGCCGATCACGGTCCCGGCCGCCGCCACGGCGGCGCGGCGAGCACGGGTCAGTGGGTGCGCGTGCGGAACATCGACCGGTACGCCTGCGGCGTCGTGTCCAGCCGGTGTCCGAAGTGGTGCCGCAGCGTCGCGGCGCTGCCGAAGCCCGCCCGTACCGCGATCGTGTCGATGCCCAGGTCGGACTCCTCCAGCAGGCGGCGGGCCAGCAGCACCCGCTGGCCGGTGAGCCAGTCGTGCGGGGTCGCGCCGGTCTCGGCCCGGAACTTACGGGCGAAGGTGCGCGGCGCCATGTGGGCCTCCGCGGCCAGGGTGTCCACCGTGTGCGGCTGGTCCAGGGTCTCCAGCACGTGGGTGAGCAGCGGCTGGAGCGTGTCGCACTCGATCGGCTGCACCGGCGTCTCGATGAACTGGGCCTGGCCGCCGTCGCGGTGCGGTGGCACGACCATCCGGCGGGCCAGCTGCGTGGCCACCGCCGAGCCCTGCTCCTCGCGGATCAGGTGCAGTCCGCAGTCGACTGCCGAGGCCGTGCCGGCGCTGGTGATGACGTTGCCGTCGGCCACGTACAGCACGTCCGGGTCGACCTTGGCCCGCGGGAAGCGGGCGGCCAGGGCGTCGGCGTGCCGCCAGTGGGTGGTGCAGCGGCGGTCGTCGAGCAGCCCGGCCGCACCGAGCGCGAACGCGCCGGTGCAGACGCTCATCACCCAGGCGCCGCGGGAGTGGGCGCGGCGCAGGGCTTCGAGGACGGTCGCCGGCGGTTCCGCGACGCCGTTGCCGGGCACGACCGCGACCAGGTCGGCCCGGTCGGTCGGGCCGAGGTCGTGGGCGGGCGAGATGGAGAAGCCGGCATGGGTACGGACCGGAGCGCCGTCGACGCTGCAGACGGCGAACTCGTAGCTCGGCAGTCCCTCGGCGGTGCGGTCGTAGCCGAAGAGCTCACAGAGCACGCCGAGCTCGAAGACGGCCACGTCGGGAAGGGCGATCACGGCGACACTGCGCAACATGCGGCCAGCCTACGGCGTACTGGCAGGATTTTGAAGATGTATGGCATCTCTGCCACTGTCCGGGGCTCCGGCCCGGGTCCATGCTGGTGACAAGCAACCCGGTGCGCACCGGCCAACGAACCGCCGGAACAAGGGTGTGAACGTCATGGGATTCGCCGTCCTTCTCTTCTTCATCGCCATCGCCGTCGCCTCGGGAGCCGGGCTCACCTTCGACAGCCGGGACAGCGGCGACTGGAAGCCCACCGCCGACGGCGTGCGTACGCCGGACAGATTTTGACCTCGGATGAAACACGGCACCGGCCCGTCCCGCGGATGACATGCGGGACAGGCCGGTGCCGTTCGGTGCTCAGCGACTACTTCTTCTTGACTGCGCCCTGCTCCTCGGCCGCGCCGGCCTCGTCCCCGGCACCGGCCTCCTCGCCGGCACCGGCGTCACCGGCGTCACCGGCGGCCTCGCCCGCGGCGGCCTTGGCGCCCGAGAGGTCCAGGCAGGCGACCAGCAGAGCGGCGCGGGCGTCCGTGACAGCGGCGTCGAGCTCCTCGGCACCGGCAGCGCCCTCTTCAGCGGCACCTTCCTCGGCAGCGCCCCGCTCAGCGGCGCCCTTCTTCTTGCCCGCCGCCTTCTCGGCGCCCATGCCCTTGGCGTACTTCTTGGCCACGACCTTCTTGGCCTTCTTGGACATCTCCGCCGGGGCCGCCTCGTCACCGGCGCCCTCTTCCGCGCCTTCCCCGGCGGCGCCGGCGGCTTCTTCATCCGCGGCGGCCTGATCGATGGCGAACTGATCGCAGGCGGCCTCGAGCGCCTGCGCCGACGCGGCGGCCGCCTCGGCGGCACCGATCTCGTCCTCCGGCGCCAATGGTTCGCCGTCACAGACAACGGCGCCCGCGTTGATTTCCAATTTCTCGCAGCCCGCGATGTCGAAGTTCTGGCCGTCGACCACCACGATCTCCGACGCCTGCGCCTGCTCGCCCGCCGAGGCGAGCTGCAGACCGGTGACACCGCCCACCACCAGCACACCAGCGATGACCGCGCCGCCGATCGCCTTACGGTTGACCCCGGTCCGGCCGGTCCCGATGCGTCGTCGCTGTCGCAGTCTCATCACCACTCCTCGTCGTCGGACATCAATGTCGTTCCGGCAGCAAGTACGCGAAGGCATGGCGATCAGGTTCAGATCTTCGGCGAATTCAACCGGTTCAAAATATCGGCGACTTTTTTCGGCACATCGTGCGCGCGTCCGGCGTCACACCCGCGGTACGCCCATCGGCGGTTAACCGGCCCCGCGAACGGTGAATGCTGGGAGCATGGCGACGAAGAAGACCGTGTTCGTGTTGTTCGGGGCCACCGGTGACCTGGCGAAGCGGATGGTGCTGCCCGCCTTCTACACCCTGGCCATCGAGGGGCTGCTGCCCGCCGACTGGGTGCTGGTGGGCAACGGGCGCGGCGACGTCGCCCATGAGGACTTCCGTAAGCACGTGCACGACGTGCTGGTCGAGTTCGGACCGCACCCGGACAAGGGCCCGTGGCGCGAGTTCGAGCAGCGGCTGCTGTTCGCCGGCGGCGGCTTCTCCACCGACTCCCCCGGCAGCCTGCTCGACGTGATCGGCGGCGCCCGCAAGAAGCTGGGCCCCCACGCGGAGCTCGTGCACTACCTGGCCGTACCGCCGCAGACCTTTCCCGAGCTGACCCGGGCGCTCGGGCAGCACGGCCTGGCCGAGGGCGCGCGGGTGGTCTACGAGAAGCCGTTCGGCACCTCGCCGGGCAACTTCCGGTCGCTCAACCGGATCGTGCACAGCGTGCTGGACGAGTCGCAGGTCTACCGGATCGATCATTTCCTGGGCAAGGAGGCGACGCAGAACCTGCACGTGCTGCGCTTCGCCAACGAGCTGTTCGCCGCGATGTGGAACCGCGAGCACATCGAGAGCGTGCAGATCGACGTCCCGGAGGACCTCGGGGTCGACGACCGGGCCGGCTTCTACGACGCGACCGGCGCGGTGCTCGACATGCTCGTCACCCACCTGTTCCAGGTCGCCGCCGAGGTCGCCATGGAGCCGCCGGCCGGCCTGGGCGCCGCCGACCTGCAGTCCGCCCGGGAACGGGTGATCCGCTCGTTCCGGCCGCTGGACCCGGCCGAGGTGGTCCTGGGCCAGTTCGACGGCTACCGCGCCGTCAAGGGCATCGACCCCCGGTCGAAGACGGACACCTTCGTCGCCGCGAAGCTGTGGATCGACAACGCCCGCTGGAAGGGGGTGCCGTTCCTGCTGCGCACCGGCAAGCGGATGGCCGCCAGCGAGCAGCGGGTCACCGTCGTGCTGCGGACCCCGGACCGGCCGATCGAGGGGCTGCCGGCCCAGGCGAACGCGCTGACCTTCTCGCTGTCCGGCGACGGGCAGATCGAGCTGCGGCTGCTGGCCAAGAAGCCGGGCGTCGAGCTGCGGGTCGAGCCGGCCACGATCAAGCTGCCGCTGGCCGAGCTGCCGGACGCCGAGCCGCTGCCGCCGTACGTGCGGCTGATCCACGACGTGCTGCTCGGGGACCGGTCGCTGTTCACCCGGCCGGACGGGCTGTCGGCGGCCTGGCGGGCGGTGCAGCCGATCCTGGACGCGCCTCCCCGGCCGGCGAAGTACCCGCAGGGCTCCTGGGGCCCGGCGGCGGCCAAGAAGCTGGTGGCGCCGTACCGGTGGCTGTCAGGGCAGTGAGGCCGCCGAGCGGATGCCGAGCACCACGAGGATCACCCCGCCGACCCGGTTGATCACCTGCCGGGCCCGGTCGGTGCGCAACAGGCGGGCGCCCGCCGACGAGACGACGATCCAGGCGCCGAGCCAGCCGACGACGACGAGTGCGTGCGCGGTGACCAGGACGAGCATCGGCGCCCACACCGGGCGCTCCGGCACGAGGAACTGGGGCGCGAGGGTCAGGTAGACGGCGGCGGCCTTCGGATTGAGCACGTTGCCGAGCAGCGCCTGGCCGTACGGGTGGCCCAGGCCGACGCGCCGCGGCCGGGGCGGTGGTTCCCGGCGGCGCAGCGTCGAGACGATCATCCACAGGCCCAGGCCGGCCAGGTAGACCGCGCCGGCCGCCTGCACCAGCCGGAAGGCCTGGGCCGAGTGCAGCACCAGCGCGGCGAGCCCGGCCGCGGCGAGCAGGCCGTGCACGTACAGGCCGGTGACCGTGCCGGCGACCACCCACCGGCCGTGCCGCCGGCCCGAGGTGGTGACCCGCGAGACGACCAGGGTCAGGCTGGTGCCCGGGCTCATGCTGATCGGGGCGACGACGGCGAGGAAGCCGAGCACCGCGGCGAGGCGCACGGCTCAGACCACGACGCGGTAGTGGGTGGTCAGCCGGCCGGAGTCGTCGTGGACGTGGAAGGCCACGCCGGGCGGCTGGCTGCGGGTGGCGAGCGGGCCCGGGCCCTCCCAGGGCATCCGCAGCGTCGAGATGACCCCGGGCGCCACCAGCAGCGGCCGGCCCGCGAAGGTGCTCGCCGCCGCGGTGTGCGCGTGCCCGGTCAGCACAGCGACGACCTGCGGATGCGCCGCGATCAGGGCGGCCAGCGGCCCGGCGTCGACCAGGCGGATCGAGTCGGCCACCGGATGGTGCAGCTCGACCGGCAGGTGATGGAAGGCGATGAAGACCGGCGTCCCCGCCGGGACGGTCGCCAGCTGGCCGGCGAGCCAGGCCGTCGTGGTCTCGTCGAGCCGGCCCTGGTCGGCGCCCGGGATGCTGGAGTCGCACAGCAGGAAGACCGCGCCGGCCACGTCGTGCCGGCTGTTGATCGGGGCGGTGCCGCCCTCGGCGATCCCCAGCAGGCCCTTGCGGTACGCGTCCCGCACGTCATGGTTGCCGGGGCAGACCAGCACCGGCAGTGGCGAGGCGAACAGCTTGGCGGCGAGCCGGTACTCGTCCTCGCGCCCGTTGTCGGCGATGTCGCCGGTGATGAGGATGGCGTCCACCGGCCCGGGCAGGGCGTTCAGGTGATCCATGACGGCTGCGGTCCGGGCCGCCGACTCCGGCGTGTCGTCCAGGTGGGTGTCGCTGAAGTGGGCGAGCACGAACATCGGCAGCTCCCTGCGGGTAGATGCGGCAACCGTCAGCCGCGCACGCTAGCAACGGCCTCGATCCCGGCGCCGCCCCTTTTCCCGGGCGGACAGCGCGGTCCTGGTGTCGCTAGAGTCCTGCGGCGGCGGGCCGTAGCGCAGAGGTCGTCGCGCCGCACTGCAGATGCGGAGGACGCCGGTTCGATTCCGGCCGGTCCGCCACCACCGGCGGGGAGGTCCGGCGACGGGAGGGGTCGGCGTGGAGCGGCGACGGGAACGCCTGCGGTACCGGCGTGAGCTGAACCTGTGCGCGCCGCCCGCGATGATCGCCGCGGCCACCGAGCGGCGGCTCGCCGGTGACTGGCGGGGGGCCTGCGCGGCCGCGCTGGTCGAGGTGGATCTCGACCTGCGGGCGGTGGCGTCGTCCTACGGTGCCGCGCACGCCGAGCGGATCGAGGCCGAGCTGACCGGCTTCGCCCCCGACCTGCTGCGCCGGTTCCTGCCCCGGTCGGAGGGCCGGCTGGTGCCGCGGGCCACGGTGGTGCTGTCGCGCTTCGACGAGCCGTGCCGCGGCGCCCGGGAAGGCACCCGCCGGCACGGGCCGGTGCTGGTCGCCACCCATCCGCGCAGCTGGCAGGTCGTCCGGCAGGCCGTGACGCTGCGGGTGGTGCACAAGTTGCCCACCCACTTCTACGACCTGCCGGAATGGACGTGGCGCGCCGACGCCGGGCCCGACCGGCGCTGGGTGTACGGCGCCGGTCCGGACCGGCTGCCGTGGCATTTCGCCGACGGGTCCCCGTACCCCCAGGGCACCGTGACGCCCCCGGAGCAGGCGGCCGACCGCACCGGTGAGATCGAGCGGATCGCCGCGGCGCTGGCCGCCGGGCGGCCGGTCGAGGCGTTCGAGCTGGCCGGCTTCGAGGTCGACCGGACCCCGACCCACCACTACGGCCCCGAGCTGACCAAGCTGCTGGCCCGGATGGGCCGGGCCCTTCCGGTGGCCCGCGCCGAGCTGCTCCGGCTCGCCCACCGGTACGAGCAGGAGCGCTTCCGGGCGCAGTACGGCCTGGTCGGCGTCACCCGGTTCACCGTGCGCCGGCAGGACTACTCCCGCGCCGCCTCCGGTCCGTGGATGTTCGAGGTGCCCGCCCCGGCCGAGACGAGCCTGCTGCGCTTCGGTGACATCGGCCCGGACGAGCTGCATCCGCTGGTGCACGAGGCGCTGTTCCCGGACCGCGTCCAGCAGTGGCGGGCGCAGGTTCCGCACGTGCCGGAGCCGATCCGGGTCCGCTGCGGCACCGACTGGCACACGGTCGTCGCCACCGGCGGGCACCTGCGCACCCCGCACCACGGCGACGCCGACGCGGGCGGGCCGATGAGCGGCTGCGCGGCCGCGGTGCGGGGCTGGCGCACCGGCGTCCGGCCGATGCCCAAGGACGTCCGCAAGGACCGGCAGGCGCTGTTCGCCCTGGCCCTGCACGGCGACAGCGACGGGCTGCTCGCCCGGCTGGCCGACGGTCTCGACCCCGCCCTGCGCGGCCCGGGCGGCGGCACTCTGCTGCACTGGCTCGCCCACCTGGACCACGAGCGGCTGCTGCCGGTGCTGCTGGGCGCGGGGCTGTCGCTGGAGGACCGCGACCACGAGGGGCGCACGGCTCTGCACGCCGCGGCCGAGTCGTCCGCCGAGGCCACGATGGCGGCCCTGATCGCGGCGGGCGCCGACCCGCACGCCCGCGACCAGCTCGGACGGACCCCGGCTCGGGTGCTGGCCGAGGTGCGCGGCTCGTAGCGGCGGTTGGTTATGCTTCCGCGCGGCGAGGCCGTAGCGCAGAGGTCGACGCACCCGCCTCTCAAGCGGGGGGACGCCGGTTCGATTCCGGTCGGTCTCGCCCCCGGGCCGCAGGAGGGCGCAGTGTCGGTCGACCGTACGGAGCTGGCGGTGTGCCTTTCCGTGCTCGCGCGGCTCGGCGACCCCGGCCTGGACGACGCCACCCGGCTGACGCTGGAACGAGCCGTGACCTCGGCCGCCCGGGATGTGAAGCGCCGGGCCAAGGTGCGCCGTGACGCCGAGACCCGGGCCGCGGACCGGGCCGTGCTGGCGACGGCCACCCGTTTCCACACCGAGATCCCCCCGGAGCTGCCCGGCCCCTCCCCGGCCACGCCCGCTCCCGCCGGCACTCTGCGGCGCGAGCGCCGGTGCTACGTGTGCAAGACGGCGTACCGGGAGGTCGACGCCGACTATCACCTGCTCTGCCCGCCCTGCGCGGAGGAGAACAGGGTGCGCCGGCACGCCCGGTGCGACCTGTCCGGGCGTACCGCTGTGGTCACCGGCGGGCGGGTGAAGATCGGCTTCCACACCGCGCTGAAGTTGCTGCGCGACGGCGCCGAGGTCATCGTCACGACCCGCTTCCCCCGCGACGCCGCCCGCCGGTACGCGGCCGTGCCCGACTTCACCGCCTGGGGACACCGGCTTTCCGTGCACGAGCTGGACCTGCTGGACCTCGACGCCACCCTGGACTTCGTGGCGCTGGCCGGACGGCGCTTCACCGGGCTGGACATCCTGGTCAACAACGCCGCGCAGACGCTGTACCGGCCCGAGGCGTACCACCGGGAGGTGCGTGCGGCCGAGACCGCCGCGCTGTCCGGACCGGCCGCCCGCATCGCGATCACCGCCGGCGACCCGAGGGTGCCGGTGGCCACGGGTGACCCGCTGTTCCCCGCCGGGCACCGCGACGAGACCGGCCTGCAGCTGGACCTGCGGGCGGTCAACTCGTGGGTGCTGCACGACGGTGACGTCAGCCCGCACGAGTGGCTCCAGGTGCACGTCGTCAACGCGTTCGCGCCGTTCCTGCTGACCTCGCGCCTGCGTCCACTGCTGGCCGCCAGCCGGCACCCGCAGCGGCATGTCGTGCAGGTGTCGGCGATGGAGGGCAGCTTCTCGCGGCAGGGCAAGACCGTCCGGCACCCGCACACCAACATGGCCAAGGCGTCGCTGAACATGCTGGTCCGCACGGTGGCCGCGGACTACGAGCGGGACGGCATCCACATGAACAGCGTGGACACCGGCTGGGTCACCGACGAACGCCCGCACCCGGCCAGGACGGCCGTGCGGGAGGCCGGCTTCCGGCCGCCGCTCGACGTCGTGGACGGCGCCGCCCGGGTGTACGACCCGATCGTGCGCGGGCTGCGCGGCGACCCGGTGAGCGGCCAGTTCCTCAAGGACTACCGGAGTGTGCCCTGGTGAGCGACGCGACCCCGGTGCGCTGCCCGGCCATCACCGACCCCGGCGCCGGGCTGGCCGACCCCGCGGACTTCGCTCCCCTGCTGGCCCGGCTGGCCACCGCGGGTACGGTCGCCCGGCCCGAGGGGTTCCCGCGTGGGACCGTCCAGCCCGACGGCCGGCTCGACCTCTGCAAGCAGGGCCTCGGCCCCGCGCAGGCGGCGCGGATCGTCGCGGCGGCCGTCGACTCGCCGCTGGTGCGTCACCTGCTGCTCGGCACCAACGGCCTGGGTGCCGACGGCGCCCGCGCGGTCGCCGGCGCGCTGCGGCCCGGCCACCACGTCGAGACGCTCTACCTTGGCTGCAACCGGATCGACGCGGACGGCGTGGACGCGATCGCCGCCCGGCTGGCCCAGGACGACACCGTGCGGGCACTCTGGCTCAAACGCAACCCGGTCGGCGACGACGGCGTGGCCCGGCTGGCCGCCGCGCTGGCCACCAACCGGGCCATCCGTACGCTCGACCTGGTCAACGTCGGCCTGACCGTCCCCGGCCTGCGGGCGCTGGCCGCCGCGCTCGCCGCCCGCCCGGCCCGGTTGCAGCGGCTCTACCTGGGCGGCAACGGTTTCGGCCCGGACGCCGTGCCGGTGCTGGGCACGCTGATCCACGAGGCCGGGGTGCACGAGATCTACCTGGCCGCGAACCACCTCGGTGACGCCGGGGCGGCGGCGCTGGCCGGGCTCGCGGACGGAGTGGCGCTGACCCTCGGGCTGGGCGGCAACGGCCTGACCCCGGCCGGGGCCGTGGCACTGGCCCGGCACCTGGGCGCGTGGACGGCGCTGGACCTGGCCCGGCCGCCGTCGGAGCGGTCGCTGGGCGCGCGGGGCAACGTGGTCGGCGACGAGGGCGCGTACGCGCTGGCCGACGCCCTCGGCGGGGCCCGGCTGCAACGGCTGGACCTGCGGCGGACGGAGATCGGCGGGCGCGGCGCCCGGCGGCTGGTGACGGCGGTGCAGGGGCATCCGACGCTGGCGTACCTGGGGCTCAACGGCGGGGTGCCGCGCCGGCAGCGGCGCAAGGCGGCGGAGCTGCTCGCGGGGCAGCCGGCGCCGGTGCCGCACGCCGATGTCCGGGCGATCGCGAGCGTCTACCGATAGCCCGAGGTGAGTGGAATAACCGGCGTCCTCCTGCGTTCTACCCCCTGGATCCACTTGGAGGACTGAGATATGAAGACCGGCATCCACCCCGCGTACGGTTACGTCGTCTACCGCGACCGCAGCGCCGACTACTCGTTCCTGACCCGGTCCACCGCGACCAGTGACAAGACGGTCGAGTGGAGCGACGGGCAGACCTACCCGGTGCTCGACGTCGACATCTCCAGCGGCAGCCACCCGTTCTGGACCGGCAAGCAGCGGCTGCTCGACACCGCCGGCCGGGTCGAGAAGTTCCGCGCCAAGTACGCCCGCGCCCGCGGCGGAAAGTAGACCGTCACCACGCAACCGGCGGCACCCCTCACCGGGTGGCCGCCGGTTTCGCGTACCCGGCCGCGTACGCCTGCCTGATCTCGGCCAGCTGCCCCTGCTCGGCCGCGTAGTCACGCGGGCGGGGCTCGTCCGGGGTGGGGTCGAGGATCACCTCGCTCGCGCCCAGCCCGGCCAGCGCGTGCACGTCCCCCACCACCTGCTCGAGCGTGCCGACCCCGGCCGGGCGCTCCGGACCGGCCGGCTCGGCCTGCAGCCGCGCCTTCACGCGGACGACCAGCTCCGGCACCGGCCGGTCCTGCTCCGCCGCCTCCTGGCGCAGCGCCGGCAGCCCCTTGTCCCGCAGCCAGTCCAGGTCGGGGTTGATGGGATGCCAGGCGCTCCCCGAGCGGACCGCGCGGCGGATCGCCCGGCGCGACGCTCCGCCGACCCAGACCGGCACCCGGCCCTGCGGCGGTCGCGGCCCCGTCCGCACCCCCTGATATCCGGGCCCGTCGACCCGGTCCGCGGCCCACGCCCCCGTGATGATCTCCAGGTATTCGTCGGTGACCGGGCCGCGCCGGGCGTGATCGGCGCCCAGCGCGGCGAACTCGGTGGCCGACCAGCCGGCCCCGACGCCGAGCACGAACCGGCCGCCGCTCATCAGGTGCAGCATCGCGCTCATCCGGGCGGTGTGCAGCGGGTGCCGGTACGGCAGCAGCACCACCGAGGTGCCCAGCCGCACGGTCGAGGTCTGCCCGGCCAGCCAGGCGAGCAGCACGAACGGGTCGTGGAACGGCTCGGGATAGATCGCGGCGACCTCCGGGGTCAGCACGACGTGGTCGGAGACCACCAGGGTGTCGAAGCCGCCGTCCTCGGCGAAGCGGGCCCAGCCGAGCAGCGCGTCGTAGCTGGATTCGGGCCCGAAGTTGGGCACGTTCACGCCGAGCCGGATCATCGGGCGACCGCCTGCTCGTAGCGCCGGAAGGGGGCGGCGGCGTCGGCGTCGGTGTGCCCGGGACGGGCGATGCCGGGCAGGACCGCCGTGACGGCGTCGATGAGCCGGGCCGTGGTCGCCGCGTCGCCGTCGATCGCCGCCGGGACCATTGACTTGTCCGCGGCGTACACGATCTCGCCGATCCCGGCCGCGGCGGCGACCAGCCGGCAGATGGCGCACGGCTCGCAGCTGGAGTAGACGACGGCGCCGGACAGGTCGGCCGTGCCGAGCCGCCGGGTGGCGTCGCGGACGGCGACGACCTCGCCGTGCCCGGACGGGTCGTGGTCGTCCACGACGGTGTTGGCGCCGCCGCCGAGCACGACGCCGTCGCGCACGACCAGCGCCACGAAGGGCAGCCGGCCGGTGGCGGCCTGGTGCAGAGCCAGTTCGACGGTACGGGCCAGCGCCGCCCCCTCGTCGAGCGGGACGCCGATCAGCGCATTGACATCAACGGTGGTCATCCGACGAGACTAGAAGTTGACATCGGTGTGAAGGGCAAGGGAGTTGTGATGCGGATCGGTGAGCTGTCCGCCCGGACCGGCGCGAGCACGCGGTCGATCCGCTACTACGAGGAGCAGGGGCTGCTGACGTCGGTGCGCTCGGGCAGCGGTCAGCGCACGTACCCGGAGGCGGCGGTCGAGCGGGTGCTGCTGATCCGGCGGCTCTTCGACGCGGGCATCAGCAGCCGGACGATGTCCGACCTGCTGCCCTGCCTGAGCGACCCGGCGATCCGGACCCCGTGGCTCACCGACCGGCTGCGGGCCGAGCGGGAACGCATCGTCGCCGAGATCGCCGAGCTGACCGGGACCGTCGCCGCCCTCGACGCCGTCATCGGCGATCTGGCGGTCCCGGGAACACCACCTCGGTGATCGTCGCCGTGCCGGTGGTCACGCCCCCCTCGTGCATGGTGATCCGGTCACCGGGCTCGAGATGATGCCAGCGGACAGCGGTGAGCGGGGCCAGCCGGACCGGACCGGCACCGCCCGGTGGCAGCTCCTGGGCGAACTCGACCCAGATCAGCGCGACCGCCAGGTCCGGCGCGCCGGCCGGGGTAAGCAGGCCGGTGTCCCACAGCGGGCGTACCGTCCCGGCGCCGGGGATCGCCGCCGTGCGCGTGCCGGGGATCAGCCGCAGCTCGGCGCGGATGACGCCGTGCAGCACCTCGCGGCGGCGCCACGCGCACCACGCGGCGCTGCGTTCCAGGCCCATCCGGTACGCGGCTTCCTCGAGGATCTGGAAGTACGACGTGGTGACCGGATGGTCGTCGCCCCGGTCGAGCAGCACGTCCAGCGCGAGCTCCCACTCGTGCCGGTCCAGGTACTCGTCGAGGTCGGCCCGGGGCAGCCGGGCGGGCAGCTCGCCCGCCGCCTGGCGCAGGAGTCCGGGCACATCCACGCCAGCGATTGTGCCCGTGTCACGATCGGGCCCGGCGACCGGACAACCGGGTGGTCCTCCGCACCCGTCTGAGAAGTGATGACCCGACGGAGGGCGGCAGGATGCGGGACGCTTCTCAAGCGGAGTACGTCGACTACGTCACGGCGCGGATACCCGCGCTGCGGCGGCTGGCGTTCCTGCTGGCGGGCGACGAGCACCGCGCCGACGACCTGGTGCAACAGACCATCACCACGCTGTACGTGAAATGGCAGCGGGCGGCCGCGGTCACGCATCTCGACGGGTACGTGCGCACCATGCTGGTCCGCACGTTCGTGGACGAGCGGCGGCTGGCCTGGGCCCGGGTCCGGCTGCTGCGCGAGACACCGGAGCCGCTGCCGCCGGCCGATGGCAGTGGCATCGAGGACCGCCAGATCGTCCGGGTCGCGCTGGCCCGGCTGCCGCGCCGGCAGCAGGCCGTGCTGGTGCTGCGCTTCTTCTACGACCTGCCGGTCGACGAGGTGGCCGCGATCCTCGGCTGCTCGGCCGGCACGGTCAAGAGCCACACCTCCCGCGGTCTGACCACCCTGCGACGCCTGCTGGGCGAGCGGGAACTGACGGGCTTTTCCACCCAGGAAATGAGGAGCCGATGATGCCGTCCGATGTCGACCTGCTGCGGTCTCTCGACGACCAGCCGCGCACGCCGTCCACCGTGGACATCGGCCGCGCGATCGCCGACGGGCGCCGCCGGCACCGCACCCGCCGTGCGGCGGGTTACACCGGCGCGGCGGCGGTGACCGCGCTCGCCGTCGCCGGGGCGTCGGTCGCGACCGGGCCGGTCGCCGAGCCGCAACCGAAGATCGCCGCACCGGTCAGGTCCTCCCCCGCCACGGTCCCCGGCACCCCGGGGTGGACCGCGCCGGCCGCCACCCCGCCCAGCAGCTGCACGCTGCACCAGCTACCCGCGCCCGACAACGCACCGATGGCGCTGGTCTCTGGAGCCGACCCCGGCGGCCGGTACATCGTCGGCCGCTCGTACCCGAAGGCCGGCGGCTACCAGGCAGTCATCTGGCACGACGGCGAGGCCCGCAAGGTGCTGCTCCCCGGCGACCAGGAGGAGTCCCTGCGCGACGTCAACTCGGCCGGCACCGCGGTGGGCTGGAGCTACGCCGGCAGCGGCCCGGTGCCGTACGTCTACCGCGACGGCAAGGTGGCGAAACTGCCGGGCGTACGGCGCGGCTCGGCGCTGGCGATCAACGAGGCCGGCGCGATCGTCGGCGACAACGACACCGGCAACGCCGCGCTGCTGTGGCGCTCGGCGACCGCGGAACCGATCCGGCTGCCGGTGCCCGCCGGCACGTCCCGGGCCCAGGCGACAGACATCGACGAGGACGGCACCGCGGTCGGCACCCTCGACGACGAACGGCCGTACGTCTGGTTCCCGGACGGCACCCACCGCGAGCTGCCGATGCCGGTCGTCGGCGGCAAGCCGGCCGCCACCGCCCGGGCTTTCAGCATCCGCAACGGCTGGGCGACCGGGGTGGCCACCGACGGCACCGGCCGCGACGGCGGCAACCCCTCCCCCGGGGCCAAGGAAGGCGACAAGAAGGCACCGGCCCGCGTGACGGCCGTCCGCTGGAACGTCCGCACCGGCGAGGTCCGGCTGATCGACGGCATGGGGATCGGCGCGAACACGGCGAACGCCCACGGCTGGCAGGTCGGCCCGGACAAGCAGGGACGCGCGGTGCTGGTGGCCGACGGCAGGACGGTCGTGCTGCCGGACCTGGCCACGCACGAGCCCGGTGGCCTGGCCACCATCGCCACCACCCTGAGCGACGACGGACGCACCATCGGCGGCCAGTCGGACGACGCATCCGGCACGATCCAGGCCGTGGTGTGGCGCTGCCGGTGAAGGTAGTGCGCTGCTGCGGCCCCGAAGGCGCGGACCGTGACTACAGACCGTTCAATGCGAAGCGGTAGACGTCGCGAACTCCTCCGACGAAGAGGACACGGCCGTCCGGGGCCCAGGCGCAGCAGGTCCCGGGCGCGTCGAGCCGGGTCATCGCGACCGGCTCGCCGTCCGGACGCCAGACCCGGACCGCGTCGTCCACTCCGACGCCGGCCAGCAAATTCCCCGTCCGGTGCGACGGCGAGGGCGGTGTGGCCGCCCGGGTGGATGACGCGCACGCCGCCGGTGGCCACGTCCCACCGGCGCAGCGGACCGGCCGGCCCGGCGGCGACCAGCCAGTTCCCGTCGGGAGCGATCGCGACCGTGTGCAGCGGGGTGCGGCCGGGCAGTCTCGCTCGGCGGGTCAGCCCCGGAACCTTCCACAGGCGCACCGCACCGTCGTTGCCGACACTCGCCAGCCACGTGCCGTCCGGTGCCACTGCCAGGGCGTTGGTGCGCCGCTCGGCACAGTTCCCACTGTTCACCTGTTTGGGATCGCCCCTGACCGCCCGGATGTCTTGCATCCGCCGGGTGACGAGGTCCCAGATCTCGATGTTGACGGGATCCCGTGCCATGGCGATCCAGCTGCGGTCCGGCGCGATCGCGAGCGCGTCCGGCCAGGTGTCATGGCACCATTCGGCGACCAGCTCCTGAATCTGCGGATCGCAGGTCAGCGCCGGTTTGCTCGACCGGTATGCGGCTGGGTGCCGGAGCCGGACCCCGTTCGCCGGTGGATGCGGCAGGCGGACACCCGTGTCGGCGTCCCGATGGACGAACCGCTGGCCCTTGCCGACTACCAGGCGTCTTCCGTCCTTGCTCACCTCCAGGCTGGTGACGGGCGTCGGCCCTACTTCGCTCTGGCAAGCGGTGCCGGCGGCACGGTCCCAGATCCGAACCGTGCCGTCCCGAGCAGCGCTGGCCATCCAGGCCTCTCGCTCGCTGACCGTCACGTGGGTGACGGCGTGGTGATAGGCGGCCAGTTCACCGGACCAGAGACCGGTCGATACGTCCCAGAAGTTCAGTCCGCCGCGACTGTCCAGGTGAACCAGGCGGCCGTCGTCCAGCGCGACCGTTCTCTCAGCGACGGACGGCCGGATGGACCACTCGTGTCGCTGGTGCCGTTCGGCGACATCCCAGATGCGGACACTCCCGTCCGCTCCGATGACAGCCAGCCAGTCACCGTCCGGAGAGGACACCATGTCGGTCGGTGCGAACCCGGCGCCCGCCACTTCGTAGCGGAGGCGGCCGGTGGCCGTGTCCCAGATTCCGACCCTCCCGTCCCGATCAGCGACGGCCAGCCACTCAGCGTCGTGAGGCATCGCCACGTCGATGACCTTGCCGAGTTCGCGCGGGGCCCATGAACGGCCGCCGGCGACGTTGCGCACCTCCAGGTTGTTCCGTCGACTCAGGGATACCAGCCATCCGGTATCCGGAGCGATGAGGATCTTGTGGTTCCGTCCCACGGCAGCGGCGCGTTCTTCGCACAGTTCTCCGGTGACGGCATCCCAGACCTGCCAGATGCCACGGCGGCCGCCGACCGTGATGATCCGTGTACCGTCGGCCGTGACGCCGAGGGCACGGAGCGGGCCGGCATGCGCCGCCAGCGTGGTGCGAGGCCGGCCGGTGGCCAGGTCCCAGATCCGGATCGGCCCGTCCGTACCGGCCGTGACCAACCATGAGCCGTCCCGAGGCGCGGCCAGGAACGCGACCTGTCCCGGTCCGTGCTTGAGGGTCATCCGGTGGCCGGGCGACGGCAGGTCCGGCAGTGCCCACGTGGCGGCGAGTGCGGGCAGTGACCGCTCGACGGCGCGTGCCCGCTGACCCCACGACGGGTCGTGCGCCACGCGGGAGAGCAGGATGTCGGCCACCGAGTGCGCAGGCTGCGTCGGGGTCAGGAGATGCGCGATCTGGGCCAGCAGGCGACTGAGCCGGTCCGCCTCCGGTGTTGCGGCCAGCAGCAGGTCGGTCAGCGGCGCGAGAGGGCCGGACGCGGTGAGCCGGGCCAGAACCCAGCACAGGTCGGTGGCGACCGCCTCGGCCTCGGTGTGGCGACCGGCGGCGAGCAGGTGCTCGACCAGGTGATCGCGCAGATAGCGGTCCTTCTCCGGAAGCAGCCACCAGGACGATGAGGCCGGTGCGACCGCGTCCAGCAGCACCCCGTGAAGCTGCACCACCCTTCCGGGTTCCAGACGCCGGTGCAGATGGTCGCGGATGACGTCGTGCACGGCGACGCCGGTGCCGTCCCCGGTCGCCCGGCTCAGCAGCGCGAGATCCGTCAGGCGGGAACAAAGTGCGCGGGTGTCGACCTCGCTGAGGCCGCCGGTGACCTGCCACAGCGAGGCCACCAGCGAGATCGGGATCACCTCATCCTCCACGAAGATCGCCAGTTCGGCGAACCGCTCGTGGTCCGCGGCGCTCAACAGGCCGGTGCTGGCCTCGATGGTGGCGGCCACGGCGCCGTCGCGCCGGTCCGGGTCATCCAGGTCGAGTCCGGTCCCGGCGATCTCGTCGATCCGGGCCAGGCCACCGCGGCGGACCTGGTGGAGGATCTCGCGGGCTGCGCACTCCGGCTCCGCGCCGAACCGGCTCTGGTCGGCCAGGATCTTGTTGAGCAGGCGCAACAGCAGCGGCCAGTTACCGGCCGCCGCGAGGAGTTCGTCGACCAGTTGCGGGCCGGGTGGCTGCAGCAGGTCGGCACAGAGCACCCGGCGAGCCTGTTCGTCGCTCATCCCGTCGACCCGGACCGACACGGCCCCGTCGGGGATCAGCGAGGCAACGCGGGTGGTGATCAGCCGCGCACTGCGACCGGCCACCGGGAACGCGTCCGCCTGACTCTCGAACCACACGTCGTCCACCACGATCAGCCGGCGCGGGCCGGCCGCCAGCACGGTGGCGAGGTGTTCGGCGGCCTGACGTACGTCGGTGAACGGCTGCGCCCGCACCGGATCGATGCGCCGGAGCAGGTCGTTGACCCGTTCCACGAGTTTGCCGCCCTGGACGTCGCGGCCGAGCGTCACCCAGTAGATCCGGCCGCCGAACCTGTTCCATACGTGCCGGTCCGAGCACACCAACCGGGCCACCGTCGTCTTGCCGAACCCGCCGGCTCCGTGCACGGCGGTGGTGATACCGACGGTCGTCGCGTTTCGGCCGCCCAGTGCCCGAGTGACGCCGGCGAGCTCGGCGGGCCGGTCGACCACCCAGGACTCGGACCGCTGAGGCGCGGGCACCAGATCAGCCAGTCCCTGGTCATACCGGCGCTGGACTCTGATGGCCAGCAGTGTGGTCGCGACGCCGGCCAAGGTGGCGCCGACCAGCCAGGCGATGGGATGCCGGTCCATGGTGGGGAACCAGGGCGCCGGGCTTCCCGTCGCGACGTTGACGGCGATGCCCACGATCACCGTGATGACGGCGCCGGCGATCGTCGCGCCGGCCACGCCGGCAAACCGCGCCACGAGTCCTCCCCGTCCGAGACGGCTCATTGAACCGCGGAGCCTCGCGGACGACCAAACCGCGACGACCGCATCCTCCTTCCGGGTGAACCGCCGGTCGGGCCTTCGCGCCCGCGCCCCCTGAGGCAGAGTGCTCGCATGACGGACGACGGTCTCCTGGCCCACGCGCGGGGCATCATCGCGAGCAACCACTACCTCGTGCTCGGCACCACCGGGCCGGACGGGCATCCGTGGACCGCCCCGGTCTACTTCGCCCCGTCCGGCGACCGGCACCACTACTGGGTGTCCGAACAGGACGCTGTCCACTCCGGTCACCTCGCCGCGCATCCGCGGGTGAGCATGGTCGTCTTCGATTCCACCGTGGCGCCGTATCACGGCCGGGCCGTCTACGCGGTCGGGGAGGCGCGGGAGGTGGCCGGTGCGGACCTCGAGCACGCGTTGCGCAGCTATCCCCGGGCCGACGGAGGCGGGGCCGCACCGGTGACCAGGGAGGACGTGACCGGGTCTTCCTCGTACCGCCTCTACCGGCTGACGGTGTCGGACATGTGGGTGCTGTGCCCCCGGGAGCCGCGGGAGGCCTGCCCGCGGCACGGCCTCGCCCAGGACCACCGGGCCCGGGTCATCGGGGGGTGAGCCGCCGGTCCGCGTCGGCGATCCGGGCCGTGGTGCGGTCCAGCAGGTCGAGCACTTCGGCCCGGGTCCGGTACGGCCGGTCGTTCCAGGTGGTCAGGTCGCGGACGCGGGCGACGCGCACCGGCGGCGCGGAGAGCGGTCCGACCGGGTCGGTGACCGGGGTGCCGCCGCCGAGCAGGGTGCACCAGAGCGCGTCCACCGCGGGGTAGGCGTGCTCCGGGCGGGGACTCTGCTGCCAGGCCGCGTGCATCACGGCGCCGACCAGGCAGGCCTCGACGACCCTGGTGCGGTCCAGGCGGCTGGGGAAGATCGACGACATGGTGCGGCGGCGGCCGGCCGGTGTCTCCATGACGTACCAGGTCTGCTGCGTCCAGCCGCGCGCGACCACGGCCCGGGCGGCCGTCAGCACGGCCAGGGCGTCCTGGTGGCGGTGGCTGCCGGGGGCCGGATGCGGTGGTGCGGTGGGCGCCGCGGGTGACCGGGAGGACAGCGCCTCGATCGCGGAGCCGAGCCGGGCCAGCACACCCCGCTGACGTCGGCGGGTGACCGCTTCGTTCATGTCCGCCTCCGGGTGCGAGCAGCGTGACCTCGATCGATTCTCCCCCGCCGGACGGCACCCGGGAAGATGACCTGTGTGCCATCCCGGGCGGCCGGGCTGCGAAGCTGGCTGACGTGACCGCCTTCTCGACGCCGCCCACCATCGTCGCCGGCACCCTCGCCGCCGGCCCCCAACCCGTGCTGTCCGCCCCCGGTGACCTGCTGCTGCGGCCGTGGGAGGCGGCTGACGCCGGGGTCTTCCTGGACGCCTACAGCGACCCGGAGATCCGGCGCTGGCACACCCGCCGCCCCTCCTCGGCCGAGCAGGTCGACGAGTGGTTCGAGCAGTACCGGCGGGACTGGGCGCAGGAGCGGGGCGGGCACTGGGCGGTGACCCGGGCCGGTGGTGCCGTGCTGGGACGCATCGCCCTGCGCGGCTTCGACCTCAGCGACGGCGTGGCTGTGTGCGCGTACTGGGTGCTTCCGGCCGCCCGGGGTGCGGGAGTGGCCTCGCGGGCGCTCACCGCCGTGAGCGACTGGGCTCTCGGTCAGGCCGGGTTTCACCGCCTGGAGCTGGATCATTCGACCGGTAACCAGGCGTCCTGCCGGGTCGCCACCGCCTCCGGCTTCCGGCTGGAGGGCACCAGGCGCAGCGCCGCCGTGCATGCCGACGGCCGGCACGACATGCACCTGCACGCCCGGGTGCGCGGCGACTGACGGAAACGAGAACTGCCCGGCGGATGGCGGTCCGCCGGGCAGTTCACGTGGTGCCGCTAACGGGCCCGTCTGGTGACCAGGCGCTGCAGCACGATGAACGCGAACAGCAGGATGCCCACCACGATCCGGGTCCACCAGGAGCTGAGCGTGCCCTGGAAGGTGAGGATCGTCTGGATCAGGCCCAGCACCAGCACGCCCAGCACGGTGCCGAACAGGTAGCCGGAGCCGCCGGTCAGGATCACGCCGCCGATCACCACCGCGGCGATCGCGTCGAGCTCCATGCCCTGCGCGTGCAGGCTGTAGCCGGACAGCATGTAGAAGCTGAGCAGCACGCCGCCGAGCGCCGACAGGAACCCGCTGATCGTGTAGACCGCGATCCGGGTCCGGCCCACCGGCAGACCCATCAGCAGGGCCGAGTCCGCGTTGCCGCCGATCGCGTAGACCGTACGGCCGAACCGGGTGTACGCCAGCACGAACGCCCCGGCCAGCACCACCACCAGGGCGATGACCACGCTGGTGGAGATGAAGATGCCCGGCCCGAACCGGATCCGCTCCTGGGCCATCGCGGTCCAGAACGGGTCGGTGATCGGGATGGAGTTGCGGTTGATCAGCAGCGACAGGCCGCGGGCCAGGAACATGCCGGCCAGCGTGGCGATGAACGGCTCCACCTTGAAGTAGTGGATGACCAGGCCCATGCCGAGGCCCAGCGTCGTGCCGATCAGCAGCACCAGCGGCAGCACCAGCGCCGCCGGCCAGCCGTCGTTGAGCAGCGTCGCGGCGACCACGGTGGTCAGGGCGACCACGGCCCCCACCGACAGGTCGATGCCGCCGGTGAGGATCACGAAGGTCATCCCGGCCGCGACGACGAGCAGGAAGGCGTTGTCGACGAAGACGTTGAGCAGGACCTGGGTGTCGGAGAAGTTGTCGTAGTTGGCGACGCCCAGGCCGTACATCAGGGCGAGCAGGGCCAGGGTGGCCAGCACCGGGATGTGCCGCCGGTCGAGCCGGCGCCGCTTGTGCGGCGCGGCCACGGTGACCGCCGGCTGGGGCGGAGCCTTCACGTCGGTCATGCGGGCACCTCGGCTGCGGGAGTGACGGCGGGGGTACGGCGGCGGCGGAACACCGCGGCGCGGAAGGCGGCGGACTGGCTCAGACACAGAATGACGACCACGACCGCTTTGAACAACAGGGTCGTCTCGGCCGGCACGCCGATCGTGTACGTCGTAATGTCCAGCGCCGAGATCAGCACCGCACCGAGCACGCTGCCCGCGATCGAGAAGCGGCCGCCGGTCAGCGCCGTACCGCCGATCACCACCGCGAGGATGGCGTCCAGCTCGATGAGGTTGCCGGCCGCGTTGCTGTCGGCGCTGGCCACGTTGGAGCTGAAGATCAGGCCCGCGATGCCGGCACAGACGGCGGCGAACATGTACGCCATGATGGTCAGCCCGCGGGACCGGATGCCGGCCAGCCGGCTCGCGGTCGGGCTGGCGCCCACGGCCTCGACCAGCACACCCAGCGCCGAGCGGCGGATGAGCAGCACGGCCGCGGCCACCACGACCGCGACGATGATCACCGAGACCGGGATGGCCAGCGCGTAGCCCGCGCCGATCACCCGGAACGGCGGTGACGACACGTTGATGATCTGGCCGCCGGTGAGCAGCTGGGCGATGCCCCGCCCGGCCACCATCAGGATCAGCGTGGCGATGATGGGCTGGATGCCGATCACCGACACCAGGACGCCGTTCCAGATGCCCGCCACCAGCGACAGGACCAGGGCCAGGCCGACCGCCAGCAGCACGCCGCCGACGCTGCCCTGGTCGCTCAGGTCACCGATGAACAGACACGCCACGGCGCCGGAGATCGCCATCACCGAGCCGACCGACAGGTCGATGCCGCCGGTGGCGATGACCATCGTCATGCCCAGGGCGACCAGGGCCAGCGGGGTGGCCGAGCGCAGCACGTCGATCAGCGAGCCGTACAGGTGGCCGTCCTGCAGGGTGATCGTGAAGAAGCGCGGGGCGAAGAAGACGTTGCTGACCAGCAGCAGGACGAGCACGACGGCGGGCCAGAAGAGCCGGTGCTTGACGATGGCGGTCACGGGGTAGCTCCACTCGCGATGGCCTGCATGACGCGGTCGGCGTCGACGCCGCCGCCGGTGTTGTCGAGTTCCTCGACCAGGTGCCGCTCGCGCAGCACCTCGATCTTGTGGCTGAGCCGGAGCACTTCCTCGAGCTCGGCGCTGACGAAGAGCACGGCCATCCCGCCGTCGGCCAGCTCGACCAGCAGCCGCTGGATCTCGGCCTTGGCGCCGACGTCGATGCCGCGGGTCGGCTCGTCCACGATGAGCAGCCGGGGCTCGGTGATGAGCCAGCGGGCCAGCAGCACCTTCTGCTGGTTGCCGCCGCTGAGGTTGCGCACGGCCACGTCCGGGTCGGCCGGGCGGATGCCCAGGGTCTTGATGTAGCGCTCGACCAGCTCGTCCTGCTTGCGTCGCGGGATCGGCCGGGACCAGCCGCGGGAAGCCTGCAACGCGAGCACGATGTTCTCCCGGACACTGAGCTCGCCGACGACGCCCTCGGTACGGCGGTTCTCCGAGGAGAACGCGATGCCGTGGTTCATCGCCACCCGCGGGGTCCGCAGGGCGACCGGATTGCCGTCGATCTTGATGGTGCCCTCGTCCGGGCGGTCCGCGCCGAACAGCAGCCGGGCCAACTCGGTCCGGCCCGAGCCGAGCAGCCCGGCCAGTCCGACGATCTCCCCACCGCGGATGGTCAGGTCGAACGGGGCGATGGCGCCCGTGCGGCCCAGCTCGTGGGTCTCGATGATGGGCTCCCGCGGCGCGTCGGCGGTGACCGTGCGGGGCTCCTCCTCGAGGCGTTCCAGCACCGTCAGTTCCTTGCCGATCATCTTGGTGACCAGCTGCATCTGGGTCAGCTCGGCGGTGGCGTACTCGCCGATGAGGGTGCCGTTGCGCAGCACGGTCATCCGGTCCGCCACGGCGTAGACCTGGTCCAGGAAGTGCGAGATGAACAGGATGGCCACGCCGTCGCGCTTGAGCCGGCGCATGACCTCGAACAGGCGCTCCACCTCGGAGGCGTCGAGGCTGGAGGTCGGCTCGTCCAGGATCAGCACCTTGGCCGAGATGTCGATCGCCCGGGCGATCGCGACCATCTGCTGGATGGCCAGCGAGTACGTGCTCAGCGGCGCGGCCACGTCCAGGTGCAGGTCCAGCCCGGCGAGCAGGGCGGCCGAGCGGCGGCGCATCTCCGACCAGCGGATCTTGCCGAAGCGCCGGGGCTCACGGCCGATGAAGATGTTCTCGGCCACGGAGAGGTTCGCGCAGAGGTTGACCTCCTGGTAGACCGTGCTGATGCCGGCCTGCTGGGCCTGCAGCGGCCCGCCGAAGCGCACCGGGGTGCCGTTGAGCCGGATGTCGCCGGCGTCGATGCCGTACACCCCGGTCAGGACCTTGATCAGGGTCGACTTGCCGGCACCGTTCTCGCCCATCAGGGCGTGGACCTCGCCCGGCCGCAGCGCGAAGTCGACGCCGTCGAGCGCGACCACGCCCGGGAAGGTCTTGCGGATGCCGGTCATCTGCAGGATCGGCGGGTCACCCATTGTCTGCTCCTTGTCGACGGCGGACCGCCCCGGCTTGCCGGCCGGGGCGGTGCCGCTCGTGCGTGACTGGTACCTACGGCCCGCTCAGTACTTGCGGTCCGGCAGAGCGGCCTTGGCCTGCTCCTGGGTGAAGGTGGTCTCCTCGGTGAGCACGCGCTGCTCCACCGTGTCGCCGGCCTTGACCTTCTTGGCCAGGTCCATCAGCTGTGGGCCGAGCAGCGGGCTGCACTCCACGATGTAGTTGATCTTGCCGGCGGCGAGCGCCGTCATGCCGTCCTTGACCGCGTCGACCGTGATGATCTTGATGTCGGTGCCGGGCTTCTTGCCGGCCGCCTCGATCGCCTCGATCGCGCCCAGGCCCATGTCGTCGTTGTGCGCGTACAGCACGTCGATCTTCGGGTGGGCCTTGAGGAAGGCCTCCATGACCTCCTTGCCGTCGGTCCGGGTGAACTGACCGGTCTGCGAGGCGATGACCTTGAACTTGGGGTCGGCCTTGATGACCTCGGCGAAGCCGGCCTTGCGGTCGTTGGCCGGGGCCGCGCCGGGCGAGCCCTGCAGCTCGACGATGTTGACGTCGCCGGTCTTGCCCTCGTACTCCTTGACCAGCCACTCGCCGGCCTTCTTGCCCTCGAGCACGAAGTCGGAGCCGATGAAGGTCTTGTACAGCGACTTGTCCTGGGAGTCCACCGAACGGTCGGTGAGGATCACCGGGATGTTCGCGTCCTTGGCCTCCTTGAGCACCGTGTCCCAGCCGGACTCCACGACCGGCGAGAAGGCGATCACGTCGACGCGCTGGGCGATGAAGGACCGGATCGCCTTGATCTGGTTCTCCTGCTTGCCCTGGGCGTCGGAGAACTTCAGGTCGATGCCGGCCGTGGCGGCCGATTCCTGGATCGACTTGGTGTTCGCCGTACGCCAGCCGCTCTCGGCGCCGACCTGGGAGAAGCCCATGGTGATCTTGCCACCGCCGCCACCACCGTCGCCGCTGCCGGCGTCGTCACCACCACATCCCGCGAGGGCGCCGACCGCCAGCGCGCCGGCCAGGACCGCAGCGGACCATTTCTTGAGCACAACGTCCTCCAGGTATCTCATTTGTTAGCGTTCACAATCTGAACTTCGCGAAGCCGGTGTTCAATTGACAGGAAGGAGAGCGGCAGTCCCGCGGCGTCCGGGGGTGGGAACGCGCGGAGCAGCCAGACGACAGCCAAGCCGCTCGATGCAGTGGCTCCCGTCACACGGTGCGTTTCAGGAGTGTTACCGTTCCCAATCCCGGCGTCAAGAGATCGTTCCGTATCGTGACCTAGCAAGCGCCGACAGAGCGCCGACACCGAGGTCAAGGGCACTGTTCGGAAACTTGAAAGAACTACACTGTGGCCGACACCGGTGCGGGAGCGACAAGGGGAACTGCGTGCCATCGAAGAAGCCGGCGGCGGTCATGCGTGACGTCGCCAAGCTCGCGGGCGTCTCTCACCAGACGGTGTCGCGGGTCCTCAACGAGCACCCGAACGTCCGGCAGGAGACCCGCGCCCGGGTCCTCGAGGCGATGGAGTCGCTGGACTACCGCCGCAACCTCGCCGCCCGTACGCTGGTCACCCGGCAGTCGCACACCCTGGGCATCATCGGCTTCGAGACCACCCTGTTCGGCCCGGCCTCCATGCTGTACGGCATCGAGGACGCCGCCCGCACCGCCGGTTACCTGGTCAGCATCGCCACCTTCCGCAACCTGGAACGCCGGCCGGTGCTGGAGGCCGTCGACCGGCTGCGCCAGCACGCGGTGGACGGCATCATCGCCATCGCCCCCAAGCACGCGGTCACCGACGCCCTGACGCAGGCCCCGGCCGGCCTGTCCTGTGTGGCGGTCGGCGGGGCCGGTGGCGCCGACGGGGTCCCGACCGTACGCGTGGACAACGCCGGCGGCGCCCAGCTCGCCACCCGGCACCTGCTCGATCTGGGCCACCGCACGGTGCACCACGTCGCCGGCCCGGGCGACTGGCCGGAGGCGCAGGAGCGCATCGCCGGCTGGCGCGACACCCTGACCGCGGCCGGCGCCGAGGTGCCGCCGATCCTGCCGCAGTCCTGGAACGCCGAGACCGGTTACGTGCAGGGCCAGGCATTGGCCCGGGACCCGGCGGTCACGGCGATCTTCTGCGCCAACGACCGGATCGCCCTGGGCGTGCTGCGCGCCCTGCACGAGGCCGGCCGCAAGGTGCCCGAGGAGGTCAGCGTCGTCGGCTTCGACGACATGCCGGACTCGGGATACTTCCTGCCCCCGCTGACCACGGTGCGCCAGGACTTCGCCGAGCTGGGCCGGCTCAGCCTGGCCCTGCTGCTGGAGCACATGGCCGGTCCCGAGTCCCCGGCCCACGTCGTCGTCACCCCGGAGCTGGTCGTACGGGCCAGCACCGCCGCCCCGCCGAAGCGCCGGGGCCGCCGGTAGACGCGCAGAGGCCCGGAGCGCGCTCGCGCCCCGGGCCCCCGTCGTCTCACGCGGTGGTGCAGCTCAGATTCTGCACCGTGGTGGGTGTCGATCCCGTGCCGGTGAATCCGAAACTGGTATGGCTGTTGGCCGCGATCGAGCCGTTCCACGACTCGTTCGACACCGTGGCCAGGGATCCGCTTCCGGTGTACTTACCGCTCCACAGCTGGCTGACCGTCTGCCCGCCGGGGAACGTCCACGACACCTTCCACTTGCTCACCGGCGTGGTGCCGGCGTGGACCATGACCTCACCCTGGAAGCCACCGCCCCACGATCCCGTGACGTTGTACATCGCGGAGCAACCGCTGTCCGTGCCCGGCGCCGGGGTCGTCGGACCGGGCGGCGGGGTCGTCGGGTCCGGTGCCGGGGTCGTCGGGCCGGGCGGCGGGGTCGTCGGGTCCGGCGGCGGCGTGGAGGTTCCGCCGCCGATGCCGGTCACCTGACCGTTACCGCCGTCGAAGTTCACGTCCGAGCAGCCGTAGAAGGTCTCCTGGCTGTCCGAACGCGACCACACCGAGTAGATGATGTGCTTGCCGCTCTTGCCCGAGGGCAGGCGCCCGGTCCACGAGTACCGGCCGTCGTTGGTGCCCGGGCCACCGATCGACTCCGGGTTGACCACCTGCGAGAACGGCTGCGACTCGAGGTCGCTCCAGGCCAGCGGACGGGTCGGGCTCCAGCTGTCCTTGGTGACGTACAGCGAGAACGTGCCCGGGTGCTTGGCCCAGTTGTTGTAGTCGAACCGCATGCTGGCGCCCGCCGTGAGGTGGGTCTCCGGCCAGTCGGTGCGGGCCGCGTTGTAGGCGGTGAAGTTGTACGGGCCCCCGGTGCCGCCGCTGCACAGCTGGCCGTCCGGGATGAAGCCGGCCATCCGGCCGCCCCCGTCCGAGCGCAGCACGGCGAACCAGTTGTAGAGCGGGGTGGTGCCGCCCTGGGCCACCGCGGCGGCGCAGGCCGGGTTCTTCGGCTCGATGCCGCCGTTGCTGCCGGACAGGCCGTCCTTCCAGCAGAAGTAGGTACGGCTGCCGGGGACCATCATGGCCCCGTGGGCCTGCGCCTGGGTCTGCACCACGGTCACGCCCACGCCGGTGGCGAGCAGCACCGCGGCCGCGTACAGGAATCTTCTCTTCATCTCGGTCCTCTCAGCCGTTCGGGAAGAGGCGGGCGTAGTCCGCGTAGCCGGTGGCCACGTCGACCTGGGCCCAGAATCGGTGGTAGTTGAAGGTCGGGGCCGCGCCGCCCTTGAGGTAGGCGTCGACCTTCGGGTAGTCCGGGTCGTTCTTGTAGAAGGAACGGATGTCCAGGAAGGACACACCCGGCTTGATCTCGTCACCGTTGGGCATCTTGCCGCTCCAGCCCGGCGGGATGTAGATGCCCTGGCCGGTGGCCGCGTCGTAGCGGTCGTCCATCCGGTTGTAGTCGGCGCGGGTCTCGGTGACCGAAACGCCCTTCGAGTCCTTCTTCGTCCAGATGGCGTCGAGCAGGTTCTTCGCCGCCGTCTTCGCCGCGGTGTTGCCGGACTTGGCGGCGTAGTACGTCAGCAGCTTGGCGAACGAGCCGGCCACACCGAGGTCCTGACCGTGGCTGGTGACCTCCACGTGCAGGTTGGTGTTGGCGGCCGGGCTCGACGCGTTCCAGGTGGCCGGCGCGCCGGTCCACTCCATGTCCGACGGGATGGAGAATTCGGTCGCGCTGATGGTGCTCTCACCCAGCGCCCACGGCACCCACTTGTCGAGCACCGTCTTGGCCTTGGTGTCACCGGTCAGGTAGTAGTACTCGGCCAGCCGCTCCAGCGACCAGGTCTGCATACCGAACCAGCGGTTGGACGGCGGGTCCTCGTACACCGGGGCCTCGACGTAGGACAGGCCGTAGAACGTCGGCGTGCCGGCCGGCGGGGCCTTGTAGGCACCCTGCCAGCTGTTGGTCGCGCCGCCGGCGATCGCGCCCTCCGACGACTGCAGCCACTGGTAGAACTCCAGCTGCCGGTTGAGGCTGGCCTGCCAGTCGGCCTTGGCCGTGGGCGACTTCGGGGCCATCGCCGCGACGTTGGACAGCACGTACGCCGCCATCGGGTTCTGGTAGCCGAAGTGACTGGTGCTGGAGCCGATCCGCCAGGCCCAGCCGGCCTGCGTGTCGGTGGCCCCGCCCCAGGCGTAGTACCAGGACATCAGGTTGTTCGAGCTGCTCTTGCCGGAGCCCGCCGCGCAGGACGTCGAGGTGCAGCCCGGGTTCTTGAAGTACTTGTCGTAGAAGGAGTAGCGCAGGTAGTCGCCCATCTTGGCGGCGTTGGCCACCGCGGCGGACAGCTGCGACTGCTTGCCCTGCGCGGTCGCCCAGGTCAGCGCCCAGTAGGCGGCCTGCACAGCCCGCGAGTCGGCGTCGGGGGCGTTGGTGTACTTCCACTGCTTGGCGTACGACGCGTCCTTGGTGAACAGGTCGAGGTAGCCGTTGGGGCCGCCGTGCTTGAACGTGTCGCAGGACGGCTGCGGCACGGTCTCGAAGGTCGACTCCTGCGGGCCGCGCTGGAACGTGTTGATGAACACGTTCTTGCTGGTGCCGTCACCGCAGTGGCCGAAGCCGTAGACGTTGTCGACGTCCATCAGCCAGTGCATGCCGTAGATGTCCGAGGTGCCGTACGCGCTCTTCAGCTCGTTGGCCAGCGGGTCGGTGCCCACCGACACGCTCGTGTCCAGCTGCGACGGGTACTGCGACGGCAGCGGGTACTCCGCCGCGTAGGTCGCCGGCTTGCTCGGGTCGTACTTGTCGTTGGTGGGCTGGTCGGCGTGCGACGGGATGATGTACTTCTCCATCGTCGTCCACGCCGCGTTGAACGGCGCCCAGTCCCCGGTGACCTGGCCGTGCTCGGCCTCCAGCCACAGCCAGTAGCTGAACGCCTCGGAGGTCGTCTCGTGGCCGTGGTCGGGTGCCTCGTCGATCAGCGTCTCGATCGAGTGGTAAGGCACGCCGTCGGGGCTGAAGTAGCCGTTGGCCGGGTTCTTGATGTCGCTGTAGAGCTGGGTGAACCGGGCGTCGGCGCTGCCCTTGGCCAGCACTGTCGCGGTCACGCTGGCCGCGGTGTGCCCGGTGGCCGTGGCGCTGAAGGTGGCCGTCGAGTTGAGGGCCGCCGCGTCGGTCGCGGAGACCGTGACCGTCTGCGCCGTGTTCCAGTTCGCGGTGGTGAAGGTCAGCGACGCGGGCGACGCCGAGACCGTGGTGGCCCCGGCGGTGCGGGCGATCGCCACGGTGGTGCTCGCGGTCGGCGCCTTGGACAGCGCCACCTTGAAGGTCGCCGACTCGCCCGGAGCGACGGTCAGCGAGGTGGGGTCGGTGACGACCGCCGGGTTGGTGGCCGCGTCGACGAACACCGGTACGTCGGCGGTCGCGCTCTTGGCGTTCGTCGAGTCGTACGCGATGGCCTGCAGGCGGTACGCCGCGGTCTGGGCCGGGACGCTCTCCCAGGTGTAGGCGTACGGCGCCGCGGTGTCGGTGCCCAGCAGCAGGCCGTCGTGGTAGAACTCGACCTTGCTGATGGTCCGGCCGCTCGTGGCCGTGGCGGTAGCCGCGATCGGGATCGAGGCGGGCGCACTGAACCGGGTGTTGGCCGCCGGGCTGCTGATCGACACCGTCGGTACGGCGGCGGTCTGGTTGCAGGCCGTGCCGTTGAGGGTGAACGCCGTCGGGACCGGGTTGGCCGAACCGAAGGTGCCGTTGAAGCCCGTGCTGACCGTGGCGCCGGTGCCGAGGGTGCCGTTCCACGCCGCGTTGGAGACGGTGACGTGCTGACCGCTCTGCGCGTACGTGGCGCTCCAGCCCTGGGTGACCTTCTGCGCCGCGTCCGGGAAGTCGTACTCCAGCTTCCAGCTGCTCAACGGGTCACCGGAGTTGGTGATGGCGATGTCACCGGTGAAGCCGCCGCTCCATTGGCTCTGCACACGGTAGACGACCGTGCAGCCGGCGGCCGCTTGCGCGGGCGACGAGCCGGCAACGACCAGGCCGGCGGCGAGTAACGCCGCAGCCGAGGCCGCGAGACCGCGTCGATAACGCGATCGGGTGGACAGGGGGGATCTCATCGCGGGTCCTTCCTGGGGGTGGTGGGGCGGGTCATGACGTGGCCGCACAGGTGATCGGCGACGGAAGGGGGTTGGTGCCGGTGGTGGAGGCGAGGAAGCCGAACGTGGTGGTCGCGTTCGCGGCCAGCACGCCGTTCCAGCCGGCGTCGCGCACGGTCACGGCCGTGCCGGTCTGACCACCGGTTCCGCCCCAGACCTGCGAGACGACCTGGCCGTTGCCGAAGGTCCAGCCGACGGACCAGGTCTTCGTGGGGGCTGTGCCGGTGTTGCGGACGGTCACCTCACCCTGGAAGCCACCGCCCCAGGACCCGGTGATCTGGTAGGTCGCGGTGCAACCGGTCGTCGTCGGCGGTGGCGGGGTGGCCGAGGCCGAGGACGAGGCGGACGGAGTGACCGGCGGCGGGGTGGCCGAGGCCGAGGCGGACGGGGTCACCGGCGGCGGCGTGGTCGTGCCGGTGCGGTCGGCGTAGAGGATGCCGCGGCCGTTGGTGCCGAGGTAGACGCGGCCGTACACCCGGGGGTCACCGGCCAGCGCCTCGCCCGCGTTGCCGTACTGGTGGGCGTCGTCGTTGATCCGCACCCAGCCGGCGCCGCCGTTGTCGGAGCGGAAGACCCCGGCCACGCCGCCGACCGTGCCGATCGTGAAGACCGCGGGGTACGCGGCCCCCGGCGCGGCCTTGCCGGTGGAGACGTTGATCGCCTTGCTGACGCCGGAGACCGCCGTGAACGTCGCACCGGCATCGGTGGAGTGCAGCAGCCCGGTCTCGCCGGCCAGCCAGACATCCCCGGTACGGCCGGCGACGGTGTGCAGCTTGACGTTCCCGGTCGTGGGCACGGTCGCCGCCGAGGCGGTGAAGGTGGCACCGCCGTCCTTGCTGACGTAGACCTTGCCGGCCGCGTACCCGTAGAAGGTCTTCGGGTTGACCCGGTCGCTGACGATCTCGGCGCCGGCCGGGATGCCGGTGGAGGCCGTCCAGGAGCTGCCCCGGGTGGTCGAGTAGTGCACGCCCACGCCGGCCGGGGCCCAGACCACGGCGTTGGCGTCGGCCCCCACGGCCACCTTGCCACCGCCGGTGACGCCCGCCGGTTCCTGGCCGTTGTACCAGTTCTTGCCGCCGTCGGTGGAGACACCGATGTGCGGTGCCGCGTCGGCGTTGCCGACCCGGACGAAGAAGGCCGGGCTCAGCTCGGCGAAGTCCAGGCTGGTGTTGCTGCCCAGGCTCGGGGTGTCGTGGAAGCTCGCCGGGACGGTGTCCAGGTCGGCGTGGTGGAACCCGCCGATGTCACCCAGCGCGCTGACCAGGGGCGCCCCGGACGGCGGGCTGGCCAGGTCGAGCACCGCGGTCTCCTCGAGACCCTTGGCCATCGGCTTGATGGTGAACGTCGTGTTCTTGTCCCAGTTGGTCAGCTGGGTGGTGCCGTAGACGGTGGCGCCGGTGCCGTAGAGCAGCCGGTTGGAGTCCAGCGGGTCGATCTCGACCGACTCGTTCATCCAGCCGAGCTTGGGCGTGGCCTCGGGCGGCTGCGGGTTGGTGTTGAAGTCCAGCCACGGGTTCGCCGAGATGTCCATGGTGTAGCGCTTGGACTGGCTCGGATAGCTGGTGAAGTCCCAGATCCGGGTCCAGGTGGCGCCGCTGTCGGTGCTGCGGAAGAAGATCGCGTCCGGCCACCAGGAGATCTGGGTGGCGACCATCAGCGTGCCGGGCCGCTGCCGGTCCACGGTCAGGCCGGAGTAGCCGAAGTAGAGGTCGGCGCCGGCGCTGAGCTTGACCGGGCTGACGTCGGTCCACTCCCCCGTCACCGTGTTGAGCCGCGAGACCTGTCCCTTACCGCCGTCGTACGGGCCGCCGGTGTCGCTGGTGGCCACGTAGAGGTAGTGGTTGACCGAGTCCAGGACGCCCTTGTGCGGCAGGTAGCCGGTGGGCTGGCCGGGGACCCGCGCCCAGGTGCTGCCGCCGTCGGTGGAGCGGTAGACCGGGTTGGCCTTGTCGGCCACGCCGACGTAGACATCACGGCTGACGTCGTCGAAGGTGACCCAGGTCAGGCCCTGGTTCTGGCTCAGGTAGCCGTTGGTGTCGGCCGGATCCTGCACGTAGTTGCCGGCGTTCGGGAACGCGGTGACCTTCGCCCAGGTCGCGCCGTAGTCGGTGCTGCGCCAGAGGCCGTTACCGCCCTCGGCGGCGTAGAACACGTGGCTGTGGTCGTGCGGGTCGATCGCCAGCCGCTCGCCCATGCCGCGGCCGGGCATGTTGCCGCCGTTCTTGAACGGCAGCGTGGTGACCTGCCAGGTCGCGCCGCGGTCGGCCGAGCGCAGGATCGCGCCGTTGTTGGGATCCCAGCTGTTGGTGTACATGCCGACCGCCGCGTAGACCCGGTCGGGATCGACCGGGTCCGTCGCGATGCTCGTGACGCCGTTGTAGCCCCAGTTCTCCTGGCCCACCCAGTCCAGGAGCGGCACCCAGTTCTGCCCGGCCTGGTTCCACCGGTACGCGCCGCCGATGTCGGTGCGCGCATAGATCAAATTCTTCTCGGTCCGGTTGAAGATCAGGCCCGGCACGAAGCCGCCGCCGTCGATCCGGACGTTCTTCCAGTTGTACGCGTCGACGGCGGCGGCCGCGCCGGCCGGCCGGGGACGGTCGGCCGCGGTGGCGACGAAGGTCGTCGCGCCGATGAGCAGCGCGGCAACGGCCACCGTGGTGAATCTTGGTCGTCGCAAAGGGGTTCCTCTCCGGGCACGGCTGCGACGCCGCGGATGCGCCATCGACGGTCATGAACATGGGAGCGCTCCCATGAATGTGGGCCGTTGACATTTCGTTGTCAAGAGCCGGAAACAAATGACCCACCCGTCACGCCGCGGTTACCGCCGTGTTGACAAGGACTGAACCGAGTAGGTAGGAAGATGTCGGTCAATCGATCGTGGGAGCGCATCCGACATCGATGGAGGACCACATGAGACGCAGACTCCTCGGCGGCCTGGCCGCCTTCCTGGTCGCGGCGACCGGCCTGGTCACCGTGGCGGCCCAGCCCGCGCAGGCGGCGGCGGGCTTCACCGTGAGCGGCGGCCGCATCCTGGACGCGAACGGCAACGCCTTCGTCATGCGCGGCGTCAACCACGCCCACACCTGGTACCAGGACCGCACGCCACAGGCCCTGGCCGACATCAAGGCGCTCGGCGCCAACACGGTCCGGATCGTGCTCGGCAGCGGGCAACGCTGGGGTCCTGACAACGCTGCCAACGTCTCCGCCGTGATCAGCCAGTGCAAGGCCAACCGCCTGATCTGCGTGCTGGAAGCCCACGACACCACCGGGTACGGCGAGCAGGCCGGCGCGGCGACCCTCGCCCAGGCCGTCGACTACTGGATCAGCGTCAAGAGCGCGCTCGCCGGCCAGGAGCGCTACGTCATCCTCAACATCGGCAACGAGCCGTACGGCAACACCAACGCCGCGGGCTGGGTCGCGGACACCAAGAACGCGATCACCCGGCTGCGCGCCGCCGGCTTCGAGCACTCGATCATGGTGGACGCCCCGAACTGGGGCCAGGACTGGTCCTTCACCATGCGCGACAACGCGGCCTCGGTGTTCGCCACCGACCCGCAGCGCAACACCATCTTCTCGATCCACATGTACGGCGTGTTCGACACCGCCGCCGAGATCAACGACTACCTGGGCCGGTTCGTCACCGCCGGGCTGCCCGTCGTGGTCGGCGAGTTCGGCCACAACCACTCCGACGGCGACCCCGACGAGGACACCGTCCTGGCCACCGCCCAGGCCCGCGGCATCGGCTATCTGGGCTGGTCGTGGAGCGGCAACGGCGGCGGCGTGGAGTACCTCGACCTGGTCACCGACTTCAACGCCGCGGCCCTGACCTCGTGGGGCCAGCGTCTGTTCAACGGCGCCAACGGCATCAAGGCGACCTCCCGGGAGGCGTCGGTCTTCGGTGGCGTGCAGCCCACCACGCCGACCACGCCGCCGGTCTCACCGACTGTCTCGCCGACGCCCGGCCCGTCGACCCCGCCGCCCGCGGGCAAGGCCTGCACGGCCACCTACACGGTCGGCGGCCAGTGGGGCGGCGGCTTCCAGGGGGCGGTCACCGTCAAGGCCGGCAACGCGGCGATCACCGCGTGGACCGTGACGTGGACCTGGCCCAGCGGCCAGCGCTTCACCAACACCTGGAACGCCACGGTCACCAGCTCCGGTGACGCGGTGACCGCCCGCAACGCGCCGTACAACGGCTCGCTGGCGGCCGGCGCCAGCACCACCTGGGGCTTCACCGCGAGCTCGACCGGCACCAACACCGCGCCGGCCGTGACCTGCGCGGCTGCCTGACCCCGGCCGGCACCGCCGTTCCCCGTACCGCACCTGTCACCATCGCCGCCTGCGCGGCCGCCTGACGCCCCGTGCCAACCGGGGTTCCCACAGCGGCCCGGTCCGTCACCCCCGGGCCGGGCCGCTCCCCGATCGCCACCGCCGTGCACCCGTGCTGCACCCCCGGACCGCCAGTCTGGGGAGCCATCCAGCCCCGGGAGCATCGTGACCACGACACACGCGCCGGTCGACGCCGGCCGCCTGGCCGATGACCTGCTGAGGTTGGAGATCGGCCGCACCGCCTCCGGCCACGACGACGCGGCCGTGGCCGAGCGCATCGAACGCGACGCCGCCGGGTCCGGCCGCCCGGACCTGGTGCTGCGGGCCCGCCTGGCCCGGGCCGTGGTCATGCTCCGCGAGGGCGAGACCGTCGAGGGCGGGCGACTGATCCACCGGATCCACCCGGAAGCCGTGGAGCTGGGCGACGACTGTCTGCTGGCCCGCAGCCACCGGGCGCTGTCGATCTTCTTCCGGCAACTGGGCGACAACGCCACCGCGCTGGCCCACGCCGTGCAGTGCATGTCGCACACCGCCGTTGACGTGCCGCCGGCCATCCGCAGCCGGCACCTGATGTGCCTGGCCGTGCTGCTGGACGAGACCGGCTCACCGCAGGAGGCGCTGCGGGCGTTCACCGAGGCGCTCGGGCTGGCCACCGCCCACCACGACAGCGAGCTGGCCCTGCACCTGCTCAACAACATGGCCTACACCGCGTACGAGCGCGGTGACCTGCCGGCCGCCGAGGAGCTCGTGCGCCGGATGCGGGCGACCGCCGAGAGTGCCGGGATCCCGCTGAGCGCCACCTGCCTGGACACCCTGGCCCGGGTGGCGATGCTGGGCGGGCGGCACCGCGAGGTGGAACAGATCCTCGCCCCGTTGCTGGCCGACGACGCGACCCGGCACCGCATCGACGAGGGCAGCGCGCTCGAGGAGGCCCTGCTCACCGCGGCCGAGGCGTACCGGGAGCTGGGGGCGGCCGAACGCGCCCAGACGCTGCTCGACCGGCTGTTCCGGTTGTGCGCCGAGCACGACCTGGCCGGGCTGCAGGCCCAGGGCCGGGAACAACAAGCGCTGCTGCACGCCGCCACCGGCCGCTATCAGGAGGCGTTCGAGGAGTACCGCCGCTTCCACGTCGAGACCCGGGTGCTCACCTCGGCCCAGCAGGACGCCCGGTCCCGGGCCCTGCAGGCGGTCTACCAGGCCGAGGAGGCGCGCCGGGCCACGGACACCTTCCGCGAGCTGGCCCACCGCGATGCTCTGACCGGCCTGCACAACCGGCGCCACGCCGACGAGGAACTGCCCGCGGCGCTGGCCACCGCCGCCGACGGCACGCCGGTGTCGGTCGCGCTGGTCGACCTGGACCACTTCAAACGGGTCAACGACACGCGGTCGCACGCGACCGGGGACCTGGTGCTGCGGCGCCTGGCCGGGGTGCTGACCGCGGCCGCACCGCCGGACTCGATGATCGCCCGGCTCGGCGGCGAGGAGTTCGTCGTTCTGCTGCCGGGGACCGGCGCCGCGCGGGCCCGGCAGACCTGCGAGCGGATCCGGTCGGCGGTGGCCGGCGAGGACTGGGCCGCGCTCACCGGCGGCCTGCCGGTGACCTGCAGCATCGGCGTCACCACCGTGACCGGCGCCGGAGCGACTCCGGCGGCGGCACTGGCCGCCGCCGACCGCAACCTCTACGCGGCGAAACGCGCCGGCCGCGACCGGGTCTTCGACGACGCGGTCACTGCTGCGGCATGAAGGTGCCGCTGACCTTCGCGTCCTTGCCGTCGCCGGTGATCCTGGCCTCGTAGCTGTCCTCGGCGGGTGAGTGCTTGCCCACGGTGTGGTTGAACTGCGCGGCGAACGTGTACTCGCCCGGTGCGAGAGTCTTGCCCGGCCGCAGCGTGAAGCGGAAGACCAGCATCTTGCTGGTCCGGCTGCTGCTGATGGCCAGCAGGTCGTCGGACACCGTGCTCCACCGGCCGGTCTCGACGACCCCCGGGGTCAGCGCGACCTCCACGGTGACGTCCAGGGAAGTGATCTTGCGGGTCGACTTGAGCACCACGCTGTCCTGCGTCCAGCCGTCGCTGGTGTTCGGGTCGATCTTGCCGGTCGAACTCAGGTAACCGTCGCGGTCGGTCTGCGGCGCGGAGCTGGACGGCGTGGTCACCGACGGGGACGACGGCGTGCCGGTGGTGGTCCGAGGTGGCTTGGGATCCGTGGCGGTCGGGGCCGGGCTGGTCGGCCTGGGCGCGTTCGTGGTGGCCGGTGCCGGGGTCGTGGCCGGTACGGCCGAGGGACCCGCCACCGGGGTGTCGTCCAGGTCCGGCTCCCGATTGCTGAGCCGGACTCCCGCGACGGCCAGCACCAGCACCACCGCCACCGCCAGCGCGGCCGCGGCCGGCCGGACCAGGGCGAACAGCCGGTCGATCGGGCGGCGGGCGTACGCCGCCCGGCCCTGGGCCACCCGGTCCAGCATCGCCTGCCGGTCCGGCCGGTGCCGGTCGGCCTCCTCGCGCAGCGCCGTGCGGAGGTCACGCTCGTCATGCTGACGCACTCAGTCCTCCCGTCGTCACTGGCAGATCCTTCAGGTACTGGCTGAGCTGGGCCGCTCCCCGCGACGTCAGGCTCTTGACCGCGCCGACCGAGATACCCAGGATCTCGGCGACCTCGCGCTCCGGCACGTCGAACGCGTACCGCAGGACGACACACTCGCGCCGGCGCAGCGGCAGGTGCCGCAGGGCCGCCCGCACGTCGAGCACGGCCGGGGTGTCCGGCTCCGCCCGGTCCCGGCGCAGCAGGCCCAGCCCGAGCAGCCCGAGCCGCTCCCGGCTCTGCCGCTTGATCCACTGCCGGGCCAGATTGGCCAGGATGCCCCGGGCGTACGCGATCGGGCTGTCCGCCGCCTGGACCCGCTCCCAGTGCCGCCACACCTCGACAAAAGCGTCCGCGGCCAGGTCGTCGGCCACGCCGGACTCCCCCGTCACGAGGTACGCCAGCCGTGAGAGGTCCGCGTGGTGCTGCTCGAAGAAGCGCCGGAAGGCACGCTCGTCGTCCAGGTCCGTCACACGTTCCTCTCCGGTCATCGGTACGGGTGGAGGCCGGCTGCCCCGGCTGTGGGGGTAAACGGAACCGGAGCAGCCGGGGTTCAGTGGATCGACACGAAATACTCCGAGGTACGGGGGACGACGTCAAGAAACCCGCGAGGAGGCCGGGTGAGGTCCTGATGGAACGGCCTCCTCGCAGGTCACTTGCCCCCTAGTGGCCCACCGGCGGCAAAAGGTTGCCGGCCCCGCCGAAGTTTTTCCGCCGGGGCCGGCCCTCGCTCAGGACGGGCGGTGCAGGACCGTCACGCCGCGGGGTTCCAGGAGGTTCGGGGTGCCGTGCAGGAGCTCGCCGGGCAGGCCGGCCAGTTCGACCGGTTCGGCCGTGCGGTTGATCAGGAAGTGGAAGTCGCCGCGGACCGCCAGTTCCACCCGGCCGCGCAGCTCCGCCGGCAGTTCGCTCGGCACGCCGGCCCGGCTGAGCAGGTCGCGCAGCACCGGCGCCAGGCCGTCCGGACCCAGGTGGGTCGACACGTACGCCGCCGAGCCCGTTCCCACCGGGCGCCGGGTGATCGCCGGGGCGCCACCCTTGTACGACGCCAGCACCTCCACGTCCGGTCCGGTGACCGTGATGCCGTCGGTCCACACCGTGCCGGTCAGGCCGTTGTCCAGCTCGGCCCGCTCGTCGTCGCCCAGCGGGGCGAACTCCTCGATCCGGATGCCCAGCAGGTCGCGCAGCGGTCCCGGGTAGCCACCCAGCCACACGTGGTCGTGCTCGTCGACGATGCCCGAGAAGTACGTGGTGACCAGGTGACCACCGGCCGACACGTACGCCCGCAGGCGCTCACCCAGGGCGGCCGGGACGACGTGCAGCACCGGCGCCACCACCAGGTCGTAGCCGGACAGGTCGGTGTCCACCGGCACCACGTCCGCCCGTACGCCCAGGTCGAGGAACGCCGAATACCAGTCCAGCGCCTCCTGGCGGTAGCGCAGCCGGTCCGTCGGGTGCGAGTCCTGCTCGCTGGCCCACCAGGAGGTCCAGTCGAACAGGATCGCCGCGCGGGCCGGGGTCTGCGCCGTACCCGCGACCGGGGCCAGCCGCCGCAGCGTCTCGCCCAGCCGGACCACCGAGCGGTAGATCTCGCTGTCGGTCCCGGCGTGCGGCAGCATCGCCGAGTGGTACTTCTCCGCGCCGGCCCGGGACTGGCGCCACTGGAAGAAGCAGACCGCGTCCGCGCCGTGGGCCACGTGCGTCAGGGAGTCGCGGGCCAGCTCGCCCGGCTTCTTCGGCACGTTGATCGGCTGCCAGTTGACCGCGCTGGTCGAGTGTTCCATCAGGAACCAGGGCCGGCCGCCGGCGATGTGCCCGGTCAGGTTGGCCGAGAACGACAGCTCGTCCTGGGCCCGGGGGCCGCGTTGCACGTAGTGGTCGTTGGAGACGAAGTCGACCTCGGCCGCCCAGTCGGCGTAGTCCATCGGCTTCTGCTCGCCCATCACCATGAAGTTGGTGGTGGCCGGGATCTGCGGGGTCAGCTCGCGCAGCACGTCCCGTTCGGCGCGCAGGTAGTCCTTGAGCGCGTCGGAGGAGAACCGCTTGAAGTCGAGCTGCTGGGTCGGGTTCGGGTGGGTCGCGGCCTGGCGCGGCGGCAGGATCTGCGCCCAGTCGCTGTAGTGCTGCGACCAGAACGCCGTGCCCCAGGCGGCGTTCAGCGCGTCCAGGTCGCCGTAGCGCTCGATCAGCCAGGTGCGGAACGCCGCCGCCGCGTCGTCGGAGTAGTCGTAGACGTTGTGACAGCCCAGCTCGTTGGAGATGTGCCAGGCGGCCAGCGCCGGGTGGTCGCCGTAGCGCCCGGCCATGGTCCGGACCAGCCGCAACGCGTGCTCGCGGAAGATCGGCGAGGTCGGCCGCCAGTGCTGGCGCCCGCCCGGCCAGATCGTCGCGCCGTGCGCGTCGACCGGCAGGATCTCCGGGTGCTTCGCGGTCAGCCACGGCGGCGGGGACGCCGTCGCCGTGGCCAGGTCGACCGCGATGCCACCCGCGTGCAGCAGGTCCATGACCTCGTCGAGCCAGCCGAAGTCGTACTCGCCCTCGGCGGGCTCCAGCCGTGCCCACGAGAAGATCGCGAGCGAGACGATGGTGACGCCGGCGGCCCGCATGGCCCGGACGTCCTCGTCCCACGTGGAGCGCGGCCACTGCTCCGGGTTGTAGTCGGCGCCGTAGGCCAGGGCGGGTGCCCGGTCGTGCAGGCGCAGCCAGCGGTAGGGGGTTTGCACGCGATCTCCTCGGGGGGACGTCACTTGACGGTGAAGCCCTGCTCGTTGCCGTACTTCGCGGTCTGGTCCTGCCACGCCTTCAGGCCGTCGGCCAGCGGCGTCGCCGACACGTAGGCCTTGCCCACGGTGTCGTTGAAGATGCTGTTCGCGTACACCTGGAAGGGCAGGTACGACCAGCCGGGCACCACGTTCTGCGCGGACTGGGCGAAGATCTCGTTGGCCTTCTGGCCGCCGAAGTACTTGAACTCGGCGTTGAGGAACTCGGGCTTGGCGATGTCGGCCGAGGTGGCCGGGAAGGCGCCCTCCTTGATCCGGGAGTCCTTGCCCTCGTCGACCGCCGCATACTTCAGGAACGCGCAGGCCAGCGCCTTGTTGGCCGACTTCTCCGGCACGGCGAGCGAGCTGCCGCCGTTCTCGGCGCTGGCCTTGCCGCCGGCCTCCCACTGCGGCATCGGGGCGACGCGCCACTTGCCGGACGCGGCCGCCGCGCCGGTGACCAGGTTGCCCGGCATCCAGGCGCCGGTGGGCAGGCTGGCGATGGTGCCGTCGCCGAGGGCCTTGAACCACTCGTCGGACCACGGCGGGATCGACGCGACCAGCTTCTCGGTGATCATCGGCTGCCAGGTCTGGGCGAACTTGGCCGCGCCCGGGTCGGCGAGGTTGATGGTGACGTCGGTGCCCGAGGTCTGGAACGGCTTGCCGCCGGCCTGCCAGATCATGCTGGTGGTGAAGCCGGCGTCGCCGCTGTCCCCGGTGAGGTAGACCTTCGGGTCGGCCTTGTGCAGCTTGCGGGCGGCCTCGACGTACTCCGCCCAGGTGGCGGGCACGGTGATGCCGTGCTTGTCGAAGACCTCCTTGTTGTAGAACAGCGCCATCGGGCCCGAGTCGATCGGCAGGGCGTAGACCTTGTCACTGCCGAGCGTCACCGAGTTCCACGGGCCCGGGGTGAAGGTGCTCCTGAGGCCGGATGCGCCGTACCCGCCGACGTCGGCGATGGACTTGGCCAGGGCGAACTGGGGCAGCGCGTAGTACTCGATCTGCGCCACGTCGGGCACGCCGCTGCCGGCCGCGATCGCGTTCTGCAGCGCCGTGTACTGCTTGTCGCCGGTGCCGGCGTTGACCAGTTCGACCTTTACGTTGGGGTACTTGGTCTGGAAGGTGGAGACCACGTTCTTGAGCGTGTTGTCCCACGCCCACACGGTCAGCGAGCCGCCCTTGGCCAGCGCGGCGTCGACGTCGGCCGCGGAGGTGCTGCCGCCGGACGTACCGGTGCCGGAACTGTCGTCGTTGCCGCCGCAGGCGGCCAGCGCCAGCGTCGCGGCGGTCGCCGCGGCGACCACCTTGAGGAATCGGGTCATCTGGTGTCCTTTCGGGGGAATTTCATTCTTTGACGCTGCCGGCCGCCAGGCCGGACTGCCAGTAGCGCTGCAGCAGGAGGAACGCCGCGAGCAGCGGCAGGATCGTGAGGAGCGATCCGGTGATGACCAGGTTGAACACGGCCTCGCTGCCGGCCGTCTGGGCCTGCTCGTTCCAGGCGTTCAGGCCGATGGTGAGCGGGTACCAGTCCGGGTCCTTCAGCATGATCAGCGGGAGGAAGTAGTTGTTCCAGGTGACGACCATGTTGAAGAGCAGCGCCGTGACGATGCCGGGGCCCAGCAACGGCATGGAGATCCGGAAGAACGTGCGGAACTCCCCGGCGCCGTCGACCCGCGCGGCCTCCAGCATCTCGTCGGGCACGGCCTGGGCGGAGAAGGTCCACATCAGGTAGAGCCCGAACGGCGAGACCAGCGACGGGATGATCACCGACCACGGGGTGTTGGTCAGGCCCATCTTGCTGAACATGAGGAACGTCGGGACGGCCAGCGCGGTGCCGGGCACGGCGACGGCCCCGATCACGGTGGCGAAGACCGCGCGCCGGCCCACGAAGTTGAACTTGGCCAGGCCGTACCCGGCCAGCGTGGACAGCAGCGTGGCACCGCCGGCGCCGACCACCACGTACATGACGGTGTTGCCCAGCCAGCGGACGAAGACGCCGTCGTCGTAGGTGAACGTCTGGCGCAGGTTCGACCAGAGGGCGAACTCCCCGTCGTCGAACCACAGGCCGAACGAGGAGAGCAGGCCCTGCTGCGTCTTGGTCGCGTTGATGACCAGCCAGACCAGCGGGATCAGGCTGTAGATGGCCACCAGGCCGGTGAGCAGCGTCAGCACGGTGCTGCGGCGCGGGGCCCGGCGGTACGGCCTGACCTTGGTGCGCGGGACGTCGGCTGTCCGCCCGGAGGAGGACGACGACTGCACGGTGGTGGTCATCAGATCTCCCTCGTGCCGCGGAGCTGCACGACATAGGCGATGACCATCGTGATGAGACCCATGATGATCGCCACGGTGGCCGCGTAGTTGTACTGCTGGCCGGAGAAGGACAGCTGGTAGGCGTACATGTTGGGGGTGTATCCGGTGGTGAGCACGTTCTTGGCCAGCGGCCGCAGGATGGCCGGCTCGTTGAAGAGCTGGAAGCTGCCGATCACCGAGAAGATGGTGGCGATCACCAGGGCGCCCCGGATGGCCGGCAGCTTGATCGCGGTGATGATCCGGAACTGCCCGGCCCCGTCGATCTCCGCGGACTCGTAGAGCGAGGCCGGCACCACGCGCAGCGCCGAGTAGAAGATCAGCATGTTGTAGCCGACGAACTCCCAGGTCACGATGTTGCCGATGGAGGCGAGCGCGAGGCTGCCACCCAGCGGGTCGGGCAGCGTGATGTTCAGCGCGTCGTTGATGTTGCCGACCAGGCCGAACTGGGGGCCGTACATGAAGCCCCACATGAGCGTGGCGACCACGGCGGGCACCGCGTACGGCAGGAAGATGGTGACCCGGAAGAACGCCTTGCCGTAGAGCCGTCCGCTGTCGATGGCCAGGGCCACCAGCAGGGCCAGGATCAGCATGATCGGCACCTGGACGACCAGGAAGAGCGCGACCCGGCCGAACCCGGCCCAGAACTGCGCGTCCCGCAGCGCCTGGGTGTAGTTGTCGAGCCCCACGAACGAGTTGCCGCCGATGAGCCGGTTGCGGTACAGGCTCAGGTAGATCGAGTATCCGATCGGAGCCAGGAAGACCAGGGCGAAGACGGCCATGAACGGGCCGACGAACTTCCAGCCCGCCCAGGAACGGCGTCTCCTGCTCACGACGAGGGTGTCGGCCATGCGTTGTCATCCTTCCCGCCGCTCGGCCGGGGCCGCGGCATCCATCGATGTTTGCGTTAACATCCCCGACCCGGACGGCGTATGTTTACGTAAACATCGGGGTGATAGTTTCACTGCGTTTCCGGCTCGTCAAGAAGGAGTTGCCAACGATGACCGCTGGCCGAACCCGCCGCCCGGCCCGAGGGGTCTCGATGGCGGACGTCGCCCGGCTCGCCGGCGTCTCGTCGCAGACGGTCTCGCGGGTGTCCACCGGGCACCCCGGCGTGGTCGAGTCCACCCGGCAGCAGGTGCTGGCGGCCATGCGCCAGCTCGGTTACCGCCCCAACAGCGCCGCGCGGGCCCTGAAGCGGGGCGAGTTCCGCACCATCGGCGTCATCCTGTTCACCCTGGCGACCACCGGCAACAGCCGCACGGTCGAGGCCATCGCCGGCTACGCCGCCAAGGAGGGGTACGCGATCACGCTCATCCCGGTGGCGGCGCCCACTCAGGACGGCGTGCTGGGCGCGTTCAGCCGGCTCGGCGAGCTGGCGGTGGACGGCATCATCGTGATCATGGAAGTCCACCTGCTCGACGCGGCCAACCTCAACCTGCCACCGGGCGTCCAGGTCGTGGTGGTGGACTCCGACGCGGGCGACCGCTACCCCGTCGTCGACACCGACCAGGCCGACGGCGCCCGGCAGGCCGTACGGCACCTGCTGGAGCTGGGCCACGAGACGGTCTGGCACGTGACCGGGCCGGCCGAGTCGTTCGCCGGCGAGCGCCGCACCCAGGCGTGGCGCCGCACCCTGCTGGAGGCCGGCCGGAGGGTGCCGCCGGTGCAGCGCGGTGACTGGACGGCCGATTCGGGTTACCGCGCCGGGCTGGTCCTGGCGGCCGAAGCGGAGTGCACCGCGGTGTTCGCCGCCAACGACCAGATGGCGCTGGGCCTGCTGCGGGCGTTCCACGAGCGCGGCCGGATCGTCCCGCGCGACGTGAGCATCGTCGGCTTCGACGACATCCCGGACTCGTCCTCGTTCATCCCGCCCCTGACCACGGTGCACCAGGACTTCGCCGAGGTGGGCCGGCGCTGCGTGCAGGGCCTGCTGCGGCAGATCCGCAACGAGCCGGAAGGCCCGGGCACGGTGCTGGTCCCGACCCGCATGGTGGTGCGGGACAGCACCGCTCCCCCGGGCTCGCGCCGCGAATGACCCCGGGCCGCGCGCGGCCACGGTACGGTGCAGCCATGTCGGCACAGGGCGCACCGCCCCCGGTGTGGTGGCGCCGGTGGGCGAGCCTGCCGGTCCTGCTGGCGCTGCTGTTCGCCACGACGGCCGTCGCCGCGTCCAGCGAGGCGGCGGCCGCGAGCGGCCCGGGCCGCATACCGCCGGCCGTCCAGGCTGTCACCGCCTCCGCGCAGCAGACCCTCGGGCAACGCCCGGACGTCCGGGTCGACGCCGGCAGCGGACTGGGCACTGCCGCCCCGCTGCTCCAGGTCCTCGGCTGGCTGCCGGCCCGGGCCGGCGCCGGGATCGCGGCGTGGTGGCACCGGCGGCAGGACGTCGACGGGCACCGGGCGCAGGCGCGCCGGGAGACGTATCAGGGCCGGGGTCCCCCGGGACGGCGTGCGGTAGACGCCCCGTCCTGACCCCGGCGCGCGGCATGGCGCGCCACCCTGCCTGAGGAGACAACCCCATCGTGACGCGCGCTACTGCCGCGCGCGCATTTCTCGCCCTTGTCGTGCTCGTCGTCTCCGGGTGGCTCGTCGCCACCCGGCCGGCGCGGCTCGGGCTGGACCTGCGCGGCGGAACCCAGATCGTGCTCCAGACCCGTGACGGCGACCAGAGCAAGGCCGACGCCGCCACCACCGACCAGGCCCTGGAGGTGCTGCGCCGCCGGGTCGACGAACTCGGCGTGGCCGAGCCGGGCCTGGTCCGCTCCGGCGACCGGCGGATCATCGTCGAACTGCCCGGCGTCACCGACCCGCGGGAGGCGGCCGAGGTCATCGGCCGTACCGCGCAACTGACCTTCCGGCCGGTCCTGGGACCGGCCGCCCCGCCCGCCGCGACCGGCGAGCTCGTCCGGCCCGACGAGCGCGGCAACCCGCTGCGGCTGGGGCCGGCCGCCCTGTCCGGCCGGCAGATCGACGGCGCGCAGGCCGGTGTCCAGCCGCCGGGTGGCTGGGAGGTGGCCGTCGACTTCGCCGGGGACGGCGCCCGGGACTGGCGGAAGCTGACCGCCGACGCCGCCTGCTCCCCCGTGGGCGACCCGGCCCGCCGGGTCGCCATCCTGCTCGACGACGAGGTGATCAGCTCGCCCGAGGTGAGCCCCGAGGCGACCTGCGAGGTGGGCTTCGCCGGGGAGGCCATGCGGATCACCGGGTCGTTCACCGCGGCCGAGGCGCGCGATCTCGCCCTGCTGATCAGGGCGGGTGCGCTGCCCGTACCCGTGGACATCATCCAGCAGCAGGTGGTCGGGCCCACGCTGGGCCGGCAGGCGATCGAGGCGTCGGCGCAGGCGGCGCTCATCGGGGCGCTCCTGACCATCGCGTTCATCGTGGCGGTGTACCGCGTGGTCGGTGCGCTGGCGGCGGTGGCGCTGGTGGCGTACGGGTTGATCTCCTACGCCGCGCTGCTGGCGGTCGGCGCCACCCTGACCCTGCCCGGCCTGGCCGGGTTCGTGCTCGCCATCGGGATGGCGGTCGACGCCAACGTGCTCGTCTTCGAACGGGCCAGAGAGGAGTACGCCGGCCGGCCCACCCTGCGCAGCGCGATCCGCGGTGGCTTCGCCCGGGCCTGGTCGGCGATCATCGACTCCAACGTGACCACCCTGGTGGCCGCCGGACTGCTGTTCCTGCTCGCCTCCGGCCCGGTACGCGGCTTCGGCGTCACCCTGGGCATCGGGGTGCTGGCGTCCATGTTCACCGCGCTCGTGCTGACCCGGCTGCCGGCCGAGGCTCTGTTGCGCCGGCGGTGGCTGGTCGTGCGCCCACGGTGGAGCGGCATCGCCCACGCCGGCCGGGTCCGCCGGGCGATCGAGTCCCGCGGCCCCGACCTGATGCGCCGCCGGCGACTGTGGCTGGCCGTCTCGGCGGCGGCGGTGCTGCTCTCGATCGGCGGCGTCGCCACCCGCGGGCTGAACCTCGGCGTCGAGTTCACCGGCGGCCGCATGGTCGAGTACGCCACCAGCCGGCCGTTGTCGACCGACGCCGCCCGGGCCGCCGTGGCAGCCGCGGGCGTCGACCGGGCCGTGGTCACCCAGGTCGGCCAGGGCAACGTCTCCGTACGGGCGGGCGCCTTCGACGATGCCACCGAGCAGCGCGTACGCGACTCGCTCGGCACGGCCGGCGGCGGTGACGTCCAGCAGTTACGGGACGACAGGGTCGGGCCCAGCCTCGGCGCCGAGCTGCGGGACAAGGCGCTGCTCGCGGTGGCGATCGCTCTCGGCGCGCAGCTGGCGTACCTGTCGGTGCGGTTCCAGTGGCGCTGGAGTGCGGCGGCGGTGCTGGCGATGGTCCACGACGTGGTCATCCTGATCGGGGTGTTCGCCTGGCTCGGCAAACCGGTCGACGGCGTCTTCCTGGCCGCGGTGCTGACCGTGGTCGGCTACTCGGTCAACGACTCGGTCGTGGTCTTCGACCGGATCCGGGAGCTGGTCCGCGGTCAGCGCAGGATCAGCCCGAGGCTGCGGGTGCCGTTCGCCCGGCTGGCCAACACGGCGTGCCTGCAGACGGTCCCGCGTACGGTCAACACCGGGCTGGGGGCGGTGTTCATCCTGGCCGCCCTGGCCACCCTGGGCGGGGCGTCGCTGGTGGACTTCGCCGTGGCGCTGCTGGTGGGGATCGTGGTGGGCACGTACTCGTCGGTGTTCCTGGCCACGCCGCTGGCGATCACCTTCCGGTCCCGCTGACCGGGGGCAGCGGGGTGTGCGCCGCCGTGCGCCCACCCCGCTGCTTCGCGCGGTAGGGTTCCCGGCACCGATCGATGCCGCCGGTAGCGGAAGGACGAGCCGATGACGGATCCCACGCAGCTCAACGCAGACCTGCCGCACTCGGCGCGGGTCTGGAACTACCTGCTCGGCGGCAAGGACAACTTCGCGGCGGACCGGGAGGCGGCCGACTACGCCGTCCGGCTGATGCCCGAGCTCGTGCTGTCGGCCCGGGCCAACCGGCAGTTCCTCGGCCGGGCCGTGCGGTTCCTGGCCGGCGAGGGGCGGATCCGCCAGTTCCTGGACGTCGGCACCGGGCTGCCCACCGCCGACAACACCCACGAGGTGGCCCAGGCCGTCGCCCCGGACGCCCGCGTCGTCTACGTCGACAACGACCCGCTGGTCCTGACGCACGCCCGCGCGTTGCTGACCAGCAGCCCCCAGGGGGCCACCGACTACCTCGCGGCCGACGTCCGCGATCCGCAGGCCATCCTCCGGGCCGCCGCCACCACACTGGACTTCGGCCGGCCGGCCGCGGTGGTGCTGTCCGGCATCCTCAACTTCGTCATGGACGACGCCGAGGCCCGGTCGGTGGTCGAGCAGTTCATGGCCGCGGTGCCCGCCGGCAGCTTCCTGCTGATCTCGCATCCGACCACGGAGGTCAACGGCGAGGCCGTCGAGGAGTCGATGCGGCAGTGGAACGAGAGCGGCGCGGCTCCGATCAGGACCCGCACCATCGAGGAGATCCGCGGCTTCTTCGCCGGGCTGGAGCTGCTCGAACCCGGCGTCGTGACCTGCACGGCCTGGCGGCCGGACCCGCGGCACCCCGGCATCACCGAGGTCGTGTCGGAGTTCGTCGCGGTGGGCCGCAAGCCCTGAGCGCCGGTGGGGGCCCGGCTGCCCCACGGGGGTAAGGCAGCCGGGCCGGCTCATCACAGCGACAGACGCTGACCGGGGAAGATCAGGTTGGGGTTGCCGCCGAGCTGCGCCCGGTTGAGCTGGTACAGCGCGTGCCAGCCGCCCTTGACGTGCTGGGCTGCCGCGATCCTGGCCAGCGTGTCGCCGGACTTCACCGTGTAGTGCTGGCCGGTGGCCTTGACCGAGGTGCGCTTGGTCGCCGCCGACTTCTTGTGCGTGGTGGTGCGCGACGCCGTGGCCTTCTTGCCGGCCGACGACGAACCGCCGGTGTTCTTCGCCCGGTAGGACTTCGTCGAGCCGGCCTTCTTGCCGCACACCGGCCACGCGCCGATGCCCTGGCCGTCGAGCACCTTCTCGGCGATGCGGATCTGCTCCGCGCGGCTCGCCTTGTTCGCGGTGCTCGCGTACTTGCCGCCGCCGTACGCCTTCCACGTGCTGCGGCTGAACTGCAGGCCACCGTAGTAGCCGTTGCCGGTGTTGATGCTCCAGTTGCCACCGGACTCGCACTGCGCGACCGCGTCCCAGTTGACCCCGGACTGCGCCGCGGCCGGAGAGGCCGGGCCCAGCAGGGCGACGGTGCCCGCGGCACCGGCCACGACCAGGCCGAGGGCGCGCAGAGACTGCTTGTGGATCTGTGCCATCGAGTGAACCTCCACGCCTGCGAGGTCAGCTGTCGGGTTCGGGCTGAGGTTGCCCGGCCGCTGTGGTGCGGCTTCACCCCGAGGCGCGCGGGGAGCGCGCCGGAGAACCTGTGGGTCCCCCGCTCCATGCCTGAGTTGAGTTCCCAGCCCGGTCGGCGGCAGGACTCGGCGTTACCGACCGCGGGGCCCGCGTCAGCGGACCGGCCGACGGTAACCACGTTGCCCGCCACGGAACCAACCTCCGGGGGCCTAACGTGACGTTGTTCTCAGCTTTTGCCCACTTTTGATCTTGGCCCGAATCGGGACAGAACCGGTCGATCTACAGGGGCAGCCACTCCGTGGCCGTGGTCACCGCCCGCAGCACCTCCGGCAGCGGTTCGACGCCCAGGCCGGGCCCGGCCGGCACGCTCAGATGGCCGTCACGCAGCACGAACGGCTCGGTCAGGTCGGTGCGGAAGTAACGGTCGGACGCCGAGGTGTCGCCGGGCAGGGTGAAACCCGGCAGGGCGGCCAGGGCCACGTTCGCGGCCCGGCCCAGGCCCGTCTCGAGCATGCCACCGCACCACACCGGTACGCCGTGCGCGACGCAGACATCGTGGATCCGGCGCGCCTCCAGATACCCGCCGACGCGGCCCGGCTTGACGTTGACGATCGCGGCGGCGCCCATGCTGATCGCCGCGGCGGCGGTACGGGCCGAGGTGATGGACTCGTCCAGGCAGATGGGCGTGGTGATCAACTTCGCCAGCTCGGCGTGGCCGAGGATGTCCTCCTCGTCCAGCGGCTGCTCGATCAGCAGCAGCCCGAACGGATCGAGCCGGGCGAGGTGCCGGGCGTCCGCGACCGTGTACGCCGTGTTCGCGTCGACCTGCAGCAGCACCTCGTCACCGAAGCGCTCCCGCACCGCCCGGACCGGCGCCACGTCCCACCCGGGCTCGATCTTCAGCTTGATCCGCAGGTAACCGGCCGCCAGGTAACCACCGACGGCGTCGAGCAGCTCGCCGAGCGAGGACATGATGCCCACCGACACGCCGCACGGGACCCGGTCGTGCACGGCGCCCAGCTCACGGCCCAGCGGCCGCCCCTGGGCGCGCAGCTCGGCGTCCAGCACCGCGGTCTCCAGGGCGGCCTTGGCCATCCGGTGACCCTTGAACGGCGCCAGGGCCGGCCCCACCGCGTACGCGTCCAGCCGCGGCGCGGCCGCCAATGCCGGCACGAGGTAGCGGCGCAGCACGTCGGCGGCGGCGTCGGTGTACTCCGAGGAGTAGCGGGGGTCGGCCATCGCCACGCACTCACCCCAGCCCTCGGCCTCGCCGGTGACCACCCGCACCAGCAGCACGTCCCGGCCGGTCTCGGTGCCGAACGAGGTGCGGAACGGCGTGACCAGCGGCATGCTCACCCGGCGCAGCTCCACGCCCCGAAGTCTCACCGGCCGTACTCCCCGGAGCCGCGGGTGAGGACGTACCAGCCGTCGCGGTCGAAGCCGGCGAAGCGCAACCGGTCGGCGAGCAGCGTGCTCAGCGTCTCCCGGACGGCGACCCGCCAGTCCTTGGCCGCCCCTGGAGCCCGGCGGCGCAGGCTCTCGATGTCCTCCGGCACGGCCACCACCAAGGTCTGGCCCCGGAACGAGCCCGGCACCGGCCCACCGGCGCCGGAACGGCGCAGCGCCACGGTGGCGGTCGGCGGCCGCACGGCGCGCACCGGCCTGCCGGCACCGGCGGAGACGACCGCCGGCGCGGCGAGATCCCAGCGCACCATCAGCCGGTCGCTCTCGTCGTCGCCGTTGATCCGGTCGTGCATCGGGCCGTAGAAGTTCGCCAGGTACTCCGTCGGGACCGCGCCCAGCTTGGCCAGGTTGAAGTAGGCGTTGCGGGCCACCAGCGGGTCGAACGTCCAGCTGATCGTGCTGATGCCGCGCTGCAGCGCCCAGACCCGCTGGTGCTGCTTGAGCGCGAAGCCGACGCCGCGCCCGGTCGCGGTCGCGGACACCCCGGCGATGTGGCTGTGCAGCTCGCGCTCGCCCGGAGCGGCGAAGAACGCCACCGCGGCCCCGACCAGGGTGCCGCCGTCGAAGGCGCCGGCCACGTAGTTGCCCGACTTGGCCAGCGCGCGCAGCAGCTCGGTGCTCAGCAGCGGGCCGCTCGCGTCGTCCTGCCAGATGCCGGCCAGCATCCGGTCCAGCGTGGTCAGCTCGGCCAGGCTGTGCACCGGGCGGACCAGCACCCGCGCGGCCCGCGCGGCCACCGTGGCCGCCTCCATCGCCGCCACGATCACCCTGCTCACGACGGCGGCTCCGGAGCGGACACGTCGGCGACCGGGCCGGCGACGAGGGTCGCGAGATCCATGTGTGCTCACCTTCGGCGGTGACGGGTGTGCTCAGCGTAGGCCCCGGCCGGGCCGTCCGGGGGGGCGTCCGAACCCTGAGGTCTACCCGTCTTGACCAGCCTTTCCCGCCGAAGTCCAGAAAGGGTGGACATCAAGTGATCTCTTTCCGGCGGCCTCGCGTATCTTGACGTACCGGTCGGCACCCCCGTGGCCACCGGTCTTTCCCACGGCAGGACGACGAGATGGCTGACGATTCCGAGCGCGACGATCCGGTGCTGGTCCGCCCGTACATCACCACCCAACCGGCGGAGTCCGGCGACCGGCAGGCGCCCACCTGGCCGGCCACCGCGGATCTGCCCGAGGACGGCACCGGCGAGGTGCCGGTTGCCGCGCCGGCCCCCGTCGCTGCTCGCGATCCGGCGGCGAAGAACACCGCGCTGCGCCGCCAGAAGCTGCTGGTGCTGGCCGGGATCGGGGTGCTCGCCCTGCTCGGCGGGGCCGCGTTGTTCCTGCTCCAGCCGTCCGGCGATGACGACCAGCCGGTGACGGCGCTTCCGGCCCCCTCGGCGCCCGGCGTCACCCGGTCCGCCGGGGCAGCGCCGGTGGCGAGCGCGGGCACGATCAACGCCTCCCCGGGCGGCAGCAGCACTGTCAACCGGTCCGCGGCTGCGACCAGAACCACGGCCACCACGGGCGCGGCACAGGGCGCGCCCGGGCCGGCGACAACCACGGCCACTGCCACCGGCGCGCCGACGCCGACGCTGTCACCGCCGCCCGGCGCGGCCAGGACCGGCTCCATCACCGCGGCCGGCGGACGGTGCCTGGCCCTCGGCAGCCTCCTCGGCCTCGAAGGTGCTCCCGTGCAGACCTCCGGCTGCGCCGACGTCGCGTACCAGCAGTGGACACTGGCCACCGACGGCACGCTGCTGGTCACGAACCGGTGCGCCGCGGTGGGCGACGACGCCGCCGTACGGATCGCCGCTTGCGACGACCGGCCCGCGGCCCAGTGGCGGTCCGGACCGAACGGCTCGCTGGTCAACCCGCAGACCGGCCGGTGCCTGACCGATCCCGGCGCCCTGACCGTCACCGTCACCGTCACCGACTGCACGGGCGCGGCGAATCAGACCTGGACCCTGCCCTGATATCACACTTCCGGGCCGGCCGGGCGGACTGATAGAACGGCGTCTGTCCCTCTTGGACCGGCCCGGCACCGCCGGTAGCACCCCTCAGGAGTCCGCCATGCCCGATCTGTCCCGCCGTTCGCTGCTGCTCACCGGTGGCGCCGCGGCCCTCGGCGCCGGCCTGCTCACCGGCGCGGCCCCCGCGTCCGCGTCCTCGCCCCGCACCGAGGAGCCCGCCGTCACCCCGGCCGCCGCCCTCGCCCGGCTGCTCGCCGGCAACCGGCGTTTCGTCTCCGGGCACGCCCGCCACCCGCACCAGACCCTGGCCGACCTGCACGAGGTCGCCGCGGGTCAGCACCCCTTCGCGATCACGATCGGCTGCGCCGACTCCCGGGTCTCCCCCGAGTTCCTCTTCGACCAGGGACTGGGTGACCTGTTCGACAACCGCGTCGCCGGGAACATCGTCGACGACTTGCTGCTGGGCAGCATCGAGTTCGCCGTCGAGGAGTTCGGCAGCCCGCTGATCGTCGTGCTCGGCCACGAGCGGTGCGGCGCGGTGACTGCCACCATCGACGCCATCGAGAGCGGCGCCGGCGCCCCGGGGCACATCGGCACGATCGTCGACGCGCTGCGGCCGATCGTCGAACCGGAGCTCAGCCGCCCCGGCGACGTGGTGGACAACGCCGTCCGCGCCAACATCAGGGCCCAGGCCGCCCAGCTGACCGCCCGCAGCGAGCTGCTGGCGGAGCACGTGCGGGCCGGCGAGCTGCGCATCGTGGGAGCGCGCTACGACCTCGACACCGGCCGGGTCGCGCTGGTGAGATGACCCGCGCCTCCGGCTATCGTTCGCGGATGCCCGCCGAGCCGACCGCCCCCGCCGTACGGCCGGCGGACCGGCTGGCCTGGCTCGACGGGCTCCGGGCCGTGGCCGTCCTGCTGGTCGTCTACGCCCACCTCAGCCGCATGCTGTTCCGCGGGGCACGGGAGGTCTCGGCCGAGTGGCTGCACGCCGGCAGCGCCGGGGTCATGCTGTTCTTCCTGGTCAGTGGCTACATCATCCCGGCGTCGCTGGAACGGCACGGGAGCCTGCGCACGTTCTGGGTGAGCCGGCTCTGCCGCCTGCTGCCGCTCTACCTGGTGGTGATCACCCTGGTGGTCGCGCTGGGCGCCGCCGGGCTGATGCCGCTCGACCCCGCGCTGCGGGCCGATCCGGTGACCGCGGCCGTGGCCCACGTGACCATGCTGCCGCACCTGCTGGGCGTACCGCTGATCACGCCGGTGATCTGGACCCTCACCTTCGAGATGGCGTTCTACCTGCTGGTCGGCGCGCTGTTCGCGGTACGGCTGCACCGGGCCGGCACCGTGCTGGCGGTGGTGCTGGCCGTGGTCGCCGTCGGCACCGCTCCGCTGGCGCCCCGGTTGCTGGCCGCGACGCCCGGCGCCGCGCGGGAGCTGACAACGGTCGTGGCGGTCGCGCTGGTGCTCGGACTGGGTGCGATCGCGACCGGGCGGCGCGCCGTCGTGGTGGCCGGCGCGCTGCTGCTGGGTGGGCTCGCGATGACGCTGCTGGTCGCGGGCCAGGATCCGGCCCACGTCTGGGACGGCCTGCTGATCGTCGCGGTGATGCTGGTCGGTACGGCGGTCCACCGCGCCGACCACGGCCGGATCCGCTGGTGGCAGGCCGGTGGGGTGGCCGCGGTGGTGGCCGCCGCGCTCATGGTGAACTGGGTCGCCGAGCTGGCGTCCCTCGGCGGGCTCACCCCCCGGTACGTGACCCGCTCGGTCGTCACCCTGCTGGTCATCGGCGGCACCTTCGCGCTGGGCCGGCTCACCCGGGGCCGGCGCACACCGCGAGCGCTGGCCCGCCTGGGCCTGATCAGCTACTCCGTCTACCTTGTCCACTACGTGCTGATCGTACTGCTGCGTCCCTTGCTGATCCCGCTCGGTGAGCGGCTGCCCGCCGTGGCCGAGGTGCCGGTCGCGGCCGCGTACCTGGGCCTGGTCGTCGGGATCTCCTGGCTGACGCACCGGTTCGTGGAGGTGCCCGGGCAGCGGTTCGGGCGCCGGGTCGCGCGGTGGATGACCGCCCGATGGGGCTCCGACGCCCCGCCGCCGGCCCCGCCCGGGCCTCAGCCGGCGAAGCGGGACCTGCGCGCCATCGCCCGGTAGGCGGCCAGCGCCGCCTCGTCGGTGTCCGGCCGGAAGTTGTGCGGGCTGTCGTCCTGGGTGTCGGTGTCGAACCAGACCACGGCGCCGACGGCGGGGGTGTCCTCGACCCACGAGGACAGCTTCCTGATCCAGGCGGCCTTGCTGCCCCGGCCGTGATCCACCGCGGCGGTCTCGCTCAGGATGATGGGCTTGCGTTCGCCGTACGCCGCGACCACGGCGCTGAAGAGCGTGCGCGGCGACTCGGAGAAGAAGTCGTAGCCGGAGACCCCGACCCAGTCGACGTAGTCGTCGCCCGGGTAGTAGCGCTGGAACCTGTTCCACGAGGTGTCCGGCGACGAGTTCCAGTTCGGGCTCCAGACCCAGGCGACGTTGTCCGCGCCCTGCTCGCGGAAGATCCGGTGCAGCCGCCGCCACGCCTTGACGTAGCCGGCCGGGTCGTTGCCGTTGTGGCTGCCGTCCCACTCGAACCAGTCGCCGTTCATCTCCCAGCCCCAGCGCAGCAGGATCGGCCGCTTCATCCCGGCCAGCTTGCGGGCCACCCGGGCGATGACCCGGTCCGACGAGCCGTCGACGATCCGCCGGTACGGCGCCCCGTGCCACGACACCATCAACGTGCTGGAGGAGGCCACGGCCGGCTCGGACGAGGGCACGTAGCCGTCCCACGGGTAGAAGACGTGCACGATGCGCTGCTCACGGCCCAATTGGCGGCGGCGCAGCGCGAGGCTCTCCTTGAGCGACATGCCGCTCAGCGCCAGGTAGGAGCCGAACATCGCCTGGCCGGTCCCGGCCGGCACCGGCCCGCCACGCCGGGGCGCCACCTTCTTGGGGGCCGGCGAAGGCTTCGGTGACGGCGTCGGGGACAAGGACGGCGCCGGCGAGGCACTGGCAACGGGTGAGCCGGACGACGACGCCGTCAGCGCGCCAGTGATGGGCGCAGCGGGCGGCGGGGCCGCGGACGGCGCAGTCGAACAGGCAGCCGGCAGCGTCAGCGCCGCGAGCGCGAGCAGCCGGCGCCGGGGCAGCCCGCGGCCGCCCAGGGATTCGGCGGTCATGGTGGGCTTCCTCTCACCGGTACGCGGACACGGCGGTCGCATCCGGCTCCACGATGCCCGCGTCATCGGTTGCCGACGTCGGCCGATCGCCCGCAAGACCCTGCCTGACCAGGCCTTTTACCCGTGCGCAGCCTGGACAGCGAGGCCCGCGGGGCCAGCAAAGGGGTGAATCGGCCACCGGCCTAGGCGTCGGTACGGGCCTCGATCGCCCGCACCACGGCCGCCATGTCCTCCGCGCCGTGGCCCAGCGCCAGCGCCTCGCCGAACAACCGGTGGCACTCATCCAGCAACGGCGACGCGATCCCGGCCGCCCGCGCCGCGTCGGCGATCAGCTGGTTGTTCATCAGCACGTCCCGGATCGACGCCTGCACCGTGAAATCCCGGCTGACCAGCTTCTCCACCTTGACCCGGGAGACGCCACTGGCCATCGGCCCGGCGTCCAGCACGCCCCGCAGCAGGTCCAGGTCGAGACCGTGCCGCTGGGCGAAATGCGTGGCCTCGGCCAGCCCGGTGACCAGGCTGATCAGGAACAGGTTGACCGACAGCTTCATCAGCAGCGCCTGCGGGACCGGGCCGCACTCGACGACCTCCCGGCACATCGGGGCCACCAGCGGGCGTACCTCTTTGACGGCGTCCGGATCGCCGGCCAGCATCCCGACCAGCTCGCCGGCCACCGCCGGGGTCCGCGACCCGGACACGGGCGCCTCCACGTAACGCCCGCCGGCCGCCACGACATCGTCACGCAGCGCGACCGAATACTCCGGCGCGGTGGTGCCCATGTGCACGATCGTGTGCCCCCGCACCAGCTCCGCGAAGCCCGGGCCGCCGCGGCCCAGGACCTCGTCGATCGCGTCGCTGCCGGCCAGCATGAGCAGCACGATCCGGGCCCGGGCGAAGACGTCGGCCGGCCGGTCCGCCGGCCTCACCCCGGGGACCGACCGAGGCGTACGCGACCAGCCGACCACCGGCACCCCGGCCGCGGCGAGGTTGCGGGCCATCGGCTCACCCATGATGCCCAGCCCCAGAAAACCGACGTTCTCGCTGTGCTCCATGGCCGTACGGTAGAACGCGGACCGCCGCCCCGGCTGCGGCCAATTCACGACTCCTGGCTCAGCTCCGGCCGTTGGCGTAGACGGCGCGGAAGCCCAGGTGGTCCGACAGGGCCGTCCAGCGGGACGAGCGCATCAGGCGTTCCGCGCTGTCGATCTTGCCCCCGTTGACCAGCGTGTTGAGGACCACGGTTTCGAAGGCCGCCGATTCCACCCAGTCGATCGACTTGGTGAAGCCGCAGAGCATCGCCGCCTTGGTCTCGTGCAGGAAGTCCTTCAGGACGCGGTCGGAGGCGCGCAGGACGGAGCAGCTGCCGAAGTACAGGGACCGTCCTCCGCACCGGCCCGACATCCAGGCCGCGATCTCGTCCAGCTCGACCGTCTGCTTGCTGGTCAGGCACAGCTGGGTGGGCTGGCCGTGCAGAGCGAAGAAGCCCACCTTGTAGTCGGCGTACTTACGGGACAGCCAGGTGTCCAGGTAGTAGTGCAGCTCCTCGGTGGTGGCCGTGTCCCGGTGGATGTAGCGGATGCTGCCGAGCCGTTCGAGCAGTTCGAGGGTGGGCAGCACCGACCCGCGGCTGTTCAGGTCGTCCTCCCACTGACCCTCGACGCAGAACACTCCCCCGGCCTTGGCCACGACTCCCCCTGACAGCTCGGCACGAAAGGTCGACGCTAGCCCACCCGCGGTCGATCGACGGGGCCACCCGACCTATCGGGCAAATGCCTCACACCTGGGAGGCACTTACCCGGAAGTGCCTTCTTAACGATCTCCGATTCCCGACGCATGATGGATCGGTGACCGATGTGCAGAAGCAGTCCGCTCCCCCGCCCCCGCCGCCTCCGGCGCAGCCCGCGAGCACCCCGCAGCCGTTGATCGCGCTGGGTGCCGAGGATGCCGCGACCTGCACCGACGGGATGTGTGGCTGACGTGGCCGGCGTCCTGGTGGAGATCTGGTCGGACATCGTCTGCCCCTGGTGCTACATCGGCAAGCGGCGGCTCGAGACCGCGCTGCGCTCGTTCGAGCACGCCGACGACGTCGAGCTGGTGTGGCGCAGCTTCCAGCTCGACCCGACGATCGAAAAGGGCACGGCCGAGCCGGTCTACGACGCCCTGGCCAAGAAGTTCGGTGGGTCGAAGGACCAGGTCAAGGCCATGACGGCGCAGGTCGCCGAGTTGGCCGAGGCCGAGGGTCTGCACTACGACTTCGCGAGCGCGGTGAGCATCAACACATTCGACGCGCACCGGCTGATCCACCTGGCCAAGGCGCACGGGTTGGGCGCGGAGGCGCATGAGCGGCTGATGCGGGCCAACCTGATCGAGGGCGCGACGCTGGACACCGCGACACTGGTCCGGCTGGGGGCCGAGATCGGCGTACCGGCGGCTGAGGCGCAGCGGGTGCTGGCCGGCGACGACTACACCTCCGACGTGGCCGACGACATCCGCCAGGCCCGCCTGTACGGGGCCTCCGGCGTGCCGTTCTTCGTGCTCAACCAGGCCTACGGCGTCTCCGGCGCCCAGTCCGCCGACGTGTTCCTGCAGGCGCTGCGCACCGCGTACGAGGCCGCGCCGGCTCGCTGAGTCAGCCCGCGGGCCGGCCCAGCACGAAGTCGGCCCGGCCCGAGCGCACGCCGTTGACCTGCAGTTCGACGGCGTGCGCACCGGGGTGATAGCGGCGGGTGGTGATCTCCCGGAACGAGTGCCGGCGCTCCAGCGACAGCCGCTGCCCGGGTCCGAGCGTCGCGGTGGTCAGCTTGAACGTCTTGCCGGTCTGCGTGCCGTTGGCCTTCCGGTGGTGCACGACGTAGTCGATGGCCAGCGTGGCCGGGGCGGACCCGGTGTTCGTCACCGTCGCGGTGAAGGCCAGCTCACCGCCGAAGGGCACCTCGCCGGCCGTGACGAGCGGGCCGGTGACCTCGACGGTCGCCGGGGCGAAGCCGAGCAGGGCCAGCGCGCCCGGGTGTCCCTGCTTGACCAGGGTGCGCAGGCCGTGCCGGACCAGCCGGGCGGTGTGCCGATCGGGCTCCGCGAGCCATTCGGCCGCGGTCCGGACCACGAGATCGCCGTGATGGCGGCTCAGGTCGTTGAGGTGGTTGGCCACCGAGCGGCGCACGTACTCGCTGTCGTCGCGGTGGAGCGCGCCGATGATCTCCAGGGTGTGCTCGGGACGCTCCAGCAGCGCGGGCACCCGTTTCGCCCAGGGCAGGAAGGGCCGGGTGCCCTCGGAGGCGAGCCGGCGTACGTGCTCGTCCGGCGAGCCGGTCCAGGTGGCGACGATGGCCAGTGCCCGGTCCGGGTCGTGGTCCAGCAGAGTCCGGACGGCGAACTCGGCGGTCAGGCGGCCGGTGAGGGCGGCCAGCAGCGCCATCGCGTCGTCGAACGCCGTACCGCTGCCGTCGGTGACCGCGCGGGCCGCGACCGCGCCGGTGACCGGCCAGATCAGCCAGCCCTCGAACGGCAGCGGGCCGGCCGCGGCGGCCCGGACCGTCGCGGCCAGCTCCGGGTAGCCGCCCGGCAGGTCGGCGAGCAGGCCGTCGCGCAACAGGTCGCTGCGTTCGCGTAGCGGGCGTCCGGCCAGGTCACCGGCCGCGGTACGCAGCGACTGCCACCCGTTGCCCGGCGCCGCGGCGGCGAGCGCGGCGATCAGCGCCCGGGCGGTCTGATCCCCGATGAGCTCGTCGGCGAACGGCACTGCGGATCTCCCCTGGCTCGGCCTGCGGTGGGCACCGCACATCGTGCCAGGACCGCTCAGAGCAGGCCGGAGCGCCGCCACAGAGCCATGCCCGGCCCGCCGATCAGGTCCAGCTCCCGCAGGTACGCGACGATCCGCTCGCCCGCCCAGCGCATCGTCTCGCGGTGGTACGGGTTGGCCCGCGCCGCCCGCCGTCCCACCTCGGGCTCGATGCCGACGGACCGGTAGACCTGCGGCGAGATGATTCGGGTGCCGGTCAGGTACGCCGCCCGCGCGATCACCACCCGGTCGAACGCGAGCCGCCGGGTGCCCGCCGCGCGCACCTGGCGGGCGAGCTCCTCGCGGGCGTAGCGCACGTGCCGGGCCTCCTCGATGACGTGGATCCGCGACACCATCCGGACCAGCGGCTGCACCGTCTCGTCGGCCGCCGCCTCGCGCTGCAGGGCGTCCAGGATCTCCTCGGCGATGAGGATGGCCGCGTACATCCGGGGGCCGGTGGCGGTGGCGGCGATCCACTTGCCCAGCGCGTCGTCGAACGCGCCGACCCGGTAGACCGGGCAGTCCAGCTTGGCGATCATCCGGCCGAACATGACCGAGTGCCGGCACTCGTCGGCGACCTCGGTGAGGGCGTACTGGGAGTGGGCGGCGGTCGGGTCGGCGCGGTAGTACTCGCGGATCAGCAGCTGCATGAGGATGGTCTCGAACCAGACACCGAGCCCGGCGATGCTGGCCACCTCGTGCCGGGTCAGGGTGATCCGCTGCTCCTGGCTGAGTCCCTGCCACAGCTCGGTGCCGTAGAGGCTGGACCGGTGCTCCGGGGTGTAGAACCGGTCGCTCGCCAGCGGCGCGTCCCAGTCGATCTCCACTTCCGGGTCGTACGAGTGCTCGGCCGACGAGCGCAGCAGCCGGGTCGCGGTCCGGTCGCGGTCGGAGACGACCATGGAGAACCTCCAGAGGGGTTGACGTTACCGGAAGTAACAGCTACTTCTCGTACTATGAACTCTGCCGATGAGGGCGTCAACCGTCCCGACGGGCGCAGCCGCCGCTGGGCCGATCACCGCGAGCGCCGCCGCGCCGAGCTGGTCGAGGCGGTGATCGAGGCGATCCGCGAGCTCGGGCCCGAGCCCGGCATCGACGCGGTGGCCGCGCACGCCGGGGTCAGCAAGCCCGTGCTCTACCGCTACTTCGAGGACAAGTCGGGGCTGTGGCTCGCGGTGGGCCGGCAGGCGGCGACCGCGGTGGTCGAGGCCATCGCGCCGGCCGTGGCCGCGGTCCGGGAGGAACGCGACGTGGTCGCCGCCGCGATCGACGCGTACCTGACCTTCATCGAGGCCGATCCGCACGTGTACCGCTTCGTGGTGCACCAGCGCGGCATCGCCCGCGACACCGACGTGGTCGCCGACGCGATGGACACGGTGGCCAGCGGGCTGGCCCGGATCCTGGGCGACCGGTTGCGGGCGCTGGGCCTGGACTCCGGGCCGGCGCTGCCGTGGGCGTACGGGATCGTGGGTTATGTCCAGACGGTCGCCGACTGGTGGCTGCGGCAGCAGCAGCCGATCAGCCGGACCGCCCTGGCGGAGTATCTGACCACGTTCCTCTGGGGCGGCATCGCCGGTATCCGGGCCGCCGCCGACACTCCGGGCGGGCTGGCGGTGACCGGGCGATGACCCCGGACCAGGACCTTCAGGGCGGGGACGGCCGGGACGAGGACTACCGCGGCGAGGCGACGATCGAGACCGGCGAGCTCAGGGTCACCGTCGCGGTACGGCTGTCCGCCCACTTCGAGCCGATCGAGGGCCGCTACCGCTGGGCCGGGCGGGCCGCTCCCGACGACACGCTGACAGCGCAGCTGCGGGCGGGGCTGCGCGAGGCGACCGTGCGCATCGGCGGCGCGCCGGCCCGCGCCCGGCTCGGCGAGCCCGACCCCTGGGGCGGGGTGCGTCTCACCGGGACGGGCCGGCCGCCGTGGCACGCAGCTCCCGCGGGCTGACCCCGAACCAGCGGCGCGCCGCCCGGCTCAGCGCGGACTGCTCGGCCAGCCCCACCATGGCCGTGACCTGGCTCAGCGGCAGGTCGGTCTGGGTGATCAGCCGGGCCGCGGTGACCCGCCGGACCTCGTCCAGGATGGCCTCGAAGGTGGTGCCCTCGGCGGCGAGGCGGCGCTGCAGGGTCCGCGGGTGGGTCCGCAGCAGCCGGGCGATCGCGCCCACCTCGACCGGCGAGGTGCCCAGGGCCTGGGACAGCAGCAGGTGCACCCGGTCGGAGACGGACCGGCCCGGCGCCGGGAAGTGGCTGGTGATGTAGTCGACGGCAATGTCGCGCAGCACCTGGTTGCCGCCCGGCACCGCCATGGTGGCCAGCCCGCCGGGCACCCGCAGCACCGCGTCCGGGCGGTCGAAACGCACGTCGGCGCCGAAGAACGCGGTGTAGCTGCCGACCGGCGCGAGCGGCGCGTGCGGCAGGTGCACCGAGCGCAGGCCGTACGGGCCGCCGTGCAGCAGCACGATGATCCGGTGGAACAGGCCCAGCCCGAGGTCGACGACCTGCGGTGGCAGCGGCTCGGCCTCGGTGCCGCGGTAGAGCAGGCCCACCACGCCGGGCCGGCCGGCCGGGTCCGGGATCTGCGAGACGGTCAGCGCCGGGCTGTGCACGAACAGGAAACGGTTCGCGGTCTCCAGCGCGGCGCCGAACGTCGGGGAATTCTCGATGGCCAGGGCGAGCGGCCCGAGTACGGTGGCGTTCTGCTGCCCGGCCAGCCGCAACCCCAGGTCGGGGCAGTCGAGTTCGGCCGCGGCCGTCTCCAGGATGCGCCCGGCCGCCGGCGACGGGATCACCGCGTCGTCTGATGCCAGCGCGGGCGCGGGCACCCGGAACCGGGCCAGCAGCGCCGCACCGTCGCCGCCCAGCCCGTCCACCAGCTGGGGCAGTCCGCGCAGGGACGCTGCCCGCACCATCGAGTCCATGCCGAACCCTAACCACGGTGTCGCGCAGAGGTAAATGAGTGTCGCGCGAAGACAAGTCGGCCCGGTCCGCGGTGACCGAGACTGGCGCCATGGCCGAACACTTCGACGTGCTCATCATCGGCGCCGGGCTGTCCGGGATCGGCGCGGCGTGGCGGCTGCAGCAGGAGCGGCCGGGCACCAGCTACGCCGTCCTCGAGGCCCGCGACGCCATCGGCGGGACCTGGGACCTGTTCCGCTACCCGGGCGTGCGCTCGGACTCCGACATGTTCACCCTCAGCTACCCGTTCCGTCCCTGGCAGGGCGACCGTTCGCTGGCCTCGGGCGAGAGCATCCGCCAGTACATCCAGGACACGGCGGACGAGGGTGGCATCACGCCGCACATCCGCTTCTCCGCCCGGGTCGTGGCCGCCGACTGGAGCGCCGGCCGCTGGACCGTCCGGCTGGCCGGCGGCGAGACCCTGACCTGCCGTTTCCTGTACGCGTGCGCCGGCTACTACGACTACGCCCGGGGTCACCAGCCGGACTTCGCCGGGCTCGACGACTTCACCGGCCGGTTCGTGCACCCGCAGTCGTGGCCCGCGGACCTGGACCATGCCGGCCGACGAGTGGTGGTCATCGGCAGCGGGGCGACCGCGGTGACGCTGGTGCCCGCGATGGCCGAGACAGCCGCCCACGTCACCATGCTCCAGCGCTCGCCGTCGTACCTGACCGTGCTGCCCGGCCGGGACGTGGTCGCCGACCTGTTGCGCCGGCGGCTGCCCGCCCGCGTCGCCCACAAGGTGGCCCGGGCCAAGAACATCGTCCTCGCGCAGGGCTTCTACCAGCTCGCCCGGCGCCGCCCGGAACGCGTCAAGGCCATCCTGCGCCGCTTCGCCGTCCGGCACCTGGCCGACCCGGCCTACGTCGACGAGCACTTCACCCCCGCCTACCAGCCCTGGGACCAGCGGCTGTGCGTGATCCCGGACGGCGACCTGTTCGCGGCGATCAACAACGGCACCGCCTCGATGGTCACCGACCACATCGAACGGTTCGTACCGGAGGGCATCCGGCTGCGCTCGGGCCGCACGCTCGAGGCGGACATCGTGGTGTCGGCCACCGGGCTGTCGCTGCTGCCGATCGGCGGGGTCACCCTCACCGTCGACGGTCGCGAGGTCGACCCGGGCAAGAGCGTCGCGTACCGCGGGGTGATGCTCAGCGGGGTGCCGAACTTCGCCTACTGCATCGGCTACACCAACGCCTCGTGGACACTGCGCGCCGATCTGTCGCACCGCTACGTCTGCCGGCTGCTGGCCTTCATGGACAAGAGCGGGTACGTCAGCGCCACCCCGAAGGAGGGGCCCGGCAACCGGCGGCCGCTGCTGGACCTGACGTCCGGCTACGTGCAACGGGCGCTGGACCGCTTCCCGCAGCAGGGCGACAAGGACCCGTGGACGGTCCGGCAGAACTACCTGCTCGACGTGCTCACCACCCCGCGGGCCGACGTCCGCCGGGACATGACCTTCACCCGATCCACCGCGCCCGTGCTGGAGGAGATCCGATGACGCGGCTGAGCCCGTACCGTTTCCCGGGCCGGACGGCCGTGCTCACCGGGGCCGCCAGCGGCATCGGCGAGCAGTTGGCCCACGGCCTCGCCGCCCGCGGCAGCGACCTGGTCCTCGTCGACCGTGACGCGCTGCGGCTCGACGCGGTCGCCGAGCGGATCCGGGCCACGCACCCCGGGCGCGCGGTCGAGACGCTGGTCGCCGACCTCGGTGACCGGGCGGCCGTGCTGAGCACCGCGGCGGGCATCGGGGAGCGGCACCCGGCGATCGGCCTGCTGGTCAACAACGCCGGGATGGCGCTGGGCGGGCGCTTCGACCAGCTCGACGTCGCCCAGTTCGAGCAGGTGATGACGGTCAACTTCACCGCGCCCATGCTGCTCATCCACCACCTGCTGCCGGCCCTGACCGCCGAGCCGGGCAGCCACCTGGTCAACGTCTCCAGCCTGTACGGGCTCGTCGCACCGCCGGGACAGTCGGCCTACAGCGCCAGCAAATTCGCCCTGCGCGGGCTCAGCGAGGTGCTGCGCGGCGAGTTGCTGGAGTCGGGCGTGGGCGTGACGACGGTGCATCCGGGTGGCATCCGTACCCGGATCGCCGAGAGCGCGCAGATCGGGGCGGGAGTGCCGGCCACCGAGGTCGAGCTGCAGCAGCGGGTCTTCGCCGCCCTGCTGACGTATCCGCCGGAGAAGGCGGCCCGGGAGATCCTCGACGCCGTCGAGCGCCGCCGCGCCCGGGTGCTGATCGCCGCCAGCGCGAAGATCTCCGACGTGCTCGCCCGGCTGCTGCCGGTGAACCACATGCGGGTGATCGGGCGGTTGACCGCCGCGGCCGGCCGCCGCGCCCGTACGGCGGTGACCCGATGAGCGGCCCGGGCCCGGTCCGGGAGCTGACCGTCCGCGGTGCGCGGATCCGGGTTCGTGCGAGTGGCGACCCCGGCCACCCGCCGGTGCTGCTGCTGCACGGCATCGGCCGCAGCCTGGAGGACTGGGATCCGCAGCACGAGCGGCTGGCCGGCGACCACCGGCTGATCAGCGTGGACCTGCCGGGCTTCGGGTTGTCCGAGCCGCTGCCGGGGCGGGTGACCCTGGCCGGGCTGGCCGAGGGAGTGGCGGCCACCGTCGACGCGCTCGGCGAGGACCGGCCACTGCACGTGATGGGCAATTCACTGGGCGGCGCGGTGGCCATGCGGATGCTCACCGCTTCTCCGGCGCGGATTGCCACGCTGACCCTGGTGAACAGCGCCGGCTTCGGCAAGGAAGTGGCGCTGGCATTGCGCATTCTCGCCGTTCCGGGCCTCGGTAAACCGTTGTTGCGGCGCATCGATGCTCGCTCCGCGTACCGAATCGAACGCAGCCTGTTCCATGACCGGGCGCATGTGACCCCGGAGCGGGTGGATCTCGCCCTGCGGGTCGCCGCCCGGCCGCACAATGCCCGGGTGTTCCTGGAGACGGCGAGGGAGCTGGGCACCCTGCGGGGCATCCGCGCGCCCTGGCGGGAGACCCTGTTGGAGCAGGTCACGGCCCATACCCGGCCGGCCCTGATCGTCTGGGGCGACCGCGACCTGATCCTGCCGGTGGCCCACCTGGCCGCCGCGCGCGCGGCCTTTCCGCACGCCCGGACGCATTTGTTCCCCGACACCGGGCACATGCCGCAGATCGAGCGGGCCGACGATTTCGCCGACCTGGCCCGGGTGTTCCTGGTCGCCCATTCCTCCAGCGTTTAGCGCACAGTCAGCAGACCGTTCCGGAGAGAAATTATATTGGCGCCGGCAACTTAGGATACGTTTCCCACGTCTTGTTGCACAGTTGCTCTCCGGAAGGACCGCCCTTTGCGACCCCGCTCCGCCACGACGTTGCTGGTGCTCCTGCTGTTGCCGGCGGTCGCCGTCGCGCTCGCGCTCGGCCCCGGTGCCCCGGCGCGGGCCGCCGCGGCACCACCGGCGATCGCCAACGGCGAGGACGCCGTGCCGGGCCGGTACGGCTTCGCGGTGAAGCTCACCATGACGGGCATCCCCGAAGCGGGTGGCGGGCGCCGCGACAGCTCCTGCACGGGCGCGCTGGTCGCACCCCGCTGGGTGATCACGGCCGGGCACTGCTTCAAGAACATCAAGGGCACCCACGTCTCGCGCCTGGTCGCCCGGCTGACCACCGCCACCGCCGGCCGCACCGACCTGTCCGGCCGGGCGGGGCACAAGGTCAAGGTCATCGCGGTGCGCCAGTCGTCGACGACCGACGTGGCGCTGGCCCGGCTGGCCGAGCCGATCACCGACATCGCCCCGGTCAAGCTCAACCGCAGAGCGCCCGCGGTCGGCACGATCGTGCGGCTGGCCGGCTACGGCCGTACGGTCGACGACGACCCGTCCAGCCTGGCCACCCACCTGCAGACCGGCCAGTTCAAGGTCGCCTCGCTCAGCCGCGCATACGTCGGCATGCGCGGCCACGCCCCGCGCTCCACCACCAGCCCCTGCTCGCAGGACTCGGGCGGCCCCTACTTCACCCAGCAGGACGGCGACGCGGTGCTGATCTCGGTGGTCAGCCACGGACCGTCGTGCCCGCACGCGAAGGTCGACCTGAGCGGGCGCATCGACACCATCACCGGCTGGATCACCGGCATCATCGGCCGCCCGGCGCCGGCCACGAAGGCGCCCGCGTCGGCCCGGGCGCCGGTGAAGAAGCCACCGGCCACGAAGCCGAGCGCCCCGCCGGCCGACGACAGCTCACTGGCGGCCGCGGTCCGGGGCCCGGCCGCCGATCCCGTGGTCCGCACGGCGCTGGCCACCTTCGTGGTCGTCGGCTTCGGCGCGGTGCCGGCCCTGGTCCTGGGCAACCGCCGGCGCCGGCGCGACCACCAGCGCAGCGGCGTACGCCGGCATCGCCGCTGACCCGCCTCCGCTCGCCCACCGCCGGGCGGGATGAAAGAATGTGCTGATGGACGCGGTCTCGTCCCGCTCCGCCGGGATCCCCTCGGAGCTTGCTGCCCTCATGGGCGACGACACCGACGAGCTCTACGACAACGCCCCCTGCGGCAATCTCGCCACCCTGCCCGACGGCACGATCGTGCGGGTCAACGCCACGCTGCTGGGCTGGCTCGGGCACACCCGCGAGGAGCTGGTCGGGCGGCGGCGCTTCGTCGACCTGCTCACCGTCGGGGGCCAGGTTTTTTACGAGACCCACCTGGCGCCGCTGCTGCGGATGCGCGGCGAGGTCAACGGCATCGCCCTGGAGCTGCGCGCGGCCGACGGCACCCGGCTTCCGGTGCTGGTCACCGCCACGGTCAGGACCGGTGCCGACGGCACGCCGCTGATGGTGCGCACCACGATCTTCGACGCCCGGGAGCGCCGCGCGTACGAGCAGGAGCTGCTGCGGGCCCGGCGCGACGCCGAGGGCGACCGGGAACGGCTCCGCGGCCTGGTCTCCGGCCTGCAGCGCAGCCTGCTGCCGGTCAGCCTGCCCGCACCGGCGGGGATGCGCACCGCCGGGCACTACCGGATGGCCTCGCCCGACGAGGTGGGCGGCGACTTCTACGACCTGTTCCCGCTCAGCGAGGGCCGGTGGGGGTTCTTCCTCGGTGACGTCTGCGGCAAGGGCGTCGAGGCGGCGGCCGTGACCGCCGCGGCCCGCTACACGCTGCGCGCCGCCGCCGTCTACGACCCCACGCCCGAGGCGGTCCTGCGCAACCTCAACTCGGTGCTCTGCCAGGAGTACCGCAGCCAGGCCCACCGGCACTGCACGGTCGTCTTCGGCCTGCTGACCCCGGACGGGACCGGCTGGACGGCCACCATCGCCGGCGGCGGGCATCCGCCCCCGCTGCTGCTGCGTCCCGACGGCACCGCCCGTCACCAGCACACCACCGGCGGCACCCTGATCGGCATCATCGCGGATCCGCGGCTGGTCAGCCGGACGTTGCGGCTGGACCCGGGCGACACGCTGGTGCTGTACAGCGACGGGCTCACCGACGCGCGCACCGGCGATCAGCGGTACGGCAGCGAGGCCCTGGAGGCCTTCGCCGGCACGCTGACACCGACCGACGCGCCCGGGGCCGTGGCGGCGTTCGCGGAGCTGCTCGGCACCTTCGACGAGCTCGACGACGACGTCGCCCTGATGGCCATGAGCGTCGACCGGCCCGGCGGTGCGACGCCACCGGGGATTGCCCCGGCATGAGGACGGCGGTCCCCCTACAGTGATCCAGATGTCCTCCTGGCCGACGAACCCCGCCCATCACCGCTGGCTGGACCAGCACACCCGGGAGCTGCTGGCGTTCGGGCGCCGGACCGCCGATCCGGCCGGCGGCGCCCGCTGGCTCGACGCCCACGGCCGGCCGGACCCCCAGCAGCAGGTCTCCACCCTGCTCAGCTCGCGGATGACGCACGTCTACGCCGTCGGCGCCCTGCTCGGCGTGCCCGGCGCGGCGCCGATCGCCGAGCAGGCCCTGCGCGGGCTCACCGGGCGGCTGTGCGACGAGCAGCACGGCGGCTGGTTCCCCGCGCTCGGCGACCGGACGGTCAAAGCCTGCTACGACCACGCGTTCGTGCTGCTCGCCGGGGCCTCCGCGACCAGCGCCGGACTGACCGGCGGGCCGGCCCTGCTCGCCGCGGCCGAGGGGGTGTTCGTCCAGCGGTTCTGGGACGACGACGCCGGTCGCTGCGTGGACACCTGGAACGCCGACTTCACGGTCCTGGACGGCTACCGCGGCATCAACGGCAACATGCACGCGGTCGAGGCGATGCTGACGGTCGCCGGCGTGACCGCAGACGAGGCGTGGCTGGACCGGGCACTGCGGGTCTGCCGGTTCGTGGCCGACACGGCGCGGGCCAACGACTGGCGCATCCCGGAGCACTACGACGAGCACTGGCGGCCGCTGCCGGACTTCCACCGCGAGCAGCCGGACCACCCGTTCAAGCCGTACGGGGCCACGGTCGGTCACGGCCTGGAGTGGTCGCGGCTTTTCCTGCACGCCGAGGCCGCCCGCCCGGCGGAGTCCTGGCTGGCCGGAGCTTCCCGGTCCCTGTTCGACCGGGCGGTCAGCGACGGCTGGTCGGTCGACGGGCGGCCGGGCTTCGTCTACACCACCGACTGGGACGGCGAGCCGGTGGTCCGCGACCGGATGCACTGGGTGACCACCGAGGCGATCAGCGCCGCCGCGGCCCTGCATCGGCGTTTCGGCGACGAGCAGTACGCGACCTGGTACCGCACCTGGTGGGACTACGCGGCGGCGTACCAGCTCGACCACGACCACGGTTCGTGGTTCCACCAGCTCGACGCGGACAACGTGCCGACCGCGACGGTGTGGCCGGGCAAGCCGGATCTGTACCACAGCCTGCAGGCGACGCTGACCGCCCGGCTGCCGCTGACCCCGATGCTGGCCCCGGCCGTCGCGCGGACCCTGGCCGGCCCGGCGTGACCAGGCTCATCGGCGGACTCGGCGCAGGGCTGTGGCCAGCCCGAGGTCGAGGATGATGACCGCGGCCAGGGCCGGCGCGATGGCGGCCGGTCCGAGCCCGTCGTGGGTCAGGCCGATCAGCGGTGAGATCACGATCGGTCCGAAGCTGGCCCCGGCGATCACCAGTGCGGTGGAGGTGCCGGCCGCGGGGGTGACCTGGACGAACCAGGACAGGGCGGTGGGGAACACCGGGGCCAGGAAGAGGCCGGTCAGGATGAAGCTGTAGCCGGCGGCCGGTGGCCACCAGGCCAGGGTCATGCTCGCGGTCGCCAGGAGCAGGGTCAGGGGCACCAGCCGGGCCGGTGGCACCCGCAGGCTGAGCGGGGCGGCGAGCAGCCGGCCGACGGTGAAGGCGACCCAGAACGTCGCGGTGGCCCCGGCGGCGGTGTCGGCGCTGGAACCGACGACTTCGATGAGGTAGGTGGCGGCCCAGCTGGCCACGCCGGTCTCGGCGCCGACGTAGAGCAGGAAGAGCATCAGGAACGCGGCCACGATCAGCGGCCGGCCGCCGCCTGCCGCCCGGTCCCGGCCCGGGACCGCCGGCACCACGGCCGGGGCAGCGCCCAGCAGCGGCATCGTCGCCACGGCGATGACCAGGTACGTGCACCCGATGGCGATGCGGCTCCCGTCGGTCGCCGCCACCAGCAGCGGACCGGCGACGGCACCGACCCCGAAGGCGGCGCTGAGCAGGTTGAGGACCACGGCGCCGCGCGCGCCGTACGCGGACGCGAAGTAGACGTTGAGGTCGAGGTCGAGCCCGCCGAAGCCGAGCCCGAGCAGGAACGCTCCGCCCAGCAGAACCGGCCAGGCGGGTGCGGCCATCAGCACGAGAGCGCCGGCCGCGACCACGATCAGCTCGACGACGAACCGGGTGCGGAAGGTGCTGCGCCGGTCCGCCACGCCGGCCGTCAGCACGCCCAGGACGGACCCCGCGAAGTGGGCGCTGACCAGCAGACTGGCCGCGGTCGCCGAGCCGCCGAAGGTCGCGCGCAGGACGGGGATGAGCGGGCCGTAGACCGCGACGAGCAGCCCGATCAGGAAGAACGCCGCACCGCCGCCGATGGCGACCCGGAGCGACGGCGGACGCGGGCGCACCGGCGCCGGGGACGGTGCGAAGATCTCGGCCACCGGCCTAGTATGCGGATAGCCGCAGAATCCAGCAAGAAACCTCAGACTTCCGGAAGGAAACCGCAGATGTTCGCAGCCGAGCGCCAGGACCGGATCCTGGCCGAGCTCGTCGCCCACGGCCGGGTCACGGTGACCGCGCTGGCGGCCGCGCAAGGCGTCTCCGAGGACACCGTGCGGCGCGACCTCAAAGTCCTGGCTGACCGCGGCTACCTGCAGAAGACACACGGGGGCGCGGTCGCCCTGGATCCGGCCCGGATGGCCTGGACCGCCCGCTCGGACCTGCACACCGAGGGCAAGGCGGCGATCGGCGCGGTCGCGGCGCCGCTGGTCTCCCCCGGTCAGACGATCTTCCTCGACGCCGGCTCGACCGTGCGGGAGCTGGCCCGGCAGCTCACCCCCCGCCCGCTGACCGTGATCACCAATTCCCTCGACATCGCGGCCGTGTTCGCCGACGACCGTCAGGTCCAGCTCACTGTCACCGGCGGCGACTGGCAGCCGGAGGGCCGCCTGCTGACCGGCTCGGCCACGCTGGCGGCTCTCGCGGCCCGTCGCGGCGACTGGGCGTTCCTGGGCGCCTGCTCGATCGACCCGCAGGCCGGGGTGACCGCCGAGTCCGACACCGACGCACAGGTCAAGCGGGCCATGGCCGGCGCGGCCCGGCACACGGTGGTCCTGGCCGACCGGACGAAGTTCGGCTCGATCAGTCCGTACCTGGTCGCGCCGGTCACCGAGCTGTATGCCGTGGTCACCGACGACGCCGGAGCCGCCGACGCGCTACGGGCGGCCGGACTGCCCCGCGCTCTGCACGCTCCCCCGGAATGAGCCCGGCCCGGCCGTCCGCGACGGACGACCGGGCCGGACCACGCGTCCCGATCAGACGCCGGCGAGCTTGCGGCTCGACGCGCGCAGGTAGACGGCCCAGGTGACCAGCACGCAGAGCGCGTAGAAGGCGATGAACGCGATGTACGCCGCGTCGGCCGTCTTGTAGGTCAGGAACGACTGCCGGAACGCCAGGTTCACCAGCACCCCGCCGAAGGCTCCGATCGCTCCGGCGATGCCGATCACCGCACCGGACAGCCGGCGGGCCTCGTGCTCGTCGCCCGGGTTCTTCAGCGCGAAGATGCGCGGGATCATCTTGTACGTCGAGCCGTTGCCGATGCCGCTGAAGATGAACAGGGCGATGAAGCCGACCAGGTAGAGCGGCAGCGAGCGCAGTTGCGAGGCCAGCAGCACGATGCTGGCGCCGGCGGCCATCGCGATGAAGTTGGCGAAGGTGACCCGGGCGCCGCCGAGGCGGTCCGCCAGCGCCCCGCCGACCGGGCGGATCAGCGAGCCCAGCAGCGGGCCCAGGAACGTCAGGTAGGCGGCCTTGACCGGGGTGTCGAAGTCCTGCGCGAACTGCACCTGCAGCACCTGGCCGAAGGCGAAGCCGAAGCCGATGAACGAGCCGAAGGTGCCGATGTACAACAGTGCCATGATCCAGGTGTGGCCCTCCCGGGCGGCGTCGCGCATGCCGCGCTTCTCGTTGCGGGCCTGGGTCAGGTTGTCCATCCTGAGCGCCGAGCCGAGCACGGCCACCACGATCAGCGGGATGTAGATGCCGGCGACGATGCCCGGGTGCCCGGCGCCGAAGACGGCCAGCACGAACAGGCCGACCAGCTGCACGGCCGCGACCCCGAGGTTGCCGCCGCCGGCGTTGATGCCCAGCGCCCAGCCCTTGAGCCGGTCCGGATAGAACGCGTTGATGTTGGCCATCGACGACGCGAAGTTGCCGCCGCCGACGCCGGCGACCGCGGCCAGCAGGATCAGCGTCGTGTAGGAGACGCCCGGCTCGATCAGGAAAGCGGCCAGCACCGCCGGGATCAGCAGCAGGGACGCGCTGATGATGGTCCAGTTGCGGCCGCCGAACCGGGCCACCGCGAAGGTGTACGGGATCCGCAGCGCGCCGCCGACCAGTGCGGGCACGGCGGTGAGCAGGAACTTGCCGGCCGGGTCGATGCCGTACGCGGGGCCGAGGAACAACACCAGCACCGACCACAGTGTCCACACCGAGAAGCCGATGTGCTCGGAGAAGATCGAGAAGATCAGGTTGCGCCGGGCGATCGGGGCGCCGGTGGTGTCCCAGAAGGTCCGGTCCTCGGGACGCCAGTCGTCGATCCAGTGCCCGTGGACGGTTCTCGCCGCGGGACGTTCCAGGGTTGCGGTCATGACGGGACCTCCGAGGCGGTGAGCGACGAGATGACGAGGTGACCGTCGGCGTCGACGGTGACGGGGTAGACGGTGAGATCACTGATCCCGGACAGCGAGCACCCGGTGGTGAGGTCGAAGGCCATCAGGTGCAGCGGGCAGACCAGCACCTTGTTGTCGATCTGGCCGTCGGCCAGCGGCCCGCCGCGGTGCGGGCAGACGGCGGACAGCGCGCGCACCGAGCCGTCGCGCAGCCGGAAGACGGCGACCATCTCGCCGTCGACCTCGTAGGTGCGTCCCTCGCCCAGCGGGATGTCGGTGACCGGCCCCAGGATCCTCATCGGACCGGCACCTGCGGCAGCACGACCAGCGGCAGCGACGTGCGGAACTGCCCGGGGGTGGCCGGTTCGGCCCGTTCCTTCCACGGATCGCGGTACGCGGCGACCGAGGCGGCCATCGCGGCGTCCAGGTCGGCGGCGATGCCCTCGGCGTCGTCCACCACGACCGCGCGGATGTGCTCGATGCCCAGCCTCGGCACCCACGCGTACGTGCGCTCCAGCCAGTTGGCGCTCTCCCGGTAGTACTGCAGGAAGCGCCCGGTCAGCGTGATGACCTCCGCGGGCGACTCGACCGTGGCGAGCAGGTCGCCCTTGCGGACGTGGGCGCCGGCCGCACCGCCGACGTAGATCTCCCAGCGGCCGCCGTCGATGGCCACCACGCCGAGGTCCTTCACGTACGCCTCGGCGCAGTTGCGCGGGCACCCGGTGACCGCGAGTTTCATCTTGCCGGGCCCCTCGATGCCCTGGTAGCGCTCCTCGAGGGCGATGCCCAGGGCGGTGGAGTCGCCGACGCCGAAGCGGCAGAAGTCCGAGCCCACACAGGTCTTCACCGTGCGGAAGCTCTTGCCGTAGGCGTAGCCCGAGGGCATGTCCAGGTCGGCCCAGATCTTGGGCAGCGTCTCCTTGGGAATTCCCAGCAGGTCGATGCGCTGCCCGCCGGTCAGCTTCACCATGGGTACGGCGTGCTTCTCGGCCACCTCGGCGATCCGGCGCAGCTGGGCCGGGGTGGTGACGCCGCCCTTCATCTGCGGCACCACCGAGAACGTGCCGTCGCGCTGGATGTTGGCGTGCACCCGGTCGTTGATGAACCGGGCGTCGCGCTCGTCGACGTAGTCCTCGCCCCACATCATCTTCAGCAGCGAGGCCAGGCCCATTTTGCTCTTGGCGTCCTCCTCGCCGCCGGGGACCAGCTTGGCGAAGACCGACGAGACCGAGCGCAGGTCGTAGGTGCGGATCGCGGCCATCAGCTCGGCCTTGGGCATCGGCACGCCGGGCACGTACCAGCTCGCCCTGGGGTCCTCCTCGACGGCGCCGCCGGCGGCCCACTCGACGATCTGCGCGACCAGGCTCTTGCAGGTGCCGCAGCCCTTGCCGGCCCGGGTCTTGTCCATCACGCCGCTGACCGTCTTGCAGCCGCCGTGCACCGTCTCGGCGATCGTGCCCTTGGTGACGCCGTTGCAGTTGCAGACCTGGGCGTCGTCGGCCAGCTCGGCCGCGCTGACCTCGGCGGGCGGGCCACCCAGGTCGAACATCAGCTCGACCCGGTCCTCGGGCAGGGCCAGCCCGCGGTCGAAGGCCTGCATCAGGAACGCGACCTTCTTGACGTCACCGACCAGCGTCGCGCCGACCAGCCGGCCGTCGCGGATGATCACGCTCTTGTAGATGCCCTTGCGGGGTTCGCTGAAGACCAGCGTCTCGTCGTCCTCGCGGTCGGACTCCTTCAGGCCCATCGAGGCGACGTCGACCCCGGCCACCTTGAGCTTGGTGGCGATCCGGGAACCGTGGTACGCGGCCCGCGGGTCCCGGCCGGTGAGGTGGTCGGCGAGCACCTTGGCCTGGTCCCAGAGCGGGGCGACCAGCCCGTACGTCTCGCCGCGGTGCTGGGCGCACTCCCCCACCACGTAGATGTCCGGCTCGTCCTGGGCCCGCATCTGGTCGTCGACCACGATGCCGCGCTCGACCACCAGCCCGCTGGCCGCGGCCACCTCGGTGTTGGCCCGGATGCCGGCGGCGACCACGACCACGTCGCAGTCGATGACCCGGCCGTCGGCCAGCTTGACCCCGGTGACCGCGTGCTTGCCGAGGATCTCGGTGGTCATCGCCTCGCAGACGACCTCGATGCCCAGCTTCTCCACGCTGCGCTGCAGGATCGCGCCGGCCTGGGCGTCCAGCTGGGTGTTCATCAGGTGCCCCATGGCGTGCAGCAGCGTCACGTGCGAGACGTGGTTCTGCAGACCGCGGGCCGCCTCCAGGCCGAGCAGTCCGCCGCCGATCACCACGGCCCGCTCGTGCTCGCGGGCGTAGCGGATCATGCTGCGGGTGTCCTCGAGCGTGCGGAAGGCGAAGACGCCCTGGTGGTAGCCGCGGCCGGGGCGGTGGATGCCGGGGATCGGCGGGACGAACGCCCGGCTGCCGGTGGCGATGATGAGCTTGTCGTACGGGGTGGCGGTGCCGTCCTCGGCGTACACCTGCTTGGCGAACCGGTCGATGCGGCTGATCCGGCGGCCGGCGTGCAGGGTGATGCCGTTGTCGGCGTACCAGCTCAGGTCGTTGAGGAAGATGCCGGACTCGTCCTCGACCCCGGCCAGGACGTTGGACAGCATGATCCGGTTGTAGTTGCCGTACGGCTCGTCGCCGAACATGGTGATGTCGAAGTCGCCGCCGCGGCTGAGGATCTCCTCCACCGTCCGCGCGCCGGCCATGCCGTTGCCGATGACGACCAGTCGCGGGGCCATCAGACCTCCACCAGCCCGAGATCAATGACCACGGTGCCGGTGGTTCCGGCCGGTGCGGCCAGCCACAGCTCGACGGCGGTCCCGGCGTCCAGGTCCTCGACGACCCGCAGTGGGACGTGTACGTCGGCCTTGGCCCCGATCGGGAAGTACCGCATCGGCTTGCCGTCCCGCATCAGCACGACACAGATCAGATCGTCGGCCGAGTTGCCGCCGCGGAAGTAGACAGCCTGCGCGGCCACGCCGGCGGGCACGACGTAGCCCGGCACGCCGATCGGGGCCGGCTGGTCCAGGCCCTTGCCCTCGAAGGGCAGGACGCCCTGCAGGAAGCGGGGTGTGGAGTTCACCTAGGTGTTCCTTTCGTGATGGCGACCGCGCACGCCTTGAAAGCGGGCATCTTGGAGTGCCGGTCGAGGGCCGGGTCGGTGAGCAGGTTGACGGCCTGGTCGCCGCCCCAGTGGAACGGCGCGAAGACGGTGTCCGGCCGGATGCCGGGATTGAGCCGGGCCCGGAACACGGCCCGGCCGCGGCGGCTGGACAGCTCGACCATGTCGCTGTCGGCGATGCCGAGCCGGCGGGCCAGATCGGGATGCAGCTCGACGCGGGGCTCGGGCAGCGAGACGGTCAGGGCGGAGACCCGGCGGGTCTGGTTGCCGCTCTGGTACTGCTGCATGTTGCGCCCGGTGGTGAGCACGTACGGGTAGTCCCGGTCGGGCATCTCGTGCGGGTCGCGGTGCTCGACGCGGACGAACTTCGCGCGCCCGTCCGCGGTCGGGAACGAATCGGCGAACAGTCGTGGCGTACCCGGGTGGTCCTCGGCCGGGCACGGCCAGAACACGCCCTGTTGGGCCTCGATCCGCTCGTAGGTGATGCCGGCGTAGTCGGCGATCCCGCCGGCGCTGGCCCGGCGCAGCTCGTCGAAAACGGTCCGCGGGTCGTCGCTGAAGAACCGCCCGCGGCCCAGCCGGTCCGCCAGCCCGCTGAGGAACTGCAGGTCGGTCCGCACGTCCGGCGGCGGCGGGAGGGCCCTCCGGCGGCGGATGACCCGGCCCTCGAGGTTGGTCATCGTGCCCTCCTCCTCGGCGAACTGGGCCGTGGGGAGCACGACGTCGGCCAGCGCCGCGGTCTCGGAGAGGAAGATGTCGGAGACGACGAGCAGATCCAGCGCGCGCAGCCGCTCGATGACGTGCCCGGCGTGCGGGGCGGAGACGGCCATGTTGCTGGCCAGCACGAGCAGCGCGCGGACCCCGCCGTCGGTGCCGAGCCGGTCGAGCATCTCGTACGCGGACCTGCCGGGCTGCGGAAGCTCGTCCGGGTCGACCCCCCAGACGCCGGCGACGTGCGCCCGGGCGGCCGGGTCGTCCAGCCGCCGGTAGCCGGGCAGCTGGTCGGCCTTCTGCCCGTGTTCGCGCCCGCCCTGCCCGTTGCCCTGCCCGGTGATGGTCCCGTAACCGGAGTAGGGCCGCCCGACCAGGCCCAGCGCGAGGGCGAGGTTGAGATACGCCTGTGCGGTGTCGGTGCCGTTGCTGTGCTGCTCGGCCCCGCGAGCGGTGAGGATCATCGACGGTCGCTCGGTGGCCAGCAGCCGGACGGTCTCACGCAGGTCGGCCTCGCTGACCCCGGTCATCCGCTCGACCCGTTCCGGCCAGTAGGCGGCGACGGCCGCCCGCACGCCGTCGAAGCCGCTGGTCCGGTCCCGGATGTAGGCCTCGTCGATCAGGCCCTCCCGGACCGCGATGTGCAACAGGCCGTTGGCCAGCGCCAGGTCCGTGCCGGGCAAGGGCTGCAGATGCCGGTACGCGCCCGCGGCGGTCGGCGTACGCCGCGGGTCGACGACGATGTGCCGCGCCCCCTCGGCCCGCCCGGCGTCGAGATACTGCATCGACGGCGGCATGGCATCAGCCGGATTCGCCCCGACCAGCAGGACCGTGCGGGCCTGGGCCACATCCTCCAGCGGGAACGGCAGCCCCCGGTCGACCCCGAGCGCACGGTTGGCGGCGGTGGCGGCGGACGACATGCAGAACCGGCCGTTGTAGTCGATCGACGCGGACCGCAGCGCCACCCGTACGAACTTGCCGAGCGTGTACGCCTTCTCGTTGGTCAGACCACCGCCACCGAAGGCACCGACGCTGTCGAGGCCGTACTCCCGCTGGCAGCGCTCGATCCCGGCGACGATGCGCTCGTACGCCTCATCCCACGTCGCCTCCCGCAGCGGGCTGCCGCGGTCCGTGGGATCCTTGCGCACCAGCGGCGTGAGCAGCCGGTCCTTGTGGTCGAGCAGCTCGGCCGCGGTCCAGCCCTTGGCGCACAGGCCACCCCGGTTGACCGGGAACTCGGTGGGCTCCAGCCGCACCCGGGGAATCTCAGGCGTCAGCGCGATGCCGCACTGCAGGGCGCAGTACGGGCAATGCGTCTCGGTCACCGTCACACCGAAGATGCTCGGCGGTAACCATTTCCTCACCGGACCGCGACGATTGCCGCGGCGTTCAAAAAACCCTACAACCGCCCCGGCCCCGTTGTGAGACCGAACCGATCAGAGCCGAGGCCAGCTCCGGAGCGTCTCGTCCAGCCCGTCCCGCAGATCCCGATGCGAACGATAGCTGCGCTGCGGCTGCCCGTCGCCCTTGATCAGGTCCTGGGCCAGCCCCGCCGGCGACGGCAGCAGCCCGCCGCCCACGTGGACGACGTCGCGGAGCACCGTCCGGCTTCCCTGACGGCCGTCGACGAACTCGCCCGTGCGCCAGCCGGTCTCCTCATCCCAGACCAGGCCGACGAGACCACTGCCGCTCCCGGCACACACGATCGTCGCGTCCCGCGGGTCTCGCGGGTCGAGCCAGCTCTCCTGGATACGCACGCCGCTCCGCGCCATGGTGGTCACCACGTCAAGCACGTACGGCCGGAGCAGATCAAGCCACGGATCAGGATGCCGCTGCACGGTCAGGTTCAAGTCCACGTCGTCGTCCTCTCTAGACGTCTTCGTGGATTGTTACGCAGCAGAAAGATCAGATCACTAGCAGTGACGAAGCGACTTATGGTATTGATCGGTAGGAATATGTTGAAAGTCGCCGGTATTGTTCACCATCAGCTCGGCAATGCCCGAGGCGACACCGCCAATGTGCCACGCAGAACTTTCGCGCCCCAGCGCCGGCCCCGATTCGTGGCCTTCAAGCTCAGAATCACACCGGCCACGGTCAACGCGGGCACCGCGAGCAGGGCGGCGCTCGTTCGCGCATCCAGAACACCGGCGAGCCAGGTGTCCACGGCGGTGGCGATCGGGCGACTGCCGACGTAGGCCATGGCCCACATGGCCATGACGCGACCGGCCTGGGCGGGGCCCGCGATCTCGAGCATGAGGCTCTGAGTCGCGGTGCCGACCAGAAGCGAGGCGATTCCTGAGGTCGCCACGGCAACCAGGGCAGCACCGAAAGAATCCACGATGGACAAGCTGATGGTGGCGCCGCCGAGCACGGCCAGGAACCACCCGGTGCCGGTCAGACCCGTCCGGAGGCCGGGCAGCAGGGAACCGATCACCGTCCCGATCCCGAAGGCGCACAGAAAATACGCCGACATGGCCGCGCTCATCCCGAAGGTGACCGCCAAGGAAGGCCCGAGGACGAGCGGCGGATCGGTGGCCACGGTGGAGGCGGCCACAATCAGGAGCAGTACCTGAAGACGGCGTGTTCTACGCACGATGCGGAAACCGTCGAGGAGCGCCGTACTCCGCGACCGGAATTGCGGTCGACCGGACCTCATCCTGAGCAGGATCGCTGCCAGCGCCAGGAACGAGGCGGCGTTCACGGCGAAAGCCGCGCCGAATCCCAGGACGGCCACCACGCCCAGGCCGAGGATCGGCGCCAATGCCCGGCCGATGTTGGACGAGACGCCGTTGAGCGTGACCGCGGCGCGCGTCTCCTCCACCGGAACCAGGGTGGGCACGAACGCGGACTGCGCGGGAAGTGTGAACGTGTAACCCACGCCGATGAGGAAGGCGCAGGTCACCAGGGTCGCCAGCCCGAGCTGACCGGCAGACTGGAGGCCCGCCAGGACGACACAGACCGTGGCCGAACCGAGCTGCGTCACGAGCAGGACGTGGCGGCGGTCGAAACGATCCGCCACGGCCCCGGCCACCGGGCCGAGCAACAACGGGCTGACGAACTGCGCTCCGACGACCAGGCCGACTCCGGTGGTCGAGCCGGTCAGCTGGTACGCGAGCACGACCTGCGCCGCGTTCTGCACCCAGGTGCCGATGTTCGACAGCGAATTGCCGGCGAAATACCACCGGAATCGCCGATGTCTCAGCACCGACCAGGTGGTCGGCCCGAACCCGGCCGCGGACGAGCCGCGGCTGATCAGGGCAGGCATCGGGCCGCGATCGGCCGTTCGAACAGCGCACCGGACGGGTAGTCGAGGCTGTCGTCGACCCTGCGCAGAAACCGGAAGCCGATACCCCGGTAGTAGTCATGGAGCTTGAAATTGGTGGACCACACATCGATACGGGAGACCTGTGCGCCATATTCGGCGGCAGCCTTCCCGCTGGCCCAATCGATGAGCCTCGCCCCGATCCCTTGACCCGCGTAGTCCCGGTTGATGCAGACGCGATTCAGGTAGACGGCCGGTAAGCGGCGCTCCTCCGCGGTCCACAGCAACGTACTACCGTGCCGGAACGACGTGATGGTCGCTACCGCGGTGGCGCCGTCCCACACCATCCACGTCGATTCCGTCTCCAGTCCTTGGCGGATGCGTTCGTCCCGCTCCGCCAGCGACGGCCAGGGCTTCGCCCACTGGTCGGTGCCCTTCGTCGGCAGCCAACTGGCCGCCCCCTTGATGAGGTTGACGATGGCCTGGTGATCCTCGATCGACGCCGCCACGGGCTCGATAGCTAGATTTCTCATCATTTGCGTTTCTGTGATGCGGCTCGAGGGGCACGCCGACAGGGACCGGACACATCTGGTGGGGACAGATGCTCAGCTTTGCTCGTCTTCGGTACTGCTCGGTATGTCCTCGGCCTGGGCCGGCGAACGGATCTCCGGCGGCACATCACCGATGTTGTAGACCAGGCGGTTCCGGTCGGCCGGCCAGACCGTCACCGTGCACCTGATGGGAGTTCCCGATCTCTCGTAGGCGGTTCGCACGGTCTCGATGACGGCGACACCGTTCTCCGGCAATTTGAAGAAACTGATCTCGTTCTCGTCCGGCGGCCGGGCCAGGATCTTGTCCTGATAGCCGGCCTGCTCAAGACCCAGCTTCAGGGCGACGTACCGCACGACACCCGGTTCGATGTTCGTGGCCTCGACCAGCTTGGTCGCGCCCATCTCCACGAATTTCATCGGGTAGAAAGACGTCTGCATCGACCAGGGCTTGCCGTCGATGCTGAGCTTCTGGTGCCGGGACACTATCGCCGAGCTCTCGTTGACCTGGAGCTCGCGAGCCACCCGGCCGGCGGCGAGCTGAATCTCCACTCGCGGCACGGTGGCGTCCGGCCGGCGCAATTGAGCCCGCGCCGCCGACATGTAGGCGACACCCTCACCGCCGCCGAGGCCGGTGTCGTTGTCCGTGGACAGTGTGATGGCGAAGGGCACGATCCGGTCGACGACGTAGGTGCCCTGTCCCGGCCGGGTGATCACGAGCCCGCGGCTGGTGAGCGAGCGGATGGCATCCCGGACGGTGTTGCGCGAGGCGTTGTTGAACTCCTCGCGGAGCTCCAGCTCCGTGGGCAACTTGGTGCCGGGGGCAAGGTCACCGCTCTCGATCCGCTGACGGAGCTCCTCGGCGATCTGCCGGTACATCGGTTCTGCCATCACCAGTCCTCGCAGTCGTTGTTGGAATGAGTCCTACGGCAGGCCTCGCCTAACTGAGGAGGCTGAACGGGACAACTGTATTTACCACACTGTCTCCGCACGGTAGCATCTTGCGGTAGGGGTGGTTGGGACAAGTGGCATCAGTCGGGTCACTTGGATGAGTCTAGTGGGACAGACGAAGGGTTCAAGCGGTACCTCGGCAGTCGGGGCGCTTCAGCACCTCAACGCCGGGACGCTCGTCGATGACGCGCCGTCGACGAGGCAGCGAAAGGATCTTCGCCATGAGTGACCAACGCTCGGGTCACTGCGAGTGCCAACAGTGCCGGCGGCGCACCTGGGCCATCTGGTTCATGATCGCTTCGGCGCTTCTGCTGATGTCGGCGGCGGTGTTCATCCGGGCCGTACTGACGCTTTGACGGTGCCGCTCGCGGCGCAGCAGTCGGTATTCCGACTGCTGCCCGCCGACATCCCTAAGAAGGATTGCGGTCGGCGGGCAACAATGAAAAGATCGATTGCAATCTTGATCCTTCGGCCAGCTTTGATCCTTCGGCCAGCTTTGATCCTTCGGTCAGCATTGATCCTTCAGCCACGGGGGTGATCACCTGCGGGCTCTTCTGATTACCGCGGCCGTTGCCGCGGCGACCGCGATTCTGCAGGTGTGGCTCAAACTGATCTCCAGAACACCTCGTCAACCGAAGAAGCACGGTCTTGAAATGGAAGACGCCCTATGGTGGACAGACTGGGTGATCGCAGCGTCATTCGCGCTGGTCGGCTCGCTGATTGCCGCGGCCAGGGCGGAAGACAAAGACGTGCCGGTTCCTCAGGTGGTGGTGGCGGCGCTGGCGCTTTTTGTCGGATTCAGCGTCATGCCGTTCGGGCTGCGCATGGTGGCCTACACTCAAAATGCGAAAATCAAGAATTGGTGGTGGGTCGGGGCTGCCAACGGCGTCGCGAGCCTGATCCTGCTCAGTGCGGTGGCGGCCGGGGTGAAGGTCTATGGCTGATCACAAACAGGACAACGAGCCCGTGAACCACGACGCACAGATCTATCGACCGCGTGTCGCGATCGGACTCCTCGTCGCGACCGCCGCTGTATCGGTTGTCGCGGTCGTCGTCAATTTGGGCGAGGACGCTCTGTCAGCCATCGCCGCGACCGTGGGCGTGGCTTCAGCGCTGACACTGATCGCGTTCGCATCACGGAGCGGCAAGGACTAGCGGCTCGCCGGCTGCAGAGCGCACGCGTCCTCGTAGCGCCGCAGCACGAGATCCTCCACAGCCGGGTCCGCGCACAGCGGCGGCGTCACCACATCCGCGCCGGCCCGGTGCAGCGACCGGTAGAACAACCCCTCAGCCAGCAGGTAAGCCGCGACAGCGACCCGCCGCGCCCCCTGCTCCCGCAGCCCCGCCACCACATCGGCCACCCGCAGCTCAGCCCCCGACGCGTAAGCCACCTGCGCCCCCAGCCGCGCCGCGACGCCGGCGATGTCGGCCCGCCACGCCGGATCACTCGACCCCGCGGCCGCCAGCACGACGGCGTCCGCCGACGCCCCCGCGATCCCGCGTTCCAGGCTGCGCACCAGCAGCGGGTCCGGCCCGAGCGGGGCGGTGGCCACAGCGTCGTTGGCGGCGACCGCCTCGGCGATGTCCACCCGGACGTGATAGCCGGCCGAGAGCAGGAGCGGCACCACCACCGCCCGCAGGCCCTGGATCGCGTCACCGACCCGGGGCTGCTGCACGTCCACATAGGCCAGCCGCACGTCCAGGTCGGGACGCCGGCCCGCGATGCGGTCCACCAGGTCGCGGATCTGCGCCTGGCCGGCCGCTGAGCGCGTACCGTGCGCAACCGCGAGCAGGACCGGCCGCCGGTCCTTCGCCGGGGCGGTCATCCGGCCTGCTCGTCGACGCGCAGCCGGTAGCCGCGTTTGATGATGGTCTCGATGTGCCCGGCCGGGCCCAGGGCCGTCCGCAGCCGGGCGATCGCCACGTCGACGGCGTGGCCGTCGGTGCCCCGGGGCAGGGCGGCGGCGAGGCGGTCCTTCGAGACCACGGCACCGGGCCGGCCGGCCAGGGCGGTGAGGATGGCCATCGCCGCCGGGGGCAGGGCCTGCAGGCGGCCGTCGATGAGGACGGCGTGACCGCGGATCTCCAGGACCGTTCCGGCGACGCCGAGCCGGACGGCCCGGCGGGGCAGTTCGTCGGTGACGACCTTGACCAGGGCACCCAGCCGCGAGCGGTGCGGGGTGACCACGGGTACGTCCTGCTCGACCAGGGACGCGGCGGTGACCGGTCCGACGCAGGCGGCCATCGTGGCGCCGCGGAAGCGGTCGAGCACCTCATCCGCGTTGTCGCCGGCGATCTCCAGCAGGGCCTGCACGGCGGGGGCGCTGGTGAACGTCACGGCGTCGACCTGGCCGGCGGCGAGCTGGGCGACCAGACGCCGTACCGGGGCCAGGTCCGGCGGCAGCGTCCACCGGTAGACCGGGATCTCCACGACCGCGGCACCGGCGGCCCGCAGGGCGCCGGTGAACTCGGCCTGCGGGCCGCCGTGCAGTTGCACGGCGATGCGCCGGCCGGCGATGCCCTGCTCCAGCAGCCGCTCGAGGATCTCCTCCGACGACTCCGACACGGCCGACCAGTCCTCGGTGAGGTCGGCGGCCCGGATCGCGCCGCACGGTTTGGCACCGCGTGCGATGAGCCGGGCCCGGCTCAGTGCGGCCCGCAGCGTGTCGCCCATCCCCCAGCCCTCGGCCGCCTCCAGCCAGCCCCGGAAACCGATGCCGGTGGTGGCCACGACGATGTCGGGGGCCAGGCCCACGCAGGCCTCGGTGGCGGCGTGCAGCGCCTGGTCGTCGCCGAGCGGCACGATCGTGATCGCCGGCGCCACCAGCACCTTGGCGCCACGCCGCTCGAACAGGGCGGACAGTTCCTCGCGGCGCCGCTCGGCGGTCACGGCGATGGTGAAGCCGGCCAGCGGGGCGGCGGGGGTGGCGGGCCCGCCGACGCCCGCGGGCGTCACCGGCCCGGTCGAGTCGGCCATGGCAGCAGGCTCTCCACCAGCCATTACCTCCCGGGGTAGGACGTGTTACGACGGTGAAAACCATGACTCACTTCGCCGATCTTGGCGCCGTGAGAGCCGGTCCTGGCGCCGTGAGACTCGTCTCAGCCGTTCGGGGTCGGATGTTCGCCCATGATTGCCGACCGCCCGGCCAAGGGGCGCGTCGCCGGTGTCCGCGGGGACGTTCGACGGGAGTAGTCGCCCGAACCTCGTGGATGTGAGTGCTGTGAGACGTACCTTCGCCCTGCTGGCCCTGGCCGGTCTCGGTGGCGCGGCCCTGCTGGTCCTGCCGAACGCGTCGGCCTCGGCCGTGCCGGACACCACCCCGGCCCTGGTCGCCACCGGCGCCGACGCGATGCGCCTGGTCTGGCGGGGGGCCGAGCCGCGCCGGCTCAACGAGCAGGTCTCGACGCTCGGACGCTGGGGCGAGGCGAGCGCGTTCACCGGCGCCCGGCCGCTGGACGACACCAGCGGCGTCGGGCTGGGCGCGGACCCCGCTTCCGGCCAGGTGCTGGCCGCGGCGGTCGCCGACGAGCAGGTCTGGGTGCGTACCGGAACGGGGGGTACCTGGTCCGGCCTCGGCGGCTCCGCCACCGGCGCGCCGGCCGTCGCCGGTCTCGGCGGCGGCGCGTTCGCGGTCGTGGTCCGCGACGACGAGGGTACGGTCCGGGTCCGTCACCTGCACGGCGGCAAATGGAGCGGCTGGACGTCGCTGGGGGGCCGGTTCAGCACCTCGCCGGCGGCGGTGGGCCGCTCGGGGAGCCTGGTGATCGCCGCGGCGGGCCGCGACCGCAAGGTCCGCACGACCGTGGTCACCGGCGGCCGGCCCGCGGGCTGGCGCAACACCGGCATCATCTCCACCGCCACGCCCGGCCTGGCCGCCGAGCCCGGCTCCGGCAAGCTGCACCTGATCACCCGCAACCGGGACCTGACCCCCGCGGCCCGGGTCTCGGTCAACGGCGCCCGCACCTGGGGCCGGGCCACCCGCCTCGACGCCCGGCTGGGCTCGGGGATCGCCGCCGCCTCCGGCGCGTCCGGCGCGGTGGACATCGCCGCCCTGGGCCTCGACGGACGCGCGGTGCAGAGCAGCCTGCGCGCCGGCCGGTGGAGCGACTTCCGCCTGGTCGCGGCGAGCAGCACCACCGTACTGCCGGAAGCCGCGCTCACCGCGGTGACCGGCGACCCGGCCGGCCGGCAGACGCTGCGCTTCGCCGCCGGCGCGCGGCTGCCGAAAACCGGCGAGATCCTCGCGGCGGGCAGCACCCCGGTCACCCCGAACGGCCTGCTGGTCAAGGTGGTGGCGGTCGACGGCCGGACGGTCGAGGCCGGACCGGCGACGCTCACCGAGGCGATCGCCGAGGCCACGATCGACGAGACGTTCGCCCTCGGGACCGGTGACATCAGCGCCCGCTCGGCCGGCGGCCCGGTGGTCCAGCCGATCCGACGTACGGTGTCCTGCACCAACGCCGCGAAGGCGGAGATCACCGGGTCGATCAGCATCACGCCGAGCTTCGACTTCGACGCGTCGTGGAGCCCGCGCGGGGTCTCCGCCGTGTCCTTCACCGGGACGCTGACCGAGGACGCGCAGCTCAAGGCCACGATCAGCGGCAGCGCGGCCTGCTCGCTCAAGGAGACGCCGCTGCTGGCGAAGCCGATCCGGTTCCAGCCGATCACCTTCTCGGCCGGGCCGGTGCCGGTGGTGATCACCCCGGAACTCCAGCTCTACCTGGACGCCACCGGCTCGGTGCAGGCCGCGCTGGAGACCTCGGCCGGGCAGACCGCGGCGGTCAAGGCGGGCCTGGCCTACCGCGACGGTACGGTCCACCCGGTCGCCGACTTCAGCACCAGATTCACGTACCAGCCGCCGACGGTCAGCCGGAACGCGACCGCGCAGGCCGGGGTGGCCCCGAGGTTCAGCTTCCTGATCTACGGCGTGGCCGGGCCGCAGCTGAGCGCCCGCGCGTACGTCCGCCTCGACGCGACACCACAGTGGACGCTCAAAGCGGGCTTGACCGCGGGGGCCCAATTGGTCGTCCCCCAGCTGGGCGTCGCCCAGGGCAAGGACGACATCATCCGGTACGAGAAGACGCTCGCCACCGCCGGCAGCCCCACCACCGGGTCAAGGACGACCATCTCGGCCGGCCGGACCACCGCGAAGGTGGGTGACCAGGTCACCATCACCGGCAAGGTGCTCAACGGCGACGGCAGCCCCGTGCGCGACGGCTTCCTCTCCGTCGCCTGGCACTCCCCGAGCCGTACCGGCAAGGGCAAGGTGACGGACCTGCGGACGGCCGCGGACGGCTCGTTCAGCCTGACCGTGACCGTGGACGAGAAGGGCCGGCACTCGTTCACGGCGACGTTCCCGGGCTCGGCCGACGCCGACAACGGCTCCGAGGCCTCGGTGGCGGTGACCGTCGGCTGACCCGTTCGGGGGCGGCCCGGCGTGCACCGGGCCGTCCCCGCGCCTGGCAGGATGCGACGGCATGGATGTGGTGCTGATCCTGCGCTACCGCAAGGCGGTCACGTACGGGTTCCACGTGCTGCTCGGCGCCCTCGAGGAGCACCGGACGGGGACCTCGTACGAGGTCCGCTTCGCCGAATCGGCCGAGGCCACCGCGGCCGAGATCCGGGCAGCGGCCGGCTCGCGGGTCCTGGTGCTCTGGTCGTTCTACTCCCCCGACGCGGCCGCGCTGGCCGAGGAACTGGCGGAGATCCGGGCGCTGGCCGACGGCCCGCACGTCACCCACGTGGCGGGCGGGGTGCACGCCACCGCCGAGCCGGTGCAGACCCTCGACGCCGGCTGGGACGTGGCGGCGGTCGGCGAGGGCGAGGTCACGCTGCTGCGCCTGGTCGACGCCGGCGGCGACCCGGCGGGCGTGCCGGGCCTGGTCTACCGCGACGCCGAGGGCACGGTGGTGAAGACCGGGAGGGCGGCGCGGACCGGCTCCATGGACGAGTTCCGCGGCTTCTCGCTGCGCTGGAACCGCTTCAACGCCCTGGAGATCACCCGCGGCTGCGTCTACGCCTGCCGGTTCTGCCAGACCCCGTTCATGTTCTCGGCCAAGTTCCGGCACCGCAGTGTCGCCAACGTGCGCTGGCACGTCGACCGGATGTACGAACGCGGCCTGCGCGACGTCCGCTTCATCACCCCGACCGCGCTGTCGTACGGCGCCCAGACCGACGAGCCGGACCTGGCCGCGGTCGAGGAGTTGCTGGCGACGTGCCGCGAAGGCATCGGGCCGCGGGGCCGGGTGTTCTTCGGCTCCTTCCCGAGCGAGATCCGCCCGGAGCATGTGAGCCGCGAGGCACTGCGGCTGGTCCGGCGCTACTGCGACAACACCAACATCATCGTCGGCGCCCAGTCCGGCTCGGACCGGGTGCTGGCAGCGGCGAAACGCGGCCACGGCGTCGAAGAGGTGCGCCGCGCGGTCCGGCTCGGGCTCGAGGAAGGCTTCAAGATCAATGTAGACATGATCTTCGGCATGCCCGGCGAGGACCGCGCCGACGTGGACGCGTCGCTGGGACTGGCCCGGGAACTGGCCGATCTGGGCGCCCGCATCCACGCCCACACGTTCATGCCGCTGCCGGGCACGCCGTGGCGCGACGCGCCCGCCGGGGATGTCGACCCGGAGACGATCCGGGAGGTGGACCGCCTTTCGCAGCGCGGGGCACTGTACGGGCATTGGCAGCGGCAGCGGGACCACGCGAGCCGGCTCGCGGCGGCGGCCGAGGCGTACCCGCGGCCCGGGCGCAGCCGCACGATCCTGCCGGTGCTGCCCGACCAGGCCTGATCCGGGGGCCGGGTCAGGTTGCGGTCAGCAGGCGGCCGACCGCGTCCGAGGCCTTCAGGGCCGAGCCGGTCAGGATGACCACGGTCGTCTCCCCCGGGCGCAGGCTGCCGCGCCGCACGAACTCGCGGATCGCCGGGACCACGATGGAGCTGGTCGGCTCCGCGTACAGGCCGCGGCGGGCCAGCTCGAACGTCGCCGGGCCGATCGCCGCCTCGGGCACGGCCGCCAGGTCACCCTCCGACTCGCGGATCGCCGCCAGGACCTCGCGGTCGCGGACCGGGACCGCTATCGCCGTACCCTCGGCGACCGTCGGGCTCCACCGCCCGGGCGACACCGCCGCGGCCCCGCCCGCGAAAGCGGCAACCAGCGGGCTGCAATGCTCCGGCTGCGCGACCAGCAGCCGGGGCCGGCGCCGGATCGCGCCGGACCGCACCAGCTCACCGAAGCCGAGATGGAAACCCAGGACCAGACTGCCCGCGCCGGCCGGCAGGACGACCGCGTCGGGCGCCCGGAAGCCCAGGTCCTCCCAGATCTCGTACGCGAGGAGCTTCGTGCCCTGCAGGAAGAAGGGGTGCCAGTTGTGGCTGGCGTAGAACGTCGAGGCCGAACGGCGCACAGCCTCGTCAGCGGTGGCCTGCCGGCTGCCGGGCACCAGTTCCACCGACGCCCCGTGCACCCGGCTCTGCTGGATCTTCGCCGGTGAGGTCGACTCGGGCGCGAGGATGGTGGCCCGGATGCCGGCCGCCGCCGCGTACGCGGCCACCGAGGAACCGCCGTTGCCGCTGCTGTCCTCCAGCATCTCGGTGACGCCCTGCGTGGCCAGGGCCGACATCATCACGGTGGTGCCGCGGTCCTTGAAACTGGCGGTCGGGTTGAACCACTCCGGCTTGACCGACAACGGCACCCCGTCGACGTCGAACGGCAGCAGCGGCGTGAGCCCCTCGCCGAGGGTGATCCGCCGGCCGAGCGACTGCGGCAGCGCGGCCGCGTAACGCCACTGCGACCGTACCGTGGTGTCCACGTCGTCCCGGGTGATGCCGGGCAGCGGCTCGACCAGCAGCGGCGATCCGTCGTCGCCGCGCCAGCGCGGCTCGTCCAGCGGGTAGCGGCGCCCGGCCCGGTCCACAAGCATGGACCGATCTTGCCAGAGCCGGCGATTTTTTCTCGAAAGGACTTGGCACTCCCCCGGGCACAGTGCTAAAAAAATATCTGTCGCTGCTGCTCATCGCGGTGATGGACCACCTCGATGCGCGCCGCGACCTCGGCAGATCCGATCTGAGCCGAGCGCCACGCGCCCGCCGGGCAGGCCGGCGGGCCACGTCGAGGAGGTGGATCCCGTGGTGCTGACTTTCGATCCTTTCCGCGAGTTCGACCGGCTGGCCGGGCAGATGTTCGGCGGAGCCGCGGGCAGCACGGCAACCCTGGCGATGCCGATGGACCTGTACCGCTCGGGTGACCACTTCGTCCTGCACTGCGACCTGGCCGGCATCGACCCCGGCTCCGTCCAGGTGGACGTCGACAACCGGGTCCTGACGATCCGCGCCGAACGAAGCGCCCGCACCGACGCCGACGTCCAATGGGTCCGCCGCGAACGCGCAACCGGCACCTTCGAACGCCGGCTCACCCTCGGCGACGGTCTCGACCTCGACAAGATCGCCGCAACCTGGCAGGACGGCGTCCTGACCCTGACCATCCCGGTGGCCGAGGCCGCCAAGCCCCGCCGCATCGAGATCACCACCGGCACGCCCGCCGTGACCAGCGAGACGGCGCCGCAGCAGGCGATCACGAGCTCCTGACCGCACTCCTCCCGAACGCCCGGCGGACGGTTTCGCCCGCCGGGCATCAAGCTGGGGCGGGGCCGGGCGGGCGGCGTGCCCGCCGGGAAGCGAGCTGTGGATGGGCCAGGGCTCCGAGCTGTGGAGGCGGGGTCGCGGATGGTGCATCCGGCAGCGGAGTCCGAGGGTGGACGGGTCAGCGGGCGATGCGTTTGCGGGGGCGGCGGGCGGTGCGCCCGTAGCGGCTCGGAACCGCCACGCGCGAGACTCCGGCCGGCGGGCGGTGCGCCCGCCGGGAAAGGTCCGACCGCGGGAGGTCGAGCGGGCGATACGCCCGACGCGG
>NZ_JBEZFL010000001.1:284455-941689 GCF_040649415.1 Actinoplanes sp. NPDC048967
GGGAAAGCGCCGACCACGGGAAGCCGAGCGGGCGATACGCCCGACGCGGGAAAGCGCCGACCACGGGAAGCCGAGCAGGCGATACGCCCGACGCGGGAAAGCGCCGACCACGGGAAGCCGAGCAGGCGATACGCCCGACGCGGAAAGCGCCGACCACGGGAAGCCGAGCAGGCGATACGCCCGCCGTGGGAAAGCGCCGAACGCGGGGATGACCAGCGGCGATGCGCCGCAAAAGCGTCAGACGATGCTCGTGGGCGATGCGCCCGCGAGTGGCTCCTACCGGCCATGCCCGACACCCGCGCGGGCGGGCGATGCGCCCACCACCGGGTAGGTCCGACCACGAAGAGACCAGCGAGCGCTGCGCCCGCAAGACCAGGCATACAGCGCAATGACGCTGGCGGGCGATGCGCCCGGCAGCGGTTCACGCCACGCACGACACCCGCGCAGGCGGGCGATACGCCCACCACCGGGTAGGCCCGACCACGAAGAGACCATCGAGCGCTGCGCCCGCACCACCAGGCCTGCCAGTGCTCCAAGACCGCCACGCACGTGATCACAGGCCGGCGGGCGAAACGCCCGCCGGCCGCAGGTAGACCCGCACCACTTTCTGCCGGGAGCAGCAAGGGCGACCGGCACCCCCGCCCGACAGGCCGGCGCGCGGTTCGGTTCCGGAGCGTCCGGAGGCAGGGCTAGGGTCGGGGTGATGAGCCCGGTCGAGCTCCGCCCCGCGATCCACCCCGGCGCGCCCGCGTCCGGTGCGGGTGTGGACCGCTCAGGTGTTGCCGTGGCGAGCCGATAGGGCCGGGCGTGCAGGTACGTCCCGCGGTTGCCGCCGCGTTCGAGTCGTTGATCGCGGATGTCTATGTGCGTCATGACGGGCTGGCCGGGCGGGCCCGGGAGCTCGTTCGGCAGGCCACCGCCGACGGTGATCAGCGGCATGCCGATCTGGGGCGGCTGGTGCTGGCCGAGCTCGACAATCGTGGTGGGCGGGTCGCTGACGGGGTTCGGCAGGCGCGGGAGCTGCTCACCAGCAGTGCGGACCGGGTGGTGCTCGCCCACGCCCATGCGGTTGTCGCCGGCGGGTTGTGGCGCGCGGGGGACAACGCCGAGGCGGTGCGGCATGCGTATCCGGCCCACCGGATGCTCGAGGACGGTGATCCGCTCACCCTCCGGGTGGATCACGCGATCATTCTGGCGTTGCAGGTCAATGATCAGCGGATCGGCGGGATCTCGCACGGGGAGTTCGAGGCCGCGCAGCAGCTCGCCGATGCCTGTGGCCGGCCGGCGCTGATACTGGCCAACTTGAACAACTGGGCCTGGTGTTCGTACACCCATGGTGATCTTGACAGTGCTTCGGCACTGGTGGGACGGATGCGGGCGCACAGCGAGCGGGCCGGGGAGCCGTTGAATGCTTCCTGTGCCGACACCGTCGCCCGGATCTTGTTGGAGACGGGGCGGCCGCGGGAGGCCACTCTCGTCATCGAGGAGGCCATTGCGAGCGCCGCGCCGACCGATTCGGATGCGATTCCGGCCGCGCTCATCACGTTGGCCGACATTCAGCGGCGGGACGGCAATGTCGGCACTGCCATGCAGACCTTGGCGAGGTGCCGGGACATCGCCGAGCGGGACCGGTTGCCCGACATCGACGCGCTGGCGTTACGGATGCTGGCCGGTTGCCATGCCGAGCTCGGTGACTTCCAGGCCGCGTACCGGGAGATGGTCGATTTTCATGAGGCCTGGACCGTGCGCCGCAGCGAGCAGAGTGAGGTCATGGCCCGGGTCGCGCACGCGCAGTACGCCGTCGACGAGGCGCACCGCAACACCGAGCTGTTCCGGGAGATGGCCGAGCGGGACGCGCTCACCGGGCTGTGGAACCGGCGCCGGTCGGACGCGCGGCTTGCCGCCGGGCTCGCCGCCGGGCGCCCGGCCGGCGTGGCCCTGCTCGACCTCGATCACTTCAAGCTGATCAACGACACCTGGACCCATGCTGTCGGGGACGTCGTCCTGTGCCGGGTCGCCGACATCCTGCGGTCGCTGGGCGGCCACGCCGGCCGGCACGGCGGGGAGGAGTTCATCCTCGTGCTGGACGCCGCGCCGGCGGACGCGGCGGCGACCTGCGAGGCGGCCCGGGCAGCCGTCGCCGCGTACGACTGGGAGGCCGTCGCCCCCGGTCTGCGGGTGACCACCAGCATCGGGCTGACCTCGCTCCGCCCGGACGACGACGTCCACTCGGTCGTCCGGCGGGCCGACGAGCACCTGTACGCCGCCAAGCGGGCGGGCCGGGACCGGGTGGTCAGCGGTCCCTGACGTCGTCGCCGCGGCCCGGGCGCCGTCCGCGCAGCAGCTTGCCGCCGAGGTTGACCAGGTCGTCGCCGACCAGCAGGAGCTCGCCGACGTAGGCCGAGGCCCGGTCCATCACCAGCAGCGCCCGGTCCAGGTCCTCCTGGTCGTCGCGCAACGACCACAGCCGTTCGGCCTGCTCCCAGGCGTGGGCCCGGGTCACCGAGACCAGCACCCGCTGGCTCCAGTCGTCCAGGTTGCCGACCAGGCGGTCGATCTTGAGCTGGAACGGGGTCGAGTAGCGCCGGCGCAGCCCGGGGATCTCCTCGAAGAAGATCTTGTTGACCAGCAGGTAGTCGGGGTGGATCTCGTCCGGGTCCGGCGGGCCCAGCTGCTCCCACGTGCTGACCAGGGCGAGCGCCAGGTCGTGGTTGATGTGCGCGTTGACGCCGAGCATGGCGGCGGCCAGCGGGGTGACGCGGTCGTCCTGGGCCCGGCGGAAGAGCACCTCCCACGCGTCCGGGGTGGCGGCGTCGTCGTCGCCCCACAGCCGCAGCGCGGAGAAGTAGCGCTTGGCGAACTCGACGTCGAGCAGCTCCAGGAAGTCCTTGTTGCGCACGTCGGCGGTGCGCAGGGCCTGGGCCACCCGGTCGGTGATGGTGAAGTAGAGCGAGTTGAACGCGGCGACCCGGTTCTCCGCCGGCGGGGGCAGACGGTCGAAGATCTGCTGCGCGGTGGTCAGGTGTTTGAGCACCGTGCCGATGTCGGGGCACTCGGCGCCGCAGAGGTCCGCGACCTCGATGTGCGCGGGGGCCCAACCGCGCCCCCGCGGCACGGCGGGCGTGAGCTGCAGGCGCTCGTCGCGCAGCACGCCGGCGCTGCGCTGGGCGTCGTCACGGTCGAAGGTGACTGTCATCGATTCCTCCACGCCGTACACCATGGAGAACACGGTCCCGGCTGACCAGGGTCCCGGCGGCTACCCGACAGTAGATGCCGGATTGACCAGCTCTGCGAAGCGTACGGCGTCGACGTTGCCGCCGGACAGAATGACCCCGGTGCGGCGCGGCAGTGGCCGGACCCGCCCGGCGAGCAGCGCGGCGAGGCCGGTGGCGCCGCTGGGCTCCAGCACGATGCGCAGCCGCTCGAAGGCGAACCGCATGGCGTCGCGGATCTCGTCGTCGCTGACCAGGACCACCTCGTCGAGCAGCCGGCGGTTGATCGAGAAGGTCAGCTCGCCGGGGATGTCCGCGGCCTGGCCGTCGGCGATCGTGCGCGGCACCGGCACGGCCACCCGCTCCCCCGCCGCCAGTGACCGCCGGGTGTCGTCGCCGGCCTCCGGCTCCACGCCGATCGTCCGGATCGCCGGATACAGCCCCTTGGCCGCCGTGGCGCTGCCGGCCATCAGCCCGCCGCCGCCCACCGGCGTCAGCAGGGCGTCCAGCTCACCGGCCTGGTCGAGCAGCTCCAGCGCGGCGGTGCCCTGTCCGGCGATCACGTGCGGGTGCTCGTACGGCGGGATCAGCGCCAGCCCCCGCTCGGCCGCCAGCGCGGCACCGAGAGCGACCCGGTCCCCGGTGTAGCGGTCGTAGGTGACGATCTCGGCGCCGTAGCCCGCGGTGGCCTCCTGCTTGGACGCGGGGGTGTCCGCGGGCATCAGGATGACCGCGGTGGTGCCGAACTCCCGGGCGGCCAGCGCGACCGCCTGCGCGTGGTTGCCCGACGAGTACGCGGTGATGCCCCGGGCCCGCTGCTCGGGGTCGAGCCGGGAGACGGCGTGGTAGGCGCCGCGGAACTTGAAGGCGCCGATCCGCTGGAAATTCTCGGCCTTGAGGTGCACCTCGGTGCCGGCCAGCCGGTCCAGGGTGCGGGAGCGCAGCACGGGCGTGCGGTGCGCGACACCCTGGATCCGAGCTGCGGCCTCGTAGACATCGCCGAGCGTGACGCTCACGCGCCGGCACCGCGGAGGATGGCGTCCACCAGGCGCTCGGCGAAGTTGTCGTCGGGGACCTGCGGGTTCCAGTGCATCATGTTCTGCATCGCGGTCGGGCCGGAGAGCATCAGCAGGGTCAGCTCCACGTCCAGGTCGGCGCGCAGCTCGCCGCTCGTGATGCCCCGGCGCAGCACGCCGCGCATCACGTCACGCCGCGGCTCGATGACGCCCTGGTAGATCCGCCGCATCTCGGGGCTCTTGGCGATCTCCGGCAGCAGGCACATGGTGACCTTGCCGTAGTGCTCCATCCGCTTGTTGCGCATGGCCGAGATCAGCATGATGAGGTCGTCGCGCACCGACTCGCCCACCGGCTCCGGCAGCGGGCCCTTCATGGTGGCCACCGCGTCGACGAGCAGCGCCTCTTTGTTGGGCCAACGGCGGTAGATCGTCGCCTTGCCCACGCCCGCCCTGGCCGCCACCGCCTCGATGGAGACGGCGTCGGCGCTCTGGCCGGAGCTGAGCAGGTCGAAGACCGCCTGGATGATGGCCTGGTCGGCCTGCGCGTTGCGCGGCCGGCCAGGAGCCTTGCGGTCCTGGCCGGCCGGTTCGTCCACGCTGACCGTCGTCATGGGCTCCATTGTTACCGAGCCTTCATGTCGTGGCCACCTGCCCCCGTCATGACGCGTCGACCAGTGCGACGCCCTGCTCCTCGGCCAGCCCTTCGGCTGTCGTCGGGGCGGGGCCGCCGGCCGGCGGCTTGCCCGGCAGCCAGACGGCCGCCACCAGGGCGCCCAGCAGCGCGAAGATCGTGCTGCCGATGGACGCGTAGTGCATCGCGGTGATGAAGGCGTCGTTGGCCGAGCTGATCAGCGCGGCCCCGCCCGGTCCGGCCTGGGCCGCCACCCCGTACGCGCCGGAGATGGATTCCTGGGCCACCTCGCGGGCGGCGTCGGGCAGGCCGGCCGTGGCCGTCGTGACGTCGTCGCGGTACGAGGAGGAGACGACCGCACCCAGCGCGGCCACGCCCAGGGCGCCACCGATCTGCCGGATGGTGTTGCTGACCGCTGAGCCGACGCCGGCCTTCTCGCGGGGCAGCACCGACATGATCGCCTCGGTGGCCGGCGGCATCACGTTGGCCATGCCGACACCCATCAGGAAGAACAGCGCTCCCACGACCCAGATCGGCGTGGTCTCGCCGACGATCATCCAGCCGGCCAGCCCGGCCGCCACCAGGAGCAGGCCCACGGTGCTGACCAGCTTCGGCCCGAACCGCTTGACCATCGCGGCGCTGCGCGGTGCGAAGACCATCTGGGCCGCGGCGAACGGCACGAACAGCGCGCCGGAGGCCAGTGGGCCGTAGCCGCGGACCAGCTGCAGGTAGAAGGCGCTGAAGAACATCGCGCCCATGGCCGCGAAGAAGACCAGGCCGATGGCGCCGACCGAGGCGGAGAACTGCGGGATGGCGAAGAGCTTGACGTCCAGCGAGGGGAACGCGATGCGGCGCTCGTACAGGATGAAGCCGGTCAGGACCGCGACCGCGGCGACCAGCGTGCCCCAGGCCTCGGGCCGGCCGAAGCCCTTCTCGCCGCCCTCGATGACGCCGTAGGTCAGCAGGGTGAGCCCGACGATGCTGAGCAGCACGCCGACGATGTCGATGCGGCCCGGGCGCGGGTCGCGCGACTCGGGGACCAGCACGCTGACCAGCACCACACCGGCGACGACGACCGGCACGTTGATCAGGAAGACCGAGCCCCACCAGAAGTGCTCGAGCAGCAGGCCGCCGACGATCGGGCCGATCGCGACGCCGAGGCCGACGGCGCCGGCCCAGACGCCGATCGCCCGGCCGCGCTCACGCGGGTCGAAGACGTTGGAGATGATCGACAGGGTCGACGGCATGATCGCGGCGGCGCCGAGGCCCATCAGCGCGCGGGCCCAGATGAGCTGGTCGGCGGTCTGGGCGTAGGCGGAGACCAGCGAGGCGATGCCGAACAGGGCCAGCCCCACGGTCAGGGTGATCCGGCGGCCGAGCCGGTCGGCCAGGATGCCGGCGGTGAAGAGCAGGCCGGCGAAGACCAGGGTGTACGAGTTGATGGCCCATTCGAGCTGGCCCTGGCTGGCGCCCAGCCCCTCGTCCGGGTCGGCGATGGTCCGCAGGGCGACGTTCAGGACGGTGTTGTCCAGCACGACCACCAGCAGGCTGATGACGAGTACGGCGAGAATGGCCCAGCGCCGGGGATGCCCGGTGTTCTCTGCGGCGGGAACGTCCATGTGGTGCCACTCCTGAGCTGTGGAGGCTGATCCGATACGGAACAGTTCCGTATCTCTGGCCGACCGTAGACCCGTCTCGCTCGATACGGAACAGACTCGTATCGTATTGTGGGCGTCGTCACTGTCGATCACCTCGCTAGAGTCGTTGCCTGTGCACGCCGTACGGCCGGCCACCGGCTTCCTCGCCGGGGTCCTGACCGCCGTCCTGGCCCTGATCTGCCTGGTCATCGGCGGGATCGCGCTGCTCCCGGCGGTCCTGGTGCCCCGCCGGCGGCCCGCCGCCCGGCGCTGGGCCCTGGCCGGGGCCGACCGGCTCGTCGCCGTCGAACGACGCCGCCGCTCCCTGTTCTTCGGTGAGCAATGGCCACCCGCCCGGCAACCGCTGCCCTACCTGCTCGCCCGCGTGGGCACCGGCCTGCTCTCCGGCATCGTGCTGGGCCTGCTCGCGGTGGGTCTGGTGCTGGCCGTCCTGGTCGTACGCGGGCTGGTGCGCGGTTCGCTGGGCGGCTGGGACCTGCTCGGCCAGCTGCTGCTCGGCGGCGTGCTGCTCTTCCTCGACCTGCAGGGCGTGGTGGCCCTGGCCCGGCTCGACACGCGGCTGGCCCGCCGGTACCTCGGACCCCCCGAGCACGAGCAGCTGCGGCGCCGGATCGCCGAGCTGTCCGAGAGCCGGGCCGGGATCGTGCAGGCGGTGGACCGGGAACGCCGGCGCATCGAGCGCGACCTGCACGACGGCGTGCAGCAACGGCTGGTCGCGCTGGCCGTCCTGCTCGGGCGGGCCCGGCGCCGGCGTGACCCGGAGGCGGCGGCCCGGCTGCTGGCCCAGGCCCACCAGGAGTCCGAGGACTTGCTGGTCGAGCTGCGCGAGGTGGCGTGGCGGGCGTACCCGACGGTGCTGGACGACCTCGGGCTCGCCGAGGCGCTGGCCGCGGTGGCGGAACGCTCCGGGATCCCGGTGCACCTGGAGCTGCGGCTGCCCCGGCCGTTGCCGCTACCGGTGGAGACCGCGGCCTACTTCGTGGTCTCCGAGGCCGTCACCAACGCCGTGAAACACTCGGGCGCGGCCCGGATCGACGTCGCGGTCACCCGGCACGACGCCGGGGTGTCCGTGCTGGTGAGCGACGACGGTGCCGGTGGTGCCGACCCGGGCGGCAGCGGCCTGTCCGGCCTGGGCCTGCGGGTCGCCGCGCTCGACGGCGTCCTGGCCGTGCACAGCCCGGCCGGCGGGCCGACCGAGATCAAGGTGGAGATCCCGTGCGACTGATCCTGGCCGAGGACTCGACCCTGCTGCGCGAGGGCCTGGTACGCCTGCTCGCCGAGGAGGGGCACGACGTGCTGGCGGCGGTCGGCGACGGCGACGCGCTGCTGCGGGAAGTCGAGCGGCACCGGCCCGACGTGATCGTGGTGGACGTCCGGATGCCGCCCACCCACACCGACGAGGGACTGCGGGCGGCGCTGGAGGTCCGGCGCCGGTGGCCGGCCGTCGGGGTCCTGGTCCTGTCCCAGCACGTCGAGAAGACGTACGCGACCCAGCTGCTGGGCGCCGACTCGGCCGGCGTCGGCTATCTGCTCAAGGACCGGGTGTCGCGGGTGGACGAGTTCCTCGCCTCGCTGGACCGGGTCGGCACCGGCGGCGCGGCGATCGACCCCGAGGTGGTGCGCCGGCTGCTCGCCCGGACCTCGCACGTGGACCCGCTGGCCCGGCTCACCGAGCGCGAACGGGCGGTCCTGGAGCAGATGGCGCAGGGGCACACCAACGCCGCCGTGGCCGCGAAGCTGCACGTGTCGCAGAGCGCGGTCGAGAAGCACGTGAACGCGATCTTCGACAAGCTGGACCTGAACCGGGCGGCCGGCTACAGCCGCCGGGTCCTGGCCGTCCTGCGTTACCTGAGCTCCTGACGGGACCGCCGCACCCGCGCCGCGACGAACCAGAGCAGGGCCAGAGCACAGAGGGCGATCACCCCGTTCTGGTACGCGCCCACCCACTCCTGGATCGCCGGCCAGTTCTCCCCCAGCCCGTAGCCGGCCAGGATGAAGACCGTGTTCCAGATCAGGCTGCCCAGCGTGGTGCAGAGCAGGAAAGTGCCCAGCGTCATGCGTTCCAGCCCGGCCGGGATCGAGATCAGGCTCCGGAAGATCGGGATCATCCGGCCCAGGAACACCGCCTTGACCCCGTGCCGGGCGAACCAGGCCTCGGTGCGGTCCACGTCGGCCTGTCTGACCAGCGGCAGCCGGGCGACGACGGCGCGGATCCGGTCCCGGCCGAGCACCACCCCCACGGCGTACAGGGCGATCGCGCCCACCACCGAACCCAGCGTGGTCCAGGCGATCGCGCCCACCAGGCTGAAGTCGCCGCGGGCGGCGGCGAACCCCGCCAGCGGGAGAATCACCTCGCTCGGGATCGGCGGGAAGAGGTTCTCCAGGGCGACGGCGAGGCCGGCGCCCGGGCCGCCGAGCCGCTCGACCAGACCGGTCACGAAACCGGTGACGCCCCCGTCGGCGGACGTCGTTTCAGCTGCGGAAACCCAGGTGGAAGTCATGACGTCGACGCTAGGAAGCGGGCCCGGCGGGCACCATGAGCCAGACCGCAGATCTGCCTGCGGGCCACCGCAGCCGGACCCTGCGGAAAACCACAGGTGCGGTTTGTTGCGTCGCGGTAAAAGTCTCGATCGCCCATTGACCGGCGCCACCGCCGCTGTCGATTCTGTGACGACGGAGACACGGCCCGCTCCTAGGTACGGCACGTTCGTTCGGCGAAGGGACGTGGGGCATGGCGATCGTCATCATCGGAGCGGGGATCGTCGGGTGCGCCCTGGCGGACGAGCTCACCCTGCGCGGCCGCACCGATGTGACGGTGCTGGAGCAGGGTCCGCTGTTCAGCACGGGCGGATCCAGCTCGCACGCGCCCGGCCTGGTGTTCCAGACCAACCCGTCGCGGACGATGGCCCGGCTGGCCCGCTACACCGTGGAGAAACTGACCGAGCTCGGGTGCTTCGACGCGGTGGGCAGCCTGGAGGTGGCGACCACCCCGGAACGGCTGCGCGAGCTGCACCGGCGACACGGCTTCGCGACCGCGTGGGGCATCGCTGCGGAGGTGCTCGGGCCGGACGCCTGCCGCGGGCTCTATCCGCTGCTCGGCGAGGTGCTGGGCGGGCTGCACGTGCCGAGCGACGGACTGGCCCGCGCGGTCGACGCCGGCGAGGCGCAGGCCCGCCGGGCCATCGCCCGCGGCGCCCGCTTCCGGCCGCACCAGCGGGTCGTGGCCATCGAGCGGACCGGCGGCCGGGTCACCGGGGTACGCACGGACGACGCCACCTATCCGGCCGACATCGTGGTCAGCTGCGCCGGCTTCTGGGGCCCCGCGGTCGGCGCCCTCGCCGGAGTGCCGGTGCCGCTGCTGCCGATGGCCCACCAGTACGCCCGGACCACGACACTGCCCGGCCCGCTGCCCACCCCGATCCTGCGCCACCAGGACCGCGACCTGTACTTCCGCTCGCACGGCGACCGGCTCGGTATCGGCTCCTACCTGCACCGGCCGATGCCGGTCGAGCTGACCGAGCTGGCCGAGGGCCCGCAGCCGTCCATGCTGGCCTACACCCCCGATGACTTCGCCGAGTCGTGGACCGCCGCCACCGAGCTGCTGCCCGCGCTGGCCGGCGGCGCGGTCGCCGAGGGCTTCAACGGCGTCTTCTCGTTCACCGCGGACGGCTTCCCGCTGCTCGGCGAGTCCCGCGAGGTGCGGGGCTTCTGGACGGCCGAGGCGGTCTGGGTGACGCACTCCGCCGGGGTGGCCCGGGCGATGGCCGAGTGGCTGATCGACGGGCGGCCGGGCGTCGACCTGCACGAGTGCGACCTGAACCGCTTCGACGTGTCCCAGCTGTCCCCGGCGTACGTGCGGGAACGCTCGGTGCGCAGCTTCGTCGAGGTGTACGACATCATCCATCCGCTGGACCCGCCCTCGGTCCGGGACCTGCGGGTGAGCCCGTTCCACACCCGGCAGCGCGAGCTCGGTGCGGTGTTCGGCGAGGCCGCCGGCTGGGAGCGGCCGCTCTGGTACGAGGCCAACGCCGATCTGCCCCGTACCGACGCCCCGCGCGACGAGTGGTCGGCCCGGCACTGGTCGCCGATCGCGGCGGCCGAGGCCCGGGCCACCCGGGAGCGCGTCGCCCTGTACGACATGACCCCGCTGACCCGCCTCGAAGTGACCGGCCCGCTGTCCTTCCTGCAGGGGCTGAGCAGCAACGACCTCGACCGGCCGGTCGGCACGGTGGTCTACACGCTGCTGCTCGACACCGGCGGCGGCATCCGCAGCGACGTGACCGTGGCCCGCCTCGCCGAGGACCGGTTCCAGGTCGGCGTCAACGGTCCGCTGGACCTGGACTGGCTGCTGCGGCGGGCCCCGGCCGGGGTGGTGATCCGGGACATCACCGGCGCCACCTGCTGCGTCGGCGTGTGGGGGCCGCTCGCCCGGGAGCTGATCGCGCCGCTGGCCGACATCGACGTCTCGCACACCGCGTTCGGCTACTTCAAGGCGCGGCGGGCCCATCTGGGTCAGGTGCCGGTCACCATGCTGCGGCTGTCCTATGTGGGCGAGCTGGGCTGGGAGGTCTACACCACCGCCGAACTGGGGCTGCGGTTGTGGGACACGCTGTGGGAGGCCGGTGCCGCGCTCGGGGTGGTCGCGGGCGGCCGGGCGGCGTTCAACAGCCTGCGGCTGGAGAAGGGCTACCGGGCCTGGGGCACCGACATGACCGCCGAGGACGACCCGTACGAGGCGGGGCTGGGCTTCGCCGTGCGGCTGGACCGCGGTGACTTCGTCGGGCGGGCCGCGCTGCTGGACCGGCGTGCACCCGCGCGCCTGCTCACCTGCCTGGTGCTGGAGGACGAGGGCTGCGTGCCGATGGGCCGGGAACCGGTGTACGCCGACGGCAAGCCGGCCGGATTCGTGACCAGCGCGGCGTACGGGCACACCGTGGGCGCCGCGATCGCGTACGCCTGGCTGCCCGCCGAGGTCGCCGTGCCCGGCACGGCCGTCCAGATCGGCTTTTTCGACCGGCTGCTGCGCGCCCGCGTGGCCGCCGAGCCGCTGTTCGACCCGAAGCATGAACGGATTCGGCGATAGGAGCCGGCGTGGCCGCATTTGACGTCATCGTTGTCGGGCTCGGTGGAATGGGCAGCGCGGCCGTCCACCAGCTCGCCGCGCGCGGGGTCCGGGTACTGGGCCTGGAGAAGTTCGGGCCGGCGCACGACCGGGGAGCCAGCCACGGCGGCTCGCGCATCACCCGGCAGTCCTATTTCGAGAGCCCCGACTACGTGCCGCTGCTGCTGCGCGCCTACGAGCTGTACGACGCGCTGGCCCGCGACTCCAGCACCGACGTCATCACGCTCACCGGCGGGGTGATGGTCGGGCAGCCGGAGAGCCTCACCGTGTCGGGCAGCCGGCTCAGCGCCGAACGCTGGGGGCTCGACCACGAGATGCTGGACGCCGAGGCGCTGCGCCGGCGCTTCCCCACGCTGAGCCCGCGCCCGGACGAGGTGGCGCTCTACGAGGCCAAGGCCGGCTTCGTACGCCCCGAGGCGACCGTGTCGGCGCAGCTCACGCTGGCCGCGCGGGCCGGCGCCGAGCTGCACTTCGACGAGCCGATGACCAGCTGGGGGCCCGCGGCGGGCGGCGGCGTACGGGTGGAGACCGGCTCCGGCTCGTACACGGCCGGGCAGCTGGTCATCACCCCCGGACCGTGGGCGCCGCAGCTGCTCGCCGACCTGGGGGTGCCGTTCACCATCGAACGCCAGGTGCAGTACTGGTTCCAGCCGGCCGGCGGGGTGGCGCCGTTCACGCCCGAGCGGCATCCGATCTACATCTGGGAGGACCCCGCCGGCAGCCAGATCTACGGCTTCCCGGCCATCGACGGGCCGGACGGCGGCGCCAAGGTGGCGTTCTTCCGGCGCGGCGTCGTCACCACCCCCGAGACCATCGACCGCGAGGTGCACCCCGACGAGATCCGGGCGATGGCCGACCGGACCCGGCGCAACCTGCCCGACCTGCCCGGCACGTTCCTGCGCGCCAAGACCTGCCTGTACAGCAACACCCCGGACGAGCACTTCGTGATCGCCCGGCACCCGGCGCACGAGGCGGTCACCGTCGCGTGCGGGTTCTCCGGCCACGGTTTCAAGTTCGTGCCCGTGGTCGGCGAGATCCTGGCCGATCTGGCCACCACGGGCGCGACGGCGCACCCGATCGATCTGTTCCACCCACGCCGCCTCACAGGGGTGACCACATGACCATGACCGAGCTGCCCGCCAGCCTGTTGCGGACCCTGCCGGGTACCTACTACACCGATCCCGCGATCTTCGCCGCCGAGCAGGAGCGGATCTTCGAGCAGATGTGGTTCTGCGCGGTGCGCGGCTCGGACGTCGGCGCGCCGGGCGCGTTCCGTACGGTCCGGGTGGGCCGGGAGAGTGTGCTGGTGACCCGGAACGCGGCCGGGGAGGCGCGCGCGTTCCTCAACATCTGCCGGCACCGCGGTGCGCAGCTGTGCGCCGAGGACAGCGGGTCGGTCAAGCGGACGTTCCGGTGCACGTACCACGCGTGGGCGTACGACCTGGACGGCAAGCTGGTGGCCGCACCCAACCTGGTCAAGATGCCCGACATCGACCGGGTCGAGTACGGCCTGAACGCGGTGCACGTGCGCGAGTGGCTCGGCTACGTCTGGGTGTGCCTGGCCGCGACCCCGCCGTCGTTCGCCGGGACCGTGCAGAGCGCCTGCGAGGAGCGGCTGGGCGACCTGGCCGCGGTGGAACGCTACGGCATCGACGACCTCACGGTCGGCCGGCGCATCCGGTACGACGTCCGGGCCAACTGGAAACTCATCATCGAGAACTTCATGGAGTGCTACCACTGCGCGACGATCCACCCGGAGCTGGTGCACGTGCTGCCGGAGTTCGCGGGCGGCTACGCGGCGCAGTACTACGTCGGGCACGGTGCCGAGTTCGGGCCGGGCGTCGAGGGCTTCACCGTCGACGGCAGCGCCGGGGTGACCCCGATCGCCGGCATCGACGAGAGCCAGGACCGGCGCTACTTCGCGGTGACCATCAAACCGCAGGTGTTCCTCAACCTGGTGCCGGACCACGTGATCCTGCACCGGATGTACCCGCTGGCGGCCGACCGCACGGTGGTCGAGTGCGACTGGCTCTACCTCAGCGAGGTGGTCGCCGAGGGCCGGGACCTGTCGCGCTCGGTGGAGCTCTTCGACCGGGTCAACCGGCAGGACTTCGACGCCTGCGAGCGCTGCCAGCCGGGGATGGCGTCGCGCGCGTACGCCGGCGGCGGGGTGCTGGTGCCCAGCGAGCACCACATCGCCGGTTTCCACGACTGGTTGCGTACCCGCCTCGCCGCCTGAACGCGTCGTTAGGGTGAGCAGATGCTCATCGCTCTGACCGCGGCCGGCGTCACCGTGCTGATCGACGCCACCGCCGGGCGGCTGCCCGCCGTCGCCTACTGGGGGCCGGCCCTGCCCGGGCTGGACGCCGAACAGGCCGCATCGCTCGTCGCCGCGGCCCAGCCGGTGACCGGATCGAACGATCCGGACGTCCGGCCGCGGGTCGCGGTGCTGCCCGGGCCCGAGACCGGCTGGACCGGCCGGCCCGGCCTGCGCGGCTCGTTCGCCGGCGCCGGCTGGTCCCCCGCCTTCCTGATCACCGAGGTCACCGTCGACGGCGACCCGGTGGGCGCCTTCCACGCCGGTGGCGCCGGCCGCGTCGAGGTCCGGGCCGTGGACGACGCCGACCGGCTGGAGCTGCGGCTGACCCTCGAGCTGCTGCCGGCCGGGCTGCTGCGGTGCCGGGCGGCGGTGCGCAACCTCGCCGGCGAGCCGTACGCCCTGGACGACCTGGTGCTGGCCCTGCCGGTGCCGGCCGAGGCCACCGAGCTGCTCGACTTCACCGGGCGGCACAACCAGGAACGGGTGCCGGTGCGCACGCCGTTCCCGGTCGGCACGCACCTGCGGGAGAACCGCAAGGGCCGGACCGGGGCGGACAGCGCGTACCTGCTGCACGCCGGCACGGCCGGGTTCGGCTTCGCCGCCGGCCGGATCTGGGCGGTGCACACCGCGTGGAGCGGCAACCACACGCACTACGCCGAGCAGGTGCACTCCGGTGAACGGCTGCTCGGCGGCGGCGAACTGCTGCTGCCCGGGGAGATCCGGCTGGCCACCGGCGAGAGTTACCAGAGCCCGTGGCTGTACGCCGCGTACGGCGACGGCCTGGACGAGATCGCCCGGCGCTTCCACCGGCACCTGCGGGCCCGCGAGCCGAAGGTGTCCGCCCAGCGCCCGGTGACCCTCAACGTCTGGGAGGCCGTCTACTTCGACCACGACACCAACCGCCTGATCGACCTGGCCGAGCGCGCGGCCGCCGCCGGCGTCGAGCGGTACGTGCTGGACGACGGCTGGTTCGGCTCCCGCCGCGACGACACGTCCGGGCTCGGCGACTGGGTGGTCTCGCCGGACGTCTGGCCCCGGGGGCTGCACCCGCTGGTGGACCGGGTCCGGGAGCTGGGCATGCAGTTCGGCCTCTGGTTCGAGCCGGAGATGGTCAGCCCGGACTCGGACGTGGCCCGGGCCCACCCGGAATGGATCATGGCCGCCCGCGCCGCCTGGCCGATCGAGGCCCGCACCCAGCAGGTGCTCAACCTGGGCATCCCGGAAGCGTACGAGCACGTCAGGACCCAGATCCTGGCGGTGCTGCGGGAGTACGACATCGGTTACGTCAAGTGGGACCACAACCGCGACCTGGTCGAGGCCGGCGACCAGACGCACCGCGGACGGCCCGGCGTGCACGCGCAGACCCTGGCGTTCTACCGGCTGCTGGACGACATCCGCGCGGCGCACCCGGGGCTGGAGATCGAGTCCTGCTCCTCCGGCGGGGCCCGGGTCGACCTGGCGGTGCTGGAGCGTACCGATCGGGTGTGGGTCTCGGACAACATCGACCCGCACGACCGGCAGCGGATGATGCGCTGGACCGCCCAGCTGGTCCCGCCGGAATACCTCGGCTCCCACATCGCCTCGGGCCACTCGCACGTCACCGGCCGCCGCCACGACCTCGCCTTCCGGGCCGGCACGGCGATCTTCGGCCATTTGGGCATCGAGTGGGACCTGGCCGAGGCGACCGAGGCGGAGGCGGCGGAGCTGCGCGCATGGGTGGCGTTCTTCCAGCGCGAGCGCGACCTGCTGCTGGGCGGCGACATCGTCCGGCTGGACGGCTACGACGACCGCGTCCTGGTGCACGGCGTCGTCGCCCCCGACCGGTCCCGCGCACTGTTCGCGATGGCGATCACCGACAGCATCACCCCGGACCCGGGTCCCCGGCTGCGCCTGCGCGGCCTGGACCCCGAGGCCCGGTACCGGATCCGCCCGCTGCTGATCGGCCCGGAACCCCGCCTGATCGCGCCCGAGTGGTGGGGCGCCGACCGCTCGGGCCGCATCCTGACGGGCGCGGCCCTGGAGCTGGCCGGCGTGGCCAGTCCCCGGACGCACCCGGACCAGGTGGTGCTCTACGAAGCGAGCAGGGTCTAGCCTCGCGGCAGTGCCTGTACGAGATCACCCCGGGAGAGACGATGACCCAAGCTGACGGCAGCGACGACCAGTGGGACGCGGTCGAGGACGACGGCGTGCTGGACAACTCGGACACCCTCGACGGTGACCCGGCCGGTGACCCCCTGGACGTCGGCTACCAGGCCGCCGACCGGTGGTCCGGCGCCGACCGGTTCGGCACCACCGCGGCCGAGCAGCGGCAGGGCGAGTCGCTCGACCAGCTGCTGGCCGAGGAGGAGCCGGACGTCGACCCGTACGCGGATCCGGACCCGGACGCCGACGAGGACGACATCGCCCGCCGCGGGGAGGAGCAGGACCCGCGCTCGGGCCGGCTGTTCGCCGAGGACGAGGGCCTCGGCCCGGACGAGGAGCGCGACGCGGTGGCCTTCGACGCCGGCATCGACTCCGGCGCGGCGAGCGCCGAGGAGGCCGCGATCCACGTCACGGATGACCCCAACGGGCCCGGCGAGGGTCCGCGGCTCTGACCGCTCTCCGCGGCCGGCTCAGGCAGCCTCCGCCAGGGCTGCCTTCGCCTCGGCCAGCACCGACGCCGGGGCCGAGGTTGTGAGCACGTGTTCCAGCGCCTTGCGGTACGCGAGTTCGAACGCCGCCGCGGCCGGCACCGCGAGGTCCGGCACCACGCCCGTACCCTCCCAGTTGCCGCCGGTCACCGGGTTGACCGACCGGGCCGTCGGCACGGTGATCTCCACAGTGGGGGTGATCGGGAAGACTCCGGTGGGGTGCGCGCCGCCGCGCGTGGTTTCCCCGATCAGCGTCGCGCGGCCCAGCGCCTGCAGGTTGTAGCAGAACTCCTCGCCCGCCGAGAACGTCGCGTCGCTGGTCAGCACGAAGACCGGCCGGTCCGGGTACCGCTCGCCGGGCAGGTGGGCCAGGGTCCAGAACTGCCGGGTACGCCCGGACGGGCCGTCGTAGATGTCGTTCAGATGCGTCTCGTCGTCGCGGAACAGGTAACTGAGCCAGAACGTGACGCCGTCCGGCGCGCCGCCGCGGTTCTTGCGCAGGTCGATGATCAGGGCCTCGGTGTGCACGATCAGTTCCATCGCCGCCGCGATCGCCCGGCCGCCCACCGACGCCTCGGCGATCTGCCGCAGGTCGAGGTAGCCGACGTTGCCGTCGAGCCGCTCCACGCGGGCGATGCCGTAGTTGGCGTGCCGCAGGCCCTCCCGGTAGGCCACGATCATGTCCTCGTGGGTCAGCACGTCGTGCAGCGCCGCCTCCCGGGTCCGGACCCGCAGGTGCTTGTCGGCGACGACCTCGGCCAGGTCCGCGGTGAGCCGCGCCGCGAGGGTCTCCTCGTCCAGCCCGTCGTACTCCCCGGCCGCACGGCGCTCCCGGATCGCGGCGGCCGCGGTGGCGGCCTTGTCCGGGAAGATGTAGTTGGTGCAGAGCAGGTCCAGCGCTTCGTCGATGATGTGCGGCGACATGGCGGCCAACCTATCCGGCCCGGCCCGGTCCTGGTGTCCCGTCGAGGAGCCGGCACCGGGAACGCTGTCCCCGTGCCGGCTCCTCGGCGCGGTGTCTCAGGCCGCCGGGGTGCCGGTGACCTTCAGGGCGCCGAGCCGGCCGATGTTGTCGAACGAGCCGAAACCGACCCGCCCCGAGCCGAACGTCGTGTCGCGGGCCGTCATCAGCGGGTCCCGGGATCCGTCCACGTAGACCGCGATCTCGCCGGTCGCCGGCAGGTGCCGGACCACCACGTCGTGCCAGCGGCGGTCGACCACCGCCGGGTTCGCGCCGCGGGAGCGGCCGTTCCATTGGTAATCGATGCGTTCCCGGTCGGCGTTGTCGACCTTGAAGATGCCGTTGTGCGGGTAGATCGTGTTGTCCGTGGACAGGTGGGCGTAGTAGAACTCCGTGTCCGAGCGGTAGCCGAAGACGATGATCACGTCGCGGTTGGTGATCTCGACCGGTTCGTCGAGGCGTACCGTCGCCTTGATCTCGACCGACGACAGGGCCGGGCCCGCCGTCAGGACCGCGTACTCGAACGGGCGCCGCGGGCCCGGGCGTTGCACGCCCGCCTCCGCGAGGATCACCTCGTCACCGGTGAGGCGCCACTTCGCCGGGGTGACCGGCGCCCAGCTCGCCGGGTCCATCGTGCGGCGCACCCGGGTGTGGCCGACCGGCCCGGCCGCGAAGGTACGGGTGCCGGTCACCTTCCAGACCTTGCCGTTGGCCTTGGCCAGCAGGTAGAGCTCGCCCCGGGCGTCGGTGCCGAACCGCAGGTCGACTCGGTTGGGGTCGCCGGGCGCGCCGGGCGCCGACAGGTCCTGCATGCGCACCGGCGTGCCGGCCGCGTCGAACAGGTTGAGCCGGTGGATGGTGGCCGGGGTACGGCCGCGGCGCATCTCGCTCGCCTCGGTGTAGAGCACCCGGCCGTCGACCAGGTCGCCGAAGACGTACTTGCCGCGCAGGGCGGGCACGTCGCGGCCGCGGTAGACGAAGCCGCCGGCCACGGCCACCCCGACGTCGGAGGTGCAGTTCCAGTCCGGCGGCGGGTTGTGGTCGTACGCGGCCACCGGGTACGTGTAACCCGCGTCGTCGGCCGGCAACGGCAGCAGCCGGTCACACGGGTTCGTGGCGGTCTTGTCGTAGACGTACCTGCCTTCGCGCTCGCTCCAGCCCAGGTTGTCCCCGGCGCGCACCTCGTAGATGGCCTCGACCGCGTGCTCACCGATGTGGCCCAGGTAGAGCCGGCCGGTGGCGCGATCCCAGCTGAACCGGTGCGGGTCGCGCATGCCGTACGCGTAGATCTCGCCCAGCCGCCCGGTCTGCCCGGCGTACGGGTTCGACGCCGGGATGCCGTACCTGCCGTTCGGTGCGTTCGTGCCGCGCGGGTCGATGCGCAGCAGCTTGCCGTGCGGCAGCGCCAGGTTCTGCGGGTCGGTGTTGTTCGCGCCCTGGCCCCCGTCGCCGACGGCGAGGTAGAGCAGCCCGTAGTCGGTGTCGCCGGGCCGGGCGGCCGGGTTGAAGTTGATCTCCTGAATGCCGTGGATCTGGCCGCCGAAGCCGATCCGCAACACCTCACGGTGGGTGCCGGAGAACGTGCCGGCCGCCGGGTCGGTGGCCTTCCACTCGTTGATGACGCCATGGAACAGCACGTTGGTCTGCCGGTAGTCCGGGACGTCGCTGGTGATCGCCCCTTCCTCGGTGTGGATCGTGTAGAACAGGCCGTTGCGCCGGAAGTCGGGGTGGAAAGCGACGTACCCGAAGCCCTGGCCGAGGCCGCGGCCGGAGAAGAACTCCGGTTGGAAGGTCGCGGCCACGTCGAGGTAGACGTGCGGCACGCCGTTCTCCACGAAGTACAGGTTGCCGTTCAGGTCGGGCACCGCGCGCCGGCCCGAGCCGTCCGGCACCTCCATGATGGTGTTGATCCGGGCGACCCGGTTGAGTCGCTGGTCGATCAGCGGCGGGTCGGTGACCGACTGCGGGAAACTCGCGTACTCGGACAGCACGAGCCCGAGCCGGGAGGTCACGGGTTCGGTGGGTACCGGGTCATAGACGGCGCCGTCCGCGGCTCGGGCCGCGCCCGGCAGACCGACCAGGGTGGACAGCAGGAGGACGGCGACGGGCAGGATCCTTCGGAACATCGTTACCCCCGGGTCATGAAGCGGTACTGGCTCGCGACCTCGCGGGCCGGCAGCGAGCGGTCGAGGAGCATGAGCGCGTCCATCCGGCAGTCGCACGGATTGCGGTCCGGCGAGCCCGGCCAGGGGAAGCTGCCGCCGATCTTGATGCCGCGCGGATCGGTGGCCGTGGTGACGTGCGGTCCGGGCCCGTTGATCAGCCACGGGTCGTCGGTACGGGTGTAGAAGCCCTCGACCTCCCGGCCGTTGCGGTAGAGCGCCATGGTGCCCGTGGTGAAGTCGAACGTGGCGGTCAGGTGCACCCACTGGTCCTTGGGCAGCAGGGTGCGCCAGTCCTCGTTCGCCGCGAACGTCTGCGAGTTGCCGCCGTCGATGCGCCGGCCGAGCGCGACCAGCCGCAGCGTGCCGCTGACGTCGATCAGTTCGAGCAGCGCGCGTACGGCGTGCCCGTCGGAGTCGCCGGTCAGCACCCCGGTCAGGCCGATCGCGTTGAAGCCGGCGGCCGGGCCGTCCATCGAGCGCTTGAACCAGCCCATCACCGTGGTGCCCTCGGCCGCGTTGAACGCGCGCAGCGTGCGGACGCCGCTGGCCGACCAGATGCCGGCCTTCCAGTCGTCGGTGGTGCCGGCGGCGACCGCCCGGGTCTGCAGGACCTTGCGGCCGCCGGGATAGGCGCGATCCGGCACCCGCATGGCCGCTCCCCCGTTGACCAGCTCGATCTCGGTCCCGGAGCGGCCCTGGTCGGCCTCCAGCGCGGGATCGGAGGGCATCGGGTGGTCGAAGTCGTAGAAGGCGACCAGGCTCGATCGCAGGGACGGATGGACGTCACGCGGGCCGGCAAAGCCCGCCTGCGCCGGGACCGCGGCGGCGCCGACCGCGACGACCACGGCGGTGGCGAGGAGTGCGCGCCTCATCGGTTCACCTCTCAGCTCTTCGGAGTGACTTTCGGCTCGGCGGGACGGCCGCCGAGGTAGAGCTCACCGAGCTGGGGATCGGCCAGCAGCTGGTCGGCCGGGCCGGAGATGTGCACCCGGCCGAGGTCGAGCACGCAGCCGATGTCGGCGGTCTCCAGCGCCCGCCGCGCGTTCTGTTCGACCAGCAGCACGGCCGTGCCGGCGTCGCGCATCCGCACGACCTGCTCGAAGATGGTGCTGGTGGCCTTCGGGTCGAGCCCCATCGACGGCTCGTCGAGCAGCACCACCTTCGGGTCGACCATGAGCGAGCGGGCGAACTCGACCTGTTTCTGCTGGCCGCCGGAGAGCAGACCGGCGAGCGATCCCCAGCGCTCGGCGACCACCGGGAAGAGCTCCTTGACGAAGGCGGCCCGCTCGGCGGCCTTCGCCTTGTCCTTCAGGGTGTAGCCGCCGAGCAGGACGTTCTCCTCGACGGTCATCTCCCGGAAGACGCTGTGGCCCTGCAGCACCAGGGCGACGCCGGCGGCCAGCATCCGCTGCGGGCCGATGCCGGTGACCTCCTGGCCGCCGACCAGGATCCGCCCGGACCGGGGCTTGAGCAGCCCACTGGCCACCTTGAGCACGGTGGACTTGCCGGCGCCGTTCGGCCCGACCAGGCAGACCACCGAGCCGGCGGGGACCGCGACGCTGAAGCCGCGCAGCACCGGCGCGGCCCGGCCGTAGCCGGCCTGGACGTCGACGAGTTCGATCTCAGACACCAAGGTAGGCCCCCAACACGCGCTCGTCGGTGCGGATCAGCGACGGCGGGCCCTCGGCGATCGGGCGGCCGCGGTCGAAGACCACGATGTGGTCGCTGATGCTCATCACCAGGTCCATGTTGTGCTCGACGATCACGAACGTGCGGCCCTCGGCGTTGAGCTCGCGGACCAGGGTGCCGATCCGGTCGAGCAGCGCCGGGTTGACGCCGCCGGCCGGCTCGTCGAGCAGCACGGTGGCCGGCTCGCCCATCAGCACCCCGGCCAGCTCCAGCAGCTTCTGCTGGCCCCAGGACATGGTGCGGGCCTCGATGTCGGCCAGGTGCTCGATGCCCAGCCGGGTCAGCCAGCCGCGGGCCCGGTCGACCTCGGCGCGGTGCCGCGCGCCGCGCAGCCCGCCGGTCACCCCGCCCGGGCGTACGGCGGCCAGCACGTTGTCCAGCGCGGTCATCCGGGGGAACACCCGGCAGAGCTGGAACGTGCGGCCCACCCCGGCCCGGGCGATCAGGTGCGGCGCCTTGCGGGTGATGTCGGTGCCGGCGTACGTGACGGTGCCGCTGTCGGCCCGGATCATGCCGGTGACGCAGTTGAAGAAGGTCGTCTTGCCGGAACCGTTGGGCCCGATGAGCGCGTTGACCTGGCCTTCGCGGAAGGTCACCGTGGCACCGTCGAGCGCCACCACTCCCCCGAACGTCTTGCGCAGCTCCACCGTCGCGAGGCTCATCTGGCCACCTCCGCCCGTTGCCGTTCGGTCTGCAGGTCGGCCGCGCTGACCTCGCGGATCGAGCTCTGCGGCGACTTGCGCAGGCGCTGCCACAGGCCGGTGACCGCGGGCAGCACGCCGTCGGGCATGAACATGACCACCAGGCCCAGCAGCACGCCGGTGGCGACCAGGTGCAGCGGGGTGTTGCCGAACTGACCCTTGAAGTACTCCAGCGCGGTGCCGACGATCAGCGCGCCGGCCAGCGGGCCGAACAGGTTGCGCACGCCGCCGAGCAATGCCATCAGCACCAGGTAGGAGCCGGTGAGGATGGAGAACTGGAAGACCGGGTCGAGGTCGCCGAACCACAACGCGTACAGGCCACCGGCCAGTGCGGTGAAACCGGCCGACACCACGAAGACGATCAGCTTGTACGCGAACGTCGGGGTGCCCAGCGCCTCGGCCTTGTCCTCGTCCTCGCGGATCGCCTTGAGGCCCAGCCCGAAGCGGGACCGGTCGATCAGCCACCAGGCCAGCAGGGCCAGCGCCAGCAGTCCGGCGAACAGGAAGAAGAAGACCCGGTGGTGTTCCGGGCGCCGCAGGTCCGGGACGGGCCGCGGCACCACGAGCCCGCGCGAGCCACCGGTCACCGAGGCCCAGCTCTGGAACACCAGCAGCAGGATCAGCACCAGGGCGATCGAGACGATGACGAACGACGCGCCGCGTACCCGTAACGCGGCCAGCCCGATCGGCACCGCCAGGGCCGCGACCGCCAGCGCGGCCACCGCCAGGGCCACGAAGCTCGGCAGGCCCGCCTCGGTGACCAGCAGCGCGGTGCCGTAGCCGCCCAGGCCGGCCAGCGCGCCGTGCCCGAGCGAGATGTAACCGGTGAAGCCGCCGACGAAGTTCCACGAGGTGGAGAGGACCGCGTAGTTGAGCACCACGATGCCCGCCGACAGGATGTACGGGTTGGGGGCCAGGCTGGGGAAGGACAGGATGGCGGCGGCGAGCAGCACCAGCCCGAGTCCCTTAGAAACGCTGCGCAAGACGACCTCCGAAGAATCCCTGCGGCCGGAACGCCAGCGTGGCGAAGAGCGCGAGGTAGAAGATCGTCTGCGCCCAGGTGGTGCCCAGCGGGATCTGCAGCAGGCTCTGGATCAGCCCGAGCAGCATCGCCGCGGCGGCCGCGCCGGGCACGCTGCCCAGGCCGCCGACCACGATGATGGCCATCAGCGGGCCGATCCAGTGCCAGTGCAGCGACGGGTAGATGGTGGTGTCCAGCGACAACGCGGTGCCGCCGATCGCGGCCGTGGCCAGCCCCAGGCCGAAGCCGTAGCCGGCCACCTTCTCGGTGTCGATGCCCACCAGCCGGGCCGCGTCGCGGTGCTGGATCGTGGCCCGCAGCGCCCAGCCGAAGGTGGTCTTCTTCATCAGCAGGTACAGCGCCGCGAGCGCGAGCACGGCCAGCCCGAAGGCGATGAGCTTGACCACGGCGATCCGCGCGCCGAGGACCTGCAGGCTCGCCGAGCCGTAGCCGAGCTGGATGCGCCGCTGGGTGCCGGTGAACGCGTACCCGAGCAGCCCCTCGATGATCAGCGCGACGGCGAAGGTCAGCAGGACCGACATCATGGTCAGCGTGAGCGCCCGCAGCCGGGACAGCAGCCCCCGCTGCAGCAGCACCCCGGCGCCGAAGAACAGCGGCACGGTGACGATCAGCGAGAGCAGCGGGTCGACGCCCAGCCGGGTGTGCGTCCACCAGGCCAGGTACGCCGCCAGGATCAGGAACGCGGAGTGCGCGATCATGACGACCCGCATGATGCCGAAGTAGAGGGTGAGCCCGGCCGCCAGCAGGGCGTAGAGCCCGCCCAGCAGCAGACCGAGGATCACGCTCTGGAACAGCAGTGCACCGGAGGGCATGCGGGCCTCACCAGGCCGGCTTGGGATAGACGAAGTCGGCCTCTTTGACGGCCGCCGGCAGCACGATCTTGATCTTCCCGCCGACCCACTGCTGGATCATGTGCGCACCCTGCGGCTTGCCGGTCCGGTCCCAGCTCAGCGGCCCGACCACGGTCTCCACCTGGTTGCCGTGGACCCAGTCGACCAGCTTCTGCTGACAATCACCCTGCTCGGCGCAGCCCACCGCGGTCACCGCGGCCGCGACAACCTGCCCGGTCGTGTACGCGTTGGCCTGGTCCTCGTCGGGCGCCTTGCCGAACTGCGCGGTGAACTTCTCGACGAACTCCTTGTTGCTCGGGTACGGCGCGTCCGGGCTGTAGCCGGTCGGCGAGAGCACCCCCTCGGTCTTGTTGCCGATCGCCTTGGCGAACTCGGGGTTGGTCGGCGCGCCGGAGAAGGCCGCGAGCTTGGGCTGGTAGTTCAGCTGTTGCAGGGCGACGATGAGGTTGACGCCGTCCTGGTACTGCGAGCCGCCCACCAGCATGTCCGCCCTGGACGAGGCGATCTTCGCGGCGATGCTGCTGAAGTCGGTGGTGTTCGGCGGGTAGACCTCGTTGACGACCGTCCTGATCCCGGCCGCCTCCAGCCTGTCCTTGAGGCCGTACGCCGTGCCCTGCGCGAACGGGTCGTCCATGGCCGCGTAGGCCACCGTCTTCGGCCGCTTGTCGGCCGGCAGCGCCAGCAGGTATTCGGCCAGATGGTTGTAGTGGTCGTCGGCCACCGCCGGGGCCGCGTAGAAGAGGTTCTTGAACCCCTGGGAGAAGACCTCCTTGGCCGCGCCGGCCGGCTCGACGAAGAGCATCCCGTACTCCTCCGCGACGCGGGCCGCGGGCACCACGAGCCGGGTGGAGAACGGGCCCACGACCAGGTCGGCCTCGTCGCTGCCGATCAGCTGCTCGTAGTCGGCGACGACCCGGTCCGCGTTGGACTGGTCGTCGAGAATCTTCAGCTGGATCTGCCGCCCGAGCAGGCCGCCCTGGTCGTTGGTGATCTTGGCCCAGGCCTCGTAGCCCTGCTGCACGCCCTTGCCGGGCTCGGAGAAGTCCCCGGTCAGCGGAAGCGAGATGCCGACCAGGATCGGGTCGTCGGTGGCGGTGGAACCGCCGTCGCCGTCGCCGCTGCACGCGCCGAGGGCGAGGATCGTGGTCGCGCCAAGGGCCGTGGCCCAACGTGTACGCCGTAGTGATGAACGCATCCTCGGAAGCTCCTTTGCCCCGGACGTAAGCGCTTGCGAAAGCGCTTACGTAGCCTAGGGTGTGTGTCACGTCACTGGCAATAGCGGCGTGACACCAGCTTCACCGTCGGTGATCAACTGCGTGTGATCGTTTCCGTGGAGAGTGGACGGATGCCCAAGCCCGGTCCGAGGCTGCGCCTCGTCGACGTCGCCGAACGTGCCGGTGTCTCGCTGGCCACCGCCTCCCGCGCCCTCGCCGGCCGCGACGGGGTCAGCGAGGAGGTGGCCAACCGGATCCGGCAGATCTCCCGCGACCTGGGCTACGTGGCCAACCCGTACGCGCGGACCCTGGCCGGCGGTGCCAGCTCCACCGTGGGCCTGGTCGTGCACCAGGTGGACGACCCGTACTTCTCCGAGATCGCCGGCGGGGTGATCCAGGTCGCCGACGAGCAGAGCCTGCTGGTGCAGATCTGCCACTCCGGCCGCGACCCCGACCACGAACTGCGCCAGATCCGCAACCTGATCGCCCAGCGGGTCGGCATCATCATCGTGGCCGGCTCGGGCTACGACGACCCCCGCATCGAGGCGGAGGCCAAGGCGGACCTGTCAGCGTTCCAGAGCCTCGGCGGCCGGGTCGCGGTCATCGGCCGGCACTCCCTGGGCGTCGACGCCGTGCTGCCCGACAACGAGGCCGGCGGCCGCGCCCTCGGCGACCACCTGGTCGAGCTCGGCCACCGCCGGATCGCGGTCGCCGCGGGCACCCCGGGCCTGACCACAGTGGCCGACCGGCTCGCCGGAGTGGCGGCGAGCCTGCGCGCGCACGGCCTGTCGCTGGACGACCTCCCGGTCGTGCACACCGACTTCACCCGCGACGGCGGCCGGGCCGCGGCCGACCGCATCATCGACGAACACCCGGACACCACGGCGATCGTGGCCCTCAACGACGCGATGGCGATGGGGGTGCTGTCGGCGCTGCGCACCCGCCGGATCGCGGTACCGGACCGGATGTCGGTGGTCGGCTTCGACGACGTGTCGGTGGCGGCGGATCTGGCCCCGAGCCTGACCACGGTCCGGCTGCCGATGACCGACATGGGGCGGATGGCGCTGGATCTGGCCCTCAAGCCTCGGTCGGCCCGGCCCCGACGGCGCCCGACCGGCCACCAGCTCGTCGTCCGCGACTCGACCGGTCCGGCCCCGGCTCGCTGACCGCCCTTTCGCGAGGGCGGCTTCCTCAATGCCCGGCTCTGTCGGGTGACCCGCTGGTCGCCACGACGTATCCGGCGGTGGTCACGCCGACGGCCACGCCCCAGCCGAGGAAGACCAGCAGCGTGGCGACCGTCGCCCAGCTCTGAAGAACCTGCGCCCAGCTCCGCTGCCCGTCCAGCACCTGCTCGGCGAACACCGCGAAGCTCAACACGCCGTAGGTCACCAGCGCCGCCGCCACGGTCCCGGCGGGCAGCACCGCCAGCAGCCGAGGAACCCGCCGGCCGCCCAGCCCCGGCACCCACCGGGGGAACTGCTGCCCCCACCGCTGCACCAGCCCGAGCACGAGCAGCCCGGCCAGCGGCGGCACCACGGTGATCGCCACCCCGGTCGCCGTCGACAGTCCCCCGTCGGCGCCGCGCAGCTCCTCCTCGGAGATCCCGAACGGCACACCGAGCACCCAGAGCCCGTGCGGGACGGCCCAGCCCACGATCGGCAGCGCCACCGCCACGTAGGCCCAGCGTCGCGCCCACCCCGGCACCGGCTGGACCTCGGCCGGCGCCGGCCCGCGCGGTGGCCCCACCACGCTCGCCAGCCCGGCGAAGGCGAGGCCACCGGCCAGCAACGCGACCCGGCCACCGATGTCCCGCCAGTCCGTGGGCTGCCCGGCGACCCCCGCCGGAATCTCGAACAGCAGGTGCAGCGGAAAGGCTCCGACCAGGAGAACGGCGGCCGCGACCCAGGTCACGGCCGGCTTCCACCGATGCGCGCACGCGATGAGCACCCCCAGGACGACGCACAGGCCGAGCGCGCCCCACCCGCGCAGGAACGGCACCGTGGCAATCTGGTCGGCGCCACACCCGCCGGCCGGATGATCCCCGAGGTCGGTCCGGTCGCAGGCGGTGTATCCCCAGCGACCACCGGCGATCCAGGACAGCCGGAGCACCACCTCACCGGCGACGAACACCGCGCAGGCCACCGTGAGAGCACGACGTAGCGACATGCGCCGATCCTGTGACGGGCCGGCTGTGGACCGGCTGAGCGGTTCTCAGCCGGCTTTCAGCACCGACCGGCCGCGGGTGAAGCCGGCATGAGCCGGGCCGGACCGAGGACAATGGCTCTGTGAACCGCACCGAGGACGGAACGACGGCGGACGGCCGGTACATCATCGGGTCCGGCCGCCGCCGGCAGGCCGCCGACCCCGCCGTCCCGGACTCACTGCGCCGGGAGCTGGTGGCCGAGCTGACGGCGGCCCGTCGACTCGGCCGCGACGACCCCGGCGCGGCCCGGTCCCGCATCCGGGATGCCGAGGTGGCGCTGGCCGAACGAGGCGATCCCTGGTGGGAACCGACGCCCGCCGGCCAACGCGAGCGTCTGGCCGCCGCGATGCGGGCCCTGCTGTGGCACCGCCGTCCCGACGCCACCATCTGCCCCAGCGACGCCGCCCGGATCGTCGGCGGCGCGGCGTGGCGGGACCTGATGGGCACAGCCCGGGAGGTGGCCGGCGAGCTGGCCGACGAGGGAATCATCGCCGTTCGCCAGCACGGCAAAGACGTCGATCTGGCTGCCGCGGTCGGACCTGTCCGCCTCGCTCGTGGCACCGGCTGGCGGGACGCTACGACCGGTTGAAGGTCCGGGTCAGGGCGGCCGCTACGGCCGTGAACAGGAGCCAGCCGAGAATCGCCAGCAGATAGGCCAGCCACCGTGCGTTCCCGGTGAAGCCGAAGGCGGTCTCCTGGCCGAAGTTGACGATCGGGACGAGCACGTCGAGCGTGTAGATCAGCGGATGGAACGCGACGCCCCCGCGCCCGGCGGTGGGCGGGTGGAAGTGGAACATGACAGAGCCCAGGGCGGTCAGGCCGAGCAGCCACAGGGCGGCGCGCCCGGGCCGGTAGCCGTAGCCGACCAGCAGGTCCTGCAGGAGACCCCAGGCCACTGCGGGCGGGGACAGCTGCCGGCGGCGCCGGCGTTGCTTGGCCAGCAGGACGGTACGGGCGTCAGCCTCGTGCCCGATCTGGCGGTAGTGCGTGGCCAGCTGCTCGTACGGCTGCGGCCGGTATCCCGTCGGGTCCCGCTGCAGCCACGGCAGGCGGCTGCCGGCGACACCGGCCGGGTCCAGGGCGGTGTACCGGGCTCCGTCCAGCCGTAGCCGGGCCGGTGAGCTCGCCGGATCGTCGCGGAGCACCTGGACCTGGATGTGGCGCAGGTCGGCCGTGCCGTCGACGCGTTCCGGCCGCAGGCTCAGCTCCGCAGCGCGCAGGCCTTGAGCGTCCAGCGCCGTGCCGCCGGGGTTGAGCAGCACCGCGTCGGTCAGGTTGACCTCGCCGGTGACATCGGCCCCGCGAAGCCGCAGCATGCCTTCGACCCGCAGCCCGCGGTGGGCGTGGACCGCGCCGCCGACCCGGATGCCGGACAGCTCGACGTTGCCGCTCGCGGTCGTGCCCTGCAGGTACACGTGCCGGCCCACCTGCATCGAATCGCCGAACACCGCCGCCACCCGGTCGCCGAAGAGCTCCTCGGCGCGGCCGTCGCCGCTCAGGTGGGCCCAGTCGAAGTCCAGGTCGCCGCTGACCTGGACGCCGTAGCTGACGACGGCGCCGGTCAGGGTGCACTTGACGAAGCTGAGGGTGCCCGCGACGGTCGCCGCGAAGGCGTCGAGGCCGGGAAGGGTGCTGCCCTCGAAGGACACGCCACGCAACCGGGCGAACGACAGCGACGGCACCGAGTCGAAGGTGCAGCCGACGAACTCCACGGCGACGTCGACCTCAGCGTGGCGGAGGTCGAGGACCCCGGCCACCTCGGCGCCGTGCAGTCGCAACGCCGGCTGCTGGCCCGGCTCCGCCGGCTGGGCGCCGAGCAGCAACGACCGGATCACCGCGGCGCGGACGGTACGCGCGCCGCTCGATGGCTGTGCCACCCGTCCGTACGGAAACGCGTCCCACAGCTGCTGCTCCGCCGCGGACAGCTCACCCGGCATCGCGGGTCAGGAGTCTTGCGGCAGGTGCTGCGCGATCTCCCACATGTTTCCCGCCGGGTCGGCGAACGCGGCGGTGCGGCGGCCCCACGGGCGGTCGACCGGGCCGTTGAGGATGGTGACGCCGTGCTGCTTGAGCTCCTCGCACACGGCGTCGGCATCCTCGACCTGGATGGTGATCAACAGGCGGGCGCCGTTCTCCGGCGGGCCCACCGGCTGCGGCTCGATCAGCATTCCGGCCCGCTCGGCGCGGAGGACATTGATCATCAGATTGTCCAGCCGGACCACGGCCGAGTCGTCGTCCGCGTAGACGACCTCGAGCCCGAAGACGTTCTCGTAGAACGCCCGCGTGGCCGCGAGGTCCTCGGCGAACACCGTGATGACCTCGATCCTGCTCAGTCCCTTGATCACGCGCCGGTTCCTTCTCTCCCCGCTCGATCGCGCGACGCCTGCCGCACAGGCCGGACAGTAGTGGAAACAGGACGTCCCGGCTGCCCCGTCACCACCTACTCGACGTGCTCCCGGTAGCGGTCCATGGTCTCGGTCAGGACCTCGCGGCCCGGACGGGACCAGACGTCCTCGGCGAAGACCTCCACCTCGACCGGTCCGACGTACCCCGCCGCGTCCACCGCCTCCCGGAAGCGGCGCAGCTCCACGCAGCCCGTACCGGGCAGACCCCGGCCCAGCAGCACCCCGGCCGGCAGCGGCGTCACCCAGTCGGCCACCTGGAAGCAGGCGATCCGCTGCTCCCGACCGGCGCGGGCGATCAGCTCCCAGACCCTGTCGTCCCACCACAGGTGGTACGTGTCGATCACCACCCCGACCGCCTCAGCCGGGTACGGCGCCGCCAGGTCCAACGCCTGCCCGAGGGTGGACACGACGCAGCGGTCGGAGGCGTACATCGGGTGCAGCGGCTCGATCGCCAGCTGCACGCCCGCGTCCAGCGCGTACGGCACCAGCGTGCCGATCGCCTCCCCCACGTGGGCCCGGGCCTCGTCGATGTCCCGGCTGCCCTCGGGCAGACCACCGGAGACCAGCACCAGCGCCGGGGCGCCCAGGGTCGCCGCCTCGTCGATCGCGCGTTTGTTCTCGTCCGCCCAGCCGTCCTGCTGGAAGAAACCGCCCCGGCACAGCGAGGTGACGGCCAGTCCCGCGTCGCGGACCAGCGCCGCGGACTTCTCGACGCCGTACGCCTGGACGTCCTCGCGCCACAGGCCGACGCCGGTCACGCCGGCCTCGACGCAGCCGGCGACCAGGTCGGGCAGGGGCCAGTGCTTGGTGGTCGCCTGGTTCAGGGAGAAGCGCTTCACGGCTGCGCCACCCCCACGGTCGTCAGCCAGGCCCGGGCGCGGTGAGCGGCGAGGTCCGCGTCGGGCAGCAGCCCGGCGGCGTCGGCCAGCCGCAGCAGCTGCGCCAGGTGCCGCGGGGAGCGGCCGCTCTGCACGCCACCGACCATCGTGAAGTGGTCCTGGTGACCGGCCAGCCAGGACAGGAACACGATGCCCGTCTTGTAGTACCAGGTCGGTGTCTCGAACAGGTGCCGGGACAGGGTCACGGTCGGGGCCAGGATGCGGTCGTACGCCTCGAGGTCGCCCGCGTCCAGGGCCCGCAGCGCCGCCGCGGCCGGGGGTGCGATCGCCGCGAAGATGCCCAGCAGCGCCTCGGAGTGGCCCTGCTCGTCGCCGCGGATCAGCACCGGGTAGTTGAAGTCGTCGCCGGTGTAGAGCCGTACCCCGGCCGGGAGCCGGCGCCGCATCGCCACCTCGAAGTCCTCGTCCAGCAGCGACAGCTTGATCCCGTCGACCCGGCCGGGGTGCGCGGCGATGAGCTCGGCCACCGTGTCGGCGGCCCGGCCCTGCTCGCCGGCTCCCCAGTAGCCGGCGAGCAGGGGGTCGAAGGCCGGGCCGAGCCAGTGCAGCACCACCGGCTGGTCGGAGTCGTCGATCAGCCGGCCGTACACGTCCAGATAGTCCTGGGCCGTGCGGGCCGCGGCGGCCAGGTGACGGCTGCACATCAGCACCGGGACGGCGCCGGCTTCCTGCACGTCGGCCAGCTGTTCGCCGTACGCCTTGCGGATCTCGTCCAGGGTCGCCGGGCCGGGCGGGAGCTGGTCGGTGGCGACGCCGGCGACGATCGTGCCGCCCATCGCCGCCGCCTCGCGGGCCGAGCGGCGGATCAGCTCGCGGGCCGCCGGATAGTCCAGGCCCATGCCGCGCTGGGCGGTGTCCATCGCCTCGGCCACGCCGAAGCCGTGCGCCCACAGGTGGCGCCGGAAGGCCAGCGTCGCGTCCCAGTCCACCGCGGGCGGCGCGCCCGGTACGTTCTCGGCGGCGGGATCCGCCACGACGTGAGCCGCGGCATAGGCGACCCGGCTGGTGAACGGCGCCCCGGGCACGGCCCACTCGGCACCGGCCCCGGAGAGGGTCAGCGGCCCGTCCGGCAGCCGCAGCCTCCGGCTCACTGCTCCAGCTCCGGGATCTCGATGCGGCGGCCCTCGCGGGCCGACTGCAGGCCGAGCTCGGCCAGCTGCACCCCGCGCGCCCCGGCCCACAGATCCCACGTGTACGGGGTGTCCTCGGTGACGTGGCGCAGGAACATCTCCCACTGCGCCTTGAAACCGTTGTCGAAGTCCTCGTTGTCCGGCACTTCCTGCCACTGGTCGCGGAAGGAGTGGGTCAGCGGCAGGTCCGGGTTCCACACCGGCTTGGGCGTGGTGGCCCGGTGCTGGATCCGGCAGTTGCGCAGGCCCGCCACGGCGCTGCCCTCGGTGCCGTCCACCTGGAACTCGACCAGCTCGTCGCGGTTGACCCGGACGGCCCAGGAGGAGTTGATCTGCGCCACCACACCCCCGTCGAGCTCGAAGATCCCGTACGCGGAGTCGTCGGCGGTGGCCTCGTACGGCTCGCCGCGCTCGTCCCAGCGCTCGGGGATGTGCGTGGTGACGTGGGCGGTGACCGCGCGTACCGGGGCGAAGAGCTGCTCCAGCACGTAGTGCCAGTGCGGGAACATGTCCACCACGATGCCGCCGCCGTCCGCCGCCCGGTAGTTCCAGCTCGGGCGCTGGGCGGCCTGCCAGTCCCCCTCGAACACCCAGTAACCGAACTCGCCGCGGATCGACAGGATCCGGCCGAAGAAGCCGCCCGTGATCAGCCGTTCCAGCTTGCGCAGGCCGGGCAGGAACAGCTTGTCCTGCACCACGCCGTGCTTGACCCCGGCCGCGTCGGCCGAGCGGGCCAGCTCGATCGCGCCGTGCAGCGTGGTCGCCAGCGGCTTCTCGGTGTAGATGTGCTTGCCGGCCTCGATGGCCAGCCCGATGGCCTTCTCCCGCTCGCTGGTCACCTGGGCGTCGAAGTAGATCTGCATGTCGGGGCGGGCCAGGGCCGCGCCGAGATCGGTGGTCCACTCGGTCAGGCCGTGGCGGGTGGCGACGTCCCGCAGCTTGGCCTCACTGCGGCCGACGAGCAGCAGCTCCGGCCACAGCACGGAGCCGTCGCGCAGCGGCAGCCCGCCGCTCTCGCGAATGGCCAACAGGGAACGGACCAGGTGCTGGCGATAGCCCATCCTTCCGGTGACACCGTTCATGACGATCCCGATCGGGACGCGAGCGGACATGGGCCGACCCCCTAGGTAAGCGCTTTCCCGGCAGGTTACCGGCGCGCGGACACTCCAGGCAAGCGGTTGCTCCGCGCCGCTGATGGACTAGTGTTCTCTTCCGTGGCGACTCTCGCGGACGTCGCGCGGCGGGCGGGGGTCTCGACCGCGACCGTGTCCCGCATCATCAACAACAGCCCCAAGCCGGTCGCCGAGGCGCTGCGCGAGCGCGTCCTCGCGGCCGTCGCCGAGCTGCAGTTCGTCCCGAACGCCAACGCGCAGCAGCTGGCCCGGGCCGACCGCACCGCCGTCGGCGTGATCGTGCACGACGTCTCGGACCCGTACTTCGCCGAGATCACCCGGGGCCTGCAGCGGGTCGCCACCGACCACGGCCGGCTGGTCATCATCTGCAACAGCTACCGCGACCCGGAGCGCGAGCTCGCCTACGTGGACCTGCTGCACGCCCACCAGACCGCCGCGATCGTGCTGGCCGGCTCGGGTTACGTCGACGCGCCGATCACGGCCCGATTGGACGGCAAGCTGCGCCTCTACCAGAGCACCGGCGGCCGGGTCTCGGTGATCGGCCGGCACGAGCACGCCGGTGACGCCGTGGTGCCGGAGAACGAGCCGGGCGGCTACCTCGCCGGGGACGCGCTCTACCGGCTCGGCCACACCGCCATCGGGGTCATCGCCGGGCCGCGGCACCTGACCACGACCACCGACCGCCTCGCCGGCCTGCGCCGCGCGGCCAAGGAGCACGGACACCGGCTGGGCGCCAAGCAGGTGATCTACGCCGACTTCGACCGCAACGGCGGTGCCGCGGCGGCCGCGACGCTGCTGGAGCAGAATCCGGCACTGACCGCCATCGCGGCGCTGAACGACTCCATGGCCGTGGGCGCCCTGGCCTGCCTGCGCGAACGCGGCATCGACGTGCCCGGGCAGGTGAGCCTGATCGGCTTCGACGACATGCCCATCTCGGTCGACGTGACGCCGCCGCTGAGCACCGTACGGTTGCCGCTGGAGGAGATCGGCATCCGCGCGATGTCGCTGGCGCTGCGCGACGGTGACCGGGACGGCCCGCTCGTGGAGCACGCGGCGGCGAAGCTTGTGCTGCGCGGCAGCACCGCCGCCCCGCCCCGCCCCTAGGCCGTCAGCTGAGCCACGTGCTGCGCGTCGACCGCCTCGGTGACGCCGCAGTTGGTGCACTGCATGTAGTAGCGGGCCGGGCGCACCGGGAACAGCGGGATGAAGAAGAGGCTGAACTTGGTGGTGCGCTTGATCAGCACCTGCGCCACCGTGGCACCGCAGTAGGCGTGCAGCAGGGTGGGGGCCGCGATCCGGCGGTCCGAGGACTTGAATCCGAAGATGAGGAACACGCGTTGACGGTACCCAGCCACCGCCCGCCCACACCCGGACGGCGCCCGGCGCTGGACACCCTGCGCATCGTCGTCGTGTACGGCCTGGTGTTCTTCCACGCGGCGCTGGTCTTCGACGCGAGCGACGACTACTACATCAAGAACGAGCAGACCACCGGCGCCACCACCGTGCTGGCCGGGCTGGCCGTGGTGTGGGCGATGCCGCTGCTCTTCCTGGTCGCGGGCATCGGCACCCGGCACTCGATGCGCCGGCGCGGGGCGGGTGGCTTCGCCGTCGAGCGGCTGCTGCGCCTGGGTGTGCCGCTGGTCTTCGCCACGCTGACCATCGTCCCGGTGCCGCCGTGGCTGCGGCTCAGGGCCGAGCCCGGCCACGACGAGAGCTACTGGTCGTTCCTGCTCCGGTTCCTCGATGTGCGGTTCGCGCCGGCCGACTTCCCGTTCGTCCTGCGGGGAGACGAGTTCGAGACCGGACATCTGTGGTTCGTGGTGCTGCTGCTGGCCTTCTCGCTGCTGCTCGTGGCGGCGGTCGCCCGGGTGCCGGCGACCGCGCGGCGGCGCGCGGTCGACGGGGCCGCCCGCGCGGCCGGCCGGCCCGGCGTCGTGCTGCTGCCCGCGATCCCGATCGCCCTGGTCAGTGCGGTGCTCGGCCTGGAGGAAGACCTGGGGGCCTGGAGCCGGTGGGCCTATCTGCTCTTCTTCCTGTACGGCTTCGTGCTCGCCACCGACGAGCGGTTCGCCGCCGCGTTACGCCGCCACGCCCGGGTCGCCGCGGTCCTCGCCGTCGTCGCGTTCGGGGCGAGCGCACCCGGCTTCATCAGCGAGGGCACGGACCTGTTCACCGGCATGTCGCCGCTGGCGGTCGCCTCCCGGGTGCTGTTCAGCGTGTCCGGCTGGTGCTCCCTGGTCGCCCTGCTGGGACTGCTCGACCGGCCCCGACCGGCTGCCGCCGGCCCGGCCCGGGAAGGCTCTTCCGCCCGCGGCTATCTGGCCGAGGCGGCCCTGCCGTTCTACGTCCTGCACCAGCCGGTCGTGGTGGTGGTGGCCTGTCTCGTGGTCCCGTGGCGGGCCCCGATCATCGCCGAGTACGCCGTCGTCGTGGCGATCTCGTTCATCCTGACGTTCGGGGCGTACGACCTGCTGGTCCGGCGGACCCGGATCACCCGGTTCTTGTTCGGCATGCGCCCGGAGAGGACATGACGATGCGCGTCGAGATCGAGAGTGAGACCCGGCTGTGGTTCGGTCCCGGGGTGCCGGTGCGGGCTGCCTCGGCCATCGCCGCGTTCGGTGACGGCTGGCTCGTGGCCCAGGACGACGCCACGCACGCCGCCTGGTTGCGGCCGGACGGGGTCACCGCGATCCGGGTGATCGCGGCGGTCGACGGCCACGAGACCTTCAGCTCGGCCGAGGGGACCAAACACCTGAAGCCGGACTTCGAGGCGGCGGTGGCCGTCGACGGCGGCGTGCTGCTGCTCGGCTCCGGCTCCACCGCGGCCCGGATGCGCGCCTGCCTGGTGACCGGGCCGGGGGCCTTCCGCACCGTCGACCTGGCCCCGGCGTACCACCGGGTCGCCGCGGCGCTCGGACTCACGCCGGACCAGCTCAACCTGGAGGGCGCGGCCCGGATCGGCGACCGGCTGCGCTGGTTCCAGCGGGGCAACTCGGCGGCGGGCGTGCCGTCCGCGGCAGTCGACGTCGACCTGTCCGCCCTGCTCGCCGGGGAGCCGCTCGAGGTGAGCCGGCCCCGCCGCTACGACCTGGGCACGGTCGGCGGGGTGGCGCCGGCGATCACCGACGCGGTGGCCCTGCCGGACGGCCGGCTGCTGGTGTCCGCCGCCGCGGAGGACACCCCCAACCCGGTCGACGACGGTCCGGTGGTCGGTGCCGCGATCGCCCTGCTGGACGACGAACGGGTGCTGGCGGTGGCCGCGGTGCCCGGCGGGCCGTACAAGATCGAGGGCCTCGCCGTGCGCGCCGCCGGGCCGCACGAGGCCGCGCTGATCGCGGTCGTCGACGCCGACGACCCGCTGGCCGCCTCCAGCCGCCTCGACCTCCGGGTCACCTGGTGATGTTCAGCGCACCGCAACGAGGGAAGCAGACAGACATGGCAACGATATTGGTGACCGGATCCAGCGACGGCATCGGACGGCAGACGGCGAGCTCGCTCGCGGCCGACGGGCACCGGGTGGTCCTGCACGCCCGCAACGAGGAACGCGCCGCGCAGGCCCTGGCGGCGGTGCCGCAGGCGGCCGCGGTGGTGCAAGGCGACCTGACCTCCCTGGCCGAGACCCGGGCGCTGGCCGAGCAGGCGGCGGCGGTCGGCCCGTACGACGTGGTGATCCACAACGCCGGGGTGGGCGGGGGCCAGGACGCGCCCGTGCGCACCGGTGACGGCCTGGAACGCATCTTCCAGGTCAACGTGCTGGCGCCGTACGTGTTGACCGCCCTGATCCCCTGGCCGGCCCGGCTGGTCTACCTGACCTCCGGGCTGGAGTCCGGCGGTGTCCCCCGCCTCGACGACCTGCAGTGGCAGGGCCGCGACTGGGACGGCATGCAGGCGTACAGCGACTCCAAGCTCTACGACGTGATGCTGGCCTTCGCGGTGGCCCGGCGCCGGCCGGAGGTGCTGAGCAACGCGGTCGACCCGGGCTGGATCAAGACCCGGATGGGCGGGGCCGGCGCGACCGACGAGCTGCCGGCCGGGGCCGAGACGCAGCTCTGGCTGGCCACCAGCGACGACCCGGCAGCCCTGGTCACCGGCCACTACTTCAAGCGCCGCCGTGACCTGCGGGCCAACCCGGCGGCGTACCGCGAGGAGCTGCAGGAGGAGCTGCTGGCGGCCTGCGCCGAGCTGTCCGGGGTCAAGCTGCCGGACTGAGCGGGCGCCCGGACGAGCGGGCCCGGGCGGGGTGCCGGACAATGATCGACCATGAGTGATCAAGCCGCCGCCCGGGTCCGCGACCTCGACATCGTCGTCTACGGGGCCACCGGCTTCGTCGGGCAGCTGACGGCCGCACACCTGGCCGGGCACGCGCCCGCCGGCACCCGGATCGCCCTGGCCGGGCGGTCCGCCGAGCGGCTCGAGGCGGTCCGGTCCCGGCTCGGGGTGGACTGGCCGCTGCTGGTGGCCGACTCCGCCGACGTCGCCGCGGTCGAGCGGCTGGCCGCCGCCGCGCACGTCGTGATCACCACCGTCGGCCCGTACGCGAAATACGGCCGCGCCCTCGCGCACGCCTGCGCCGCTGCCGGCACCGACTACGTCGACCTGACCGGGGAGGTCATCTTCGCCCGGGCCAGCGCCGACGAGAACCACGAGCCGGCCCGCTCGACCGGCGCCCGGATCGTGCATTCCTGCGGCTTCGACTCCATCCCGTCGGACCTCGGGGTGCACGTGCTGTGGCAGCAGGTTCAGGCCGACGGCGCCGGCGAGCTGACCGACACCACTCTCGTGGTCACCAGCCTCCGTGGCGGGGTCAGCGGCGGCACCATCGATTCCATGCGCCACCAGCTCGACGTGGTCCGCCGGGACAAGGCGCTGCGGCGGCTGGTCGCGAGCCCGTACTCGCTGAGCCCGGACCCGGCCGACGAGCCCGACCTGGGCCGGCAGGAGGACATGGTGCTGCTGCGGGGCTCGGAGGTGGACCCGTCGCTGCGCGGCAGCCTGGGACCGTTCGTGATGGCGTCCTACAACTCGCGGGTGGTGCGGCGCAGCAACGCCCTGCGGGGCCACGCGTACGGGCGGGCGTTCCGTTACCGCGAGGCGATGAGCACCGGCACCTCGCCGCTGTCGCCGGTGCTCGCCGCGGGCACCAAGGCCGGGCTCGGCGCCCTGGTCGTCGGTCTTTCCCTGCCGCCGACCCGGTTCCTGCTGGACCGGATCCTGCCCAAGCCCGGCGACGGGCCGGACGAGCGGGCCCGCCAGCGCGGCCACTTCACCATGGACCTGTTCACCACGACCAGCACGGGCGCCCGCTACACGGCCCGGTTCCGGGCCAAGGGTGACCCCGGCTACCAGGCCACCGCGGTCATGCTCGGCGAGTCGGCGCTGGCCCTGGCCCTGGACCGCGCGGAGCTGCCGGAGACCGCGGGCGGGGTGCTGACGCCGGCCACCGGGATCGGTGACGCTCTGGTCCAGCGGCTGCGGGCCACGGGTATGGAGATCACCGCGCGGCGGCTCGGCGACTGAGTACTGTCCGATTTAGGTACTCGGGGTCGCCCGGCCGGCCGGGCCGGGGCTAGCGTCCGGGGATCGCCCGCAATGCCGCGTGGAGGTCCTGGATGCGCAGAGTCGCCCTCATCTCAACCGTCGTCATCGCTCTGGTGCTGGCGGCGGTCGCGCCCGCCGGCGCGCAACCCACCCCGTTCCGGCCCGGTGCGCCGGGCATCGGTGACCCCTACTTCCCGCTGGCCGGCAACGGCGGTTACGACGTACGCCATTACGGCCTGGACATCAGATACACGCCGGCCACCGACGTGCTGGCCGGCACGGCCACGATCACCGCCCGCGCCACCCAGCACCTGTCCGCGTTCAACCTCGATTTCGACGGCCTGACCCTGCGGTCGCTGACCGTGGACGGTCGCCCGGCGGCCTGGCAGCGGGCCAACGGCGAGCTCACCGTCACGCCGCAGCGTGGGCTGCGCAAGGGCCGCACGTTCACCGTGGTGGCCCGCTACGACGGCGTCCCGCAGCTCATCGACGACCCCAACCTGGGCTCGTCCGGGGTCTTCACCACCGACGACGGCATGGTCATCGTCGGGCAGCCCGAGGTCGCCTCGACCTGGTTCCCGGTCAACGACCATCCCCTGGACAAGGCCTCCTTCACCACCCGGATCACCGCGCCGCGGGGCCTGCGGTCCATCTCGAACGGGGTGCTGGTCGGCACCAGCACCCGGCACGGCTGGACCACCACCACCTGGCAGGCCAGCGAGCCGATGGCGCCGTACCTGGCCACCGCCACGGTCGGCGAGTATCAGGTCAAGAAATACAAGAAGGCCGGGGTGGAGTACCTGGACGCGCTGGATCCGAAGCTGTTCAAGCCGGCCGCGGCACCGCGCACCGGCACGCAGGTGGCGTTCACGCAGGACGGCGAGCCGGCGTACAAGCGGCTCACCCACACCGTCGACGTGCCCGCCGGCGGGGCGACGCTGAACTTCCACGTCACCCGCGACACCGAGCCGGAGTGGGACTACTTCTTCGTCGAGGCGCACACCGCCGGGGCGGACGACTGGACCACCCTGCCGGACGCCAACGGGCACACCAGCTCGGAGGCCTCGGCGCTCTGCTTCTACGGACCGCAGACCTACCCGTTCCTGACCCACTACCTGACGCCCGGCCCGGACGACACCTGCGCGGCGCCGGGCACCACCGGCACCTGGCACGCGGCGACCGGCAAGAGCGACGGCTACGAGGCGTGGTCGATCGACCTGTCCGGCTACGCGGGCAAGCAGATCGAGGTGTCCCTGAGCTCGGTGAACGATCAGGCCGTCACGGAGGCGGGCGCGTTCGTCGACGACGTGGTGGTCTCCACCGGCCAGGGCACGACGTCCTTCGAGGCCGACGGTGACACCCTGGACGGCTGGGTCCCCGGCGGTCCCCCGCCCGGCAGCCCGGCCAACCCGAACACCTGGATCGCCGGCTCGGTGGACCAGTTCCCGCCGACCGTCGGTGACCGGGCCGCGGGGTCGCTGGCCCGCGAGCCGGAGATCATCTCCTTCCTGGCCGAGAACTTCGGGCCGTACCCGTTCTCGGCCGCCGGCGGCATCGTCGACAGCTCGGACCGGTTCGGCTTCGCGCTGGAGAACCAGACCCGCCCGGTCTACGCCCAGGTCTTCTTCAGCAGCCCCGAGTCCGGCGACGCCGTGGTGGTCCACGAGCTGGCCCACCAGTGGTACGGCGACAGCCTGGCGGTGGCGAGATGGCAGGACATCTGGCTCAACGAGGGCTTCGCGACGTACGCCGAGTGGTTGTGGAGCGCGCGCGAGAAGCACGGCACCGAGCAGGAGATCTTCGACATCAACTACGAGGGCCTCTTCCCGGAGTTCTGGACGCTGCCGATCGGCGATCCCGGCCCGGAGCACCTGTTCGACTACCCGGTGTACCTGCGCGGCGCCATGACCCTGCACGCGCTGCGCATGGAGGTCGGCGACCAGGCCTTCTTCAGGATCCTGCGCACCTGGGCCTCGACCCGGCGCGGTGACAGCGTCACCACACCGGAGTTCATCACCCTGGCCGAGCGGATCTCCGGCCGGTCCCTGGACGCGCTGTTCCAGGCCTGGCTGTTCAGCCCGACCCGGCCCGAGCTGGCGACGCCCCCGGCGAGCTCGGCCCGGACCGCGTCCGTTCCCCCTTCGATCCCCCGGCACCTGCGCCGCTGACCCGCCGGTCCCGCCCCCGCAGCACCGGGGGCGGGACCGGCCCGAGCGGCGCTGGACGCGGCGTCCGGTGCCCGAAAATTCGCGAAGTCGGCCCGCGCGCCGGGCGCGATGGCGATAGTGAGGTCATGACCACGCCTACCGCTCCGGCTGCCTCGCGCGGCCGGCCGTCGTTCGCCGACCTCAGTGTCAACCTCAAGGTGCTCTCGGCCGTCGCCGTCGCGGCCCTGGTGGCCGTGGTGGTCGGGATCAACGGCATCCTGTCGCTGAGCGACGCCAGCGCCTCGGCTCAGCGGATTTATCAGAGCAACGTGGCGAGCGTCGGCTCCCTGGGCGACATGCAGACCGCGGCTTGGCGGGCCCGGGCCAACCTGGCCAACCAGGCGCTCGCGCTCGATCCCGCCACGACCGCCAAGTTCGGCGATGCCTACAACAAGGACGCCGACACCTTCGCCGCCGCGCTCGCGGCCTACCGGGCGAGCGGGCCGGCCGGAGATCCGGCCCTCGTCGCCAAGGTGGAGTCGGCCTTCGCGACATACGTCAAGATCGCGCGGGAAGAGATGCTCCCGACCGGAGCGAAGAAGGACCTGGTCACCTGGAACAAACTGCGCGACGCCAAGACCACGCCGCTGCTCACCCCGCTCTACGCGGATCTGCAGACGCTCGACAACTCGGAGACGGCCGACGCGGCCAAGAACGCCGCCTCGGCCAAGTCGGGCTATGAGACCAGCCGGCTCACCGCCATCATCATCCTGGTCGTCGGGGTGCTGCTGGCGCTGGCCCTCGGTGCGCTGGTGGCCCGCCGCATCGTCCAGGCCCTGGGCCGGGTCAAGGAGGTGTGCGAGGCGCTCGCGGCCGGCGACCTGACCCGCACCAGCGGCCTCACCTCCCGCGACGAGCCGGGCCAGATGGGCCGGGCGCTCGACTCCGCCGTCGACCGGCTGCGTCAGACGGTGACCACGATCGACGGGTCGGCGGCCTCTCTGGCCAGCGCGTCGGAGCAGATGACCGGCACGACGATGCAGATCGCCGCGTCGGCCGAGGAGGCCTCGTCCCAGGCGCAGGCGGTGTCGGCCGCCGCCGAGCAGATCTCACGCAGTGTCGACACAGTGTCGGCCGGTAGCGAGGAAATGGGTGCGTCGATCCGGGAGATCTCGCAGAACGCCACCGAGGCCGCCCGCGTCGCCGAAGAGGCCGTCAGCGTCACCGCGGCGACCTCGGCCACCATGGGCAAGCTCGGCGAGTCCTCGGCCGAGATCGGCAACGTCATCAAGGTCATCACCTCGATCGCCGAGCAGACCAACCTGCTGGCTCTGAACGCGACCATCGAGGCGGCCCGGGCCGGCGAGATGGGCAAGGGCTTCGCCGTGGTCGCCTCCGAGGTCAAGGACCTCGCCCAGGAGACCGCCCGCGCGACCGAGGACATCTCCCGGCGGGTGCAGGCCATCCAGGCCGACACCAGCGGGGCGGTGCTGGCGATCGAGGAGATCAGCGCGGTGATCTCGCGGATCAGTGACTTCCAGACCACCATCGCCTCGGCCGTGGAGGAGCAGACGGCCACGACCGCGGAGATGAACCGCAGTGTGGCCGAGGCGGCCACCGGCAGCGGCGAGATCGCCCAGAACATCACCGGCGTCGCCGAAGCCGCGCGGCTCACCAGTCAGGGCGTCACGGAGACCCAGCAGGCGACGGCGGACCTGGCCCGGATGTCGACCGAGCTGAGCGGCCTGGTCGCCACCTTCCGCTACTGAGCCGCGCAGGTCACGCAGGTGGTGGCGAACGGCCGGGCGGCGAGCCGCTCGGCCGGGATCGGCCGGCCGCAGCGTTCACAGCCGCCGTAGGTGCCGGCCGCCGAGCGGTCCAGGGCGTCGTCGAGATCGGCGATGCGCCGCCGGCCGGCGGCGAGCAGGGCGGTGAGCTGCGCCCGCTCGAACGCGATGGTGCTGCCCTCGGGGTCGTGCTCGTCGTCGGCGTTCGAGCTCTCCGAGGCCGCGAAGAGCTCGCGCAGCTCCTGGTCGAGCCGCTCCACCTGGGTCCGGGCCTCGGCCCGCAGGTGTCGCAGGGTGTCGTCGCGGTCCATCCCCCGACGATACGTTCCCTGACCGGGCCTAGGCTGCACTGCTGTGGATGACCTCGCGCACGCCCGGGTGCTCCGCGACCAGCTCGGGCCGACGTTCTGCCTGACCTACGTCAAGGACGCCGACGCCGCGACGGCCCTGCGCCGGCTGGGCGGATCCCCGGACACTCTCCGCGAACGCGCGCCCGCGGAGGTGACCGGGCGGCAGCAGTCCGCCGCGGCCGGATCCCCCGGGGTCGCCGTAGCCCTGGAGCTCGGCGCCTGGTCGGTGGTGATCGAGCCCGGCGGGGTTCTGGGCGCCGACCACGGCCTGCTGGAGGCGGCCTCGCGGGGCAGCGCGGCGGTCTCGGTGCTGCGCCACGACGACGCCGCCGCGCACTTCGGCTACGCGGTCGACGGCACCACGATCATCGGCTTCGACCCCGGCTACCCGGCCGAGGAGACGGTCTGGGGGGCCGACCCCGGCATGCTGCGCCACCTGATGGACGCGCTGGGCCTGCGCGCGCCGACCGACGAGTACGAGCCCACCTGGCCGGACGCCGAGGCCCGGGCGATCGTGCTGGCCCAGCGGATCACCGGCGCCCGGCTCCCGGACCAGCCCCTGTCGGCCGCGCGGATCTCGGCCGAGCTGGAACCCTGGTTCGTCACCCCGGTCACCGCCGGAGACCTGCTGCGCGCCGGCCGGCGGCTCCCGTACGCCGCCGAGCTGGTCGCCGCCGCGGAGGCCGCGGCGCCGCAGCTGCAGCGGTCCGTCGCGGTCGCGGAGGTACGCCGGCAGGCAACGGTCCTGGGCCTCGCGGACACCCCCGGCCTCCTGCCGGCCATCGCCTCCACCGGCCCCGTGACACCGGACTCCCCGCTGGGCAGGCAGGTGCGCGAGTGGCTGGCCGCCGGCCGACGGGCAGGGCGTGACTCCGCGTTCCCCTGGTTCCTCACCGCCCTGCGGGGCGTACGGGACGCGGACCCCCGCGTGGCCCTGCTCGCCGCGCTGAAGCCGTACACGTCGGGCCTGCCCGGTCTCGCGGATGAGCAGGCCCGCACCGCGGTCCTCGCCGCCCTAGCCGACCAGGCTCGGTGACCGCCCGCTCAGCCGGGCGGTGATCGCGCGCAGCGCGGCGACGGTCTCCGCGTCCCGCTCCGCGTCGTCCTCGGTCGGCCAGGCGCTGCACTTGACGATCACCACGTCGGCCGCCGGGTCGACGAACAGGTACTGCCCGTGCACGCCCAGCCCGGTGAACGCGCCACCGTCCAGCGTCCACCACTGGTTGGCGTAGCCGTAGTGGTCGTAGCCGCTCGGGCCGAGCGCCCCGATCGCCAGATGCGGAACGTCGCGGACCCCGGTGCGGGCCACCCAGTCGCGGGGGACGATCTGCTCGCCGTCCAGGACGCCGTCGTGGGCCATCAGCAGCCCGAGCCGGGCCACGTCCCGCGCGGTCGCGTTGAACGAGCCGCCGCCGATCGCCGTACGCGGGCGGGACCGGGAGAGCCAGTAGTAGGCGTCGCGGTCGGCGCCGATCCGGCTCCACAGGCGGTCGGCGGCGTACCGGGCCAGGGACCGGCCGGTGGCGGCCTCGAGCACCCAGCCGATGAGCTGCGCGTCGAGGGTGGAGTAGTTGAACCGCTCCCCCGGCGCCCCGGTGCGCCGGGCCGACCGCAGCACGTCCTCGACGCTGCCGCGGCCCAGGCAGGCCTCCTCGAAGCGCTTGATGTCCGTGCCGGGCACGTCCCACTGCTCGATGTCGCCGACGCCGCTGCTCATCGCCAGCAGGTCGGCGAGGGTGGCGGACTCGTAGGCCGTACCGGCGAAGTCGGGCCGGTAGTCGATCACCCGGTCGGTCAGGGCGCCGATCGCGCCGTCGGCCCGGGCGATGCCGACCAGCATCGAGGTCAGCGACTTGGACAGGGAGAAGAGCTGGAAGCGGGCCCGCGGGCCGGCGAAGGCACCGGGGTACGACTCGTGCACGAGCTCGCCGCGGTGCAGCACGACGAAGGCGGTGGTGAAGGTCCGGCGGTGCAGGTCGGCCAGGCTCAGCTCGGCGCCGCCGAAGGTGTACGTCACGTCGAGCGGGCGGGACCGGCCCGGCAGCTGCCGGTGCACCGGGCCCCGGGCCACCCGCTCGGTCGGCAGCAACCAGTTCATGTGGGTGAAGGTCCACTCGTTGAACGGCCGCCGCATGATCAGGTCGCCCTGGCGCTCCCACCAGGACGAACTCGGCTGAAGGTGATGCTGGTCGATGACACTGGTCATAACAGCCCCCGCTGTCCGATCGACGGTGCGTACGCGTTACGTAACGCCTCGGACATGACTACGGAGTGGATCGGCGAATCGTTCGGCCCGATCGGATGACTTTTTCCCGGCCTCTCCGGGGGCGGATCAGCGGGACAGCGGGAGCATCACCCGGGACACGCCGAGCCGGACGCCGACCTCGGTGCCGGCCGGGTAGCGCAGCGTGTGGTCGCGTTCGGTGGAGATGAGCACGAGGCCGATCCGGTGCCCGGCCGCGAACACGTGGTCCTGGGTCTGCAGGTTCCAGCTGAAGGTGTAGGTCCGGCCGGCGCGCACCGGCGTGCTGCGCGCGGCGGAGAGCCGGTTGCGCACGTCGAGCCAGCCCCGGGTGACGATCTCCGAGTCGGTGCGCGTGGTCACGTACTCCCGGCGGTTGAAGCAGCCCGGATCCTCCGGGATGCCGGGGCCGACGCAGTCCTGCACGGGCAGCGACCGCAGCCCGGCGAAGCGGTCGGCCGGACCGTAGTCGACCAGCAGCGCGGTGAGATAGGGCGACGGGCCGTCCACGTCGGCGCGGACGGTGACCTTCGGCGTGCCGGAGAGCCGGGTCTCGCGGGTCAGCGGCTCGGACAGGTAGGCCAGCCTGTTCGGGTCGGCGGCGAGCTCGTCGTCGGCCAGCTGCTCGGCGGTCCGCGCCGGATCGTCGACGAACGACTCCCGGGTGCCGAGGCCGGACGGCGCGCGGCTCAGCGTGCCGCCCGCGCCCGGGAACATGGCGGTCGGCCGGGTGCCCGGCACGGGCCAGGACCGGGCGGTACGCCAGACGGTCGGCGCGACCTCGACGTCGGCCATCGGCTCGCGCATGACGCCGGTGTCGATCCGGTAGAGCCAGTAGTCGAACCAGCGGTGCAGCGTGCTGAGCCACTCGGCGCGCCGGACGTTGAACGGGTCGGTGTGCGCGGCCTGGTGCAGCCAGATCTTGCGCGGCACGTGCCGCCTGGCGAGCGCGTCCCACCACTGCCCGGCCTGCGACGTCCGCACGTTGTCGTCGTGCAGCCCGTGCACGAGCAGCACGCTGGCGCGTACCTTGTCGACGTCGCGCAGGTAGTCCCGCTCGGCCCAGAAACGGTTGTAGTCGCCGGTGATCCGGTCCTGGTCACGTTCGATCGCGGCCATGACGTCGGCGCAGACCTCGGGATGCGCACGGGTGAGCACCGCCCTGGCGAGCACGTCGGTGTCCTCACCCTGGAACCCGCCCGGAGCCACGACCCCACCGTTGGCCCGGTAGTAGTCGTACCAGCTGGAGATGGCGGCGATGGGCACGATCGTCTCCAGCCCCCGCACCCCGGTGGCGGCGACGGCGTTGGGCAGCGTGCCGTTGTAGGACACTCCGATCATGCCGGTGCGCCCGGTCGACCACCCGGCCCGTACGGGCGCGCCGGCCTCGTCGAACGCGGCGGCCCGCCCGTTGAGCCAGTCGACGACGGCTTTCATGCCGAGCGTCTCGTTGCGCCCGCCGGAGGTGGGACACCCGTCCGACCCGCCGCTGCCGAGACTGTCGGCGAAGACGACGGCGTAACCGCGGGGCACGAAATAGTTGTCCAGGTAGCCGGCGAAGGTCACGGTCTCGGCCGCCCGGTCGGCGCCGGTCAGCCCACTGCGGCGCGCGCCGGCGCCGTCTTGGTCGATGTCGTCATGATTCGGTACGTCGTTGAGCCCGGCGTAGTACGGACTGGCCTGGAAGATGACGGGCACCCGGCGCTCGGTCCGCGGCCGGATGATCCGTACGGCGACCCGGTCGGGCTGCCCGTCGGCGTCACTGTCCACGGTGGTCTGCACCCACACCCGCTCACGCACAGCCTGGGTGTAGTCGTAGGTCGGCTCGGTGCCGGTCACGGGAGCAGCCTGCGCGGCCGACGCCCCGGCGACCACTGTGAGCAGGGCGGTGCCGGCGGCCAGGGCACGCACCAGGAATCGAACGGAACGCATCGACGCACGCCTCCGGCACTCGGAACCAGATACCGGCCCGACCCTATCGTCTTTGATCGATGCGTGGGGGAAGCACGACCCGTTCCGGACGCGTCGCCAGTTCGAGGAGAAAACGCGACGCGGAAGCTCTGGAACACACCGGCGGGAACGGCGAGCACAGAACCGGCTCATCGCCCGGCGTATCGGTCGGACACGGTGGTGAACCGCCACGATCTTCTGGCCGAACCGCCTCGTGCCGAAGCGCATGCCGGGATGCCAGAGTTCCTCAGGTGACCTACGAACACGATCAGGAAGCTCGCCGCGAGGCCGCCGACCACGCTCTGAGCGAAGCCGATCTGCGGCAGCTGGCTGCTCAGGTCGCCGCCGAAAGGACAAGGCTCGGCCAACACGGTTGGCGCGGCCAGTCGATCTCGTTCGCTCCCGCGAAGTGGGCCGAGCTGATCGACGGCATGACCGTCACCCGTGCGGGGAGGATTTCCCGCGGCGAGGTCTTCGACATCGCGGCCCGGGGATCGGTGGTCGATGTCTTCACCGCGAGCTTCGTCTGGGGCAGCGGCAAGCGCGGGTACGGCCCCACCCGCTGCCGCACCATCCTCGAGCTGGCCGGGACCGACCTCGAACGGTCACTGGGGCGCGCGGCCTCGGCGCAGGACCCGATCGCCGCCTACGCGATCCTGTACGGCGGTCACGACCCCAAGCAGCGCGCCCCGACCGGCGATGCGGCGTGGGGCCGGCTCGGCGGGTACGGCCCGGCGTTCTTCACCAAGTTCCTCTACTTCACCACGCCGGGCGCCCTGATCCTGGATCACCGGCTGGCCACCGCCGTGCACCGGCTGACGAAGATGCCGTACCTGGTCACCGCCAAGGGCCGGTCCCGCGCCTGGAGTCCGTACCGCTATGCCGTGTATCTGCACTGGATGCACCAGACCGCGCACCGGCTGGCCGTCGAGCCGGATCTGCTCGAACTGACGCTCTTCGAATCTCCGCCGCTATCGGCCGGGCCTGGCATCGACAGAGGTCAGTGACATCTGCTGCGACCGGGCGGGTGTGCTTCGCCGGGGACCGGGTCCGTCACGAGGTGGCTCGGCAGCACGGGTCGTTCGTCTCGGCCCGTGCTGCCGTCACCGCCGTGCACCGCCGGGTGATGGCGGGCTGACCGGATGGCGGCCGGTCAGTTGTCGCACGCGATCTTGTTGCCGTCGGTGTCCAGCTTCTGCCGGTCCGCGGCGGCCACCTTCAGCTTCTTGAAGCCATGCTCGGCCAGCCAGGCGCACTTGTCCGTGGTGCCCGGCGGGAACGTCCACGGGACGCACTGGGTGACCTCGCCGTAGTTGTGGTCGCAGCCGTCCACGTTCGGCCGTACGTAATGCTTCTTGGTCGGGGACGGCAGCGGCTTGAGCGGTTTCACCCCCGGCTGGCCGGCGTAGTTCTGCACGAACGGCTCGGCCACCGGCTCGGCCGGGCCGCCGGCCGGCGCGTCCGGTGACGACGGCACCGCGGGAGTGTCCGCGGCCGGCGGCACCGACGCCGCGACGGACGGTCCGGCGGCGAGGCCGGGCCAGCTGCTGTCGGTCGGCCGGGGGGCCGGCGCGGCCACCGGGGCAGCGTCCTGCTTCCCCGGCGCCGCGACCAGCCAGATCCCGGCGGCCACGACGCCGAGCACCCCGAGTACGGCCAGCGCCAGCACGCTGCGGCGGACGCGCGTCACTTGACCTGCACCCACTGGGCGACCGACGGGACGCCGTTGGTGCCGACCACGTAGAGCATGTACCAGCCGGGCGGGGCCAGGTTGGGGTTGCTCGTCAGGTTGAGGCCGATCGTGTTGCCGGTGACGGTCATCGGCAGGTCGACGTAGCGCTGGTTGGGGTCGCTGGAGTGGGTCACGGCCTCCGGGCGGATCAGCGAGGCCTTGAGGATCGGACCGTCCACGGTGATCTGCTTGGTGGTGCCGTACGGCCACTGCGCCCCGGCCATGCTGAGGATCTGCGGCCGCCCGCCCTTGAACAGGTACGGCGGGGAGTAGACCGAGACGCGCATGTCGAACGTACCGTCGCCGGGGTTGTCGCCGACGGACATGACGCGCCCGTCCGGCAGCAGGAACGCCGACGAGTGGTAGCCGCGCGGCACCGGGTCGGTGGCCATGCCCGGCGTGAACGTGTTGGTGGCCGGGTTGAACATGGACGCCTCGTACACCGGGTCGGCCCGGTTGTGCAGCGCGCCGCCGGTCTCGAAGACCTTGCCGTCGGGCAGCAGCACCGCCGAGACGTACATCTTGCCCTGCGCCGCCGTTTGCGCGACCCCGCCGGTCATCTTGCCGCTGGGCAGCAGCGGCCCGGGCTTGTAGACCGGGGTGGCCTGCTTGAGGTCGATCAGGTCGGTGAGCCGGTTGGCGTCCGGGTTGCTGTCGATGTTGCCGCCACCGATGGTCAGCACCCGCTGGTCCTGGGCCGGGGGCAGCAGCACGCTCATCGACTGGTCCCGCTCGTCCTTGCGCTGCAGGCCGGTGACGGGGGTGATGGTGTTGGCGGTGTAGTCGTAGATCGAGGAGCCGGTGCCGGGCAGGCCGTTGCCGAAGACGTGGCTGCCGGTGTAGAACAGCCGCCCGTCCTGCATCAGCACCATCGACGGGTACAGGCCCCAGAAGCTCCAGGTCTGGTTGGCCTCGTTGAGCCCGAGCCAGCGCTGCTCGCTGTTCTTGAAGTACTGCGTCGCCACGGTGCCGCCGGAGTCCTCGCCGAGGCCGCCGAGCGAGATGACGTCGCCGTTGCCCAGGACCGTGGCCGACGGGTACCAGGACCCGGCGGTCATGTCGTTGACCTTGGTGTACGCCATGGTGTCCGGGTCGAAGATGTACGAGTCCTTCAGGCCCTTGTAGCCGTGGCTGCCGTCGGCGGCCGGGTAGTCCTTGTTGCCGCCCATGATCAGCACCCGGCCGTCGGCCAGCTGGACGTGGCCGGAACAGAACAGGTCGGCCGGAGTCGGCACGTCGGCGAACGTACCGTTGCGCGGGTTGTAGACCGCGGTCTTGAAGGTGCCGGCGGCGAAGGCGGCCGGGTCGTTGCCGGAGCCGGCCACCAGCAGCACGTTGCCGTTCTTGAGCACCACGGCGTGGATGCCGCGCACCGGGGAGTTGAACGGCATGACCTGCCAGGCGCCGGCCGTGCAGGCGGGGCCCGCGCTGCACGAGGTGCCGGGCGCGGCCTGGGTGGCGTCCACCATCGCGTAGTCGTCGGTCTGCAGCACCCCGACGCCGTAGATGGTGACGCCCCAGACGATCTGGTCGGTGTTGGCCGGCACCGGCGGGGTGCGGACCGTCTTCTGCTTCCAGGCGGTGGTGGTGGTCAGCGTGGCCAGATCGGTCCAGTAGACCCAGCCCTGGGCCACGTCGTGCCGGAACATCGTCATGACCGTGTTCGGCGTGGTGGTCTTGTACCAGGTCGAGACGTCGTACTGGTGGCCCGGCGTGACGTTCGGCGCGCAGGACGGGTTCTCCAGCATCAGCGCCTTGCGGTCGCCGCTGGTGATGGCCGAGACGGTGACCTTCATGGCGTTCGCGCCGCTGTGCGGCGCGGTGTGGGTCACCTCGTACTTGTGGGTGCTGTCGCCCCAGCCGGACTGCTCCCAGCAGACCGGGAAGCCGGTGGAGTCGACGACCTCGAGGCCGGGGTTGCTCAGCAGGTTGGCCCCGGCGAAGGACTTGCCGGGCACGGCCAGGACGAGCACCAGCGTGACGATGACGACCTGGGCGATCCGGACCCGGTCACGCCGGCTCAGCAGGGGCAGGGGACGACGGTTCATGCGTTCTCCAAAGCGGTGGCCCTGGGCTTGGCCCGGTAGATGACCTTGTCGAGGATGAGGAAGCGCACGACGAAGGACGTCACGAGCGTCATCAGGTTGGCCACGAGCACCCCGACGTGCAGGCCGTCGACGAGCAGGGCCAGCAGCGGGATCCGCAGCAGCAGGTCGGCGTTGCCCATGGCGAAGAAGCGGGTGAGCCGGCCGGCCAGGCTGCGGTGCCGGCGGTTGCGGTAGAGCAGGGTGTCGGTCAGGGCGAAGTTCCAGCCGACCGCGATCATGTTGGCCAGCACGGCAGCCGCCAGGTAGTGCACTCCGGCCACGTGGGCCAGCAGCCACAGGGCGAGCTGGTTGGGCAGCAGGCCGGACACCCCGATCAGGGCGAAGGCCAGCATCCGGGTGCGTTCCGCGCCGAAGCGCAGGATGGCCAGGTGCTTGAGGAAGCGCACGCCCTCGGCCACCGTCGACTTGGACTCGCCCGCGTGCCGCTGCTGGAACGTGTACGGCACCTCGACGATGCGGCCGGGCCGGTTGCGGACCACCAGCTCCAGCAGCACCTTGTAGCCCAGCGGGCGCAGCTCGTCGACCTGCAACGAGCTGGTGCGCACCGCGAACAGCCCGCTCATCGGGTCGCTGACCTGGAGCAGTGAGTTGCGGAAGATCATCTTGGTGGCCAGCGTGGAGCCACCGGAGATGAGCTTGCGGTAGCCGTCGGACAGGCCGTCGGTGGTGCCGCCGCCCGCGTACCGGGTGCCGATCACCAGGTCGGCGCCGTCGCGCAGGCCCGCCGCGATCAGGTCCGGCACGATCTCCGGCGGGTGCTGCAGGTCGGCGTCCATGACCACGATCCAGGCGCCCCGGGCCAGCCGCATGCCCTCGACGACGGCCCCGCCGAGGCCGCCGGTGCTGTGCTCGCGGTGGTGCACGAGGACCGGGATCGGGCAGGTCCGGGCGGCGGCCCGGATCACGTCGGGGGTGTCGTCGGTGCTGTCGTCCACGAACACGATCTCGGTGTCGCTCTCCGGCAGCACCGCGACGAGCCGTTCCAGCAGGGCGGCGATGTTCTCCCGCTCGTTGAAGGTGGGGATGACGACGGTCTGCCGCAGCGCCGTCGCCACCTGCACCTCGCCGATCGCGCCCGGCATCATCCGGACCCGGCCCGACGCACGTCCTCCAGCGGTGAGTGTCATGGCTTCTCCTTGTCGATCCGGCGGATCTCGATGCGTCCGTCCTCGGGACCGAACGTCGCGATCGGCGTCGAGTTCGTGAGCAGCTTGGTCACCGTGGGCAGGGAGCCGGGGTCCTGGCGCAGGGCCGGGGTGGACACGATGTAGTCGACGTCGCGCCAGCCGTCGGGCAGGGTCCTGGCGACGGCCGTGTCGAGATCGAGCTTGTAGAACCAGATGACCTTCTCGCGCTGGAAACCGGCGTCGACGCAGTCGATCCAGAGCACGTCGTCGACCACGATGGTGGCCCGCTCCGGGTCCGGCAGCTCGTCGCGCAGGTAGGTCGCCGCGGCCACGTACTGAGCGTTGTCGTCGGTGGTCAGGGCGCGGCGGTCGCCGACGTACCAGCGGGGCAGCACCAGGGTCAGGGCCGTCGCCGCCGCCACGCCGAGGATCGCCCAGCGCCACCAGGACCGTTGCGGCTCGAGCCGCCGTACGCCCTCGTCGGTCACGCCGGCGATGACGATGGCGAAGAAGGGCAGGATCTGCACCACGTACATGGCCGGCAGGTAGCCGCCGGGGCGCAGGGCGACCACCGCCAGGATCGTCGCGGCGATCGCGGGCGCCCGCAGCCGCCGCACGGCCAGTGCGATCACCGTGGCCACGAGCCCGGCGGCCAGGATCACCGTGTCGTAGTAGAGCCACGAGGTGATCAGCGAGTGCGAGCCGGAACCCTCGTCGAAGACCGTGCCGGAGCCTGATCGCGACATGAGCTGGAACTGCCAGGCGCCGATGAGCGAGACGTGCCCCTCGCCGGGGAACAGCTCACCGCGCAGCAGGGCGTAGAGCGGGTAGAAGACGCCGACCAGCACGATGCCGCTGGTGTAACCGCCGAAGGCCCACGGCCGGGTGGACGTCTTCGCGGCGTTCTGCCACATCGCCACCAGCACCGCCGGGGCGGTGAGCAGCATCGTCTCCTTGGACAGCACCGACACCGCGGTCGCGGCCCCGGCGGCCGCGTAGTGCCACAGGTGCTTGCGTGGCGACAGGGCCAGGGCCAGCGCGGCGAGCATCCAGGCGACGGCGAAGCTGTCCAGGTAGATCTGCCGGTTCATGGTGATGGACAGCGGGGACAGCCCGAAGGTGAGCAGCGCGAGCGCGGCAGCCCAGCGGGAGAGCTCCAGCCGCCGGCTGATCACGTAGACCAGGACCAGGCTGGCCGCGACGACCGGCAGCATCGCGATCCGGCCGGCGGCCACGGCGATCAGATCGGGGAAGAGCATCGCCGGCAGCCAGGCCAGGCCGGCGAGCTGGATCCAGGCCAGCGGCGGGTGGTCGTACCAGTAGGTGTAGTGGGCCAGGCCCTGGCCGTTCTGCACCGCCCACGCCTGGGCGAGGTAGGTGCCCTCGTCGTCGGTCGCGGTCGGGAAGCCGGTGATGTTCCAGGCCATGAAGAACAGGACCACGGCCGCCAGCCCGCCGACCACGTACAGGTCGGTGCGCGAGCGCCGGACGGGCGCGGGCCGGGGCTCCGGCTGCACGGGTACGTCGGGCAGGATGATGACCTGGGTCGGCATTTCGGCGATGCTCATGCGGCGACCCCACTCTCGGCCTTGACGGGCTGCTTGGTCAGGTGCGCACCGGTGTGCGCGGTCAGTTCCCAGTTGCGCTTGCCGGTGTACTCACGCCAGACCGCCCGCAGCGCCGCCACCGCCAGCACCAGTGCGTACGGGAAGGCGCCGAGGATCAGCCGGGCGTAGTGGTGCCAGCGGGTGCGCAGGCCGTACTGGAGACCGAAGTCGCGCAGGCCGACCGTCTGGAAGACGAGGTTGGCGGCCATCGGGATGACCGGCACGAAGGTGATCAGCGCGACGAAGACCGGCAGCTGGGCCCAGATCGCGATGGCGATGCCGATCGGGATGACGATGCCCGAGAAGGCCTGCAGGAACGGCTGGGTCAGGGTGTAGCGGGCGAGCATCCGCTGGCCGAACTCCGGCAGCCGCCGCCACTCCCCCTTGCGGTAGACCTGCAGGAAGCCCTGGTTCCACCGGGTGCGCTGCTTGAGCAGCGACGTCAGCGTGCCCGGGGTCTCCTCCTTGGTCACGATCGCCGAGTCGTACGCGACCACCACCTTGGCCCCCCGGCTGGACAGCCGCACCCCCAGGTCGCAGTCCTCGGCCAGGCAGGTGCCGTCCCAGCCGTTGGCCGCGCGCAGCACGTCGGTACGCACGAAGACGGTGTTGCCGCCGAGCGGGATGAAGCCCTTGCGCGCGTGCAGGTGCAGCCGGCTGCGGAACCAGAAGAAGTACTCCAGGCAGTTGTGCAGGCTGTACCAGCTGGAGTGGAAGTTGATCAGCTGCACGCCGCCCTGGACCACGTCGGCGTCGGTGGACCGGAACGCGTGGTCCACGTGCTCCAGCAGCTGCGGGTGCACCTGGTCCTCGGCGTCGAAGACCCCGACCACGTCGCCGCGGCAGTACGGCAGCGCGGTGTTGAGCGCGCGCGGCTTGTTCTTCTGCTCGTTGGTGTCGGTCACCACGAGGATGCGCCCGGGCGCGGTGGCGGCCACGCGGTGGGCCACCTCGGCGGTCTCCGGGTCGTCGTGCCCGACGATCACGATGATCTCGAAGCCCTCGTGTGTGGACTCGAGCAGGCGCTGGACGGTGTGCTCCAGCACGGCCTGCTCGTGCCGCGCGGGCACCAGCAGGCTGAACGTCAGCCGGTGTTCCCCGTCCGGGGCGGCGAACCGGGTCGAGGCGAGCGTCTCCGGCGTGCGCCAGGCGTGCATCGTCCACCAGAGAGTCACCGCGGCGAAGCCCGCGAGCACCAACGAAACCACAATCATGACGGCGGCAGCCAAAACCCGTTGCCTTTCGGAATGTGGTGGGCCCCACCCCCACCAGCGGGCAAACAATAGCCCGCGGCACCACGGTGATTTCAAGTCACCGGACAGTTTTTTCACAGCCGCATCCGGATCGTTGCCGAAAATGGCGGGCGCGCGAAACATCGCCTTCATTAATGGCCCGGGAATGGCATGATCACGGCGCTGATTTCAAGCCCCGATCTGACATTACGGGATACGCGAGGTATCAGCCGAATCGGGCCTCGACAGCAGCCGTGCGGAGACGTCCGTCGCTGCCGGAAGGACGAAGGTACTACACCTCTCCACCGAACGGGCGACGGGGGCGGGGCCGTTTCCGGGTCCACTGAGATCCGCGTCTCGTTTGGTTGGAAGCGTTCCCACCTGCCGCTCGGCGACCGGCAGGTGGGAACGCCGGTGATGAACGCCGGATGAACGAGGGGTCAGGAATGGCTTTCCGAACCGGGGCGGATATTCATTCGCGGACAAGAACTGCCAGGTCGCAACCGGTGGGCGGACACGGCCGGGACAGGCCTTCGCGTTGTCGGTACGACCGCCCGGGGCCAACCATTGACGACGCAAATGTTTCCCGCGTGCCGCCGGCCGGAACCACGCGTTCGACGCCACCGCGTAATGGCATGATCACAGTGCGCCCAGGACGCCATTCCGGAATGCGCCGTGCCGCAACGGTCGTTAATGGAGCGACGGACGGTCAATGACACCGCGCCGCGCGTTGGCCGCGAGCGCGTCGATGATGCGGGGCCACAATGCGCGGGGCAGGTCGTGCCCCATGCCGTCGATGACGACCAGTTCGGCCCCCGGCACAGCAGCGGCGGTCGCCTCGCCACCGGTGACGGTGATCAGCGGGTCGTCGGCACCGTGCACGACCACAGTGGGTACGGTCACCCCGCGCAGCCCGGCGGTCCGGTCCGGCGAGGCGATGATCGCGGCGTACTGCCGCAGTGTGCCCAGCGGGTTGTAGGACCGGTCGTACTTGGCCTCCGCCCGGCGCAGCAGCTCTTCCTCCGCGGCGGGGAAGCCCGGCGACCCGATGATCCGGGCCGCCGACACGGCGGCGGCCACCGCGGTGGCCCGGTCGGGTGCCGGCGGCCGGCCCAGGACCGCCGCGGCCTCCGGCGTGGCCCGGCCCACCGACCTCTCCCCGGTCGTGGACATGATGGAGCAGAGGCTGGCCACCCGTTCCGGATGGTCGATCGTGAGCTGCTGGGCGATCATTCCGCCCATGGAGGCGCCGACGACGTGCACCCGCCGCAGGCCGAGGGCGTCCAGCAGCCCGGCCGCGTCCCGGGCCAGGTCCCCGAGCAGGTACGGCACCGTCGAGCGGTCCCCCGCCACGATCGCCCGCACGTCGGGCACCCCCCACTCGGGCCGGGTCGCCGACAACCCGGAGTCGCGGTTGTCGAAACGGACCACGAAGAAGCCCCGGCCGGCGAGCTGCTCGCAGAACTCCTGCGGCCAGTCGATCAGCTGCGCGCCCAGCCCCATGACCAGCAGCAGGGGCGGCGCGGCCGGGTCGCCGAGGGTCTCGTGGTAGAGCTCGATGCCGTTGGCCTGCACGTCGGGCACGGTGGGGTCCTCTCGTCGCCGCCCGGCGCGGACGCACCCGGCCCTGACGATGATGGATGAAGCGGGACCCCGCTGCTACCCGGCCACCACGGTACGCACGCCGTCGAAGTCGGGCTGGGCCACGGGCCGGCCGAAGTGGTAGCCCTGGGCCAGCCGGTAGCCGAGGCGGTGCAGTTCGGTGGCCTGTTCGGCGGTTTCGACGCCTTCGGCGACGGCGGTGAGTCCGAGGCCGTCGGCGACCTGGATGAGGGCGGTGGCGATGACGGCGTGCCGGCCGGCCATGGTGATGGTGTCGACGAAGCTCTTGTCGACTTTGAGGGTGTCGACGGGCACGGTCTGCAGCAGGCCGAGGGAGGAGTGGCCGGTGCCGAAGTCGTCGAGGGCGATGCGTACGCCGAGCTGGTGCAGGTCCTTGACGGTCTGCACGCTCTGCCCGCCGCCGAAGACGGCGGTCTCGGTCACCTCGACGATGAGGTGGTGGGCAGGCAGGCCGGTGCCGGCCAGCGTGTGGGCGACGAAGTCGGCGAAGCCGGGCTCGGCCAGCTGGCGGGCCGAGACGTTGACGCTGACCCGGCTCGGCGCGACGGCGCCGTGGGTGTGCTGCCACGTGACGGCCTGGGCGCAGGCGGTGGTGAGGATCCAGGCGCCGAGTTCGACGATGAGCCCGTTCTGCTCGGCGACGGGGATGAAGTCGGCCGGGTTGACCAGGCCACGCTCGGGGTGGTGCCAGCGGACGAGGGCTTCGACGGCGACGACGCGGGCGTCGGGCAGCGAGACGATGGGCTGGTAGACGAGGCGGAACTGGCCGGTGTCCAGCGCCGTACGCATCTCCGCCCCGAGCCGCGCCTCCGCACCGGCCTCGTCGTCGAGGCAGGGGGCGTAGCGGCGCTGCCGGTCACCGCCGGCCTTGGCCGCGTACATCGCGACGTCGGCGCGGCGCAGCAGCTCCATCGGGTCGCCGGTGCCGGCCCCGCCCGCGACGCCGACCCCGGCGCCGATCAGCAGCTCGTGCTCGCCGGCCTGCACCGGGACCCGCAGCGCAGCGCAGACCCGCTCCACGAGCGCGTCGCCCTCGGCGTCCGTGGCGTCCGGCGCCAGCACGGCGAACTCGTCGCCGCCCATCCGGGCCACCAGATCGCCCGGGCGCACACCGGCCACCAGCCGGCCGGCCACGGCGACCAGCAGCCGGTCACCGACGGTGTGGCCGAGACGATCGTTGACCGCCTTGAAGCCGGTCAGGTCCAGCATCGCCACCTGCGGGGAACCGGTCGCCAGGGCCTCGCGGACCCGCTGCTCGAACAGTCGCCGGTTGGCCAGCCCGGTCAGCTCGTCGTGCATGGCCAGCACCTCGAGCTGCGCGGCCTGGCTCTGCACCTGGGACACGAAGCCCGACATCCGCAGCAGCACGAGCAGGAACAGCAGCACGGCGCCGAGCCCGATGGCCAGCCAGCTGACCGGCCGGTGCCCGCTGCTGCCCTGCACGAAGAGCACCGCCGGGACGATCAGAGTCGCGCAGGTGAGCACCGCGAGCCGGCCCTTGCCGAAACGTTCCGCCAGCTCGCGGACCGGCGGCGCGCTCACCGACGGGTGCAGCGCCGCGCCGGCCCAGTAGACGTAGGCGACGAGGAACCCGACGTAGATCACATCATCGGCGCCCGGCACCATCGCCGGGAGCAGCGTGAAGATGGCGTTGGAGGCCAGCGTGGCCACACTGCCGATGATCAGCAGCCAGTGGCTGGGCGTCGGGTGGGCGGCCCGGGTGGCCAGCCGGGCCACCACGGCGATCATCAGCACGCTGGCGGTCGGGTAGCCGACCGTGGCGAGCCGGGCGAGCAGCGGCGTGGCCGGATCGGCCAGGATCGGGCCGATCACGAAGATCCAGTAGACCAGGCCCAGGCCGGCCGCGATGATCAGCGTGTCGACCAGGCCCGCCAGCGGGCGCTGGCGGTGGCTGCGGGCCAGGCCGTAGAGACCGGCGACGAGCGGCACGTACGCGCTGAGATAAAAGGCGTCGGCCCACGACGGGAACGGCAGCGCGGGCAGCACCAGGCCGCTCACCGAGAACGCGATGTCACCCAGCACCCACAGCACCAGGCTGGCCAGCACGACGTACCAGCAGCGGGCGGCGGCGGGCCGGTTGCGCCGGATCCCGGCGATGGTGACCAGCAGCGCCGCGAGGCCGACCACCCAGGAGATCACTCCCTGCGCGGCGTCGGAGGGCACCAGCGGATAAGCCAGGCACACGAGGGTTCCCGCGCCCATCCAGAGCGACCACCAGCGGTCGAGGCGTCCCGTCAGCACTCCCGGTCAATCGGTCGGCCCGGACCCGACCTGAGGTTCCCGGCCTTCCCGGCCTCCGGGGGCCCGCCGGGGCAGCAGTCCTGCACGCCCGGCCCCGATGCCCCGGCCGGGGATGTCAGGCCGGCGAGCGCGCGATAGTGTGCCCATCGGCGTGTCATGAGGCGTGGGGAGAGGGACCTTTGTCGAGTCAGCCCCTGCGCCCGGGCGACCCGGCCCACCTCGGCGAGTACGAGCTGCTCGGCCGCCTCGGCGCCGGCGGCATGGGCACCGTCTTCCTGGGGCGCTCGCCGCAGGGCCGGCTGGTCGCCGTCAAGGTGGTGCGCGCGGAGTTCATCCGCGACGAGGAGTTCCTCGGACGGTTCCGCAGCGAGGTCAACCGGGCCCGGCAGGTGCCGCCGTTCTGCACCGCCGAGGTGCTCGGCGCCGACCTCGACAGCGAGCCGCCGTACCTGGTGGTCGAGTACGTCGACGGGCCGGCGCTGACCGACGTCGTCCGCGAGAACGGCCCGCTCTCCCCGGCCGCCCTGCACAGCGCCGCGGTCGGCATCGCCACCGCGCTGACCGCCATTCACGGTGCCGGGGTCATCCACCGCGACCTCAAGCCGGGCAACGTGCTGTTCGCGCTGGGCGGGCTCAAGGTGATCGACTTCGGCATCGCCCGCCCGCTGGAGGCGACCAGCCAGCACACGCGTACCGATCAGATGGTCGGCACCGTCGCCTACATGGCACCGGAACGCTTCGACGAGCATCCCGGCCTGCGGCTGAGCCCGGCCGCCGACATCTTCGCCTGGGGCGCGGTGGTCGCCTTCGCGGCCACCGGCCGCACGCCCTTCCAGGGCGACTCGGCCCCGGCCACCGCGATGCGCATCCTGACCCAGCAGCCGGACCTCACCGGGCTGCCCCCGACGCTGCGCGGGATCGTCGCGCGGACCCTGGCCAAGGAGCCGGCCGACCGGCCGACCGCCCGGGAGCTGCTCGACCTGCTGCTCGCCACCGGCCAGCCGGCCGTGCCGCTGCCGGCCCGCCCGGTTCCCGACGACGTGGTCACGGCGATGGCCGTGGCCGAGCCGGGCCCGGAGCACGGCCCGGCCGGGGCGACGCCGGCCCGGTCCGGCACGGTGTTCGGCCCGGGCGGTGCGGCGCAGCCGTACGGGCCCGGCGAAGACGTCGCCACCCGCCCGCCGCGACGCCGTGGCCGGGCCGTGCTCGCCGGCCTGACGGCGTTCGCCGTGCTCGCGGGCGGGGGCCTGCTCCTGGCCCACCTGGCCGCGTCGCCGCCGGACGACCAGGTGGTGCAGCCACCGGGAGCCGGCGCCACCCCCGCCGGCCCGGGATCGTCGTCGTCGAGGGTCTCCCCCAGCCCGACACCGGCCGGCCCGGCCACCATCCTGGCCGGCGAGCGGCGCATGCTGATCCACTTCGTGGAGATCGACCGGGACCTCGCCATGCCCTATCCCGACGAGGTCGTGACCTCCGGCGGCACCGGCAAGGACTCGCTGTTCGCCCTGGTCCCGATGGGCGTCGACTACCTGATCCAGTCGCAGAAACCGACCGACGGCGAGCCGCCCTGCCTGGGCGCCAAGGTGATCCCGGGCGACTCCGCCGAGCTGGTCGCCACCGAGTGCGCGGCCACCAAGGCGACGCTGTTCACCATCTCGGAGACGGGCCGGAAGGACGACAAGGGCCGCCCGACGTACACGATCTACAACGACGCGCACGGCACACTGCAGTGGCGCACCAGGAAGCCGCAGGTCTACCTGGAGTTCCTGGGCGACGCCGAGACGGACACCACCTTCAGCTTCGTCGACCGGGGTCCGCTCTGAGGCTGTGGTCGAAGGTCTCCTCGGCGTCGAGGTGGGCGCCGTCGACCATCAGGTCGAGCAGCATCGTCCGCTTCTGCACGCCCCGGCCGAGGGAAGCGGCGGCCGCCGGCAGCTGACTCACCGGGATCGGTCGTGCAACACTTTCGCCCGCTCGAGCGTCCGGGGTGGGAAAGGGGACGCATGACTGAGGACCAAGCATTCGCGGACTTCGTCCGCCTCCGCACGGCCGCCCTCTACCGCTACGGCTACGTCCTCAGCGGTAATCACCACGATGCCGACGATCTGGTCCAGGACGCCCTGATCAGGCTGCGGAGTCACTGGGCCCGGGTGGTGCGACGCGATGATCCCACCGGCTACGTCCGTACCACGATGGCCCGCCTGCATGTCAGCGCGTGGCGCCGCAGGCGCCGCGAGTGGCTCACCTCCCACGTTCCCGACGAGGCCGTACCGGATCCGGGTCTCGACCAGGTCGACGTGGCCGGGCCCGCCGAGCGGCTCTGGACCGCCCTCGCGACGCTGCCGCCCCGCCAGCGGGCCGTCCTGGTCCTGCGGTTCTACGAGCGACTGACCGACCAGGAGATCGCCACGACGCTGGGCGTGTCCGGCGCCACCATCCGCAGCCAGGCCAAGCGGGGCCTGGACAAGCTGCGGGCCGCGGATTTCAGCGACCTGTCGGAGGCCCTGCGATGAGCGATGTCGACGTGCGCGAAGTGCTCGAGACGTATGCCGCCGCGGCACCGGCCCCGCCGCCGGATCTGCTGGCGCGGGTGGAGGCCGGTTACCGGCGGCGGCGACGTCGCCGCCGCCGGGCCGGGAGCGCGGCGGTCGTGCTGATCCTCGCGGCGGTCGCCGTGGGCGCGGTGATCGGTCCGTGGCCGGAGCGGCGCGCCGCCCCCGTTCCGACGGTCGAGCAGTCGGGACTCCGGATGCCCGCGTCGTTCGACGACGCGCCCCCGGTCGCGTCAGTGTGGCCCGGCGCCGTCGTCGAGCCGCCGGCCACCTCCCCGACCGGTCAGAAGGCCCGCGTGGTGGGGCGCCTGGACGCCGACCGCGTGCTGGTCAAGGACATGGTGTCGCTCTACTCCTACCAGGTGCGCGACAAGACGTTCCGGACGCTCGTCACCGGGTTCGGTGGCAACGACCCGGCCAACGAGGTCCTCGTCACGCCGAACTGGCTGGTCTGGCAGGTGCGCGATCACGGTGAGGAGTTCTTCTCGGTCTACCGCGCGCCGGTGACCGGCGGCGAGCGGCAGCTCGTGACCACGGTACGGACCAGCTACCTGCTCGCCCGGGACTGGTACGCCACGGACGACGCGGTGTACTGGTCCGCCCGCAGCGGCGGAGTCACCCGCGTCTCGTTGTCCGACGGCGTCACGACGAACCCGGCGGAACTGAAGCGCTTCGGCACCCACGGCACCCCGTGGGCCGAGTCGACCGGCCGCCCCGCCGGCCGGAGCAGCGGCACGGTGTCGCGAAAGCTCCGCAATCTCGTCACCGGGGAGGAGCGCACGGTCACCGCTCTGCCCGACACGGTGTCGCTGCGGTGCGCTCCGACCTTCTGCCTCGGCACGACGACGGTCCCCGAGCCGTTGACCCATAAGGCCTCCGGCTGGTTCGTCCAGCAGCTGGACGGGTCCGGGCGGCGGGCGCTGCCGACGACCTCCGACTACGGGGTGCCCCAGTTGATCGCCACCGACACCGGAGGCCGGCTGTTGATCTGGATGGACCGCGGGGACCAGATCATTCTGAACCCGGTCACGGGTCACTGGGGCAGCACGCGGCGCGGGGCCACGTCGTTTCCGAGCTGCGCCGGCTACGGCCTTCTTCCGCGCACCTTCGCCTGGGGCGGGGACAAGCCGCCGGTCAACTGCAACACCGGTCAGGGCACCCGGATGATGCTGTTCGAGGACGCGGAGTGAGGCGGGTGGGAAGTTCCACGTCCGCGTGAAAGTGGCGGCCGCCCGGTGCGCCATCAGCGATTCGCCGGGCGATCTCCGCGCAGCGTGATGGATGGTGAGTTCCCACCGTTGAAGGGAAACACCGGCGATGCAGCACCTGGACGCGCGGCGCCTCCTGGGCGTACCGGCCGCCACCGCGGTTCTCCTGCTCACCGTGGCGTCCCCGGCCCGCGCCGGGGACATCTACCGCGGCGATCCGGTGTCGGCCGCTTTCCCGGACATCGAGGTGCCCGTGGGCGGCAGCGCCGTCGACGCGCTGGGACCGAACCTCTGGTCCACGGGCCCGACGAAGCTGACCGGCGCGCGGGTCAGCTACGACCTGCGCGGGGTGACCGGCGTGCGGCTCTCACCGGGGGAAGGCGGTGGCGTGTGCACCACCCCGTCACCGACCCGGGTCGTGTGCTCGGATCCGCGCGTGCTGTCGTTCGAGGGCGAGACGATCGAGCAGTATCTGCCGGTCCAAGTGAAGGCTGCCCGGACCGCGACGGCCGGCGACACCGGGACGGTGACCATCACGTTCTCCGCCGAGGGACTGGCCCCGATCACCGGCCGCAGCAAGGTCCGCGTCGTCGGCGGCCGGGGAAGTCTGCCGGCCACCGGCCCGGCGGGCGGGGTGATCGGGCTGCTGATGCTCGGCGCCGGCGTGGTCGTGACGGCGGCCACGCGCCGCCGCGCTCCTAGGCCGACTCGCGGATGACCAGGTCGGTCGGCAGGATCACGGCCGAGTGGGCCTCGCCGTCGATGTGGGCCAGCAGCAGCCGGACCATCTCCGCGCTCTGCCGGGCCCACGGCTGCCGGATGGTGGTCAGCAGCGGCTTGGTCGTGGTGGCGATCTTGTTGTCGTCGAAGCCGCCGACCGCCACGTCCTGCGGCACCCGCTTGCCGGCCCGCTGCAGGGTGGTGATCGCGCCGGCCGCCATCAGGTCGGAGCAGACGAAGACCGCGTCCAGGTCCGGGGCCTGCTCCAGCAGGCGGGCCATCGCCGCCTCACCCGAGGCCTGGGTGTAGTCACCGGTCGCGATCAGCTCGGGGTCGCCGTGCCCGACGATCTCGCGGTAGCCGGCCAGCCGGTCGACGCCGCCGGGGGTGTCCAGCGGGCCGGTGATGATGGCGATCCGGCGGCGGCCGGCCGAGCGCAGGTATTCGGTCATCTGCCGGGCACCGTCGCGGTCGTCGGAGGCCACGTAGGTGACGTCGCGTTCCTGGCCCAGGGGCCGGCCGCAGACCACGAACGGCAGCCCGCGCTCCTTGAGCTCGGCGATCAGCGGGCTGCCGAGGTGGTTGGAGACCAGCAGCGCGCCGTCGACGTGCCCGGCGGTGACCCAGCGGCCGATCCGCTGGCGGTCCTCGCCGGTGGCGGCCACGGTCAGCAGCAGCGTGATGTCGTGCTCGGCCAGGACCTGGGTGCAACCGCGCAGCAGGTTGTTGAAATTGGGGTCCTCGAAGAGCTTGTCCTGCGGCTCGGAGAGGATGAAGGCGACCGAGCCCGAGCGCTGGGTGACCAGGCTGCGCGCGTGCTGGTTCACCACGTACCCGGTTTTGCTGATCGCGCGCTCGACCGCCGCCAGGGCCTGCCGGCTGACGTTGTGACCGCCGTTGAGCACCCGGGAGACCGTGCCGCGGGAGACGCCGGCCACCGCCGCGACGTCGTCCATCGTCGGGCGGGAGCGGAGTCGGCTGGGCTCGGTCACGGTCACATTCTCCCGCCCGGCCGCACTGTCGCGCAGCCGGGTCGGGGAGTCTTCAGTCCGGTCAAGGGTGGCGGCGGGGTGGTTGGACGGGGAGTCCCGCACGAGGTCACTAGCCTTTCACCGACCCGGAGACCAGGTCCAGGCGCCAGTAGCGTTGCAGCAGCAGGAACAGCGCGATCAACGGCACGATGGAGATCAATACCCCGATGATCACGACGCTGTAGAGGGCGGGCACGGTCTGACCCTGGTTCAGCAACGTGAACAGCCCGACGGTCACCGGGAACTTGTCGTCGTCGGAGAGCATCACGAACGGCAGCAGGAAGTTGTTCCAGATCGCCACGAACTGGAACAGGAAGACGGTGACCAGCCCGGGCAGCATCATCGGCAGGGCCACCCGGCCGAAGATCCGGCCCTCGGACGCCCCGTCGGTGCGGGCGGCCTCGAGCACGGTGTCCGGCACGGCCGCGGCGGCGTAGATCCGGGCCAGATAGATCCCGTACGGGCTGAGAATGTTCGGCAGCAGCACCGCCCAGTACGTGTCGGTCATCCCCACCTTGGCCAGCAGCAGGTATTGCGGGATGGCCAGCGTCACCCCGGGCACCAGCACCCCGGCCAGCAGGACGTTGAAGATGACACCGCGCCCGGGGAACCGGTACTTGGCCAGGGTGTAGCCGGACAGCCCGGACACGAACGCCGACAGCAGACCACCGGCCCCGGCGTACAGCAGGGAGTTGAGCATCCACTTCCAGTAGACGCCGCCTTCGGAGAGGTCGCCGAGGTTGGTGAGGAAGTCCCCGCCCGGGGCGAACGTGAAGGTGGTGAACAGCGACGAGCCGCTCTTGGTCGACGCGGCGACCACCCAGGCCACCGGCAGCAGGCAGTAGACCGCCCCGATCAGCAGCACGGCGGTCGGCAGCCAGGCGGTGGGCCGGCGGGACCGCCGGCGCGGCGCCGCCGGATCCCGGTCGTCCCGTACCGGTACGGAGGTGGCGAGCGCCGTCATCGCTCCTCGCTTCCGAAGGCCTGCCGCTGCACCAGCCGCAGGAAGCCGAACGAGACCACGAGCGTGATCCCGGCGATCAGCACCGAGCTGGCGGCGGCTGAGTAGATGTCCGTCTGCGCGAACGCGTCGCGGTAGATCTTCATGAGCGGGGTCCACGTCGAGGAGATGGAGTTGGTCAGCGAGCGCACGGTCAGCGGCTCGGTGAAGACCTGCAGGGTGGCGATCAGCGAGAAGACCGTGGTCATGATCAGCGACGGCATCAGCAGCGGGATCTTGATCCGGACGGCGAGCTGGAACTCGGTGCAGCCGTCGAGGCGGGCGGACTCGTAGATCTCCGAGGGGATGGCCCGCAGCGAGGTGAACAGCACGATCATGTTGAAGCCGACGCCACCCCAGACCGCGATGTTGACGATGGCGAAGAACACCGAGCCGCCAGTGAGCGGGTCCGGCTCGGGCAGCCCCAGCCGCACGGCCAGGTCGGTGAACGGGCTGACCGCCGGCAGGTAGAGAAAGCCCCAGAGCATGCTGGCGATCAGGCCCGGGACGGCGTACGGCAGGAAGATCGCCAGGCGCGAGAAGCGCGCCAGCCGGACCCCCGGCCGGTCCAGCAGCAGCGCGAAGAGCAGGGCCAGGCCCAGCATGACGGGCAGCAGGGTCAGACCGTAGGCCAGCACCCGGCCCGCGCTGCCCCACAGCTCCGAGTCCGACAGCGCGGTGCGGTAGTTCTCCAGCCCGGCGAAGATCTCGGTGCGCGCGTTGCGACCCAGGCCCAGGCCGCTGACCTTGACCTTGCGCAGGCTCAGGTAGACGGCGTAGCCGATCGGGACGAGCAGGAAGAGGACGAAGAGCACGATGGCCGGGGCGAGGAAGAGGTACGGCACCCCGCGGGATACCGCACCTCGCCGCCGCCGGCCGGTGACGGCCGTTGACATGACGGGTCCTCTCAGCTCGCGACCTTGAAGCCGTTCTTCTGCATGTCGGACACGGTGGCCGTCTGCATGGTGTCGACGGCCCCGGCGAACGGTGTCCTACCGGTGATCGCCTTGCCGAAGGCGTCCTTGTACGTGTCGTAGGCGACGTTGACGTTCGGCCCCCAGACGAAGCCGGACGCGGTCTCGGCGATCGCCTTGGCCGAGGTGTAGAAGTCCTTCTGGTTGGCGAAGAAGGCGGGCGGCTCCTGCAGCAGCGGGCTGGACTGCGCGTCGCGGGCGGCCGGGTAGATGGCGCTCTCCTTGATGAGCAGCTCGGTGGCGGCCGGGTCGGCGTTCATCCAGGCGGCGAACTTCACCGCGGCGGCCTTGTTCCGGCTGGCCGCGGTGACGCCGGTGGACGAGCCGCCCCAGCTACCGGTCTTGTTCTCGCCGGCGTTCCACTGCGGCATCGGCGCCATCGCCCACTTGCCCTTGGTGGCGGGAGCGTTGCCGGCCAGCACGCCGGGGGCCCAGATCGCGCTCGGCCAGGCGATCAGGGTGCCGTCGTTGAGCGCCTTGTTCCAGGCCGGGGTGTACATCGGCTGCTTGTCGATGGCGCCCTCGGCGACCAGGCCACCCCAGTAGTCGGCGACCTTCCTGGTGGCCGCGTCGTTGACGCTGACCTTCCAGGTCTCGCCGTCGATGCCCCACCAGGAGGCGCCGGCCTGCTGGGCCAGGCCGGTGAACCAGCCCGGGTCGTTGGCCGAGAAGGTGGTCAGGTACTTCTTCGGGGCCTTCTGCCGGACGGTACGGGCCGTCTGCGCGAACTCGTCCCAGGTCTTCGGCACGGTCAGGCCCAGCTCGGCGAACTCGTCGGCCCGGTAGTAGAACATCATCGGGCCGGAGTCCTGCGGTATCGCGTACACCGCGTCGGTGCCCAGGGTGACCTGCTGCCAGACGCCCTCGGCGAACTTGTCCTTGACCGTCGCCGCTTCCTCGGCGATGTCGGCCAGCACGTCGTTGCTGACCAGCGTGGGCAGCGACTGGTACTCCACCTGGGCCAGGTCCGGCGGGTTGCCCGCCTTGGCCGCGGTCAGCAGCTTGGTGACGATGTCGCCGCCGCCGGCCTGCTTGCTCAGCGTCACGTGGATGTCGGGGTTGGCGGCGTTCCAGGCGGCGACGGTCTTGTCGATGTTCGGCGCCCAGGCCCAGAACGAGAGCTCGACCTTGCCGCCGGGCTGCGCGCTCGGGTCGGCGTCACCGGAATCGCTGGTGCAGGCGGCACTCAGGCCGGCGGCGAGCACCACTGCGAGCAGGGCGCCGAACTTCTTCCTCATCATCGTGCCTCTCCGGGGATGGTGGCTGTGAGCGCTCACAGCCTTAACCCACCAGCGCACAGTGTCAAGAGTTGCGGATGCGTTAACTGCGCAGGTGAAAGCTGTGTAATCATGCTTGTGCACGGTTGGGAGCGCTCACAGATCGGAGCCGTACATGCCGCTCGTCCCGGGGATGGACCGGATCGCCTACGGCGGGGACTACAACCCCGAGCAGTGGCCGGAGGAGGTCTGGAACACCGACGTGGCGCTGATGCGCGAGGCCGGCGTCAACCTGGTCAGCCTCGGGATCTTCGCCTGGGCGATGCTGGAGCCGGCCCCCGGCGAGTACGAGTTCGGCTGGCTCGACCGCAGCCTCGAGCTGCTGCACGACGCCGGCATCGCGGTCGACCTGGCCACCCCGACGGCCGCCCCGCCGCCGTGGTTCCTGCACCGCCACCCCGACGCCGCCCCGATCACCCGCGAGGGCACGCGGCTGGGCGGCGGCGCCCGGCAGTCGTTCTGCCCGAGCTCACCGGCCTACGCCGCGGCGTCGGCCGGGATCACCGAGCAGCTCGCCCGCCGCTACGCCGGCCACCCCGCGGTGGTGCTGTGGCACGCCCACAACGAGTACGGCGGCGCCAACCCGTTCTGCTACTGCCCCACCTCGGCCGCGGCCTTCCGCAACTGGCTGCGCGACCGCTACGGCGACCTGGGCAAGCTCAACGACGCCTGGGGCACCACGTTCTGGAGCCAGCGCTTCGGCGACTGGGCCGAGATCGAGCCGCCGATCGTCGCGCCGACCACCGTCAACCCGGCGCAGGAGCTGGACTTCTTCCGGTTCAGCTCGGACGCGCACCTGGCCAACTTCCGGCGCGAGCGCGACATCCTGCACCGCCTCGCCCCCGGCGTCCCGGTCACCACCAACTTCATGCTGGCCAACTGCAAGAACATCGACTACTGGAAGTGGGGCACCGAGGTCGACGTGGTCGCCAACGACCACTACCTGCGGGCCGAACGGGCCGACAACCACATCGAGCTGGCCATGTGCGCCGACCTCACCCGCTCGGTCGCGCACGGGCGGTCCTGGCTGCTGATGGAACACTCCACCAACGCGGTCAACTGGCAGCCCCGCAACCTGACCAAGGCACCGGGCGAGCTGGGCCGCAACAGCATGCAGCACCTGGCCCGCGGCGCCGACGGCATCCTGTTCTTCCAGTGGCGCGCCTCGCGGTTCGGCGCGGAGAAGTTCCACTCGGCGATGCTGCCGCACGGCGGCACCGGCACCCGGACCTGGCGTGAGGTGGTCGCGCTGGGCGCGGCGCTGGGCGAGCTGGCCGAGCTGCGCGACAGCCGGATCACCGCCGAGGTGGCGCTGCTGTGGGACTGGGAGTCGTGGTGGGGGCTCGAGCTGCCCTGGCGCCCGTCGCAGGAGCTGAGCTTCCGCGAACGGCAGGAGGCGTTCTACGAGCCGTTGTGGCGGGCGCACCGGACGGTCGACTTCGCGCCTCCGGAGGGCGCGCTGGAGGCGTACCCGCTGGTGGTGGCGCCGAGCAGCTATCTGCTCAGCCCGGGCGCGGCCGACAACCTGCGGCGTTACGTGGCGGGTGGCGGGACGTTGCTGGTGTCGTACTTCTCCGGGATCGTCGACGGGCACGACGCCGTGCACCCCGGCGGCTATCCCGGTGCCCTGCGCGACCTGCTGGGCCTGGGGGTCGAGGAGTTCGAGCCGCTGGCCGCCGGGCGCGGCGTCCGGCTCGACGACGGCCGCACCGCCGACACGTGGGCGGAGCGGCTGGAACTGCACGGTGCCACGGCGCTCGCGTCCTACGCCGACGGTCCGGCAGCCGGGCTGCCGGCGATCACCCGGCACGCGTACGGGAAAGGCCAGGCGTTCTACGTATCGACCAGGTTGACTTCCGAGGGCACTGCCGCTCTGCTGGCCTCGGTGTCCGAGGCGGCCGGTCTCGCCCCGGCACCGGACCTGCCCCCGTCCCTGGAGGTTGTGGAGCGGCACTCCGACACCGGCGCGTACCTGATCGCGATCAACCACGGCAGCAGCGAGGTCGTCGTGCCCGGCGCCGGCGTCGAGCTGCTCACCGGGGACGTGGTGGCCGACGGCCTCCCGGTCCCGGCCGGAAGCTTCCGCGTCCTGCGGCGCGGCAACCGATGACAGTCCGTCTCCCCCTTGGAGCTCCCATGCTTCGCACACCCCTCGTCCTGACCGCAGTCACCGCGCTGGTCGTCGCGGCCTCTCCCGCCCACGCCGCTGCTCCCGGTGACGTGCGCAATCCGGGCTTCGAGGCCGGCCTCACCGGCTGGTCCGAGAGCGGCTCCCGGGCCGCCGGCTTCGTCGAGGCCGGCGGCTACACCGGCAGCAATCAGTTGACGCACTACGCGGACACCGCCTACCGGGTCACCACGAGCCAGCCGGTCACCGGGCTCCGGCGCGGCACGTACACGCTGAGCCTGCGGGTGCGCTCGGGCGGCAACCAGCCCTCGGCGTACGTGGGGCTGAACAGTTGCGGCTCGGCGGAGGAACGGGCCGCGATTCCCCGTACCGGAAATGAATGGGTCCGGCTCGCCGTCACCGTCAAGGTGACCGGCGGGCGCTGCACGATCGTGCTGCACTCCGACGCCACCGCCGGGCAGTACACGAACTTCGACGACATCGCGTTCGGGCCGTCGGACTCCGCGCCGGGCACCCCGCTGGCGATCACCGGCGCGGACGTCTCGCACGTGACCAAGAACGAGGACCACGGCGCGGTGTACCGCACCGCCGCGGGCCAGCGCCGCGACCCGTTCCCGCTGCTCGCGGCCAACGGCGTGAACTACATCCGGCTGAAGGTCTGGGTGGACCCGGCCGACGGCTACAACGACAAGGACGACGTGCTGGCCCAGGCCCGCCGGGCGCACGCGGCCGGACAGCAGCTGCTGATCGACTTCCACTACTCCGACGCATGGGCCGACCCGGGCAAGCAGAACAAGCCGGCGGCGTGGGCGGCGCTCAGCTTCGCCGATCTCGAACAGGCCGTCTACGACCACACCTACGAAGTGCTGCACGACCTGCGCGCGCAGGGCACCCCGGCGGCCATGGCCCAGGTGGGCAACGAGATCAACGGCGGCCTGCTGTGGCCGGACGGCCGCTGGGACAACTGGGACGGCCTGGCCGCCCTGCTGACGGCCGGTAGCACCGCGGTCACGGCGGCGTCGCCGGGCACCAAGGTCGTGCTGCACCTGGCCGAGGGCGGCAACAACGGCGGACACCGCTGGTGGTTCGACCAGGCGACCGCCCGCAACGTGCCGTTCGACGTGATCGCGGTGTCGCACTACGTCTACTGGCACGGCTCGCTCGGCGCGCTGCAGGCCAACCTCCTGGACCTGGCGGGCCGCTACGGCAAGCCGGTGATGGTGGCCGAGACCGCGTACGGCTTCACCACCGCCGAGAACGACCACGAGACGAACATCTTCACCGCGGCCCTGGCCGAGACCGGCGGCTATCCGGCGACGCCCCGCGGCCAGTCCGACGCGCTGCGCGACATCCTGACCGTGGTCGCCGGGGTGCCGAACGCGCTGGGCGTCTTCTCCTGGGAGCCGACGTGGACGGCGGCCGAGGGTGCGGGCTGGGACCCGGCCGACCCGGCCTCCGGCGACGGCTGGGAGAACCAGGCGCTCTTCGACTACAGCGGGCGCGCCCTGCCGGCCCTGTCGGTGTTCAAGCGGTTCTGAGAAGTCAGCGGTGGTAGCGGCGGTCCAGGGCGGAATTGTCGGCGTCGAGCAGGAGTGTCAGGCGCTGCTGGAAGCTGCCCGCGCGGCGGCCGCGGGTTGCGCCACCACCACCGGCGCCACCATGATCATGAGCGTCGGCCCTACCGTCCACAAACGCCGCACGTGTCCCCCCGCCGCCGTTGACCATCGACGCCTGGCCATATCCTGTCCTACCCCACCATGCCGGACCACGACCACAGGAGGCCGAGCGATGCCCGACGGCACCCTGCCCCGCGCGGCGGTCCGCGCCTACGTCGAGGGCCTCGGCCCCCGGGAGCGCGAGCATGTCGGCGAGGACGTGCTCGCGGCGATCCGGGACGGCGGCTACGAGCTGGCCGACCCGTTCGACGCGGTCGACGCCGGGATCCGCCGTACCCTCGCGGTGAGCCGGATCGACGTGCCGGCCGGCACCCACGTCGGCGCGTTCCCGCACCGGTCCCTGCACGCCCGGACGCACCGCGGGGAGGGCGGCACGCTGATCCTGCTCGACACCGGCCTGCGCCCGCTGCTGGACCGGGTCGCCGCCACCCTGGTCGCGTCGCAGCTCACCCCGGCCCGCGACGAGCAGGGCGCCGGCCGGTACGCGGCCGCGGCCCTGCAACAGCGTCAGCAGCGCGAGGAGGCCGACGCGGCGTTCGCGGACGCGGTGACCGCCTACCTGCAGCGGGAACTCGACGCACCCGACGCCCCGGCCGAGGCCCAGAACACCTTCGGCTTCTTCATGGCCCGGTCGGCGGAACGGTTCGCCCTCGGCCACGAGTACGGCCACCTGCTCGCCGGCCACCGCCACACCCCGCCGGACGACGATCCCCGCAACTCCCGCCGCGAGTACGAGGCGGACGAGCTCGCCGCGATGCTGATCCTGCGCGGCGTCGACGAGGGCGCCGAGTTCCGCTGGCGCGCCCTCGCGGTGGCCGGGCCGTTCCTCTTCCTGGCCGTCGAGCAGCTGGTCAACCGGGTGCGCGGCACGACCGGCGGTGAGCACCTGCCGCCGGCGCGCCGCACCGAGCTGCTGCGGCGCATCTTCGAGCAGGCGGGCGCGCGCGGCCTGCTGCACTTCGCCGAGGCCTGGGTGAGCTCGCTGGTGCTGCGCGAGGAGACCATCGTGCGGCGCGCCCGCGGCTGACGGCTCAGCCCGCCAGGTGCGGCCCGAGCAGGGTGAGATCCGCCGGTGACAGCCGGTCACTCGCGGTCTTCGCCTGATGCCAGTACGGGTACAGCAACGTCGGCGCGCTCACCGCGTCCAGCCGGGCCCGCTCCTCGGCGCTGAGCACGAGCTCGGCCGCCGCCAGGTTGTCGGCGAGCTGCGCCGCGGTGCGCGCCCCGATCACCAGCGACGTCACCGCCGGCCGGCCCAGCAGGTAGGCCAGCGCGACCTGGGCCGCCGACACGCCACGGTCCGTGCCGATCTGCACCAGCACCTCGACGGTGTCGTAGAGCTTCTCCTGGTCGTGCACCGGCGGCTCGTTCCAATCGGTGAGCTGCCGCGAGCCGGCCGGCGCCTGCACACCCCGGCGGTACTTGCCGGAGAGCAGGCCACCGGCCAGCGGGCTCCACACCAGCACGCCCAGGCCCTGGTCGACGGCGGCCGGGATCAGCTCGTACTCGGCGTCGCGGGCCTGCAGCGAGTAGTAGATCTGCTGGCTGACGAAGCGCGGCAGCCCGGTGCGGTCCGCCGTGCCCAGCGCCTTCATCAGCTGCCAGCCGGTGTAGTTGGACGCGCCGACGTACCGCACCTTGCCCGAGGTGACCAGCTGCTGCAGCGCCTCGAGGGTCTCCTCCAGCGGTGTCTGGCCGTCCCACTCGTGCACCTGGTAGAGGTCGATGTGGTCGGTCCGCAGCCGGCGCAGGCTGGCCTCGCAGCCGGCGATGACGTGGTGGCGGGACAGGCCGGCGTCGTTGGGGCCGGATCCCATCGGCATCCGGACCTTGGTCGCGACCAGCACCTCGTCGCGGCGGCCGGCGAGCACCTCACCGACGATCTCCTCGGAGACCCCGTCGGAGTAGACGTCCGCGGTGTCGATCAGGTTGACGCCGGCGTCGAGGCACTGGTCGACCTGGCGGCGGGCCTCCGCCACGTCGGTCGTGCCGACGCTGGCGAAGCCGCCCTTGCCGCCGAAGGTCATCGTCCCCATGGTCAGTACCGAGACGCGGAGACCGGACTTGCCGAGTGTGCGATATTCCATCCCGCCAGCCTAGATCCGCCGCCGGCCGTCAGCCGGCGGGCTGCGGCCGGCGGTGCGGCACGCGTTGACGGCGCTCACCCGTACCCCTTGGGCCCGGACGTGGCCGCCCGACTGGGCCACCACGGTGACCTCTCCCCAGCCGCGACCGCCGGTTTCGGCAGCGTGGCCACGTTCCACCGGTCGTTCTGGCGTGCCTTCGGACGAATTCCGGGCGACATCCGCCCGGATTGACCGGTCAGTTCAGCGCGGCCACCGCGGCGAGCACCTTGCCCCGCAGCGCCGCGGGCAGCGGCGTGTAGCCGAGCCGCGCGGCGGCGGCCTGGCCCTGCGGGCCGGCGGTGTAGGTCAGGAAGCCGCGCAGCAGCGGCAGGCTGCGGGCGGGCGTGCCGGTCCGGCAGACCACCTCGTACGTGACCAGGACGATCGGGTACGCCCCCGCGGCGGTGGTCCGGTAGTCGACGGCGAGCCGCAGGTCGGAGCCGGTCCCGGTGACGGCGGCGGCCGCGACGGTACGCCCGGCAGCCTCGTCGGTCAGCGCGGTGAACTCCCCCGCCCCGTTGCGGACCCGCGCCACGGCCAGGTTGTGGAACCGCGCGTACGACCCCTCGACGTAACCGATGGCGCCGTCCGTGCGGGCGATCGTGGACGCCACACCGTTGCTGCCGCGCTGAGCGCTGCCGCCCGGGGCCGCCCAGGCGCTGTCCTCGCCGAACCGCCAGTCGGCCGGGGCGGTCGCCGCCAGGAACGCGGTGAAGTTCGCGGTGGTGCCGGAGCTGTCCGCGCGGTGCACCGTGCGGATCACGGTCGACGGCAGGACGGCCTCCGGGTTGTCCGCGGCGATCACCGGGTCGTCCCAGGTGGTCACCGTCCCGGCGAAGATCCGGGCCACGGTGGCCGGGGCCAGCCGCAGGTCGCCGACCCCGGCGACGTTGTGGGCCAGCGCGATCGGCCCGATCACCATGGGCAGGTGCACGGCCGGGCCGCGGGCACACCGGGCATCGGCAGCGGTCTGCTGCTGGGCGGTGAGCGGCGAGTCCGAGCCGGCGAAGTCACCGGTGCCGGCCAGGAACGCGCGGACCCCGGCGCCCGAGCCGGTGCTGCCGTACGCGACCGTGGCGCCGGAACAGGCGACCTGGTAGTTCCGGATCCACGTGTTGACCGCGTTGGTCTGCGCCGACGAGCCCTGGGCCCGCAACGATCCGGCCGCGCACGGGATCGCGTCGCCGGCCGCGGGGGCCGGGACGATTGGAGCACACGCCGCGGCCCCGGCCGCCAGCACCAGCACGGCGACGAGACCCAGCGGCGCCCTCATCGGTATTCCGCCAGCCGCGCGCGGACCCCGAGCGGCCCTCATCGGTATTCCGCCAGCCGCGCGCGGACCCCGAGCGGCCCTCATCGGTATTCCGCCAGCCGCGCGCGGACCCCGGGCGGCCCTCATCGGTATTCCGCCAGCCGCGCGCGGATCCCCAGCAGCACGAGCAGCATGACGATCCCGAGGGCCGGCAGCGGGATCAGCGGCCAGCCGGTCAGCAGCCGGTCCCCGTCGCGCAGGGCCGCGTCGAAGCCGGCCTTGCGGGCCGTGGCGGCTGCGCCGACCGCGGCGTCGAAGTAGGATAAATCGAAGGCCGCGTCGCCGCGGCGGATGCCGGTGACCACGTCGACCGCCGCCCGGGTACGCCCGGAGCCGGCCAGCGCCACGACCCGCTGATGGTCCCGCTGATAGCCCAGCCACCGCTCACGCACCTGTCCGTCGGCGTCGAGCTGCCCGGCGACCTCGGCCAGCTGGGCCGACTTGCCGGTGAAGTCCTGCTGGTAGAGGGCCAGGTTGCCGCTGAGCAGATAGCGGCTGGTGTCCGCGGCGGCGTCGTAGCTCAGCGCCCGGGCCCGGGAGAGCGCCAGATAGGGCGTCAGGTGATCGTTGCGCGCGGCGCTGAGCCGCTGTCCCTGCCCGACCACGACCAGGCAGATCCCGCGGTCAGGCCCAGGGTGAGGACGGTGGCGAGAGCCAGGGCCGGATTGAGAAGCCGGCGGAACCGCCGGGCCAGGAACGCCTGGAGGATCAGGAGGAGCAGGACGAGACCCCCGCCGAGGAGCACGGCCAGTCCGACCGTCCACGCCTCGGTGGTGGCCTTGGCGGCGTACGCCCGGTCGAGGCGGGACTCGCCGGCGTCGCGCAGCCGGTCGGCGGCCGGGAGCAGCCGCAGGTGCAGCACATTGGTCGCCTGCGTGTAGTAGCCGAGCGCGTCGGGCGGCAACCGGCCCGGGGGCTGCGGCGGCGCCTGCGACTGCGCGGTGAGGGTCTGCCACACCCACCGGCGGTAGACGGCGAGCTCGTGCATCAGCTCCAGCACGATTTCCCGGTCGGCCCGCCCCGTCACGGTGGTCAGTGACCGTTGCAGATCCTCGTCGATCTGCCGGCTGCGTTGCTGATAGGTGCCGAGCGCGTCGAGCTGACTGCCGGACAATTCCGCGGCGTCACCGACGAGCACCATTCGGGCGACCTGGGCATCGAGATCACTGAGGGCGAAATACAGATCCGCGGCCGTGGCGGCCTGCGGCGCCGCCGCACCACCGATGATGCGGACCTGGCCCCGCAGCTGGGACAACAACAGGCCGGATGCGACGAGCAGGGCCACGGCGACACCGATCACCAGGGCCGTCCACAAGCGCAGGCGTACGGGGGTTTCGGGCCGGAACAATTTTCTCGTCGCCCTGACAACTGCGGACACGACGCCAAGGTAATGCACCCGGGCAATTCTTCGGGGGCCGGCCACTGCCGTTCATTTGTTGTTTTCCCGCAATTCGTTGAGGCGGGCAGCCCGGGTGGTCAGATACCGCCGTTCCGGGGCGCTGGTGGTGCGCGCGGCGGCAATCCGATAGTGCGTGACAGCGGCCCCGGTGTCACCGGACCGCTCGTACAGGTGCGCCCGGACGGCGTCGAGGCGGTAGTGGCCGGGCAGCCGCTCGTCGAGGGTGGCGAGCAGGCGCAGCCCTTCGGCCGGACCGTGCACCATGGACGCCGCGACGGCCCGGTTCAGCGCGACCACGGGATTGCCGGTGAGCTGGTCGAGCAGGCCGTACAGGGCGAGGATCTGCGGCCAGTCGGTGTCCTGCACCCGGGCGGCCCGATCGTGCAGGGCCGCGATCGCCGCCTGCAACTGGTACTCGCCGACGGTGCCGCTGCTCATCGCCGCGTCGAGCAGCGCGGTCCCCTCCTGGATCAGCTGCCCGTCCCAGCGGCTGCGGTCCTGCTCCTCCAGCGGGATCAGCTCACCGCCGGCACCGGTCCGAGCCGGGCGGCGGGCGTCGGTGAGCAGCATCAACGCGAGCAGGCCGGCGACCTCACCGTCGTCCGGGAGCATCCGGTGCACCGTACGGGTCAGCCGGATCGCCTCGGCGGAGAGTTCGGTGCGGTGCACGTCGGGGCCGGCGCTGCCCGCGTACCCCTCATTGAAGATCAGGTAGAGCACGTGCAGGACCGACCGCAGCCGGGTCCGCCGGTCGGCCGGCTCCGGCAGCCGGAGCGGGATCGCGGAGGCCTTGATCCGCTGCTTGGCCCGGCTGATCCGCTGCGCCATCGTGGCCTCCGGCACCAGGAAGGCATGCGCGATCTCGGCGGTGGTCAGGCCGCCGACCGCGCGCAGGGTGAGCGCGATCGCGGAGGCCGGCGTCAGCGCCGGGTGACAGCACAGGAAGAGCAAGGTGAGGGTGTCGTCCCGATCCGGTACGTCGATCGGCGGCTCCTCGAACACGGCCCGCCGCTCCCGCTCCCGGCGGGCCAGCTCGTTCCGGATCTGATCAACGAACTTGTTGGCGCCGGTCCGGATCAGCCAGCCACGCGGATTGTCCGGAACGCCGTCGACGGGCCACCGCAACGCGGCGGCGAGCAGAGCCTCCTGCACGGCATCCTCGGCGGCGTCGAAATCCCCGAAGCGGCGCACAAGGACGCCGAGGACCTGCGGCGCGAACTCACGCAGCAGGTCCTCCACGGGTGGCACCTCGATCACAGCGGCGCCGAGGTCACAGCTCGGGCGTCAGCAGGGCGAAGTCGGACGGACCGAGCACCCGGCGTACGCCGATCGGCTGCTGCTGCGGCACCCCGCCGGGCCCCGGAACCGCGGAGATCCGCGCGGCGATCTCGAGAGCCCGTTCCTCACTCTCGACATCGACGAGCTGGAAGCCGGCCAGCATCTCCTTCGACTCGGCGAACGGCCCATCGGTGACCACCGGCGCCGCAACGCCGTCGCTGGTGACGACCTTGGCGAGCTCGGGGCCGGTCAGCGCTTCCTGCAAGACGAGCTCACCGGCGGCCAACAGCTCGGCCCGCAAGGCGCCGTAGTAGTCCATGTGCGCCTTGATGTCGCCGGGCGCCCACTCGTCCATCGGCTTGTCGATGACGCCGGGCTGGTAGTCAACGATGAGCAGGTACTTGGTCATGCGTTATTCCTATCCTCGCGCCGCACCCGGTGGGGTCGGTCACCGATGGACGAAGCTGCTTTGGGGGTTCTCGACATCGGCCGGGGATCTGGCGGGAGCTGAATTCGGCGAACTTACCGGCGGTGGGGATGGGGGGCTTGCCGGGGTTCGGCTTGGGCGGGCGGCGGACGGCGGACGGCGAGCGGCGAGCGGCCGGCGAAGACGGACGGCGAGCGGCCGGCGAAGATGGACGGCGGACGGCCCTCGTCGGAGCCGGGTAGGCCCGGCGGTCGAACGGACCAAGCGAATCCGGCGATTCAACGGATCGGCAGGTCTGACGAGGCAGCGACTGCCGTTCCCAGCGGGCCAGCGGGCCAGCGGGCCAGCGGGCCAGCGGGCCAGAAGGCCAGACGGCCAGACGGCCAGCGGGCCAGACGGCCAGACGGCCAGCGGGCCAGAAGGCCAGACGGCCAGCGGGCCAGAAGGCCAGACGGCCAGCGGGCCAGAAGGCCAGACGGCCAGCGGGCCAGCGGGCCAGAAGGCCAGACGGCCAGCGGGCCAGAAGGCCAGACGGCCAGCGGGCCAGAAGGCCAGACGGCCGGCGGGCTGGCGGGCTGGCGGCCAGACGGCCGGCGGGCTGGCGGGCTGGCGGCCAGACGGCCGGCGGGCCAGCGGGCCAGAAGGCCAGCGGGCCGGCGGGCCGGCGGGCCAGACGGCCGGCGGGCCAGAAGGCCGGCGGGCCAGACGGCCGGCGGGCCAGACGGCCGGCGGGCCAGACGGCCGGCGGGCCAGAAGGCCGGCGGGCCAGACGGCCGGCGAGCCGGTGAGCCAGGCGGACCCGTGTAGCCCGCCAAACCCGCCACGCCCGCCCAACCCGCCAAGCCCGCCCAACCCGCCAAGCCCGGCGGACCCGGGCAGCCCCCCAACCCGCCCAACCCGGAAAGCCCGCCCAACCCGCCCGACCCGGGATGTCACGGTCCGGCAAGCCTGGAAGACGTCCGCGGGCGATCGGCCCGGCGAGCCGGTGAGCCGGGCGGACGATCGGCCCGACGAGCCCGGGAGCCGTCGGCCCGGCGAGCCGGTGAGCCTGGCGAACCCTCAGCATGCCGAGTTGCGAACCGGCCCGCCGTCGGCAGCCGGTCAGGGAGGGGCCGCCTACGATGCGGGCGATGGATGGTGACAAGGCGCAAGGTGTGCGGGTGATCCGCATCGTCGATCACGATTCCGGTTGGGCGGTGCGCTTCGCCGGTCTGGGGCGGCGGCTGCGGGGCGCGCTGGGGGACGTCGCGCTGCGGATCGATCACATCGGGTCCACCTCGGTGCCCGGGCTGGCGGCGAAGCCGGTTGTCGACATCCAGATCTCCGTGGCCCGGCTGGAGCCGCTCGGTCCGTTCCGGGATCCGCTGGTGGGTCTGGGGTTCGTCCATCGCGCCGACGATCCGGAGCTTACGAAGCGGTATTTCCGGGAGCCGCCCGGTGCGGCGCGGACCCATGTCCACGTGCGCCGGGCCGGGAGCTTCTCGGAGCAGTTCCCGCTGCTGTTTCGCGACTACCTGCGGGTGCATCCGGTCGATGCTGCCGAATACGCGGAGGTCAAGCGTCGGCTCGCCGGCGAGCATCCGCATGACGGCCTGGCCTACACCGACGCGAAAGCCGACCACTGCTGGCGGATCATGCACCGGGCGGACGACTGGGCGCAGCGGACCGGTTGGTCGCCCGGCCCGAGCGACGCCTGAGGTCACAGACCGTCGCGGTGAATCAGTCGAGGTAGGCCTCGAGGATCGGCTCGTCGCCCGCGTTGTGGGCGGCCAGCAGCTCGGCGAAGCGTTCCGCCGGCATGATCCGGACCCCCAGCTCCTCCGCCTTCGCCGCTTTCGAGCCGGCGCCCGCCCCGACCACCACCAGGTCCGTCCGCGCCGATACCGAGCCGGAGGATTTGCCGCCCAGGTGTTCCACCGCTTCGTTGCCTTCGTTGCGGCTCAGGCCGGGGACCGAGCCCGTGACGACCACGGTCATCGGCTTGCCGTCCTCCTTGCGCAGCGGGAGGGTGACGGCTTCGGGAACGGTAGCCGCTTCGCGGCCCGGAACGCCCGGCTCGGTCATTGTCACGCCACGGGCCGTCAGTTTGTCGATGACCGGGCCCAGGTCGATCAGTTCCGCCGCGATCGTGGCCGCGCGTTCCGGGCCGACCGCCTCCACGTCCTGCAGTTGCTCCACCGTGGCCGCGCGGAGGGCCTCCATCGTGCCGAAGTGGCGGGCCAGGCGGCGGGACATCGAGCGGCCCGTCATGCGGACGCCGAGGCCGGTCAGGACGCGGGACAGGGGCTGGGCCCTGGACGCTTGGATCGCCGCGACCAGCTTTGTTGCCGAGGTGCGGCCCAGGCGGTCCAGCTCGGCGAGTGCTTCCGGGGTCAGGTCGTACAGGTCGGCGGGGTCGGTGACCAGGCCTGCGGCCACGACGCCGGCGATGACTTTGTCGCCCAGGCCTTCGATGTCCATCGAGTCGCGGGCGGCGAAGTACGACAGGGACTCCCCGGCGCCGCAGGCTCGGCCCTGGGTGCAGCGCCAGCGTTTCTGGGTGCGGTCGATCTCGCCGCCGCAGCGGGGGCAGACCTCCGGTGGGGTGAAGGGCACGGCGTCCGCGGGGCGTTCGTCGAGCTTGGCCCCGGTGATCTCGGGGATCACCTCGCCGGCGCGGCGGACGAAGACCGTGTCGCCCACGCGGACGTCGCGGCGGACCAGGTCGCCGAAGTTGTGCAGGGTGGCCGAGGTGACGACGACCCCGCCGACCTGGACCGGCTCCAGGACCGCGACCGGGGTGATCACGCCGGTGCGGCCCACCTGCACCTCGATCGCGGCGAGTCTGCTGGTGCGGGTGTCGGCCGGGAACTTGTGCGCGATCGCCCAGCGGGGCGCGCGGCTCGACGAGCCGGCCCGGTCGCGGTCGGCCGGGTCGTCGGCCTTGACCACGGCGCCGTCGATGTCGAAGCCGAGCGTGCCGCGGGCCGCGCCCATCGCGGCGATGGCGTCGGACACCTCGTCGATCGTGGCGCAGCGGGGCATGCCGGCCGGCGAGCCGGCCGTGGTGGCCACGCCCAGCTCGGCGATGGCGGCCATCGCGGCGCTGTGGGTCAGGCCCTCGCCGCCGGGCAGGTCGTGCACCGCGTACGCCAGGAAGGACAGCGGCGCGTCGTAGGCCCGGTCCTGGGCGCGCAGGGTGCCGGCGGCCGCACTGCGCGGGTTGGCGAACGCCTGGCCGCCGTGGGCCGTGCGCAGCTCGTTGGCCCGGGCGAAGTCGGCGTCGGTCATGAAGACCTCGCCGCGGACCTCGACCGTCACCGGCCGGCGCAGCTCGGCGGGCAGGCCGGCGACGAGCCGGGCCTGGGTCGTGACGTCCTCGCCGGCCCGGCCGTCGCCGCGGGTGGCGACCTGGCGCAGCCGGCCGTCGACGTAGCGGGCCGCGATCGCCATGCCGTCGATCTTGGGCTCGGCCGTGTAGCCGAGGGCGGGCCGGCCGAGGACCCGCTCCAGCCGGGCCGCCCAGGCGCGCAGCTCCTCGGCGTCGAAGACGTTGTCGAGGCTGAGCATCGGGGTGCTGTGCTCCACGTCGCCGGCCGCCACGCCGGCACCCACCGTCACGGTCGGCGAGTCGCTCCCGGCCCAGCCCGGCTCGGCCCGCTCGGTCGCCGCCGTGCGGGCCAGCAGCGCGTCGTAGGTGGCGTCGTCCATGACGAGGTCGCCGCCCGCGTAGTAGGCGGTCGCGGCGGCGCGCATCCGCTCGATCGCGGCCCGGTATTCCTCCCGGCTGCCGAACGCCGCGGCGTGGACCGCGTCCACGACCGGAGCCACCTCGTGACCGGCATGGGCCACATCCACGACCGGTGCCACCCCGAGACCGGCATGGGCCGCATCCACGACCGGGGCCACCTCGAGACCGGCGCGGTCCGCATCCACGACCAAGGTCACGTCGGGGGCGGCGGCCACGACCGGGGGCACGTCGGGGGCGGCGGTGCTGAGGCCGGCGGACGGTCCCGTGCTCGACATGCGGTGCTCGCTTCCTGTGTGCGGGAGACGATGTCTTGATACCGCACAGGTCCGACAGAAACGCTGAACCTCACTGAGTGTCGTCACGCCGTACACGGAAAGCAGTTGGCTGGGGTGGATGTGGGCCGCATTTTGCAGTTGATGTGAGAATTCCGTCCGAACGTCCATGGCATTCCGATCTTTGCTTGCGGAGCATGGAGCGGTGCCCGGACGCCATCGAAGAACCTTGAGTCTCACCGGCATCGTCGTCAGCGCGGCCACGGCCTCGCTCGTCGTCATCGGTGCCGGATCCTGGCTGGGCTACCAGCGCCTCTCCGCCGGAGACTGTGCCGGGGAGGTGAAGCTCGCGGTCACCGCCGCGGCCGAGATCGCCGGCGCGATCCAGACCACCGCGGACAAGTGGGCCCAGGGCGAGAAGGCCCAGGTCGGCGGCGTCTGCATCAAGGTCGCCGTCGCGGCCGCTGATCCCGCCACCGCGGCCGCCACCATCGCGGCCAAGCACGGCGTCGGTCTCTCCGGCCTGAAGGCGGCGCCCGGCAAGCCGGTCGTGCCGGACGTGTGGGTCCCGGACTCCTCGACCTGGCTGCTGCGGGTCGGCGGCGAGGCCCCCGGCTTCGTGCCGACCGACAACGCCCCGATCGCCGAGAGCCCCGTGGTGCTGGCCATGCCCGCGCCGATGGCCCAGAAGCTGGGCTGGCCGGCCAAGAAGCTCAAGTGGCAGGAGCTGCTCGGTCAGCTGACCACCAGCAAGAGCCTGCTGCCCGGGATCGTCGATCCGACCCGCGACGCGGCCGGCCTCACCGGCCTGCTCGCCCTGGGCGCGGCCGCCGGCAACGACATCGCGGGGGCTCAGCGCAAGGTGGCCGCGCTGCGCAAGCTGGCCGGGAACACATCCAGCATCCGGCAGGACCTGCTGGAGAAGTTCCCGCGTACGGCCGCGGAGGTCACCACCGGCCTGAGCGCCGCGCCCCTCTCCGAGGAGGACGTGGTCTCGTACAACGGGGGCAAGCCACCCATCCAGCTCGCCGCCCTCTACCTCGATCCGGCGCCGACCGCGCTGAACTACCCGTTCGCGGTCATGCCGGAGGTCGACCCGCAGAAGGCGGCCGCCGCCGCGGCGCTGCACGAGGAGCTGCGCGGCACGACGTTCCGGGACGCGCTGGCCGCCGCCGGGCTGCGTGGGCCCGACGGCAAGGCGGGGACGGGCTTCATCGCTCCGACCGGCGCGCCGCCGGTGGCCACCCCGGTGATCGCCCCCGGCGCCACGGCGAGCCAGGGTGCCGCCGCGTCGGCCCAGGCCTCCACGGCCATCAGCCAGGTGCTGGGCAGCTGGGCCGCGATCACGCAGCCGGGCCGGGTGCTCGCCGTCTTCGACATCTCCGGTTCGATGCTGACCGAGGTGCCCACCGCGGGCGGCCTGACCCGGGCCGAGGTGACCAAGCGGGCCGCGGCGCAGGGCCTGCAGCTGTTCGACGACCGGTGGGCCGTGGGCACGTGGTTCTTCTCCACGGAGCTGGTGGGCAAGCAGGCGTGGCAGCCCAAGGTGCCGATCAGTCCGCTGTCCACGGCGCGCAACAAGCTCAACGACGCCCTCAACGACCTGAAACCGAAGAAGACGGGCGACACCGGGCTGTACGACACCGCGCTGGCGGCGTACAAGACTGTGCAGCAGGGGTGGCAGCAGGGCCGGGTCAACTCGGTCATCCTCTTCACCGACGGGGTGAACGAGAATCCCGACGGCCTGACCCGCGACAAGCTGGTCGCCGACCTGCGGAAGGCGCGGAACCCGCAGAAGCCGGTGCGCATGGTGATCATCGGGATCGGTCCGGAGGTCGACCGGGGTGAGCTGAAGGCGATCTCGGACGCCAGCGGGCCGTCCAGCGGCGTCTTCATCGCGGAGGACCCGGCGAAGATCAACGAGATCTTCCTGCAGGCGATCGCGACCCGTACCGGAGCCTAGGGCGAGCTCGGCCTGGTGGTGGACGACACCAGGCCGGGCCGGTCGGGTCGCCGGGCATTGCTACGGTTCCGCGGGTGCCGTTCACGCTTGCTCACCCGGCGGCGGTCGTGGTGCTGTCCCGCCGTCCGCTGGTCGCGTCCGCGCTGGTCATGGGCTCGATGGCGCCGGATCTGACGTACTACGCGGCCCTGCCGTGGCTCGACCCCAGCGGCACGCTGCTCACGCGCACCCACCACGCATCGTCGGTGTTCTGGCTCGACCCGTTGATCGCCCTGGTGCTGCTCGTGGTGTTTCAGGCGCTGCTCAAGAGGCCCGTGGTGGCGCTCTTGCCGCACGCTGCCGCGGAGCGGGTGTGGCAATTCACGGAACGGTTCGTCTGGCGCCGGGCAGCCGCGGTGGGCTGGATCGCCCTTTCGCTGGCGATCGGGGCAGCGACCCACGTGGCGTGGGACCGCCTGGACGGCGTATTCGGTGCGGATCAGTCGACGAAGGTCGATCTGGCCGGCGGCGTCGTCGGCTCGGCGCTGCTTCTGGTCTGGACGCGGCGCTGGTGGCGGTCGACGCCGGCGCACCCGGTCCCGTCCGCGCTGCGGCTCCCGTTCCGGCTGCGGGCGGTGGTCTGGGGCACGCTGGTGGCAGCGCCGCTGGTGCTGGGCACTGTCGGCGCGGTGAGCGGTGTCCGGCAACTCATGGCGGCCAACAAGATGGACTATTCCGGCCTTCCGCCGCAGGTCGTTCCGCCGACGTGGACCGGGGCGGACATGACGGAGCTCGCGGTGCGGCAGTTCGCCGTGAACGGTGTCGCCGCCGTCTGCGTCGTGCTGGCGATCTACGCCGTCGGCTGGCAGCTGAGCCGTTTCGCTACCGGCCGGCGTGGCTCGGCCGGATCCGGCTCGGGAGACGAGGCGACTCTGCCCGGTTCGTGCTGAGTGATGCACCTGCTGCCCCGGCTCACCCGGTCCGGGGCAGCAGGCGGTCCCATCAGGCGACTGTGCAGGCGGTGCCGTTCAGCGTGAACGCTGTCGGGCGGCTGCTGTCACCGGTGTGCGTGGCTTGCAGGCCGATGCTGGTCGACGCGCCCGTCGCCAGGGTGCCGTTGTAGGAGACGTTGCGGGCGGTGACCGCTCCGCTGGAGCCCGTCCACGTCGCGTTCCAGCCCGAGGTGATGGTCTGGCCCGCCGGCAGGGTGAAACCGAGCGTCCAGCTGGTCACGGCCGGTCCGGAGTTGGTGATCGAGATCGCCGCGGTCAGGCCGCTGTTCCAGGCGTTGACCACGTAGCCGACCCGGCAGCCACCCGTGTTCGGAGGCGGGCTGGACGGCGGGGTGCTGGTCGGCGGCGTGGGCGAGACAGGGGGCGAGGTCGGGGGCGAGGTCGGCGGGACGGTGGTGCTGTCCAGCCCGAGGAACGTCACCGCGCGCTCGGCCATGCCGGACTGCGGCAGGTTGTGCCCGGTGTTCGCCACGCTGATCGCCTCGACCGGCGGCTGCGCGGAGGTCGAGCCGTAGCGGGTACGGGTCCAGCCCGACTGCGGCGAGTCGGTCAGCGCCGGGGTCTGCGAGACGCCGTGCACGTTGGTCCACTGCTTGATCTCTTCGGTGAAGTTCGGGTACCGCAACGTGTCGTCGTTGACGCCGTGCCACACCTGCATCCGCGGCCGTGGGCCGGTGTATCCAGGGTAGGCGTTGCGGACCAGATCACCCCAGGCCTGCGGGGTCTTGGTCACCTGACCGTTGGCGCAGGCGCTGTTCCAGCTGGAGCCGTCGGTGGTGGCGAAGCAGCCGAACGGCACCCCCGCGAACGCCGCGCCGGCCCGGAACACGTCCGGGTAGTCACCCAGCAGCACGTTGGTCATCATGGCGCCGGAGGACGCGCCGGTGACGACCGTACGGGCCGGATCGGTGCTGTACCGCTGCTGCACGTAGCGGACCATCGAGACGATGCCGGCCGGGTCGCTGTTGCCGTCGTGGCGCAGCGCTCCCGGTGAGGACACGTCGAAGCAGTTGCCCGAGCGGGTCGCCGACGGGTAGATCACGATGTAGCCGTACCGGTCGGCCAGGGAGGCGAACGAGGTGCCCGAGTAGAACGCCGGGCCGGAGCCGGTGCAGTAGTGCACGGCCACGAGCAGGGCCGGGTTCGGCGGGAGCCGGTCGGGGACGTACAGGTGCATGCGCAGGTTGGTCGGGTTGGTGCCGAAGCCGGTGATTTCCTGCAGGGTCGCGGCGGCCGCGGGAGCGGCCGGCAGCAGCACGGAGGCACCGATCGCGCTCACCGCGGCGGTGATGGCCAGCAGGGCCTGGGTCAGTCGTTTCATGGTTCCTCGCTCCGGGGGATGGGTCCGGCGCGGCGCGGAAGGGTGGTCCGCGCCGCGCCGGACGTCGCGATCAGGACGCGGCGCAGACGGGGGTGCCGGTGGGCGGGGTGCCGGTGCCCTGGAAGCCGAACTCGGTGCTGGCTCCGGCGGCGATCCGGCCGTTGTAGGAGACGTTGGCGAAGCGGACCGCGCCGGTGCTGCCGGTGGCCTGCGCGTTCCAGGCGTTGGTGACCGCGGAGCCCGACGGCAGGGTGAGCGTGGCCGCCCAGCCGGTGACCGCGGCGGAGCCCGCGCTGACCTTGACCGTGGCGGTGAAGCCGCCGGTCCACGCGTTCACGGTGTAGGCGGCCGTGCAGCCCGTCCCGGACGGCGGCGGCGTGGTGCCGGTCGGCGGCGTGGGCGAGACGGTCGGCGAGGCGGAGGGCGAGGTCGGCGGGGGCGTGGTCGGGTTGGTGGTCCCGCCGGCGTTGAGCGCCTCGAGGGTCGAGTTGTACGCCGCCTTCTTGTTGCCGCTGCCGTCGAAGAGCAGCGGGGTGCCGCTGGCCCGCCACGAGTCGCTGTCCCGGATGCCCCAGACGGTGATGCCGTTGCACCGGGGTACGGCCAGGCAGTCGCGGACGACGTTGGCGTACGTGGTCGCCTGGGTCTGCCCCGAGCCCTCGATGTCCAGCTCGGTGACCTGCACGTCCACGCCCAGCGCGGCGAAGCTCTCCATCGTGGTGCGGTAGTTGCTCGCGTACGGCGAACCGCTGTTGAAGTGCGACTGCAGGCCGACACAGTCGATCGGGACGCCGCGGGCCTTGAAATCGCGGACCATGTTGTACACGCCCTGGGTCTTGGCCCAGGTCCAGTTGTCGATGTTGTAGTCGTTGTAGCAGAGCTTGGCGTCCGGGTCGGCGGCGCGCGCGGTCCGGAAGGCGACCTCGATCCAGTCGTTGCCGGTGCGCTGCAGGTTGGAGTCGCGCCGGCCGCCGCCGCTGTCGGCGAACGCCTCGTTGACCACGTCCCAGGCGAAGACCTTGCCGCGGTAGTACGTGGCCACCCGGGTGATGTGGTTGATCATGGCCGAGCGCAGCGCGCTGCCCTCCATGCTCTGCATCCAGCCGGGCTGCTGCGAGTACCAGGCCAGAGTGTGCCCGCGGACCTTCATGCCCTGGGCCAGGGCGTGGTTGACGATCCGGTCCGCGTTGGTGAAGGAGAACTGGTTCTGCTGCGGCTCGGTCGCGTCGATCTTCATCTCGTTCTCGGCCGTGACCACGTTGAACTCGCGGTTCAGGATCCCGACGTAGGTGCTGTCGCTGAGCTTGTTGGCCGCGACGGCGGTGCCGAAGTAGCGGCCGGTGGCCGCGGCCGAGGCGCCGAGGGTGGTGGCGGCGTCGGCCGAGGGCGCGACGGCCAGCGCCACGCCGCCGGCCAGGGCGCTCGCCGCCAGCAGGGTCAGAGTGGTGCGGAGCCGGGGTCTGCGGGGGACGGGTCGGTCGGACACGGTGGAGGCCTTCCGGTTCGGGGAGGGGGATGACACTTTTGGGAGCGCTCCCATCTTGAGCCGGTCCGGCTCCCGAGGGAATAGACCGGCGTAATTGTTATTCGGCGGCGCGGTGCCGCGGCAGGGAACGGGCGATGCCGGCGGCGGTGGCCGCGCCGTGGTACTTGCGGACCAGATGCAGGCACAACTCCACGCCGGGGGCGCCGGCGGCGGCCGTGAAGATCGGGTCGTCGTCGACGTACCGCACGCCCGGCGCCAGCCGGACCCGTGGATAGCGGCGCCGCAGCTCCTCGGCGTGCGCCGGGTCGGTGGACACCGCCCGGCCGTCGAGCAGCCCGGCGGCCGCCACGGTGAAGACGGCCTCACCGATGGCCAGGATCCGGCAGTTGCGGCGTACCGCCTCGCGCAGGGCGGCGGCCTCCTCGGCGGTGATCGTGTCCGGCCCCCGCCGCACCGGCGGCGCGATGGCCAGGATGTCCGCCGAGGCGAGCAGGTCGAAGGTGCCCGCCGCGGCGAAGGCCAGGTCGAACACCGGACCGGCGAAGACCTCCCGGTACGTGGACAGCCGGGCCGGCAACGCCTCCGGTGGCGGCAGCAGCACCGCCACGTTGGTCATGTTGGTCATCGCAACCACCGCAAGGGGACAGCCTCGGCCAGTGCCCGGTAGCCGGCCGGGTTGAAGTGCAGGTGGTCACCGGTGTCGTAGGCGGGCAGCAGCCGGCGCGGGGCGGCCGGGTCACGGACGACGGCGTCGAAGTCGACAACCCCGTCGAAACGGCCGCTGCGCCGGATCCACTCGTTGACCCCGGTACGGGTCTGCTCCCGCAACCCGCCCGGATCGTCGTAGCCCTCGTTGCCGCCGAACGGCGTGATCGTGGCCCCGTACACCTGGATGTCGCGGGCGTGGGCCCGGGTGACGATCTGGTCGTACGCGGCCCGCAGGTCGTCGCCCACCCGCTGTTGCGCCTCGGGGGTGGCTGCCGCCGTACCGATGTCGTTGACGCCCTCGAAGACGATCAGCGAGGCGACCCCGCCCACCGCCAGCACGTCGCGGTCCAGCCGGGCGAGGGCGCTCGGCCCGAGGCCGTCCTGGAGCACCCGGTTGCCGCCGGCCGCCTGGTTGAGCACCGCGTGGGCGCCGCGCAGCCGGGCGGAGAGCTGGTCCGGCCACCGGTCGTTGCCGTCGGTGGTGGAACCCCGGCCGTCGGTCAGGGAGTCGCCGAGCACCACGGTCGCCGTGCTGTCGCCCGGTGCGAGCACCTCGACCCCGCTCAGGAAGTACCAGTGCACGACGGGGGTGGCGCCGGGCAGGTCCGCGGCGTCGTGGTGGTCGCCGCGCAGCAGGTGCGAGGTGGTGCGGGAACCGGGGTGCGAGGTCACCGCCGTGCTCGCCTGACCGGTGGCCAGGTAGAGCGTGACGGTGAGCTCGCTACGGGCCGGCACGTCGAGGTCGATCGGATCGGAGACCACCTGCGCGCCCACCGGGACGGACGCGTACGTCCGCCCGGAGAAGGTGACCGGCCGCAGGGTGCCCGGCTCGATCGCGGCCGAGCCGGGCCGGCCCCCGGCGGGCCGGGCGATCGAGACGGCCGTGATCGGCAGGACCGCGCCGCCGAAGGCGTTGGAGAACCGCAGCCGTACGGAGCTCCCGGCGATCGACGTGTGCACGGTCTGGCGCAGGGTGGTGTCCACGAGCACCGAGTCGGTGCCGGTGAACGGGGCCGGCGGCAGGTTGCCGGGCTCGGTGAGCTGCGGCATCGACACCCAGGTGTGCAGCCAGTCCCGGCGGGGGCGGTGGCCGCGGGTCCGCACGGCGGTGGCCACGGAGACCGCCGCGGCGCCGCCGAGGCCCAGCAGTGAGCGGCGGTTCATCGGGTCACCCGCTTGCTCTCGGGCGGGCCGAGGTAGCTGTACTTGACCCCGCCGGTGTCGATCTCGAGGCGCTGCACGATCACGGTCGGATCCACCATCCAGAACTTGAGGGTGTGCACACCCGCCGAGGCCACGGTGTGCGTCGTGGTGGTGCGGTTGACGTTGTCGGAGGTGTTGCGTTCCCACTGGCGGTTCATGGTGGTGTCGTCGGCGCCGGTGGCCGTGGTGATGTTGACCGTCTGCGGCGGCTGGTCGTCCAGCGAGATCGCGTACTTGAGGCCGTCGGTCGGCAGGACGTTGTTGCGCGGCGACAGCACGGCGGTCACCTTGACGGGACCGGTCGTCTTCAGGGTGGTCGTGTACTCCAGGCGGGCGCCGGTGCCGCCGAGCGGGGTCAGGCCGTTACCGGTCTTGCCGATCTCCGGCAGCAGCCGCCAGTCGCCCACCTTGCGGGTGTAGTGGTCGGCCTCCATCGCGACGTAGCCGTTGGCCTCCACGAAGCCGCGCGGGCGCAGCACCGGGTTGTCGATCGGCGCCTGCACGACGGTGGTGGCGCCGGCCCCGGTCACGGTGATCGGCACGGTGGTGGTGCCCTTCGGCGCGCGCCGCCAGTCCACCCGGACGGTGGCCCGGACCTGCTGACCGACCCGGCCGGCGGCCGGCGTGACGTGCACCCACGGGACGGCCGGGGTGATCCGGTACGCGAACGGCGTCGTGCCCTTGTTGTAGACCTCGATGTACTGCTGCGGCTGCGCCTGGTACGGGCTGAACGCGGGCAACGTGACCGGATCCCCGCCGTCGAGGTCCACGCCCATCGCGGCGGCCGCGGGCACCTCGATGCGCTTGAGGTACGGATAGATCTCGTCCGGCAGCGCCACGTTGTCCTTCTCCGGCTGCTGCCAGGGGGCGTTGGGGCCGTACCGGGCCACGTTGCCGTAACCGATCTTGGGCTGGAGCTGCCAGTTCTTCCACTTCCCGCCGGCCAGCTCGGTGTTGTAGTACGCGTTCAGCGCCTGGTCCTCGGCGAACCGGGCCTCGGCGAGGTCGGCCAGGTCGTTGGTGGCGGCGCGGCCCTGTCCGGCGTACCGGATGTTGGTGAACTCGGCCCGGCGCAGCGCGTACAGGTTCGCGGTGGCCTTGACCTGGTAGTAGACCAGCTGGAAGTAGGCGTCCTGCCAGGCCGCGGGCACCCTGGCCTTGATCCGTTCGGCCCGGGCGCCGAGCGCCTGCCACTCGGCGGTGACCCGGTCCATCTCCCGGTAGTCGGTGAGGCTGAACGGGTTGCCCTCGTCGTCGTAGGTGATCACCTGGGTGACCGGGTCGATGGTGATGCGCCGGTTGAGCAGTTCGGGCTTGCGGCGCGACTGCAGGTGGCCGTAGTCGCTGAGCACCTCGGCGATGTCACCGGCCAGGGCCGGGCCGAAGTTCTGGGCCGCGTACTGCCGCTCCCACTCCCCCAGCTTGTGCAGCGGCAGCGCGTCGGGGTTCCAGGCGTAGTCGAGGAAGAGCTGGGTGGGCTGCTCCTCGTTCTTCAGGTCGCCGACGTTGACCATCCAGAGCCGGTCGACCCCCGAGCGGTACGAGAGGTTGAGCTGCTCCCAGGTGTTGGTCAGGTTGACCGTGTCGGCCCACTTGTAGTTGCGGCCGCCACCGACATAGTCGAAGTGGTAGTACATGCCGTAGCCGCCGCTGCGGGCCGGCAGCGAGGCGTCCGGGAGCTTGCGCATGTTGCCCCAGTTGTCGTCGCAGAAGACCACGGTGACGTCGTCCGGCGGCCGGTAGCCGCGGTCCCAGTAGCGCTGCACCTCCTTGTAGAGGGTCTGCACCTGGGGAGCGCCGATCAGGCCCGTGTCGCGCAGGATCTGCCGCTGGGTGTCGATGATGGAGCTCATCAGGTCGATGCCGTCGCCGTCGGGCAGGCCGACGTCGCCGTTGCCGCGCATGCCGAGAGTGACGACACCCTCGATCTTGTCGCGGGCCATCCGCTCGGCCCCGTCCCGCCAGTACGCCTTGATCGCGTCGGGGTTGCGACGGAAACTCCACTCGCCGGTTCCGGCGGGGTGCCGGTTCCACTCCTCGATGCCGCGCATCATCGGCGCCTCGTGCGAAGTACCCATCACGACGCCGTAGAACGAGGCGGTGGCGTGGTTCTGCGGGTCGTCCTCGGCGAACGCGCGCCCCCAGACGGCCGGCCACAGGTAGTTGGCCTTCAACCGCAGCATCGTCTCGAAGACCTTGGCGTAGTACGCCGCGTTGAGCCCGCCGGGATAGCCCGGCGCCTTGCCGGGACCGAAGTAGCCCGGCGCCCAGGTGCCGGTGGCCGGGTTCTCGTCATTGATGAAGAAGCCGCGGTACTTCACCGCGGGCGTGCCCTGGGTGTGCCGCCCGGGCAGCAGGTACACCGCGTCCTGGTGACGGACCGGGACGTCGTCGAAGAAGCGCCAGGGCGAGACGCCGAGGCGCTTGGACAGGTCGTAGGCGCCGTAGATGCTGCCGCGCTGGTCGCTGCCGGCGATCACGAACGCGCGCCGGACGCCCGGCAGCGGGTGCTCCACGATCTGCTCGACCGTGGTCTCCCACTTGCCGGCGATGCCGCGCACGTCGAGCTTGCCCGCGGCGATCAGCCGGTCGATCAACGGGCTCTTGCCGATGGTGCCGACCAGCACCGGGTCGCGCCCGCCGGGCACCCGGTCGTGGGCGACCACCGGCGTCACCCCGGTGACCGCGGCGATGTCCGCGCTCAGGTCGTCGACCACCCGGATCACCCCGGCGTGGTCACCCGCGCTGACCACCAGCGGCGCGGCGCGACCGCCGGCCACCAGCGGGAACCGGCCGCGGCCGGGCAGGGCGGAGACGTACGAGTCGCGCTGCCCCGTGGCCAGCGTGTCTCGTGATGCCGCCGCGGCCGGCGCCGGCCCGGCGACGAAGAAGGGCGCGGCCAGGGCCGCGAGAGCGAGCAGGAGCCTCATGGGTACGCCTTCCCTACCGGAAGAGTCGCAGGGGTACGGCGGCGGCGAGCGCGGCCATCCCGGCGTCGTTGGGGTGCAGGTGGTCGCCGCTGTCGTAGGCCGGGGCCAGCCGGAGCGGATCGGTGCGGTCGCGGACGGCGGCGTCGAAGTCGATGACCGCGTCGTAGTCCCCGCCGGTGCGGATCCAGTGGTTCAGCGCGGCCCGCTTGCGCTCGTTGCCGGCCGAGTAGAACCCGAGGGTGTCGTCCTTGAACGGCAGCACGGTGGCGCCGTAGGCCCGGAGCCCGGCCTGGTGGGCCCGCGCGATGAGCTGGCGGTGCCCGGCGATGAGGTCGTCGGCGGAGACCACCTCGGACGCCGGTGCGGTGGTGCCGGGGTGGCCGAGGTCGTTGACCCCGAGCAGCACGATCAAGAACTCCGCGCCGGGCTGGGCGACCACGTCACGGTCGAAGCGGCGCAGCGCGCTCTGCGCGAAGTACGCGGCGTACGCCACCGCGTCGCTGCCGGCCGGTGGGTTGGGGTCGTGCAGCAGCCGGTTGCCGGACACGCCGACGTTGACCACGCCACGGTCGATGCGCGCGGCCCGCAGCCGGGCGGCCAGCAGGTCGGGCCAGCGGTGGTTGAGGTTCGCCGCCGCGTTGGCGCCGTTGGTGATGGAGTCGCCGAGGGTGACGATCGCGCCGGCCCCCGAGGCGACGCTGACCCCGGAGAGGAAGAGGTTCTGCCCGACCACGGCGGTCGGCGTGACCGTACGGGCCGCCGTGACGTTCCCGGCGGCGATCACGTTGTCCTGGTACGCGAAAGCGGCCAGTGTCGTGACCGGCGTGCGCCGCGGCAGGTACACGCTGACGGTCAGCTCGGTGCCGGCCGGGACCCGCAGGTGCACCGGGTCGCTGACCAGGGGGGCGCCCGCCGGGATGGTGGCTCCCGTACGCCCGCTGAAGGTGACCGCCCGGTCGGTGCCGGGCTGGTTGGCCGTGCTCGCCGCGGTCCCGGCCCGCCGGGCGACGCGCACCTCGCCGACGACCAGCGGCTGCTCGCCGAACTCGTTGGTCAGCCGGATCCGCAGCCGGTCGCCACCGGTGCTGACGTGCACGACGTGGCGCACGGTCTGGTTCTCCAGCACGGTCGGCGGGGTGGGCGGGACGGTGGTCGGCGCGGCGGCCCACGTGCCGGTCCAGCGTGGAGTGTCCCGGATCGGGCCGCTCGCCTGCGCGGGTGTGCCGGGCAGGGTGGCAGCCACGGCGGCGCCCGAGGCGAGTGCCAGCAGTTCACGTCTGGTGGACACGGATCCTCCCCGGTCAGCCACGACGCCGCGGCAGGGTGAAGCGCCAGCCCTGGGCGCGCAGCTCGGGAATGATCCGGTCGACGGCCGCGACGGTCTGGCTGCGGTCGCCGCCGCCGTCGTGCATGAGCACCACCGCGCCGGGGGTGATGCGCTCACGCAGCCGCTGCACGAGCACGTCGGTGCCCGGCGGCTCCCAGTCGGCGATGTCCATCCGCCAGCCCAGCGGCTGCATGCCCAGCTCGGCCGCGACCTGCGGGCTCTGCCCCCAGCTGCCGTACGGCGCCCGGAAGTACGGGATGCGGGCGTGCGGGACCGCCCGGCGGATCGCCGCGCTGGTCTCGATCAGGTCCGCCCTGATCTGTTCCGGGGTCCAGGGGCCGACGTCGTCGTGGTGCATCGAGTGGTTGCACAGCACGTGCCCGGCGGCGGCGATGCGGCGCGCCACCTCGGGATGCTCGATGACGTGGTCGCCCCACAGGCAGAACACCGCGCGCACGTGCCGCCGGCGCAGCACGTCGAGCAGGCGCAGGGTGTCGGGCGGGTTGGGGCCGTCGTCGAAGGTGAAGCTGACGACGTCGCCCTGCCCGCGGGCCGTGTCGACCACCGCGGCGGTCGGGCCGCCGGCCTCGGCGGGGCCGGCCAGGCCTCCGGCCAGCAGCAAGGCGGACATCGGCACCGCCAGCCGGCACCACCACTTCGGACGATGAGACATGACATCCTCACGATCGATTCCGGGGACCCGTTGCTCCGAAACTTTCGGAAACCGCGCGGCCGAACGTCCGTAACATAGAACCCGGTCGAAGTCGCGTCAAGAAGGCGCTGCGCCCCAGATCACGCGCTCAGCTCATTGATCTTCGCCGCTATCTGTCCACGTTGTTACCTGTTGACCGGTGACCAGGATCGGCATATCTTCCGGTCACGTAACGGAAGTTCTCGGAACCTCTCGGCCGTCCACGGAAGGCCGGAACAGAATGGACAGACGATGAGAGTTCGCGTTCTCGCCGGCGTCGTTCTCCTGACGACCCTCACCCTGACCGGCGGTCCCGCCACCGCCTCCCCGGCCCGGCCCGGCCATCCGGCCCCCACCGGGCTACGGGCCCTGGCCGACCGCGCCGACCTGCGGATCGGCACCGCCGTCGACATGGCGGCGCTGGCCGACGACGAGGCCTACCGGGCCGCCGTGGGCCGCGAGTTCTCCACAGTGACGGCCGAGAACGTGATGAAGTGGGAGGCCACCGAGCCGCAGCAGGGCGTGCACGACTGGGCCGCGGCCGACCGGCTGGTCGACTTCGCCCGCGCCCACCGGCAGAAGGTCCGCGGGCACACCCTGGTCTGGCACAACCAGAACCCGGCCTGGGTCACCGAGCAGGCCTTCACGCCCGCCCAGCTCCGCGAGGTGCTGCGCCAGCACATCATCGACGAGGTCACGCACTTCCGCGGCAAGGTGTGGCACTGGGACGTGGTCAACGAGATCTTCAACGACGACGGCACCTGGCGCGACAGCATCTGGCTGCGCAACCTCGGACCCGGCTACGTCGCCGACGCCTTCCGCTGGGCGCACCAGGCCGACCCCAAGGCCACGCTGTTCCTCAACGACTACAACAACGAGGGCCTCAGCGCCAAGAGCGACGCTTACTACGCGCTGGTCAAGCAGCTCAAGGCCCAGGGCGTGCCGGTGCAGGGGTACGGCATCCAGGGCCACCTCGCGGTGCAGTACGGCGTACCCGGTGATGTCCTGGCCAACTTGCGCCGCTTCGAGAAGCTCGGCCTGCAGACCGCGTTCACCGAGGTCGACGTGCGGATGCCGCTGCCGGCCGACCCGATCAAGGTGCAGGCCCAGGCGCAGGGCTTCACCGCCCTGTTGCAGGCGTGCCTGCTCGCCGACAAGTGTGTCTCGTACACCCTGTGGGGCTTCACCGACCGCTACTCGTGGGTGCCCGGCGTCTTCGCCGGCGAGGGTTCCGCCACCCCGTACGACGAGAACCTGAACCCCAAGCCGGCGTACGCCGCGCTGCGCGACACCCTGGCGCTCGCCGGGCGCTGATCCTGCTCGGCACCGGCGGGCCCGCTCCGGCAGGGGCGGGCCCGCCGCCACCGGCCCGCAAGCGAGGAGGAGCGCGATGAGCGCGGACGAGCGCCGGGTGACCATCTCCGCCATCGCGGACGCGGCCGGGGTTTCCGTGCCGACCGTCTCGCGCGTGCTCAACGGCCGCGCGGACGTCTCCGCGGCCACCCGGGAACGGGTCGAGCAACTGCTGCGCGACCGGGGCTACCGGCGGCGCAACTCCCGCGCGCCGGGTCGCGCGCAGGTCCTCGACGTGGTCTTCGACGAGCTCGACAGCCCGTGGGCCGTCGAGCTCATCCGCGGGGTGGCCGACGTGGCCCACGCGGCCGGCGCGGGCACGGTCGTCTCGGCCGTGCACCAGGACGACACGGCGACCCGGCAGTGGCTGCGCAACCTGCGCACGCGCACCTGTGACGGGGTCGTCTTCGTGCTGTCCCAGGTCGCCGCGCCGGTCCAGATCCAGCTGCGCCGGCTGCACATCCCGGTGGTCGTCATCGACCCGGCCGGTGGCTCGGCCTCCGAGGTGGCCACGGTCGGGGCGACCAACTGGGCCGGCGGGCTCAGCGCCACCGAGCACCTGCTCTCCCTGGGCCACCGGCGGATCGGGCTCATCGCGGGCCCGCGCGGGCTCTCGTGCAGCCGGGCCCGGCTGGACGGCTACCGGGCCGCCCTGGCCGCGGCCGGCATCGGCACCGATCCGGCCCTGATCGTGCAGGGCGACTTCCGCCACGAGTCCGGATACACCGGCGGCGGCCGGCTGCTCGATCTCGCCGAGCCGCCGACCGCCGTGTTCGCCACCAGTGACCAGATGGCGCTGGGTGTCTACGAAGCCGCCCGCCGCCGCGGCCTGCGGGTGCCCGCCGACCTGAGCGTGACCGGTTTCGACGACCTGCCCGAGGCCCGCTGGTCCTCACCGCCGCTGACCACCGTGCGTCAGCCGCTGGCCGAGATGGGCGGGCTCGCCGCGCACACAGTCCTGCGACTGGCGCGCGGCGAGGCCCTTCAGGCTCCCCGGGTCGAGCTCGCCACCGAGCTCAAGGTGCGGGACAGCACCGCCCCCGTCACTTCCCGAAGCCCGCGGTCAAACCGCTGAGCAACTGCCGCCGGCCGATCGCGTAACAGATCAGGATCGGCAGCGTGGTCAGCACGACCGAGGCGAGCACGGCCGGCACGTTGACGCCGTACTGGCCCTGGAAGCTCCACAGCCCCAGCGGCAGGGTCCGCTGATCGGGGCTCTGGGTGAGGATCAGCGGCAGGATGAAACCGTTCCAGACGCCGAGCCCCTGATAGATCACCACGGTCACCAGGGCCGGACGGACCAGCGGGAAGGCCAGCCGCCACAGCGTGCCCCACTCCGTCGCGCCGTCCAGGCGCATCGACTCGAACAACTCCTTGGGCACGTCCCGGATGAAGTTGGCCAGTACCAGCACCGACAACGGGATGGCGAAGGCGATCGACGGCAGGATGATCGCCAGCAGGGTGTCGTACATCTGCAGCCGGATGATGATCAGATAGATCGGGATCACCACCGCCTGCAGCGGGATGGCCAGGCCCATCAGGAACAGGCCGTTGACCGAGCGCAGGAAGCGGCTGCCCGCGCTGCCGCGGACGATCGCGTACGCCGCCATGAACGAGATGAGCGTCGCGGGCAGTACCGCCCCCGCCGTCACGATGACGCTGTTCAGGAAGTACCGGGTGAAGTCGGCCTCGATCACCAGACGGTAGTTGTCCAGTGTCGGCGCCGACGGCGGCACCAGCGGGTTCTGCGCGTAGTAGTTGGCCCGGGTCTTGAAGCTGGTGATGACGATCCAGTAGATCGGCACCATCACCACGATCAGCCAGAGCCAGCCGAAGCCGCCGCCGAACCAGTTCAACCGCAGGGGCGAGCGACGCCGGGCGCCGCCGCCGTGAGAGGTCACCGACACACCTGGTCGCGGCGGCGCCTGCCGGGTCGAGATGGCCATCAGGCACCTTCCAATTGGCTGTCCGTCGCGCTACCGCCACCGAGCCTGCGCAGCAGCAGCGCCAGCCCGAGGCCGAACAGCACCAGGATCACGGCGATCACGCTGGCCGGGCCCATCAGGTTGGCCTTGAAGCCGGTCTGGTACATCTCGAGCGCGAGCACGTTGGTGGCGTCGCCGGGACCGCCGGCGGTGAGCACGAAGATCAGGTCGAAGAACGTCAGCGACCCCACCACCATCAGCGTCGACGAGGTGATGATCGTGTACTTGAGCTGGGGCAGGGTGATGCTGAAGAACTTGCGCACCCGGCCCGCGCCGTCGATCTCGGCCGCCTCGTACATCGCGGTCGGGATCTGCCGCACGGCGCCCTGGTAGATCAGCGAGTGGAACGGGATGAACTGCCAGGACACGACGAAGACCAGCACGCCCAGGGCGAGGTTGCCCTGGCCCAGCCAGTCCTGGTTGAGCCACTCGACGCCCAGGCCCGTGCCGAGCCCGAAGTTCGGGTTCAGCAGCGCGCTGAAGGTGATCGCGATGGCCGCCGAGCTGAGCAGCAACGGGATGAAGTACAGCACGGCGAGGAACCCGCGGTAGCGCTTCCGAGCAGCCAGGAAGACGCCGATCAGCAGGCTTATCGGCGTCTGGAACACCCAGGACAGCGCCATCACGAGGAACGTCACCCAGATCGAGTGCAGCAGGCCGGGCTCGGACAGCACCGTGCGCCAGCTGTCCAGGCCGGCGGGATTGATCGCCCCGATGCCGTCCCACTGGGTGAAGCTGAGGGCGAGCACGCCCAGCAGCGGCACCACGCCGAACGCCGTGAACATCAGCAGCGCCGGCCACACCATCCAGGAGACGGACCTGCTCCGCCCGCCGGTCTTGGAGGAAGGTACCGCCACCGGGGGCGGAGCAAGAGCGGTCATTTACCGATGACCCCGTTCATGTTGGTGACCCACTGCTGCGGGGTGACCTGCTCCTGGAACAGCTTGGCGATGTTGTCCAGCAGGGCCTCGGCCGCGGTCGGGCTCAGCGCCTGGTCCCAGGACTGGGCGAAGACCTTGGCGTTGACCGAGGTGTCGTAGACGTACTTGAGGAACTCGGCGTCGGGGGACGCGGCCAGGGTGGCCTCCGTGCCCTTGACCACCGGCACCGAGCCGCCGTCGTTGATCCACGCCTTGGTCTCGGCCTCGTCGAGCACGCCGCTGGTGAAGAACTTCTTGGCGATGTCCTTCTGCTCGGCGGTGGCCTTGCTGGAGATGGCCAGGTACTGACCCGGGTTGCCGACCGTGTCGCTCGGGTCGCCCTTGCCGCCCGTGAAGGTCGGGAAGGGGATCCAGCCCAGGTTGCCCTTGGAGACGAAGTCACCGCCGTCGTTCTTCATGCTGCCGTAGGTCCAGGCGCCGTGCAGCATCATGGCGGCCTTGCCGGTGTAGAGCAGGGCCTGGTCGGCGTTGGCGCCGGCGTCGACCGAGGAGAAGCCCTTGTTGAAGCCGTTGGCCTTGACCAGGTCCACCAGCTTGGTCAGCATGTCCAGCACGGCCGGGTCGGACCAGGCGTCCTTCTTGCCCTCGAAGACGTTCTGGAAGACCTGCGAGCCGCCGATGCGGTCGAGCATGAACTCCAGCCACATCATGTTGGTCCAGCGGGACTTGCCGGCCAGCGAGAAGGGCGCGATCTTCTTCTCGTTGAACTTCGGCACCAGGGCCATGACGTCGTCCCAGGTCTTCGGCGGCTGCACGCCGACGTCGTTGAAGACCTTCTTGTTGTAGAACAGGATGATCGGCGCCACGGTCTCGCAGGGCATGGCGTAGATCTTGCCGTTGACCGTGGCCGGGCCGAACGAGGACGGGAACAGCTTGTCCTTGATCGCGGCGTTCTGCTCGAACCACGGGGTCAGGTCCTCGACCTGGCCGGCGTCCACGTAGCTCTTCAGGCCGCCACCGCCCCAGCCCCAGATCAGCGTGGGCGCCTGGCCGGCACCGATGGCCGTCTTGATCTTCTGCTTGTAGGCGTCGTTCTCGAACGCGGTGAACTGGATTTGGGTGTCCGGGTTGGCCTTGTTGAAGCGCTCCGCGGCGGCCTGCCGGATGCCCTCGCCGGGCTGGCCGGTGAGGAACCAGTAGCTGGCCGAGCCGGCCTTCTTCCCGGAACCACTGGTGCCCGGACCGGAACTGCCGCAGGCGGCCAGGGCCGCGCCGGCGCCGGCAGCGGCGGTCAGGCTGAGGAAGGTGCGACGGGATATCGGACTGCGTTCCACGCTGGTCTCCGTACTCGTGAGCCGCAGGCTCGCGGCGAGTCGAACATCTGAGGGAGAGGCCGCCGAACTGAGATCCAGGTTCTGGAACTTTCGATCGACAACCGCAAGTTACCGAGAGATTTCGTTAACGTAGGATTTCATGATTGGCGTGTCAAGGCCCTTGAAAGACTCGTGCTTTAGGCGCGAGAGTGGACCCACTGCAGCACTGTCAGGCCCGATCTCCCCCCGTCGAAGGTCACGGTAAGGTCGCGGTCAGGTCTCGTCGACAGTCCGAAAGTTTCGGCACGCCTGCACCCCCGTCCTGCTCGTAAGGAGAACCATCGTGACGACACCCGACTGGCACGACCAGAGCCGTAGCGAGGCTGACCGGGTCACCTCGCTGCTGGCGCACATGACCCTCGAGGAGAAGGTCGCGCAGCTGGGCAGCCGGTGGGTCAGCAACGACATGGAGCACGACGAGGAGCCGGCCGCCGAAACCGAGACCAACCTCAACGTAGCCCCGATGCAGGACGTGTTCGCCGCATCCGGCTCCGTTTCCCTGCAGGAGGCCAGCAAGCACGGCCTGGGACACCTCACCCGGGTCTACGGCGGCATCCCGCTGACCGTGACCGAGGGCGCGGCCGAGGTCGTCCGGCAGCAGCGCATCGTGATCGAGGACAGCCGCCTGGGCATCCCCGCGCTGGTGCACGAGGAGTGCCTCACCGGCTTCACCACCTACGGCGCGACGGTCTACCCCGCCGCGATCGCCTGGGGCGCGACCTTCGACCCGGACCTGGTGGAGCGGATGGCCGCGGCGATCGGCCGGGACATGGCCGCGGTCGGGGTGCACCAGGGGCTGTCCCCGGTGCTCGACGTCGTCCGCGACTACCGCTGGGGCCGGGTCGAGGAGACCATGGGCGAGGACCCGTACCTGGTCTCGATGCTCGGCGCCGGGTACGTGCGGGGCCTGCAGAGCGCCGGGATCATCGCCACCCTCAAGCACTTCGCCGGTTACTCGGCCGCGCGCGCCGCGCGCAACCACGGGCCGGTGCCGATGGGCCGGCGCGAGCTGATGGACGTGATCCTGCCCAGCTTCGAGACGGCCATCCGGGTCGGCCGGGCCGGCTCGGTGATGAACTCGTACTCCGACGTCGACGGCGTCCCCGCCGCCGCGGACTCCTGGCTGCTCACCGACCTGTTGCGGGACGAATGGGGCTTCACCGGCACGGTGGTGTCCGACTACTGGGCCGTACCGTTCCTCGCCACCATGCACAAAGTCGCCGCCGACACCGGCGAGGCCGGCGCGCAGGCCCTCACCGCCGGCATCGACGTCGAACTGCCCGACACCCTCGGTTTCGGCGCCGATCTGGTCGAGCGGGTGCGCGCCGGCGAGGTGCCCGAGGAACTGGTGGACCGGGCCGCTCGGCGCCTGCTGACCCACAAGGTCGAGCTCGGCCTGCTCGACCCGGCCTGGACGCCCGAGGCCTCGGTGGCCCGCGCGGCCGGCACCGACCTGGACTCCCCGGCCAACCGGGCGCTGGCCCGCGAGGTGGCCGAGCGCTCGATCGTGCTGCTGGACGCCGGCACCGCCCTGCCGCTGCTCGACGGCAACCGGGCGGCCCCGGCCCGGATCGCCGTGGTCGGGCCCTGCGCCGACGACCCGCGCACCTTCATGGGGTGCTACGCCTTCCCCAACCACGTCCTGCCCCGCCACCCGGAGCTGGGCCTGGGCATCGACGTGCCGACGGTGGTGGACGCGCTGCGCGCCGAACTGCCCGGCACCGAGATCGTCCACGAGCGCGGCAGCCAGGTGCAGGGCACCGACCGCTCCGGCTTCGCCGCCGCCGTCGCCACCGCCCGCGACTCGGACCTGTGCGTGGCCGTCGTCGGGGACCTCGCCGGCCTGTTCGGCAACGGCTCGTCGGGCGAGGGCTGCGACGCCGAGGACCTGCGCCTGCCGGGCGTGCAGGCCGACCTGCTGGCCGAGCTGCTGGACACCGGTACGCCGGTCGTCGTGGTCGTGGTCTCCGGCCGCCCGTACGCCCTGGGCGACGTGCACGGTCGCGCCGCCGGCCTGGTGCAGGCGTTCATGCCGGGCCAGGAGGCGGGCGGGGCCATCGCCGGCATCCTCAGCGGCCGGATCCAGCCCGGCGGCAAGCTGCCGGTGCAGATCCCCCGGCACCCGGGCGGCCAGCCCGGCACCTACCTGCAGCCGCCGCTGGGCGCCGACAAGACGAACATCAGCAACCTCGACCCGACGCCGCTGTTCCCGTTCGGCCACGGCTCGTCGTACACCACGTTCGAGTTGGACGCTCTGCGGATCAGCGCGAGCGAGGTGCCCACCGACGGGGAGTTCACCGTGACGGTCCGGGTCTGCAACACCGGCGAGCGCACCGGCGAGGAGGTCGTCCAGCTGTACCTGCACGACCCGGTGGCCCAGGTGACCCGGCCGGTCAAGCAGCTCACCGGCTTCGCCCGGGTGTCGCTGGAGCCGCACACCGACGCCCTGGTCCGTTTCCAGGTGCACGCCGACCGGACCGCCTTCACGGGCCGCGACCTGCGGCGCATCGTGGAGCCGGGCGACATCGAGGTCATGGTCGGCACGTCCGCCGAGGACCTGCCGTGCCGGGGCACGGTCCGGCTGACCGGCCCGCTGCGGGTGGTCGGCCCCGACCGCCGGCTGGTCACCCCGGTCGACGTGATGCCGACCAAGGAGGCCGAACTGACGGTCGCGAACTAGGCGGCGAGACGGCGGCCGGGGGTTGTCAGCCGGCCGGCAGGCGGGGCCGGGAGTAGGAGCCGACGATCGCCCCGTCGCGGGACTCGATACCGGTGAAACCGGTGGTGCCGGCGGTGAAGTGGTAGAAGCGCAGCACCGTGCCGTCCGGGTCGGGTACGTCCAGGATGGTGCCCGCCGGGGTGTCGTACGGCTCGGCGTGGCGGATACCGTGCCGCTCGCACCGGGCGATGATCTCGTCGAGGACCGACCGCGAGGCCGGGGTGAACGCGACCACGTCGAAGCCGTCCAGACTCGGTGTGCCCGCGCAGACGGTCCGGTCCCGCAGTGCTACGCAGAAGCGCTCCCGCGGGTCGATCAGCCCGGCGCCGCGCAGCACGCCGTCCTCCACGAACTCGGAGAACAGTCGCAGGTCGAGCAGCCGGCAGTACCAGGCGACGCTGCGGGCCAGGTCGGTGACCGGCAGTTTCACCTGGGTGATCCGGTCGAGTCCGGTGATGCCCCGCAGGGCCGGTTCTTGCTCGGTGGTGGTGGTCATGGCTCGACGCTAGGAGCCGCTTGCCGGACAATCCATGGGTGGAAGTCCGCCGGACCACAGTGTTCGTCTGGAGGGGCCGGGCCGATGGATCTGCTCAGTTCGGTGCTGCGGGAGCTGCGGTTCTCCAGCGCCGCGTACCGGTGGCTGGAGCTCGGCAGCCCGTTCAGCGTGGACTTCGACCGGGCCGGCCTGCGCGGCGTGCACATCATCGCCGAGGGCCGGTGCGAGCTGGTGCTGCGGGACGGCACGGTCCGGGGGCTGACCGCCGGCGATGTCGTGATCCTGCCCCGCGGTGACTCCCACCTGCTGCGCTCGGCGCCGTCCACCGTGGCTGTGCCGGGCTACGACGCGGCCGTCCACTCCCCCGAGCCACGGTTGACGCTCGGCGGGACGGGCGAGCGGACCGTCGTGGTCTGCGGGGCGTTCGTGATCGGCGAGCCGGACCATCCCGCGCTGCGCGGCCTGCCCGCCGTCATCCAGCTGCCGGGCACCGACGGCCGCCCGCCGGCGTGGGTCGCCGCGCTCGTGGAGGCGTTGCGGGCCGAGGCCTTCGACGGCGGTCCGGGCAGCGAGCTGGTCATGGCCCGGCTCTCCGACGCGCTGCTGGTCCGGGCCCTGCGGCACCACAGCGGCACCGTCGGTCAGCAGGGGTGGCTGGCCGGGCTGCGGGACCCGTGCGTCGCCGCTGCCCTGCAAGCCATCCACAATGACCCCGCGCACCCGTGGACCCTGCCCGCACTGGCCGCGACGGCCGGGCTGTCCCGCGCGGCCTTCGCGGCCCGGTTCACCGAGCGGGTGGGCCGGCCCGCCATGCGCTATCTGCTGGCGTTGCGGATGCAACGGGCCCGCACGTTGCTGCGCGACGACCGGGCCACCGTGGCAGCGGTCGCCGGTCAGGTCGGCTACGGCTCGGACGTGGCTTTCGCCGCCGCCTTCAAACGGGAGGTCGGCATGTCTCCGGGCGCCTACCGCCGGGGTCAGAACGCCGTCGCGTAGACCCGGACCGGATCACCGTCACGGGAGAGGGTGTCCCGCTCGAAGGCGAGGCCGATCTTCTCCGCCACGCGCTGGGACGGCCCGTTGTCGGGGTGGATGATCGCGATCAGGCGCCGCGCCCCCAGCACGTCACGGGCGTACGCGTGGCAGGCGGCGGCCGCCTCGGTCGCGTACCCGTGGCCCTGCAGCTCCGCCCGCACGTGGTAGCCGACCTCGACATCCGTCACGCCGTCGATCTCCTGCGGCGTCAGGCCGCAGTCACCGACGAACTCCCCGGTGGCCCGGAGCCGGACCACCCACAGGCCGAAACCCCCGGTCTCGTAGAGGCGCTGGTTCCAGCTGATCCAGTCCCGCGCCCCGGCCCGGTCGCGCGTCCGCGGGTAGTAGCGCATGACGACCGGGTCACCCAGCAGCGCCGCCACGTCGTCGAGGTCGCCGGGAGTCATCGGGTGGAACTCGAGGCGATCAGTGGCGTCCGGTGGCTTCATGACGGCTCCGGTGGCAGGTCGAGGGCGGTCACATCCAGCCTGGCGAGCCGGTCGGGGTCGCCCAGGACGTCGATCGCCACCACCCGGCCGGCCGCCACGGTGAAGGCCATGACCGAGAACAGCCGGCCGTTCACCACGACCACCACCCCGGCCGCGCCGTTGACCAGGGCCGGACGCACGAACGGCGCGAGCCGGCGAGCCGTGAAGGCCTGGCCGGCCACGGTCGAGGCGCCGCGCAGCACCACGTTGAGCCGGGGACGGGTGGGACCGGCGTCGGAGCGCAGCACCACGTCCGGATCGAGGACCGCGACGAGGGCCTCGAAGTCGCCGGCCCGGGAGGCGGCGAAGAACGCGTCCACCACCCGGCGCTGCCGGGCCAGGTCCGGATCCGGTGCCGGGGCCTCACCACGCAACCGGCGCCGGGCCCGGCTGGCGAGCTGCCGGGTTGCCGCCGGGGACCGGTCGATGATCGTGGCCACGTCCTCGAACGGCACGGCGAACATGTCGTGCAGCACGTACGCGAGCCGCTCGGCCGGGGCCAGCGTGTCGAGCACCACCTGCAACGCCAGCCCGACCGCGTCCGCCAGCAGCGCCTGGTGCTCGGGGTCGGCGATGTCGGCCCGGCTCAGGACCGGGTCACTCACGTGGATGTGCCCGTCGAGCGGTTCCTCGCGCTGCTGGGCCCGGGTGCGCAGCTTGTTCAGGCAGATCCGGGCGACGACGGTGGTCAGCCAGGCCCCGAGGTTGTCGACCTCCTCGGCACCGGTCCGGTCGAGGCGCAGCCAGGCGTCCTGCACCGCGTCGTCGGCCTCACTGAGGGACCCGAGCATCCGGTACGCCACCGCGCGCAGCCTGTCCCGCTGGGCCTCGAACAGCTCGGCCGTCGCTGCACCCTGGTCCACGTGTCACATTCCTTCCGCGCCGGGTGTCATCCCATCAGACCCGCGAGGGCCGACAGATGTGACCGACTATCGGGGAGAAGACCATGTCCGCACCCATTCTGCTCACCGGCGGCACCGGCACGCTGGGCCGCCTCGTCCTACCGCTGCTGGACAAGGCCGGCCACTCCGTGCGGGTGCTGAGCCGCCACCGGCGCGAAGCCGGCGAGAACACCGAATACCTTGTCGGCGATCTGGCCACCGGCGCGGGCGTCGACGCCGCCGTGGCCGGGGTCTCCACCATCCTGCACTGCGCGGGCAGCGCCAAGGGCGACGAGCAGAAGGCCCGGACCCTGGTACGCGCGGCGCGTCAGGCCGGCGCACCGCACCTCGTCTTCATCTCGGTCGTCGGAGCCGACCGGGTGCCGGTGGTCAGCGCGGCCGACCGGGCGATGTTCGGCTACTTCGCGGCCAAGCGGGCGGCCGAGCAGGTCGTGGCCGGCTCGGGTCTGCCCTGGACCACGCTGCGGGCGACCCAGTTCCACGATCTGACCCTGCTGGCGGCCCGGCAACTGGCCCGGCTGCCGCTGGTCCCGGTGCCGGTCGGGGTCCGCTTCCAGCCGGTGGACGCCGGTGAGGTGGCGGCCCGGCTCGTCGAGCTGGCCCGGGGCGAGCCGGCCGGGCTGGTGCCGGACCTGGCCGGGCCGCACATCCACCCGATGGCCGACCTGGTCCGCGGTTACCTGCGGGCGACCGGCCGGCGGCGGCGGATCGTGGCGGTGCCGGCGGTCGGTGGGGCGTACCGGGCGATCCGGGCCGGTGCCAACCTCGCGCCGGACCGGGCCGTGGGCCTGCGTACGTGGGAGCAGTTCCTGGCCGACACCGTGCGCTGAGCGGGCGGGCCGTCAGCTGGACACGACGTTGCCCCGCTCGTCGACCACCACGTTGCTCCAGTACTCGTCCCACTTGTCGCCGACGTGCTCGGGCACCTTGCCCTCCGGGTAGCGCACGTAGCCCGCCGGGGGCTCCTGACCCTCGGGCACACAGTCCTGGCCGGTGGTCGTGCCCACGGCCTTGACGGGATAGTCGCCGGAGCCGCAGATCGCGTCCGCGAACGTGCAGCCGCCGGCCGACAGGGTGGTGGCGAGGATCAGGACCGTCAGTGTCTTTCGCATGCCCGTCAGTCTTTCCGGGTGCGGCCGCCCGGGAAATCCGTACGCGTACTCAGCTGAACTGACCGATGACCTCGCTCGCGAAGCGCAGCATCGGCTCGTGGTCGTACGCCACCCGGGGTACGTAGACGATCACGTAGTCGGCGCCGGCCTCGGCGATCCGTTCCAGGCGGCCGATCGTCTCGGCGACGGGCTCATCGAGCTTGAGCTCGAAGCCGGTCGACTTGATGATCCGGTCGTAGTCGCGGCCCAGGTCGTCGCAGTGCCGGCGCAGCACGCCGAGCTTGTGCCGGATGAGCTCCGGGTCGCCGCCGCCCACGTTGCAGGCGTCGGCGTACTGCGCGACCAGCTTGAGGGTGACCTTCTCGCCACCGCCGCCCAGCCAGAACGACGGGTGCGGCTTGCGGACGCCCTTGGGCTCGTTGATCGGCTGGTCGATCGAGTAGTGCCGGCCGGTGAAGACGGGCCGCTCCTCGGTCCACATCTTGTGCACGATCTCGACGGCCTCACGGAACTCGCCCATCCGCTGCGGCACCTCGCGCCACTGGTAGCCGTACGCCTTCCACTCGTGCTCGTACCAGCCGGCGCCGAGCCCGGCGTAGAGCCGGCCGTGGCTGGCGACGTCCACGGTGGAGGCGATCTTGGCGTAGAGCGAGGGCTGGCGGTAGCCGTTGCAGCCGACCATCTGGCCGATGTTGATCCGGCTGGTGTCGCGGGCCAGCGTCGAGGTGACCGTCCAGCACTCGAACGTCGTGTTGATGGTCGGCTCCGGCACGGTGTGGAAGTGGTCGTAGACCCACACCGAGTCCCACGGGCCGGCGTCGGCCGCTCTGGCCACCGCGGTCATCGCCTCGTACTGCTCGACCGGGTCGGCGATCTCGACCAGGTCCATCTTCCAGCCCTGCGGGACGAACACTCCGAAACGCACGCTCATACCGGCAACGTACCGGATCTTGGAGGCGGCTCAGCCGCGTCCCCGGCTCAGGTGGGCGACCGTCACGGCGAACTCGCTGCCGGCCGGGCAGTGCCCGGCGACCACCGGCACGTCGGCGCCGGTGCCCAGCTCGCGCAGGGTGGGCAGCATCGCCACGCGCAGGCCGAGGCGCAGGGCCGCCACCGTCAGAGCGCCCGCGCTGCTCAGGGCGCCGGGCATGGCCCGCAAGGTGGCGCCGTGGGCGGGCTCGCGCAGCCCGAACGCCCACCAGCCGGCCCCGGTGGTGGGACCGAGCACCGCGTCGAACTCGCTCAGCAGCTCGGCGGCGTCGGCCAGCAGAGCGGCGCTGAGCTGGGGCACCTGGGGCGCCAGGAGCAGCGCGCCGGTGCCCGGCTGATCGGCCCGGGGCGCGAAGGCGTAGGCGAGCGGTCCGATCTCGATCGGCCAGCCCGGCATCGCGCGCACGGCCCGCATCGTGTCGGCGGTGGCCGCGGCGGCGATCATCGCGGCCTGCACCGGGGTCCAGGGCCGGTCCAGCCGGGACGCCGGTCCGCACAGATCGGAGACCACCTGCACGCTGCACTGCCGCAGCACCGGGAGCCGGCGCGGCCGGCACGGGTGGACCCGGCCGCCGACGGGCCGCCGCCCGACCACCGACGTGTCCCGGGTCCGCCGGGACGGCCGGCCGGCGTACGGCGCACTAGGTCGAGTCATCACCCATCCATTCGACAGCCCCGGACGGCAGCGGACGCCGCGCCCATCTGCACAGTGGCGGACCGGGCCGGGAAGGTTGCCGCGTTCGGCCAACTTTCTTCAGCGAACGGATGCATTGACACGTCCCGATCGGTCGGCGAGGCTGGGCCCGCACCCCACCGGGCCGGTGGCGGGCGGGAGCCGTGGGCAGTTCCCGCCGTACCCCTCAAGACCCATGCCCTTTTCCCCGGGCCCTTTTCACACGGAGTGCTGAGCCCTCATGTCCTCTTCGCTACGAATCCGCATCCTGATCAGCGGTCTCGTCGGGATCGTCGTGGCCACCCTGGCCGCGGTCGTCCTCCCGGCCGGGCCCGCCGCCGCGCACGGCAACGTCACCGGGCCGGCGTCCCGCAACTACGGCTGCTACGAACGCTGGGGCAGCAAGTTCCAGGACCCGGCCATGGCCACCGCCGACCCGATGTGCTGGCAGGCCTGGCAGGCCGACCCGAACACCATGTGGAACTGGAACGGCCTCTTCCGCGAGGGCGTCGCCGGCAACCACCAGGCCGCCATCCCCGACGGTCAGCTGTGCAGCGGCGGGCGCACCCAGGGCGGCCGCTACAACTCGCTGGACGTCGTCGGTGACTGGACGCCCACCTCGGTCGGCAACAATTTCAACGTACGGCTGTTCGACGGGGCCAGCCACGGCGCCGACTACATCCGGGTGTACGTCACCAAGCCCGGTTTCAACCCGGTCACCACCGCACTGAAATGGTCCGACCTGGAGCTGGTCAGCCAGATCGGCAACACTCCGGCGGCCCGGTGGAACGCGGTCACCGGCGGCGTGCAGATCGACCTGCCGGTGGCACTGTCCGGGCGCACCGGGCGGGCCATGGTCTACACCATCTGGCAGGCGAGCCACGCGGACCAGTCGTACTACTTCTGCAGCGACGTGGCCTTCGGTGGCACCAGCACGCCGCCGCCGACCACCCCGCCGGCCAGCACCCCGCCCGTCTCCCCGTCGGCCACAGCGTCGCCCACCACCCCGGCCCCGCCGGCGACCGGCGCCTGCTCGGCCACGTACGCCGTGAGCTCCTCGTGGCAGGGCGGCTACCAGGGCGAGGTCAAGGTGACCGCCGGTACGGCGGCCGTCAAGGGCTGGACCGTCACGCTGGCGTACCCCGGGGCCCAGACGATCCAGCAGGGCTGGAATGCCACCGTCTCGGCCAGTGGCAGCACGGTGACCGCCACGAATGCCGGATACAACGGCGCATTGGCGGCCGGTGCGAGTACGACCTTCGGATTCATCGCCTCAGGGTCCAGTGCCGTCCCGTCGGCCACCTGTCGCGCCACAGTCTGAGCAATTCCTTAAGGCTCTTCCACCCAACCCGGAGGACAGTTACAGTTATCGATGGGAGCGCTCCCAACCCCATCCTCCCGTCCCCCTGGAGGTGACCCGGCAAGACCATTCACTGGCCCGGCTCCCGCACCGAACAGAACCGTCCGAAAAGCGAAACTGGACGGGGGATGAGGCGCCCTCCTCATCCCCCGTTTCGCGTTGTCCCCATGATTTCCTGATTGACGGCACGACGAAGGCCCGCGCCGGCGTCCCTTCCGCCGCGGGCCTTCGTGCTTGTCCGGCCGCAGTCCTCAGCCGGTGACCACCGGGTTCCACCCGTCGCTTCCGGCCAGGTACTTCTGGGCCGTGTAGTTGGCCGCGGCCGCGTCACTGAGCTGCGGCCGGTTGCTGTTCACCGTCGCGCCGGCGCCCGTGTTGCGGTATTCCGACAGCCGCGCGTCCCGCCACGAGAAGCCGCTCATGTCGGTCCACGGCTGGGCCGTACGGATGTGCGCGCCCAGCGACGAATTCCGGATCAGCACCTGCGGATCGGCCGAGGTGTCCCCGCCGGGATGCCAGGGCCGGCCGAGATACACCGTGCCGGCGGCCGCGTCACTCGTCAGCCGGGAATTGACGATCAATATGCCGTAGGGACGCGCACCCGGTGTCGCCGAGGCGGTCACATAGCCGTTGTTCGACTGATTGCGCGTCGACGAGAAGATCTCGCAGTTGTCGAGGACCGAGGTGCCGCTGCCGTAGATGAAATCGACGTCACCCTCGACATAGGTCTTGTAGAAGTACGCGCGTACCGCGCCGTGCACCAGCAGGGTGTCCTGATCACCGATCAGCCGCAGGTTGCGGAACTTCGCCCGGTCGGCCTTGACGTAGAGTGCGAGCGCCTGCGAGGCACCGTTGGCACTCTCGTTGTAGTCGTTGCGGACCGTCAGGTGGCGCATCTCGATGTCCTTGGCCCCGAGCAGCACCGTGGCGCTGCCCTCGGTCCCGTCGGTGTTCTGCGGCCGGCTGGCCGTGATGACGACGTCGGTGGCGACACCCGTGGCCCCGGTGAAGACGATGTTCGGCTTGTTCGACGGCACCACCACCCGGCCGGCGTAGGTGCCCTTCTTGATGGTGATCGTGGCGGTGCTCGAGTTGCCGGCCGGGACCAGGTCGACGGCGGCCTGCACGGTGCGCACCGTGCCGGAGCCGTCGGCCGCCACGGTGATCGCGAGAGCGGCCTGCGCACTCGTGACGCCGGCCAGGGTGCCGGTCAGGGTGGCCAGCCCGGCCAGGCCGGTCGCGAGCAGCTTGCGAGAGATCATGAAAGCTCCTGTCGGGGTGGACGCCGGAGTGCCCGGCCTCCCCGGGAGCGGGAGGCCGGGCCCGCACCGGGTCAGAGCGAGATGCGACCCGCGCCGGCGTTGCCGGTCACGATGGACTTCACACTGCTGGCGGCGTCGGCCGTGTAGCCGTACGGGATGGCCTTGACGCTGCCGCCGGTCTGGCCGGAGCCCGAGGAGACGAGCAGGTTGCCCCGGGCGACCAGCGTGCCCGGACCGGAGTCGCCCTCTCCCAGGTGGAACGGGTCCGAGACGCCCTCGAACGAGTTGTTCTCGACCAGCACGCCGGCACCCTCGGTCGAGGCCACGCCGTAGCCGCTGTTGTTGCGGTAGTAGTTGTTGTAGACGTGCACCGGGTTGCCGAAGCGCACCCGCGGGTGCCGCTGGGTCGACGCGTCGAACCAGTTGTGGTGGTAGGTCACCCGCAGGTGGCCGGTGTCCTGCGAGGCGTTGTCGTCACTGTGGCCCAGCAGCATCGACTTGTTGTGGTTGTAGACCCGGTTCCAGGACACCGTGACGAAGTCGGAGCCGCGCTTGATGTCGACCGCGCCGTCGTAGCCGTTGGTGAAGGTGTTGTGGTCGACCCAGATGTTGGTGGCCGAGGTCTGCACGTTGATCGCGTCGTCGTTCCAGTCCCGGAACGTGATGTTGCGGATGATCACGTTGCGATCGCCGTTGATGTTCAGGCCGCAGCCCGCGATCGTGGCGCCGGCATTGCCGATGATGGTCTTGTTGGACCGCACCCGCAGCATGCCGGAGCAGGAGATCGTCCCGGAGACGCGGATGACCGCGGCCGAGCTGGAGCCGACGGCCGTGGTCAGCGCCGAGGCGCTGGTCACCGTGGTGGTCGCGGCGCTGCCGCCGCCGGTGGTCCCGCCGTTCTGGGTGGCCCAGCCGACCAGGTCGGTGACGGCGGCCAGGGTGCTCGGCGGGGCGGCGGCCGCGGTGGTCTCCGCGGCGGAGGCGGCGCCGGTCATGGTGATCCCGGCGGTGACGAGGGCGAGAGCGGCTGCGCCGGCGGTTGAGCCGAGCACGAGCTGGCGCACGTTGCTGCGCATGGTTTCTCCTTGACGCTCGGTGAGGTGCCGCGCGATGGATCGCGGCGGGTGAGGAACGGATGAGGTGCCGTCCGGAACGGCACCAGCGGCCGCCGGCCGGATCGCCGGGGCGGCCCGCTGCTGCAGCTGTTACTGGCTCCCGCGCCCGCTTTGCCCTGAAGCAAGCGCTTACCTATACCACAACAACACAGACGGACGTCAATGTGAAGGCATCGGCGTTTGCAGGTTGTTTGCAGACATTCGGCTCAGTACACGTACGGCCAGCCCGCCGAGTCGTACCCGATCAGGTTGATGCCGAGCCGGGACGCGCCGTTGTCCGCGTAGTAGTGATAGACCAGCACGTCACTGTCGGTGTCGGTGAAGACGGCCTGGTGGCCCGGCCCGTGGATGCTGCCGTGCGAGGCCAGCATCTGGGTGCCGCCGCCGGCGGTCATGGCGGTGCCGTTGCGGTCCACGAAGGGCCCGGTGACGCTGGTGGACCGGCCGACCATGATCCGGTACGTGCTGGAAGCTCCCCGGCAGCAGTAGTCGAACGACACCCAGAGGTAGTAGTACGAGCCGTGCCGCACCAGGGTCGGCGCCTCGATCGGGCCGCCACCGCGACCGGCGAGGGACCGGATCGTGCTGTCCGACCGCTTGCCCGTCGAGGCGTTCAGGGCGACCTGCTTGATCCCGGACCAGAACGAGCCGAAGCTCAGCCACCACCGGCCCTGGGTGTCCACAGTGAGGTTGGGGTCGATCGCGTTGTAGTCGTTGCCGCTGTTCGACTCGATCACCAGGCCCTGGTTCGCCCACGACCCGGACGCCCCGGTGGTGCTGGTGGCCAGGAAGATCGCCGAACGGTTCGAGCCGAAGGTGGAGGCCGAGTAGTACAGGTAGTACCGGCCGTTGCGGTACGAGATGTCGGGCGCCCAGAGGTTGCGACTGCCCCCGGTGTACGCGGTCGTCCAGCTCGCCCCGTTCGGGAAGACGGCGCCCGCGTTGCGGAAGGCGGTCCGGTCCGAAGAGGTCTTGAGCTGGATGTTGTCCCCGGTGTACGCGGCGAGATAGCCACCCGCGGGTGTCTTGACGATCGACGGGTCGTGCGCCCCGATGTCGCCGGTCACGACACCCGGGTTCGGGTAGTCGGCCGCTTCCGCGGTGGCGACGCCGGTCAGCGCCAGCAGTGCACCGGTGAGCACACCCACCAGCAGGCCGCGCCGCCCGGTGCGGCGCATGCGGTTCTCCGGCATGGGACCTCCCTGATCGGACAATGACATCGATCGATGTCGTGCCGCAGTGTGAACGGTAACAAACCGCGTCGTCAAGGTGTCCCGGTTGTTTCCGGCAGATGAGGTCAGTCCGCCGCCGAACGCGCGCAGCGGCGCAACTCCTCGAGCACACACTGGGCCGGCGGGGTCGACTCGACCGACGTCTGCACCACGGCGTGGATCGAGCGCCGTACCGCCGGGGCGGTGACCGGCACCGCGACCAGGCCGGCCGGCAGGTTCGCGGCGCCGAGCCGCGGCAGCACCGTGACGCCGATGCCGGCCGCGACGAAGGCCAGGGCGGTCGGATAGTCGTGCGCCTCCACCCGGAACGGCGGGGTGAACCCGGCCGACCGGCAGGCGTCGACGAGGTTCTCCCGGCACCAGCCCCGGGCGAAGTCGTTGTCGATCCAGCGCTCCCCCGCCAGCCGGCTCAGCTCCACCGCGCCGGCGGCGGCCAGCGGGTGTCCGGGCGGCACGACCACCACGTACGGATCGTCCAGCAGGTGGTGCACGCGGGTGTCCCGGCTGCCCGCGAAGTCCGGCGGGGCCACCAGCAGCTGGATGTCGACGCGCTTGGCGGCACCGGCGGTGAAGTCGTCGCGCAGTTCCAGATCGAGCCGGATGTCCGGGAAGCGCCGCAGCAGCGTACGGGCCACGGCGGGCAGCCACGCGGCGCCGACCGACGGGAAGTAGGCCATGGACAGCGAACCGGTGCGCCCGTCGCGCAGGTCGGCCACGAAGGCCTCGACGTCGCCGAGCCGGCTCAGCGCCCCGTCGATCTGCTCGGCCAGCGCCAGCCCGACCGAGGTGGGCTCGATCCCCCGGCCGCTGCGGGCCAGCAGGACCAGGCCGGTCTCCCGCTGCAGGGCGGTGACGTGCTGACTCACCGCCGAGGGGGTGTAGCCGAGATTGGCCGCGGCGGCGTTGACCGAGCCGCTCGCCACCACGGCCCGGAAGATGCGCAGTCGGTGCAGGTCCAGCATGGGGGTCACCGTACAGCAGGGCTTAACGGTGCGGTAGGAACACTTGCTTGTGCTTAATCCGGTGGCCCGGCCAGATTGGGGTCATGCGCACTCCCAGCCTGCCCCTGCTCGCCACCGCCGTCACGATGATCCTGTGGGCCTCGGCCTTCATCGTCATCCGTTCCGTCGGCGGTCACTACACCCCGGGCGCGATGGCGCTGGGCCGGCTCGCCGCCGGCTCCGCGGCACTGAGCCTGGTCGCCGCGATGCGGCCCCGGCGCCTCCCCCACGGCCGTCCGCTGCTGCTGGTCATCGGGTACGGCGTGCTGTGGTTCGGCCTGTACGCGGTGGTGCTGAACGCGGCGGAACACCACCTCGACGCCGGCACGACGGCCCTGGTGGTGAACGTCGGCCCGATCCTGATCGCCGTGCTGGCCGGCGTCTACCTCAAGGAGGGCTTCCCCCGCGGCCTGGTCACCGGCCTGGTGATCGCCTTCACCGGTGTCGTCACGATCGCCGTCGCCACGTCAACCGGACGGCACGACGCGATCGGCGTCCTGCTCGCCCTCGGCGCCGCCGCCCTGTACGCCGCCGGAGTCCTGCTGCAGAAACAGGCCCTGCACGACGTCGACCCGTTCACCGCGACCTGGCTCGGCTGCCTGGCCGGCACCGTGGCCTGCCTGCCGTTCGCCGGAGACCTGCTCACCGAGCTCGGGGACGCACCGCGCAGCGCCACACTCGGCGTCGTCTACCTCGGCCTGTTCCCCACCGCGATCGCCTTCGCGACGTGGGCGTACGCGCTCAACCGGATGAGTGCGGGCGGGCTGAGCTCGTCGTCCTACCTGGTCCCCGGCATCGCCGTGCTGTTGTCCTGGCTGTTCCTCGGCGAGGTGCCCGCCCCGCTGGCGTTCCTCGGCGGCGCGCTGTGCCTGGCCGGCGTCGCGGTGACCCGGCTGCCACCGGCGACACTGTTGCACATTATTGGCAACAAGTCTGGACCGAGAGCCCGCCGGTAAGTACCGTGACGGACATGACTCATTACCTCGCCGAGGTGGCGGACGCGTGGCAGGAGAGCTGGGACCGGCAACAGGAGGCATACCTGCCGGACCGGGAACACCGGATCACGGCAATGCTCGACGCCGTCGAGGCGGTGACCCCGCACGACCGGCCCGAGGTCCTCGACCTGGCCGGCGGTACGGGCACCATCGCGCTGCGGACCCTCGCGCGCTTCCCGCAGGCGCGGGTCACCGTGGTGGATCAGGACCCCGTGCTGCTGGCCCTGGCCGAGGCATCCCTCGGCGGCCGGGCCCGGATCATCGCCGCGGACCTCGATCGGCCGTCCTGGGCCGAGGCGCTGCCGCACCGGCACTACGACGCTGTGCTGACCGCGACGGCGCTGCACTGGCTCACGCCGGACCGGCTCACCGTGCTCTACGCCGAGGTCCACGACGTGCTGCGCGCCGGTGGCGTCTTCGCCAACGCCGACCACATGCCCGACGAGGGGCTGCCGGAGCTGACGAAGCACCTGCTCACCAGGGCGGACAGCCGCCGCGAGGCGCGCTACCGGACCGGCGCGGCGCTGTCCTGGCGGGACTGGTGGACGCGCGTGGCAGCCGACCCGCGGCTGGCGCCGCTGCACGCCGAACGGGAGAAGATCTATCCCACCGCGCACGGCAGTTCGGAGTGGACCCCGCCGGCCGGCTGGCACCTGACGGCGCTGCGGACGGCGGGCTTCACCGAGGCCGGACTGCTCTGGCGCGGTGGTGCGGACGCCACGGTCACCGCCGTGGCGTGACGGCGCGGATCAGCCGCTGCGGCGGTTGCCGTACTGGCGGGGGCTCTGCACCGAGCCGCGGCCGACCGGCTGCTGACCCTTGCTGAAGACCTCGCCACCGCCGCCGCCGGAGCCCTTCTTGCCCTTGGCCCGGCGCTCGGCCCGGTTGGCGAAGACCTCGACCTCGGGCTCCTGCTCAGCGGACTCCCCGGCGTTGGCAGCGGACCCGGCACTCGACTCGGACATCGTGACTCCCTGAGCTGACGGCGGCCACGTGGATCGGCACCGACCCGGGCGACGCGGCGGCCGACCGCCAAACGGTATCGCAGAACCCCGCGGCACCGGCGCCCGATCCACCCCGCCGCGCGGGACGTCGTCAGGAGGCGCCGCCCGAGCGGATGCTCTCGCGGATCCAGCCGGCGATGTTGTCGGTGCGGGCGCTGCTCTCCACCGCGGTGTGCGGGCAGCTCGGGCCGTTGCTGACCACCGACACCAGGACCGGGCGGGCCTTGCCGCGCTCCAGGAAGAACGGGGCCCCGGAGTCGTACGGGCACGGCGTGGTGTCGGGCTGGGGAGCGTACCCCTGCAGGCCGGTCACGGAATCGCTCAGCGAGACCACCGTCATCTGCCCGGTCCGGAGCCGGGTCACCGGCGCCGGGCTCACGCTCGTGGTGGAGCCGTAGCCGGTGACCCGGACGACGGCGCCGATCTCCGGGGCCCGGTGCCCGACGCGCAGCGGCCGCACGTCACGGACCGGCTGCTCCAGCCGGGCCAGCGAGACGTCCGCGGTCGGTGACTGGATCACCGCGACGACTTTGAGCTCGTGGCCGCCGGTGCCGGTCAGATCCGTGCGGCCCACCGTCGCGGTGGTCAGGTCGGCGACCGGGTAGTTGACCCGTACGTTGTTGGCGTCCCGGAAGCAGTGCCCGGCGGTGATCACCCACTGCGGCGCGATGAGGGCGCCCGAGCAGGCGCTGTTACGGCGTCCGCCGCTCGCCGTGGGGATGCCGGTCATGGTCAGCTTGACCGAGAACCGGTACTTGCCGTCCGGCACCGGCTCGCCGTTGGCGATCGCCGTCGCGGCACCACCGGTGCTCAGCACCAGGCTCAGCGCGGCCACGGGAGCGAGCAGGGCACCGACAAAGATCGATTTCATCCGTCGCATCCGGCCAACCTAGCGGCCGGCTCGCCCCGGGTGAACCCCGCACGCGTACGGATGTCCGACAGCGCCCGTCCGCACCGGGCCGGCCGGTGCGTCCGTGCAATGTCGACTCAGCGGGTGGAGGCGGTGCGCAGCGACAGGGCCTGGAGGAAGACCGCGCCGATCTGGGCCGGGTCCTCGGCGACGAAGACACCCCCGCCGGTCACCTGGGTGATCCGCTCCAGCGGCGCCTCGTCCACCGCGTCGCCGACCCCGACCACGATGACCTGGACCGGCTTGTCCGTGCTCTTCGCCTCGTCCAGCTGGGTGAGCAGCTGCTCCAGCTTGATGTCGCCGGCCTTCTGCCCCGCGTCGGCGCCGTCGGTCATCACCAGCACGGAGTTGACCCGGCCGGCCTGCCAGCCCTTCTGCACCTCGCGGTAGCCGTCGAGGATCGTGCGGTAGAGCCCGGCGTCGCCACCGGCGGGCTTGATGCCGGTCAGCGCCGCGGTGACGTCGTCACGGTTGTCGGTCAGGGGCCCGATCGGCTCCAGTTCACGGTGGTTGCCGGGGCCCGCGCCGGCGGCGAACAGCCAGAGCCCGACCTGCCAGTCGTCGCTGAACAGACCCAGGCCGCTGCGGGCGGCCGCCAGAGTCACCTGCATCCGGCTGGCGTTGCGGGCGGTGGGCACCGGGGTACGCATGCTGTCCGAGGCGTCCACGATGGCCAGTATCCGGGCCGGCGCCACCACGGCCGACCAGCCGGCCAGCGCCCGGTCGATGGTCGCGCCGTCCGTGGTCGAGGCCGCGGCCTCACCGCTGCCGGCCGCCGGGGACGGCCCGATCCGCTTGGGCGCGCCGTCCGGGCTGACGAAACCGCCCGGAGTGCCGCCGTCCGGCAGGCGCAGGCCCGCCACAGCGAGGGCGTCCCGGAAGCCGGAGCTCTTGCTCAGGGTCTCGTAGAGCTGGTGCGCGGCCTCGGCCTGGGACTGGTCCAGCTCCGGCAGGACCGTGAACGGATAGTCCAGCGGCGCCGCCGCCGGATCGAGATAGAGCGCGGTGAGGTTGACCGGCGGCTTACCGGCGTTGTACGTGACGACGTCACTCTCCGACATGGCGGCCAGCCCCAGCCCGCCGGCCAGCGAGCCCTCGTCGTCGCCCTGGGGCAGCTGGGCCATCAGGTCGTCGCGCAGCACCGAGGTGTCGGTCGCCAGCGCGCGGAGCAGGCCGTTGGAGGTGCCCGGCCGGCGCTGGTCCAGGGTCGACGCGGTGCTGCTCAGCACCAGCAGGCCGGACAGCGCGGCAGCGTCACGGGCCGGGTCGACCGTGCCGGCCCGGAAGTTGGTGCTGGTGGTGATCTGGGCGACCAGGTCGGCATAGCTGAGCTTCTTGCCCGGCCAGCCGAGGCCCTTGGCCACCGGCTCCGGCATCGCCATGACGACCGGGCTCATCGCGAGCGAGCCCTCCTCGGTGAAGGCGAACCGCGGCGCGGCCGCGCGCAGCCGCTGCAACCAGATGCGCGAGTCGGCGATCCAGACGTCCGGCGGGGTCACGCCGGCCCGCGGCGCTCCGGCGCCGGTGAGCGAGACCTTCTGCTTGGCGCCGAGCACGGCGGCGACGTCGGCCGGATCCGCGGCGCGGACGTCGACGACCACACAGGTCCCCTCGACGTCGGCCTTACCGGCGACCCAGCTCGCCGCGGACTGCTGCACAGCGGCGGCGATCTCGGGCGCGGCGGACACGGACAACCGCACCTGGCCGCTGCACTCCCCGCCCCCGAGCTGGCCCACGGCGATCCGCGCACCGGCCACCACCGCCACGACAGCCAGGATGGTGAGCACGGCTGTACCCGCGCGGAGTCGCAAACGTCGTCGATGGCGGCCTGTCACGTAGCCATCATCGACAAGAACACCTTCTGCCGCTAGGCCTGGATGGCACGGATATGGCCGAGACAATCCGTTTAAGGGGGCAAGGCGGTCCGGAAAACGAGGGCGGCGCGGCATATGTGGCTTATGAAAGGGCGTCTGAGACAGCAACAGGACGAGTGAGAACGATCAGTACGATCACGGCCATGCTGCGCAGCGACCACGCCCTGGCCCGTACCGTCGACGCGTACCGGACGGCCGAGTTCGCCACCCTGGCGCCCGACGGCACCCCGATCGCCTGGCCCACCGCCATCCTGCGCGGCGACGACGGCACCCTGCTGGTGACCACGTCACTGGCCTTCCCGCGGAAGGCACTGAACGTGCGCCGCGACGGCCGGGTCGCGCTGCTGCTCTCGGACCCGACCGGCAGCGGCCTGCCGGACCCGCCGCAGATCCTGATCCGCGGCACGGCAACCTGCCCCGAGAAGATCCACACGGTCCCGGAGGGTGAACTGGGCCGGCTGTGGGAGTCGCTGTTCGAAAGACAGCCGGCCGCACGCGCCTATCTGAACGTGGCGGCCCGCCGGTTCACCGACTGGTACTTCATGCGGCTGCTGATCACGGTGACCCCGACGAAGATCACGACGGCACCCCGCCCGGCGCCCGGGCCGGGCATCACCGACGGCCCACTGCCGGGGGCCCACGCGCTGCAGGGGTACGGCACTGCGGTGCTCGCCGCGACGGACAGCGAGGGGGCGCCGGTGCTGCGCCGAACCACGATCACCAGCACGGCGGACGGGTACGGGGTCGAGCTGGACGAGGACGCGGGGGTGGCGGCGGGCCCGGCGAGCCTGCTGGTGCACCGGCACGACGAGAAACTGGCTGCGCTGCACAATGCGGTGGTCCGGGGGCGGTTGGCGCGTACCGGGGTGGGGTGGGTGCTGACCCCGGAGAAAGCGATCGAGCCGATGGGGCGAGGGCCCCGCGACATGGTCCGGACGGTGCGGAACTGCCGGGCCGCGACCAAGCGCTACCTGGACCGGCGTGGATTGGCGCGGCCGGTCATCCCGTGGGCGGAGTACCGGGAGCTGGCCGGTAAGCGCTGAGGACGCGTACGGCGTCGGCGTAGCGGTGGAACCGGGCGTCGCTCCGCCGGCCCTGCTCGGCCAGGGTCAGGGCGATCCCCCGCACCGAGGGAAGCGCGGTGACGATCTCCCGCACGTTGTCCGGGGTGAAGTCCAGCCCGACGACGATGGGACGCTCGCGGCCCAGCTCGTCGAGGTCCGCGATCTGGAACTCCTCCTCGTACTCCGGGGCCCGGTCGCGCAGGAACCTCCACGAGTCGCGGTACTCGGGCAGCACGTCGACGTGGAACAGGACCGCGTTGAGGTCCGGCTCGCCGGCGTAGGCGCTGAAGACCCAGCCCGGGTCGTCGTCGTGGGCGATCTCGATGCCGCCGTACACGATGCCGACCCCGGCACCGGCCAGCGCTTCGCGGACCTCGGGCGGCGGGATCGCTCCGGTGATCGGCTGAACCATGCCGGCGCGGGTCGCCGCGACGCTGCGCAGGACGCGCGCGGGATCCTTGCCGAGCTCCATCGCCGTGACGAGGGTGGCCCGCTGCAACGCCCGGCCGATGACTGCGGCCTGCTCGACGGTCACCGTGCGGTCGTCGTAGAAGCGGGGATCCGCGGTCAGGGACACGCCGACAAGGTCCGCACCGAGCGCCTCGAGACCCGCCGCCTCCGCCGCCGAACGCACCCGGTCGACCTTGATCAGCTTATTCGTCATAGCGAATCACGTTCCCGCCCAGCTCGTCAGCGCCCCGGAAGTCGCTGGGGATGACCCACGTCTTGCCGGCCGTACTCGTCGAGATCTTCCAGTATGGCGAGCCCTCCGGCGTGTGCCGGCCGCCGCCCGGGTGCACCTGAATGTTGGTGATCTCGGGATGGTTCTGGATGCGTACCTGCACGGCCTGGCCGGACGTGCCCTTCTTGTGGCTCTGCTCGACCGTCGCGGGATATCCGGCGGCGCTGAACTGGTCGGCGATGTCCTGCGCGGAGCGCCCGGACACCGATCTCGGATCCCGGGTGATGTTGTCGACGAACGACTGCGCGACCCTCGTGTCCGGGCCGGCCGATGCCAGGGTGGCCGGTTCGTCTCCGGTCCGGGTGCCGCCGGCGCCGCCGCTCGGGCGGCCCAGCTGCGCCTCTGCCGAGACCGTCTCCTGGGCCGCGGCGATGCTCTCGTTCCCGCCCCCGTGCGGACGCCCCGGCCGCCCACCGGGCGGCGAACCGTCACCGCCGTCCCGGCCCCCTCCCCCGCGCGCCACGCCGTGCCACCTACCCCTGCACCAGGCGGGTCAGGTTGGTCAGGCTGGTCACCAGGGCGGTGGTGTAGCTCAGGATGCGGCCGGCCCACTTGACCACCGCGGCGGTGATCTGGGCGGCGATCACCGGGATGGTCACCACGAAGATGGCTTCGGCCGCCCACACGATGACCCGGGCGACCAGGTCCGCGATCAGGTCCCGGACGATGTCGCGGGTGAAGCGGACCAGGTTGCCCGCTGCTACGGTCGCCGCCGCCATTGCGGCGGCCACCGCGCTCAGTCCGCCGACGGCGGCCACGTTGTGGCCCATCATGCCCGCGTACGCGGTGGCGGCCCGGCCGTTCCAGTCGGGCAGATCGCTCGTGAGGTACGAGCTGAGCTCCTCCGCCGTGTCGTTCAGCTCGGCCGCGATGTTGTCCCAGGTGGCGGCATGCGCGGCGACCACGTCCGGCATGCCGGCGAGCTGGTCGAGCATGTGCTGCAGCGGCTCGAAGTACTCCATCGCCCAGCCCAGGCCGTTGGCGAGCAGCGCGCTGAACGGGTCGATCGCGGTGGCCACCACCTCGGTCCCGAAGGCCGCGCCGGCGAGCAGGTCGTCGACCCAGCCCTCGCTCTTGATCGCGGCGACCAGGCCTTCGAAGTTCTCCGCCAGGGACATCCCGGTCCACGGCTGACGGGTCGAGGACACGTCGGCGACCAGTGAGTGGTCACTCATCGTCCCGGCCGTTCGCCGGCCTTGCGGACCGTCTCGGCGGCGCCCGCGTCGGTGTCCTCGTAGGCCGCGGCGACCTCGGTAAGCGCGTCGGCGGCCAGTGCGAGGTTCTCCGTCACGTACCCGACCAGGCTGTCCTGCCGCTGGTGGCGCCCTTCCAGCACCGGGGGCAGCCAGCCGCAGAGCAACCCGTACGCCGCGCCGTCCTGGGCGATGGCGGCGCTGGCGGATCTGACCGCGTCGAACCGGGCGCGCACCGCTTCCAGGTGGGCGATGTGCCGGCGGAGCTGGGCCGCGTCGACGGTGAGCTCGTCGGTCACGGCGTGCTCAGCCGTTCGCCGATCTGGGCGGCGATCGCCTGGGCGGCCGGCGATTCCGTGCCGATGGTTTCCGCGACGATCTCCTGGGCCCGGCCGGCGATCCGGCCCTTGGCCGCCCGGATCGTGGTCATGATCGCGTCGGCGACCCGTTCCGGTTCCAGCTGCTGGATCCCCCGGCCCAGCCGCAGGTCCACCAGGGCGCCCTGGGCGTCGACGGTCACCTCCACCGTTCCGCTGTCGTCGGTGGCGGTGACCCGGAGCCGGTCGAGCTGCACGCTCATCGCCCTGGTGTCGGTGGCCAGCCGGTCGATCCGGTCCTTCCAGGCCGCCAGCCGGTCCAGTGCCGCACCAGGTTCCAGAATGGGATCGCTGTCCCACGCCTCGGCGTTCATGAGCACTCCCGTGTCGACCTGTGTCGATGGGTCACGGTAGCGATCCGGTGCCACGTCGGCGTATCCGGGAAACGCCACTTATCGGGGGATTGCCGGGCATAGGCTTCTCGTGTTTCGCGTCGGACGGGGTTTTGTCGCACCGAGAGGGCCGGTTGATGCTGGGGAGACGGGCGCTCGTCGCCGGGCTGCTGGTGCTGGCGGTTTCCGGGTGTGGTGGGGACGGCGGGGACGACATCGCCGCCGCGCCGGATCGGGGTGTCGTCGGTATCGCCATGCCGACCAAGAAGAGTGAGCGGTGGATCGCCGACGGGGACAACCTCGCCCGCCAGTTCACGCTGCTCGGTTACCGGCCCGACGTGCAGTACGCCGAGGACGACGTCAAGGCCCAGGTCGCGCAGCTGGAGACGATGGTCGCGCGGGGTGACAAGGCGCTGGTCATCGCCGCCATCGACGGCACCGCGCTCAAGGACGTGCTGGGTCGGGCCGCGGCCGCGAAGATCCCGGTGATCGCCTACGACCGGCTGATCCGGGACAGCGCCGACCTGAGCTACTACGCGACCTTCGACAACTTCAAGGTCGGGGTGTTGCAGGGCACCGCGGTCCTCGACGGGCTCAAGGGCAAGGGGCCGTTCAACGTCGAGCTGTTCGCCGGCTCCGCGGACGACAACAACGCCACGTTCTTCTTCAACGGCGCCATGAGTGTGCTGCGGCCGCAGATCGACTCCGGCCGGCTGGTGGTACGCAGCGGCGAGACCGCTTTCGCCAAGGTTGCCACGCTGCGCTGGGACGGTGCGGTCGCCAAGAAGCGGATGGCCCGGTTGCTGGCCGAGCACTACCGGTCCGCGCGTGTCGATGCCGTGCTCTCGCCGTACGACGGGCTCAGTCGGGGCATTCTCGACGCGCTCGGGGCCGCGGGGTACGGCGGTGCGAAGAAGGTGCCCGTCATCACCGGGCAGGACGCCGAGCTCGACTCCGTGAAGCTGATCGCCGCCGGCAAGCAGACCGAGACCGTCTACAAGGACACCCGGGAGCTGGCCAAGGTGACCGTGCAGATGACCAACTCGCTGCTGACCGGCGGGCGCCCCGAGGTCAACGACACCGAGCAGTACAACAACGGGGTCAAGGTGATCCCCACCTTCCTGCTGCAGCCGGTCGACGTCGACAAGTCCAACTACCGGCGCGTCCTGGTCGACAGCGGTTACTACACCGCCGCCGAGGTCACCGCCTGATGCCGCAGCACCCGCGAGGAGAGTCGTCGATGGCCAGCGTTCGCGCCACCCGGTGGTTCCTGGATCTTTCCGTCCGGGTCAAGCTGACCGTGCTGGTCGCCGCGAGCCTGGTGGCCCTGGCCGGCTGCCTGGTGGTGACGGTGGTCAACAACCGCAACGCCGAACGGACCGCCGACCGGCTGGAGACGCTGACCTCGGCCAGCGCCCTGGTGCTGCAGCTCGACCGGGCGGCCAGCGAGCTCAAGGTCAACGGTCTGCAGTCGGTCATCCGGTCCGACGCCAAGGCCCAGGCCGCCCTGCTCAAGGAGCAGGTCGACGCCACGAACGCGCTGGTGACCAAGCTGGAGGCGGTGTCGCTGCCGGGTGGGCTGGCCGCCGCCGTGGAACGCATCAAGACGGTCGCCGCCGATTACACCGCCACGCTGACCCGCTTCGTGGCCGGGGCCGGGGTCGACCAGGGCGCCGCCCGCCTCTCCTGGGAGCAGATCGGGGTCGACAACTACCTGATCAGTGCCGTGCTGGCCAACGAGCGGGCGCTGTTCCTGGACACCGTCGAGCGTTCGCAGCGGTCCGCCGCCGCGAGCCGGGAACGGGCCGAGCGCATCCTGTGGATCGCCGTGGCGCTGGCCGCCCTGGTCGTCTGCCTGCTCGCGTACGTGGTGGTGCAGTCGATCACCCAGCCGTTGCAGCGGGTCCGGACCGCGCTGCGGGCGATGGCCGACGGCGACCTCACCGTCGGCGCGGACGTCACCGGCCGGGACGAGGTCGGGCAGATGGCCCAGGCCCTGGACCAGGCGCAGGCCAACATGCGCCGGGTGGTCTCGTCGGTCGCCGGTTCCGCCGACTCGGTCGCCGCGGCCGCCGAGGAGATGTCCGCGACCTCGACCACCATCGCCAACTCGGCCGAGCTGTCGGCCGGCCAGGCGCACACGGTGTCCCGGGCCGCGGCCGGCGTCTCCGAGAACGTGTCGAGCGTGGCCAAGGGCACCCAGGAGATGGGGCAGTCGATCCGCGAGATCGCGCAGAACGCCACCGCGGCGGCCGAGGTCGCCGGCAAGGCCGTCTCCGTCGCGGAGGCCACCACCGCCCAGGTCGGCAAGCTCGGCGAGTCCTCGGCCGAGATCGGCAACGTCATCAAGGTGATCACCGCCATCGCCGAGCAGACCAACCTGCTCGCCCTCAACGCCACCATCGAGGCGGCCCGGGCCGGCGAGATGGGCAAGGGCTTCGCCGTGGTCGCCTCCGAGGTCAAGGACCTGGCCCAGGAGACCGCCCGCGCGACCGAGGACATCTCCCGCCGGGTCCAGGCCATCCAGACGGACACCACCGGCGCGGTGACCGCGATCGGCGAGATCAGCTCGGTCATCGCGGAGATCAACGACTACCAGGCCACGATCGCCAGCGCGGTTGAGGAGCAGACCGCGACCACCGAGGAGATGAGCCGCAGTGTCGCGGCCGCGGCCGCCGGTGCGGGTGACATCGCCGCGAACATCACCGGGCTGGCCGACGCCACTCAGGTCAGCACCGAGGGCATCGGGCAGTCCCGGCAGGCGGTCGTCGAGCTCAGCGGCATGGCCCACCACCTGCAGTCCCTGGTCAGCCACTTCAAGTACTGACCGGCAGCCGCCTGCGGGCCCGGACGTCCGGCACGAGGCCGGGCCCGCGGCCCGCAGCCGGATGATCGTCAGGTCACTCCTTGACCGGGATCGCCTGCGACTTGAGTGTCTGGATCGTGGACGCCTGCGCGGCGGTGAGCGCGTCGTTCAGGGTGCCCTTGCCGGAAACGGCGGCCTTGAACCCGTCGGAGGCGTTGGCGTAGGTGGCGGTCATCGTCGGTCCCCAGGTGAAGTCCGGGGTGACCTGGCCGGAGGCCTCGGCGAAGACGTCGTAGATCGGCTGGTCGCCGTAGAACTTGACGCCCTGCTTGAGGGCCGGCAGCGAGGCGCCCGCCTTGGTGGCCGGGTACAGCTGCGCCTTCTCGTTGAGCAGCGTCAGCGCCTCCTCGGAGGTGTTCAGCCACAGCGCGAACTGCGCCGCCTCGTACGGGTGCTTGGAACCCTTGAAGACGGCGGTCGACGAGCCGCCCCAGTTACCGGCCTTCTTGTCCCCCGCGGCCCACTGCGGCATCGGGGCGACCTTCCACTTGCCCGCCGTCCGCGGCGCACCGGTGGCGATGGAGTTGGCTCCCCAGACCGCGGAGACCCAGGTCCAGGCCTTGTCGGTGTTGTAGGCGTTGTCCCACTCCGGGGTCCACGGCGGCACCGCCGAGACCAGCTTCTTGTCGATCAGGCCTTGCCAGTAGTCGGCGACCTTCTTGGTGTTCGGGTCGTCCAGCGAGACCGTCCACTGGTTGCCGTCGTTGGTGAACCACCGGCCGCCGGCCTGCCAGGCGAGCCCGGCGAACTGGTTGATGTCGCTCTGCGAGAAGTTGGTGATGTAGCCACCGGCGGCCTTGACCTTCTCGGCGGCCGCGGCGTACTCGTCCCAGGTGGTCGGCGGGGCGATGCCGGCCTTGTCGAACAGGTCGGCGCGGTAGAACATGGCCATCGGGCCGGAGTCCTGCGGGATGCCGAAGACCTTGCCCTGCTCGCCGAACGTGACCTGGTTCCAGGTCCAGTCCACGAACTGGTCCTTGGCCGCGGCCACGATGTCGCAGCCGCCGAGGTCGGCCAGGCCGTCCTGGACCCGGAAGCTGGGCAGCGCGTCGTACTCGATGTGTCCGAGGTCGGGGGCGTTGCCGGCCTTGAGCTGGTTGAAGAAGTTCTGGTAGGTGCCGCCGTTGCCGTTCGGGCCGGTCTGCACCTTCACCTGGATGTTCGGGTTCTTGGCGTTCCAGACCTCGACGACCTCCTCGAGGTTCGGGATCCACGAGGTGTAGGTGAGGGTGACCGGGCCCGACGACGGCTTGCACGACGCCGCGGCGGTGTCCGTGCCGGAGTCGTCGCCGCCGCCGGATGAGCAGGCGGCCAGCAGCAAGGCGGAGGTCAGCAGCACGCCGGCCGACCGGAGGGATGCGCGCATAACGTTTCCTTTGTGATGGACGGGATGGAGGCGGATCACTTGACTGCTCCGGCGCCGATACCGCTGCGCCAGTAGCGTTGGAGGAAGAGGAAGGCGACCACCAGGGGCGTGATGGAGAGCAACGCGCCGACGATCACCAGGCCGCGCAGTTCCGGGATGGTGCTCACCTGGCTGTTCCAGGAGTAGAGGCCGAGCGTCACCGGGAAGAGCCGTTCGTCGCTGAGCATCACCAGCGGCAGCAGGAAGTTGTTCCAGACGGCCACGAACTGGAAGAGGAAGATCGTCACCAGGGCCGGGAACATCAGCCGGACCGACACGGTGAAGAAGCTGCGGACCTCACCGGAGCCGTCGAGCCGGGCGGCCTCCAGCAGTTCCTCGGGCACGCTCGCGGTCGCGTAGATCCGGGCCAGGTAGACCCCGAACGGGTTGACCACGCTGGGCAGGAACACCGACCAGAAGGTGTTCGTCGCCTCGACCTTGCTGAAGATCAGGAAGAGCGGCAGCGCCAGGGCACTGGCCGGCACGAGCACGCCGCCCAGGACGACGTTGAACAGCGTCTCGCGGCCGGGGAAGCGGTACTTGGCGATGGCGTAACCGCACATCGCGGCGAGCAGAGTGCCCAGCAGCGCGGCCCCGCCGGTGTAGAGCAGGCTGTTGACCATCCAGCGCAGGAACACCCCGTCGCCGTAGGACAGCAGTTCGCGGATGTTGGCGCCGAGGTTGAAGTCGGCGAACCAGATCGGGTTGGTGCCGGTGATCTGTTCCCGGCTCTTGGACGAGCCCACGAACAGCCACCAGATCGGCACCAGGAAGTAGACGGTGCAGACGCCCATGACGATCATCGCCGCGGTCCGGGAGAGCAGGCTCTCGCGCGCCTTCAGGCCGGGGGCGCTCACCGCTCGCTCCGGCGCTGGGTGGCCTTGAGGAAGGTGAAGGACAGGGCGAACGTGGCCAGCGCCAGCACCACGGAAAAGGCCGCCGCCAGGTTGAAGTTCGGGATCGACGAGGTGGAGTAGACAGTGAGGTTCGGCGTGTAGGTGCTCGACACCGCGGAGCTGAAGCTGCGGAACACCTGCGGCTCGGCGATCAGCTGCAGCGTGCCGATGATCGAGAAGACGGTGGTCAGCACGATCGCCGGCAGCACCAGCGGGATCTTCACCGACCAGGCGATCCGGAACTGCCCCGCCCCGTCGATGCGGGCCGCCTCGTAGATCTCGGTGGGGATCGACAGCAGCGACGAGTAGATGATCAGCATGGTGTAGCCGACGTAGACCCAGGTCACGACGTTGGCCATGGCCCACAGCACGAGGTCGGCGCTGAGGAAGTCGACGTTGGCCGTGAGCGCGGTGAACGGCGACAGGTTGGGCGAGTACAGGTAGCCCCACATGATCGCGGCGACCACCCCGGGCACCGCGTACGGCACGAAGAACGCGAGCCGGAAGAAGCGCCGGCCCTTGACCAGTCCGGAGTCGAGCAGCAGGGCCAGCAGCAGCGCCAGGCCCAACATCACCGGCACCTGGACGACGCCGAACAGCAGCACCCGGCCGACCGATGCCCAGAACGGGCCGTCGGCGAAGACCCGCTCGTACTGCACGAGCCCGCCGAAGACCTCGCGGGCCGGTCCGAAGGTGCCGGTGCGCTCCAGCTTGTACAGCGACTGCACGATCGCGTACCCGATGGGCACCAGGTAGAAGAGGACGAACAGCACCCCGAAGGGCACGACGAAGAACAGCACTGCCCGGGTGTGCCGGGAACGGCGCGGGCGCGGCAGCCCCGCCGCGGGCGGAACCACCCCGGCGACCGCCTTCTCGGTCACGGTCATCCGATCGGCTCCTCTCTGACGACACGGACGGCACCGGCGCCGACCTTGAGCAACCCGGGTACGGCCTCCCCGGTGACCAGGTCGCGTCCGGTGACGGGGTGCTCGATGTCCTGCCGGCCGTGATTGATGACGAAGACGTAACTGCGGTCGCCGCCGGTGCGGCGGACCACCTCGACGGAGCCGTCGTTCTCCGGACCGGTGGCCCGGACCCCGGCCCCACGGACGGCGGCGCGCAGGAGATCCCGCAGGCCGTCGTCGTCCAGCGCGGTGGCCACGTACCAGGAAGTGCCCTGGCCGTGGCTGTTGCGGGTGACCGCCGGGACGCCCGGCAGCGGCCCGTCGGCGTAGCGGTCGACGATCTCGGCGGTGGTGGCCCGCAGGTGCTCGGTCCAGAGCGTGGCGGTCGCTCCCCCGGTGAGGGTGACCTGGTGGCCGGGCAGCAGCGGGAAGAACTCCTCGGCGACGACGCCCAGCATCTCCCGGAACGCGCCCGGGTGGCCGCCGAGCCGGACCCGGTCGGCGAGGTCGACGATGCCGCTGTAGAACGTCACCACGGCGTGCCCGCCCTCGGCCACGTACGTGTTGATCACGGCGGCGTCCGCGTCCGAGACCATGTGCAGGCAGGGCACGATCACCAGGCGGTACCGGCTGAGGTCCGTACCGGGAGCCACCACATCGGCGGTCACGCCGAGCCGGCGCACCGCCCGGTAGGCCGCGTGCACCTGGTCGAGGTACCGCACGTCCTGCGACGGGCGGGCCTCGGTGTCGGTGGCCCACCACGACTCCCAGCTGAACAGGATCGCCACCTCGGCCCGCACCGTCGTGCCGGCCACCTCGGCCAGCGCGTCCAGCGTCGCGGACAGCTCGAGCACCTCGCGCCAGCCGGCGGTGTCGGTGCCGGCGTGCGGCACCAGCGCCGAGTGGAACTTCTCCGCACCCTGGGCCGAGGCCCGCCACTGGAAGAAGCAGACCGAGTCGGCGCCGCGCGCGACGTGGGTCAGTGAGTTGCGCAGCATCTGCCCGGGCAGCTTGGCCAGGTTGTACGGCTGCCAGTTGACCGCGCCGGTGGACTGTTCCATGAGCATCCAGGGCCGTCCGCCGGCCAGCCCCCGGGTGAGGTCGGCTGCGAACGACAGCTCCGCGTCGGGGTCGCCCAGACGGTGGTCGAGGTAGTGGTCGTTGGCGACGACGTCCATCTCCGGCGCCCAGCTCCAGTAGTCCAGCGCGCGGATGTGCGCGGTGACCATGAAGTTGGTGGTGACCGGCGCGCCGCTGTACCGGCGCAGGACGGCCGCCTCGGCCCGGTAGTGCTCGAGCAGCGCGTCGGAGCTGAACCGCTGGAAGTCCACGAGCTGACCCGGGTTGCGCAGGGACAACGCGAGCCGGGGCGGCTGGACCTCGGTGAAATCGGCGTAGCGCTGGCTCCAGAACGAGGTGCCCCAGGCCTGGTTGAGCGCGTCGATGCTGCCGTAGCGGCGGACCAGCCACACCCGGAACGCCTCGGCGCTGGCCTCGTCGTAGCAGAGCGCGTTGTGGCAGCCCAGCTCGTTGGAGACGTGCCAGAGGGCGATCGCCGGGTGGTCGCCGTACCGGCGGGCGACCTGCTCGACCAGGGCCAGGGCGTGCTCACGGAACACCGGCGAGCTGGGGCACCAGGCCTGCCGGCCGCCCGGGTGGCGGGTGGTGCCGTCGGCGACCACGGGCAGGATCTCCGGGTGCCGGGTGGTCAGCCAGGGCGGCGGGGACGAGGTACCGGTGCCGAGGTTGATGCGGATCCCGTTGTCGTGCAACAGGGCGATGATGGTGTCGAGGGTGCTGAAGTCGTACTCGCCGGGGCGGGGCTCGATGCTCGCCCAGCCGAAGATGTTGACGGCCACGAGGTCGATGCCCGCCGTACGCATCAGCGCGACGTCCTCGGCCCACACCTCCGGCGGCCACTGCTCGAAGTTGTAGTCGCAACCGAGGCTGATGCCCGCCATCGGATCCCCTTCCCACGCCACGTGTGTGCACGTGCACACATTGCGCCGCGACACCAGGGCCGAGTCGGATGTGTGAACGTGCACACACTAGGCACGGCCCGCGGACCAGGTCAAGAGCCCGGTCCTACACTGCTCAGGTGGCCCCGCCGAGCAAGCCCAGACGCGCCACGGTCCACGACGTCGCCGCGGCGGCCGGGATCTCGCGTGGCACGGTCAGCCGCGTCCTGAACGGCGGCTACGTCTCGGCCGAGGCCCGGGCCGCCATCGAGGCCGCGATCGCCGAGGTCGGCTACGTGCCCAACACCGCCGCCCGCAACCTGGTGATGCGCCGCTCCCAGGCGGTCGGCTTCCTGGCCCTGGAACCGCACTCGCTGCTGCTCGACGACCCCAACATCGGTGCCATCATGCTGGGCGCCAACGAGGTCCTCTCGGTCGCCGACCACCAGATGGTCAACCTGGTCGTCGACTCGGCCCGCGACACCGAACGGGTGGCCCGCTATCTCAGCGGCGGCTTCGTCGACGGGGCGATCATCGTCTCGGCCCGCAGCCACGACCCGATCACCCGGGTCATCGCCGAGCTCCGGCTGCCCGCGACCTTCGTGGGCCACCCGCCGGACCTGCACCGCAGCATCCCGTACGTGGGCATCGACAACGTCGGCTCGGCCCGCGCGATCACCGAACGGCTGGCCGCCACCGGCCGCGAGCACATCGCGATGATCGCGGCGGCGCTGGACCGCGACTCCGGCGCCGACCGTCTGACCGGCTTCCGGGCGGCGCTGGGTGACCGCTTCGACCCGCGGCTGGTCGCGGAGGTGCCGCTGTACGACTACGCGTCCGGGGTGAAAGGCATGCGGGAGCTGCTGGCCCGCGAGCCCCGCATCGACGGGCTCTTCGCCGCCTCGGACGCGCTGGCGGCGGGGGCGCTGGAGGTGCTGCGGGACGCTGGTCGCAGCGCGCCGGGGGACATCGGGGTGGTCGGCTTCGACGACAGCTCGTGGGCGTTGCGCACCCAGCCGCCACTGTCAACGGTGCACCAGCCGGCGCGGGAGATCGGACGGAACGCGGCGGATCTGGTGCTGCGGCAGCTGCGCGGCGAGGAGCCGGCGCCGGGCAACGTACTCCTCCCGACGCCGATCGTCTGGCGCGCCTCAGCCTGACCCGGCCGCAGACCGCCGGAGGCCTCGGGCCGCCCGCCGGCGCCCGCCGCAAGCCGGCCGCCGCGCCGCCACCGGCGCCGGGCCGCGGCCGCGGGCCGCGGGCCGCGCGGCTCAGAGTGGCGGTCGAGTGACGAAAGCCTGAGCCGCGGCCGGGGTCACCCGGTTCAGTGACAACACCGCGTCACTTTCGGTCACGTAGCGGTCCGGGGCGCTCCGGCTGCGCAGCACGAACCCGCCGTCCCCCGCCGGCACCGCGCAGAACGTCGCGTCGGCGTCGTACCCGCGGCTGCCGTCCGCGCGTTCCAGCCGCAGAGCCGACTCCCGCGAGCGCAGGAAGTAGCCCGGGTAGTTGTACGACTCGAACGACAGGCAGGCGGCGTCACCGCGACCCGCGCGCGCCGTGAAGCGGGAGTCGGCCCGGTCCAGCTCCCGGCTGGCCGGTCCGACCGGGTCGATCCGGGCCACGAAGTCGCGGTGCCGGACCCGCCGGCCACGCTCCCCCACCGGCTCCAGCCCGAGCTCCTGGCCGACCACCGGCAGGACGACGGCCGGCGCGGCCGACGTGGAACGCACCGGGCTGCCGGCCGGGGTGCGCGGCGGTGGCACCACGTCGCGGACCCGGGTGGTCGCCGGTGGCGCGGGGCGGTCCTCGGGTGAGGCGGCGGGCGACGGCCCGCTCGGCTCGACGGTCACCGGCGGCACGGTCGGCAGGGCCACGAAGAGTGGTCCGGGACGCTTCTCGTCGCGGGAGGTGACGGCCAGTCCGACCGCGGCGAGCAGGGCGATCACGGCGGCGGCGACCACGACCGTACGCGTCCGGCCCGGCGCGGTGGCCCGGTGCGGCGCGGGAGCCGTGACAGCGGCCATCGGGACGCCGGCCGACGTACGCGGGGGTGGGGCGAAGTGCTGGGGCGGTGGTACCCACTCCTCGGCGAGCGGGCCGTCCTCTGGCGACATCCGGATCCGTTCACTGGGCACAAGACTGCGGGACGCCGCGCGGGCGGTGCAGCAGCAATATTCGGGGCAAAAGCGGACCGTGGCAAGAGGCAATCCTCGGTTCACCGTCAGTGATCGATCCGAACCGCACTCCCATCCGTAGTCACGAGGGAATCACCACGCGCCGACGACCGCGGCGAACCCGCGGCCGGCGGTGCTTGCCCTCGAGGGAGCAACGCGCAGTGGACAACCCCGTACCGGCAGACCCGGACGCCCCGTACCGGCGTCCCGCCGACCCGACGCCGCCCACGCTGCCGTCGATCTCGGACTACTGGCCCGACGCGCCGCACCGCATCGGTCCGCCCGCCGACCACTACACCGACGAACCCACGAAAGCAGCGGTCGACGCCCTGCTGCGCTCCGGCACCCGCGAAGGCATCCGCGAAGGCACGCGCGAAGGCACCCGCGAAAGGATCCGCGAAGGCGACCGCACCGGCCGCCCGAACGGCACCGACCACCTCACCTTCGCGCCGCCCCGCGGGTCGAAGCGGGCCCTGCCGGCGGTCCTGGCGCTGGCCGCCGTACTCGTGGCCGGGGCCGGCTTCGCCGGTTTCGTCCTCCTCGGCAGGGATGCGCCCCCGGCCGCGCAGGCCCCGCAGCCCGATGCCGAGGCACCACCGCCGGCGACCGCGCCGCCGCAGACCATCGAGCCGCAGACCATCGAGCCGCAGACCGACCCGCCGTCCTCGGCCCCGGCGCCCGCCAACGTGATCTCCGCGCCCGCGCGGGGCCGCGCCGAAGCCGCGTTCGAGCTGGTCAGCAACACCGCGGTGATCGACCTGCGGACCGGGGACATCGGCGGCGACCTGTACCGGATCACCACGCCGCAGGACGGCAGCGTGGTGCCACGCGCGCAGGTCAACGCCAAGGGCGTGCGGCTGTTCCTCGACGAGAAGGCCAAGCGGCCCGACGCGGCGGTCACCGTGCTGCTCAACGCCGAGGTGCGGTGGAGCATGCGGATCACCGGCGGGATCAAGGCCGGGGTCTTCGACCTCGGCGACGCCAAGGTGGACGCGGTGGACCTCGCCGGCGACGCGGCGCGCATCGATCTGACGCTGCCGCGGCCTGACGGCACGCTGCCGATCCGGTTGTCGGGCGGGGTGAACCGCTTCGAGGTCTCCACGGACCAGGGCGTGCCGGTACGGGTACGGGCCCGCGGCGGCGCCGGTCAGGTGAAGCTGGACGGGCGCACCGACGACGGGGTGGCCCGGGGTGCCTCGTTCCTGTCGCCGCACTGGGCCGACAGCAAGAACCGGATCGACCTGGACGCCGTGGCCGGGGTCGGCACGCTGCGGGTGGGCCGCGGCTGAGCCGGCGGGGCCCGAGGGGGCCGGACCCGAGGTGGTAGGTGCCGTCCGTGGGCGACGGCCGGCACCTACCCGGGTCGGGTGATCAGTTGTTGACGCAGCCGGCGTTGCTGTTGGCCAGGCCGAGGATCGCGATGCTGTTGCCGCAGACGTTCAGCGGGATGTGCACCGGGAAGTAGGCCTGGTTGCCGTTCAGCAGGCCGACGTTGCCACTGCTGTGCTGACTGCCGTGGTGACCCTTGTTGTGGTGGTGGTTGTAGTCGTAGTCGTCGTCGTAGCCGTGCGCGCTCGCGGGGGCCGAGAACGCCAGGGCGGCGGTGGCCACTCCCACGATCAACGCGAAGCCTCGAACCAGTTTCATGACGAACCCTTCTCTTGCGGACAGGTACTGAGATCAAGCTAGCGGCCTCTTTGAGGTGTTTCGCACCTTTTAGGAAAATCCGCCACGATTCAGTACCCGCCGCCGCAGAGGGGTCAGGCCAGGGCTCGGCGCAACGCGTCGGTCCGGAGCGCCCACGTACGCCGGGACAGCGCCGCGTCGGCCGCGAAGGTCTCGGCCGCGTGATAGCTCCCCGGGTGCACGTGCAGCTCGGTGGGCACCCCGGCCGCCATCAGCCGCTGGGCGAAGGCGATGTCCTCGTCGCGGAACATGTCCACCGTGCCGACGTCGATGAAGGCCGGTGGCAGCCCGGTCAGGTCCTCCGCGCGGGCCGGGGCGGCGTACTGGTCGGCCTCCTTGCCACCCAGGTACCAGGCCCAGGCCTCGATGTTGCCGGCCCGGTCCCAGATGCCGATGTCGGTGATCTCGTGGCTGGACGCCGTCTCGTTGCGGTCGTCGACCATCGGGTAGATCGGCATCATGAACCGCAGCGCCGGGCCACCCCGGTCGCGGGCCATCAGCGCGGTGGCGATGACCAGGCCACCGCCGGCGCTGCCGCCGTAGAGGGCGAGCCGGCCGGGGTCGATACCGAGCTCGTCCGCGTGCGCCGCGGTCCACACCAGACCGGCGTAGCAGTCCTCGGCCGGGGCCGGGTGCGGGTGCTCCGGGGCCAGCCGGTACTCGACCGAGACCACGACCGCGCCGACCTCGTCGCAGAGCAGGGTGGCGGTCGGGTCCTCACCGGCGATGTTGCCGAGGATCATCCCGCCGCCGTGGATGAAGTAGATACCCGGCAGGGTGCCGGTGGCGTTGCGCGGCCGGTAGATCCGTACGGTGATGTCAGGGTCGCCGACCGGCCCCGGCACCGTCCGGTCCTCCTTGACCACGTTCGGGTTCTCCGGCACCTCGATGGCGCCGAGCAGCGCCTCGACGGTGGCGCGGCGCTGGACGATGTCCGGGATGGCGTTGAAACCACCGGGCAGGGCCTCGAGCAGACCCTCCAGCGGTACGGCGACCTCAGGGTCGATCAGATGACGTCGGGACATGGGTGCTCTCCTTCGCGGATCGTCAGACGGTGAGGGCGAAGCCCTCGTAACCCTTCGCGGCGACCTCGTCGCAACGCTTGCGGTACGCGCCCACCCCACCGGCGTACGGCATGAACACACGCGGCTTGCCGGGCACGTTGGCGCCCATGTACCAGGAGTTCGCCTTGGGGTAGAGCGTGTAGCCGGCGATCTCGTTGACGTGCGCCACCCAGTCGTCCTGGGCCTGCGGGGTGGCCTCGATGGTGCGCAGCCCCTCGGTGTCCAAATGCCGGATGACCCCGGCCACCCAGTCGACGTGCTGCTCGATCGAGACCACCATGTTGGACAGCACCGACGGGCTGCCCGGGCCGGTGATCATGAACATGTTCGGGAAGCCGGCCGACCCGAGGCCCAGGTACGTCCGCGGCCCGGCCTGCCAGGTCTCCTTGAGCGAGACGCCGTCACGGCCGCGGATGTCGACGTTGGTCAGCGCACCCGTCATCGCGTCGAAGCCGGTGGCGTAGACGATGATGTCGGCCTCGTACTCGCGCTCGGCGGTCCGTACGCCCTTCTCGGTGATCTCCACCAGCGGCGTGCGCCGCAGGTTGACCAGGTGCACGTCGGGCCGGTTGTACGTCTCGTAGTAGCCGGTGTCCAGGCAGGGCCGCTTGGTGCCGACCGGGTAGTCCGGGCACAGGTCGTCGGCGACCTCGGGGTCCTTGACGATCTCGTGGATCTTGCGGTGGATCCACCGTTTCGCCGTGTCGTTGGCCGCCTGGTCGGTCGCCAGGTCGGTGAAGGTGGAGAGCAGGTTGACCAGGCTCCCGCTCTCCCAGGCCGCTTCGAAGATCGCGTCGCGTTCCGCGTCCGAGACCTCCAGCGCGGACTTCGTCGGCACGGTCACCGGAATGCCGGCGGCGGACTCGCGCTGGGCCTGCCGGTACGCCCGGTAGCTCGCCTTGCGCTCGGCGATCTCGTCCGGCCGCAGCGGCCGGTTGCGCGCCGGCAGCGAGTACGCCGGGGTGCGCTGGAAGACGGTCAGGTCCGCGGCCTGCTCGGCGATGACCGGATCGACTGCACCCCCGAGGAGCCGGTGCCGATGAGCGCGACCCGCTTGCCGGTGAAGTCCACGCCCTCGTGCGGCCAGTGCGCGGTGTGGTAGGTCGCGCCCTTGAACGTCTCCAGCCCCGGGATCTCCGGCATCTTGGACGCGGACAGGCAGCCGGTGGCCATCACGAAGAACCGGGCGCTGACGGCGTCGCCGTGCTCGGTGCGGACGAGCCAGGTGCCGGCCTCCTCGTCCCAGGTCGCGGCGGTCACCCGGGTCCGGAAGACGATGTCGCGGCGCAGGTCGAAGCGGTCGGCGACGTGCCGGGCGTACTTGAGGATCTCGGGCTGGGTCGGGTAACGCTCCTCCCACTGGTACTCCTGCTCCAGGTCCGGGGAGAAGGAGTACGAGTAGGCGAGGCTCTCCACGTCGACCCGGGCACCGGGGTAGCGGTTCCAGTACCAGGTGCCGCCGACGTCGGTGCCGGCCTCGAAGACGACGACGGACAGGCCCTGCTCGCGGAGCTGGTGCAAGAGGTACATGCCGGAGAAACCGGCCCCGACGACGACGGCGTCGACGGACCGTGGGGTGGGTGGGGCTTCGGAAGCGGACATCATGCCTCCCGGGGTACGGCTGCGTACGAGATGCCGGTGCCGGCGGCGGGCGCACACCCTGCAGTGCGTGCGTCATCGCGGCGCGGCCGGCGGTGCGGAACGCGCGCTGGGGGCAGCGCGGACGGGAAATCTGTGCGGTCGTGTGACCTGTCCCACAACGTAGAATGCATCCTGCATGCAAGTCAATGTTTCCGCTTCGTTGCGACAGGCCCGCGACCGCGCCAACCGCTTCAGTCGGCCCCGGCGGCGTCGATAGAGGGACCATGAGGCGCAGCGGGAAGGGCCGGGGCACCAGCGCGGGCTCGCGCGTGTTCCTCGCCTATGCCGCGGCCAGCCTGGTACTGGTCGGGCTGCTGGGCGTGCTGCTCGTGCAGGGCTACCGCGACGACGCCGCCCGGCAGAGCGCTGACCAGGGCCGCGCTCAGGCCTCGGTCATCGAGGAGATGGCCGTCGCCCCCGCCCTGGACGGCGCCGATCTCGCGGCCGGGCTCACCACGGACCAGCGGCAGCGCCTGCAGGAGGCCACCGACCTCGCGATCTTCCACGGCTCGGTGCTCAGCATGCGGCTGCGCAGCTTCGCCGGGCAGGTCGCCTTCTCCGACGACGGCTCCACCGCCGGCGGCATCCCGGTGACCGCCCCGGCCTTCCGCGAGGCGGCCGCGGGCCGTACCGACGTCGCGGTCGTCGCCGACTCCCGGCGCAGCTCCGGCATGGTCATCCGGGTGCTCCAGCCGGTCATCGTCGGCGCCTCCGGGCAGGCGGTGGGGGTGCTGGAGCTCTACCTGCCGTACGACGCGATCGCCGCGCATCTGCACCGGCAGATGTACGTCACCTACTGGCGGCTCGGCGCGGCCCTGGCCGGGTTGTACCTGGTCCTGGCCCTCATCGCGTGGTCCACCTCGCGGTCGCTGCGCCGCTACGCCTCCCGGCAGGAGCACGAGGCGCTGCACGACGCACTGACCGGCCTGCCCAACCGGGCCGCCTTCCGCTCGCGCGCCCGGGAGACCGTCGCCGCGGACGGTCCCGGCGGCGCCGTCGTGCTGGTCGACCTCAACCGCTTCAAGGAAGTCAACGACACGCTGGGTCACCACGCCGGGGACGAGTTGCTCAGAGTGGTGGCGTCCCGGCTGTCCGGCGCGCTCGGCGGCACCGGCACCGTGGCCCGGCTGGGCGGCGACGAGTTCGGCCTGATCCTGCCGGGGCTCCCCCGCGACGCGGTGCTGGACCTGCTCGAGGCGGCCCGCGGCGAGCTCGGGCAGGAGACCCTGCTCGACGGCGTCGCGCTGCGCATCGAGGCCAGCTTCGGCGTGGCGTTGTACCCGGAGCACGGTACCGACGTCGAGGAGCTGCTCCAGCACGCCGACGCCGCGATGTACCAGGGCAAGCGCGGCACCACCGACATCGTCCTGTACGACCGCAGCCAGGTCGCGCAGCCCGCCCACTGGCTGATGGTGCAGACCGAACTGCGTCACGCGCTGGAGCGCGACGAGCTCGTCCTGCACTACCAGCCCAAGGTGCGCCTGGCCGACGACGGGATCAGTGGCCTGGAGGCGCTCGTGCGCTGGCAGCACCCGCAGCGCGGGCTGCTGTCGCCGGTCGAGTTCCTGCCGGCGGCCGAGCAGTCCGGGCTCATCGAGCCGCTGACCGCCTGGGTGCTGCGCCGGGCCCTGCAGGACCAGGCCGGCTGGACGGCGCTCGGCCAGCAGTGGCCGGTGGCCGTCAACGTCTCCGCCCGCAACCTCGAGGCCCCCGGTTTCCCGCGGGTCGTGGCGGCGTTGCTGGCCGAGCACGGCACGCCGGCCGGGCGGCTGCTGCTGGAGATCACCGAGACCGCGCTGGCCGGGGACGCCGCGACGGCCGCCGACGCGGTGGTCGAGCTGACCGCGCTCGGCATCGGGGTCTCGGTCGACGACTTCGGCATCGGTTACACCAGCCTGTCGCAGCTGCGGTCCGTACCGGTCGCCGAGGTCAAGATCGACCGCAGCTTCGTCACCGACCTGGACACCGACGCGCCGAACCAGGCGATCGTCCGCTCGGTGATCGCCCTGGCCCACGGGCTCGGCCTGCGGGTCACGGCCGAGGGCGTGGAGACGGCGGCGGTCAGCGACTGGCTCGCGGACGCCGGCTGTGACGACGCCCAGGGCTACCTGTTCGCCCGGCCCACGGCCTGGCCGCACCTGCTCGACCTCTACCTCAACCCGCGTGGCAGCGGCCGGCACGCCCGCGCCGAGCTCGCCACGGAAGCCGCAACCGCGCCCACCGAACCCGCACCACTGAGCACCGGAGGTCTCCGATGAAGCACTCGACCCGCCGCCGCGTCCGCCTGGCCACCGCCGGCATCGCGCTGGCCCTGGCCGCCGGCGGCTGCGGCTCGGCCTCCGCCGGCACGGATGACACGGCGACCGGCGAAGTGGCCGTGGACGAGCAGATCCGCGCCATGCTGCCGGACGCCGTCCGCGACCGCGGCAGCATCCGGCTGGCCACGGACCCCAGCTACGCGCCGATGGAGTCCTACGCGCCCGACGGCCGCACGATCATCGGCTTCGACGCGGATCTCGCCGCGGCGCTCGGCTCGATCACCGGGATCCAGGTGGAGATGGTTGCGGCCGACTTCAGCTCGGCCATCGACGAGACCGTCAAGGGCACCTACGACGGCGTGCTCTCCTCGATGACCGACACCGCGGAACGCGAGAAGCTGGTGGACTTCGTCGACTACTTCTCCGCCGGCACCGCGATCGTCGTCCAGCGGGGCAACCCGCGCGGCATCTCGGATCTCAAGGACCTGTGCGGCCAGGTCGTGGCGGTGGAGAAGTCCACTGTGCAGGCCGACCTGCTGCGCCGCTCCCAGCCCAGTTGCGGGGCGAACAAGATGATCATCAAGAACTTCAAGACCAACGCGGACGCCCTGCTCCAGGTCCGCACCGGGCGGGCGGTCGCCATCCTGAACGACTATCCGCCGGCCGCCCACCTCGCGACCGACGCGCGGACCCGCTCGTACTACCAGCTCGCCTCGACCGTGCAGTACGAGCCGGGCCTGATGGGACTGGCCGTGGCCAAGGACAACACCGGACTGCGGGACGCGCTGCGCGCCGCGCTGGACTCGCTCATCCGGTCCGGGCGCTACACCGAGCTGCTGCAGCGCTGGGGCCTGATGAACGGTGGGCTCGCGTCGTCGTCGATCAACGCGGGCAGCTGACGCGGGCTCAGGATCGCGTGTTGCGCGGCAGGGCGGACAGCCGGCGGCCCCGGACCAGGGCCTGCCGGCGTCCGATCTCCCGGCCGTCCGGAGTGAACTCGATGCCCTCGACCTCGTACCAGTTCTCGCCGTCGCGCTGGACCGGCCTGTTCCAGTCGACACGTTCGACGCGCAGGTCCAGGGAGCCGGTGCCGAAGCAGTAGTCCGTCTCCGCGAAGTGGCTCACCGGCCGGTTCGGGCCGCGATTGGCGTCCATGGCTTCACTCCTCGTCCGGTAACCGTGCACGTGCCCAAGCATCGTCATATGCGCGGGCCGACGCAAGGCCGGATGCACGTGCATATGCACACTGGAGCAAAAGTGGAAGATCCGCCGGGCCGGCCCGCCGTTCGGACGATGCCCGGCGTGTCGAACGTGACTGTCAGCGCGCGATCTGATGCAGCGCGTCGTCGAGCATGGCCGCCGTGCGCTCCGGAGGCTCCGCCTCCAGACAGGCCCGCTCCATCGCGATCAGGTAATGCTCCACGTCACCGGGCTTGTCCAGATAGATCGCCCCGGTCAGCTGCTCGACGTAGACCACGTCCGGCAGCTCCGGCTCCGAGAACCGCATGATGGCGAACGGGAAGTCGGCCGGCCCGGCCGCTCCCTGATGGAACGGCACGATCTGCAGCCGTACGTTCGGCCGCTGGGCCGCCTCCAGCAGCGCCCGCACCTGCGCCCGCATCACGTCGCGGCCGCCGATCTCACGCCGCAGCACCGCCTCGTCGAGCACGGCCCAGAACTGCGGCGGGTCCGGCCGGGTCAGCACCCGCTGCCGGTTGCACCGCAACTCGATGCGCCGCTCGATCTCCGCGGCCGGCGCGGTCGCGTGCTCGCGCCGCAGCACGGCCCGGGCATAGTCGGCGGTCTGCAACAGACCCGGCACGTAGTGCGCCTCGTACGCCCGGATCAGCGACGCCGCCTCCTCCAGGCCCAGATAGGACAGGTACCACGGCGGCACGACCTCGCCGAACTGCCGCCACCAGGCCGGGGCGTTCGCCCGCCGGGCCAGGCTCAGCAGCGCGCTGCTCTCCGGCTCGCCGACGCCGTAGAGGGTGAGCAGGTCAGCCACGTCGCGTTCCTTGAAAGGGACGCGGCCGAGCTCCATCCGGCTGATCTTCGACTCCGACCCGCGGATCTCCCAGCCCGCCGCCTCGCGCGAGATCCCCCGCGCCTGACGCAGGCGCCGCAGCCGCACGCCGAGCTGGATGCGCAGGGCCGTGGGACCACTGCGGTGGTCCTGCTCCGTCGAAGTCATTGTCTCCTCCCTGCCCACCACTGTGCCCCGCTGCACGTGCATACAACCGTGCAGTGTCCACGGAAGATGCGCAACCTTCTGCACGATCATCGAACCCGGGAGGTACGGATCCGCCCCCGGCCCCCCGCCGCTCCCGCGGGAGTGGTACGCAGAGCGCATGACACAGAGCACCGGGACCGCGTACGACGTCATCGTGCTGGGCGCCGGTCCGGTCGGGGAGAACATCGCCGACCGCGCCGTGCGGGGCGGGCTGACCGCCGTCCTGGTCGAACACGAGCTCGTCGGCGGCGAATGCTCGTACTGGGCCTGCATGCCGTCCAAAGCCCTGCTGCGCCCGGCCGAGGCGGTCCGCGCCGCCCGGCAGGTCGGCGGGGCGGCCCAGGCCGTGACCGGCACCCTCGACGTGCCGGCGGTGCTCGCCCGGCGCGACTCCTTCACCAACGACTGGTCCGACGCCGGTCAGGTGGAGTGGGTCGAGGGCGCGGGCATCTCCCTGATCCGCGGCCACGGCGCCCTGACCGGCGTCCGCGAGGTCACGGTCACCGCGGCCGACGGCGGCACCACCGTGCTCACCGCCCGCCACGCCGTCGCGGTCGCCACCGGCACCGACGCCGCTGTGCCGGACATCGACGGGCTGCGCGCGGCGCGACCCTGGACCAGCCGGGAGGCGACCAGCGCCCGCAAGGTGCCGGGCAGCCTGGCGATCATCGGCGGCGGGGTGGTCGCGACGGAGATGGCCACGGCGTACGCGGGCTTCGGCACGAAGGTCACCGTGATCGCCCGCAGCGGCCTGCTGGGCGGCATGGAACCGTTCGCCGGTGAGCTCGTCGCCGCGGCGTTGCGCGAGCGGGGCGCCACGGTCCTGCTGGGCACCGCCACCACGCGGGTCGCCCGGACCGCCGACGGTGTCGAGATCCGGACCGGCGACGGTGCCACGATCACCGCCGAAGAGGTGCTGGTGGCGACCGGGCGCACACCGCGTACCGGTGGCATCGGCCTGGAGACCGTGGGGCTCACCCCGGGTGACTGGATCACCACCGACGACACCATGCGGGTGCCGGGGTCCGACTGGCTCTATGCCGCCGGTGACGTGACGCACCGCGCGCTGCTCACCCACCAGGGCAAGTACCAGGCCCGGGCGGCCGGCGACGTCATCGCGGCCCGGGCGGCCGGCGCGCCGGTCTCGGACGCGCCGTGGGGCACCCACGTCGCGACGGCCGACCACCGCGCGGTCCCCCAGGTCGTCTTCACCGACCCGCAGGTGGCCTCGGTCGGGCTCACCGCGGCGGCCGCACGCGAGGCCGGACACCAGGTCCGCGTGGTCGACTACGAGATCGGCCGGGTCGCCGGGGCGAGCCTGCACGCGGACGGGTACGCCGGCACCGCGCGGATGGTGGTCGACGAGCAGCGCGAGGTGGTGCTCGGCGTGACCTTCGCCGGACCGGACGTCGCCGAGTTGTTGCAGTCGGCGACGATCGCGGTCGTCGGTGAGGTGCCCCTGGCCCGGCTGTGGCACGCGGTGCCGGCGTACCCCACGATCAGCGAGATCTGGCTGCGGCTGCTGGAGGCCTACGGCCGGCCTACCCGGTGACCACCGGGCGGTAGCGGGCGATGATCACCCCGGTGGTGGTGGTCACGGTGTCGGCCAGGGTCATCGTCCGGTGCGCCGCGGCCCCCTCGCCGAACAGCCTGGTCCCGGCGCCCAACGCGAGCGGGTGGATCGACAGGACGTACTCGTCGACGAGCCCGGCGGCGGCCAGGGCCCGGACGAGCCGGCCGCTGCCCAGCACCACCAGGGCCCCGTCGACCTCGGCCTTGAGCTCGGCCACGGCGTCGGCGGCCGCCCCCGTGACCAGCACCGAGTTCTGCCACGGCAGCGGCCCGGCCAGAGTGCGCGAGACCACGTACTTGGTCTTGCGGTTGAGCACCTCGGTGTACGGGTTGCCGTCGGTCTGCCCGGCCCAGAACCCGTGCAAGCTGACGTAGGTTCGCCGCCCGAACAGCATCGCGCCGTCCTCACCCATCCCCTTGCCCATGGTGGCGGCCGCGACGTGATCGGCGTAGGGACGGGCCCAGCCGCCGTACCGGAAATCGCCCCTGGTGTCCTCGTCGGGACTGCCCGGTGCCTGCATGACGCCGTCCAGGCTCAGCTGCTCCACGACCACGATCTCGCCCACGGTGCTCTCCTTCCTCCGGGCCCGCCGTGCGCGGGCCTGCACCGGTTACTCGAACGGGCGGTCCTCGGATCGACAATCTTGGGGCGGCGACTATCGTGTGGTGAATGCCGAACGACGCCGTGGTCACGTATCAGCAGGTGGACGCCGATGGTCTGGTGGTCGCCGCCCTCGCCGGGGAGATGGACCTGGACCGCGCGGACGCGGTCCGCGACAGCCTGGCGGCCGCCGCCGCGAGCGGCGAGTGCCGGTATCTGAACGTGGACGTCAGCGAGGTCACCTTCATCGACTCGTACGCGCTCGGGGCGCTGGTGAGCGCGCGCAACACCGCGGCCAGCAACGGGGTGTCGCTGACCCTGACCAACCCGTCGCAACCGGTCCGCAAGGCCATCCAGGTGACCGGCCTCAGTCACGTCTTCGGCCTGCCCGCCACGACTGAGTGAGGGCCATGGACTATCGCCGCAACTACCGGGCCGCCGCCGTCTCCTTCGCCGACCTCGTGTCCCGGCTGCCGGCCGACCGCTGGGACGGCCCCGGCACCGGCGACTGGAGTCTGCGCGAGCTGGTCGGCCACACGGTCGGCTCCGCGCTGCGCCAGGTGCCGCCGGTGCTCACCGTCACCGGCGGCGTGGTGACGCTGCACGCGCCGGAGGACTACTGGGCGTTCGCCCGGTCCGCGCCGCCGGAGCTGTACGCCGCCGCGACGGCAGCCTCGACGGCCGACGCCCGGGAGACCGGCGCGTGGCTCGGCGACGACGCGGCCACCCGGGTCAGCGAGCTCGCCGGGCAGGCCACCGCGGCGCTGGCCGCGGCGAACGACGACGACGTGGTGACCACGCCGGCCGGCGGCATGCGGGTCCGGGACTGGCTGCCCACGCGGACCTTCGAGCTGGTGGTGCACGGCACCGACATCGCCGCCGCCACCGGGTTGACCTTCGACGCGCCACCGGACGCCGTGGCCGAGGCCGTCGCGCTGGCCGCCCGGGTCGCCGCCGCGGTCGGCGACGGCGAGCTGGTGCTGCGCGCGCTCACCGGCCGGGCCGGTCTGCCGGAGAAGTTCTCGGTCGTCTGACGCTGATGACCGAACGCCCGGAAAGTGACCAGGTGCACACTTCGCAGCCGGTCGTCCTGCCCTCTACAGTGTCAGTTCGATCCGGGGCAGTTCGATCCGGCTCGATTCCGTCTCCGCGGACGAGGAGTGACGTGACCCTGGTGGCTCCGGCGACCTCGGACGCCGCTCCCGGGGCAGCACCCCGGGACGACGGCGCCGACGGCGTGCGGGTGCCGGCTCCCCGGGTCCGGATCCCGCAACCGTTGCTCGTCTGGGGCCCGGCCGTGCTCCCCGCACTGCTCATGCTGGTCGTCGGCCGCATCGGCCTGCGCCGGCCGGCCGTCGGCTGGGACGAGAACGCGACCTGGCTGGCCAGCCAGCGCACCCCGGCCCAGATCATCGACCTGGCCCGGCACTTCGACGGCGTGATCTCCCCCTACTACCTGTTCATGCACTTCTGGACGGGTGTCTTCGGCGACTCGGAGTTCTGGCTGCGCGCGCCGTCGCTGCTCGCGGTGGCGCTCGGTGTGGGCGTCTCGGCCGAGCTGGGCCGCCGGCTGTTCGGCCCGGCGACCGGCCTGCTCGCCGGGCTGCTGCTGGTCACCGTGCCCCAGCTCTCCCGGTACGCCCAGGACGCCCGGGCGTACGGCCTGGCCTTCCTCTTCGCCACCCTCGCGACCCTGCTGCTGCACCGTGCGCTGCGGCAGCCGTCGTGGGCCCGCTGGATCGCGTACGGCGTCACCGTCACGCTGCTCGGCCTCTCGCACATCCTGGCGCTGCTGGTGCTCGTCGGGCACGCGTACGCGGTGGTGACCCGGGCCCGCCGGGACCCGGCCGCGGTCCGGCCGACGCGCTGGTTCGCGGTGACCGCCGTGGCCGTGCTGCCCGTGCTGCCGTTCGTCTATCTCGGGCTCACCCAGCGCGGCTCGCAGCTCGACTGGCTGCCGCCGATGACCGTGCGTCAGGTGCTCGACGCGCCGGGCGACATCTTCGGGGCCGCGGCGGTCGGCCTGCTGCTGATCGGCCTGGCCCTGGTGGCCCGGCACCGCGACGCCCGGCTGCTGCGCGAGTTCGCCGTGCTGGCGGTCGCGCCCCCGGTGGTGCTGATGGCCGTCTCGTTCGTCACCTCGTCGCTGTGGGTCCCGCGCTACGTTCTCGTCGTCGTGCCGGCGGTCTGCCTCTGCGCGGCCGTCTCGCTGCGGGTCGTGCCGCTGCGGGCCGTCGCGGCTCTCGTGCTGCTGGCCGCGGTCGGTGCGCCGGCTCAGCAGCGGCTGCGCGCCCAGACCAGCCACATGGGCCCGGACTTCCGCACCGTGGCGCGCCAGCTGGAGCAGCACCAGCAGCCCGGCGACGTGATCGTCTACGGCACCTCGGGCACGTGGTCGCTGCGCGCGGGCATCGACTATCAACTGCGCGGCCGGGAGAAGCCCCGCGACGTGCTGCTGCGCACCCCGGCGGCCGAGGTGGGCGAGCTGGACGCGGTGCAGTGCGCCGATCAGGTGGCGTGCCTCGGCTCGGCGCGGCGGGTGTGGCTGTTCCGCTGGCAACCGGCCGGCCGGCAGCTGACCGCCGAGGCTCCGTTGTCGGGCGCCGGCGCTCTCGGTCCGGTGCTCACCAGCCGATACCAGCCGGCGGGCGTCTGGCGCGCCACCAAGGCCAACCTGGTCCTCTTCGAGCGCCGCTGACCACCTGCGGGGCGAGCGGGGTCAGCGGCGGGCCGGTGTCGCGGGGCAGGACAGCACGCACGGGTACTGCATCCACGCCCGCAGGTCGCCGCGCGGGTCGAAGAGGTAGGCGCCGTCGCCGTGGGCCTGCTGGTCGAAGGTCGGGTTGTCGAAGACGGGGGCGGTCTGGCCCCAGTACTTGTGCGTCGCGGTGGGCGTACCGGATCCGACGTGGACGTAAACCGCGCCCCGCGCGGGCAGGACCGTGCCCGCCGGGAAGGTGTAGCGGCGCAGGGCGGAGTCGCGCACCCACCAGCCCGCGACCGGGACCGGCGCCGCCGACCCGTTCTCCACCCGGACCCATTCGCCGTTGAGGTTGCGGTCGTCGGCGCCGTCGGCGTCGTAGTTGACCACCACGCTGAGCGGGCTGGTCTGGGCCGGTCCGCTCCCGCACGCGTCGGTGTCGAAAAGGTTGACGCCGTCGCGGGCCGCCTGGGCCTGGGCCAGCCGGTAACGCGAGTTCCAGGCCCACTCGGCGCCGAACGGCTGCCACAGCGCCAGCCCGCGGCGCATCAGGTCCAGGCCGACGTCGTGCCAGCTGCCGTTGATCCGCACGGCGACGCTGCGCAGCGGACGGGACCGGCTGCTGCTGGACGCCTGCTGGGCGGTCAGACGGACCACTCCCCCGCCGGCCTTCACCAGCTGCTCCAGGCGTGCGGTGGCGGCAAGGCTGTGACACTCACCGCGGCGGCGCTGCACCACCGAGGAGTAGACGGTCTGTTCCATCGCCTGCGCGTTGATGAGGCGGATCGAACGCGGCGTGGTGGTGCCGTCGCCGGCCACGTCCACCGACAGGGTGTCGCCGTCGTTGACGCGTACGACCTTGCCGGTCCAGACCAGGCACGTGGGGCTCGGCGCGCTCGGCAGGCACGGCGTCGTCGCGGCTGCGGCCGCGGCCGGCGTCGCGGGCGTGACGGCGAGCGCGCCGGTGATCGCGGCGGCGCCGATGGCGCAGACGAGGCGACGGAGCATGCCTGACCCATCGACCGGCCGAGCCCGTGGGTGAGGAAATCAGGGACAGTGCAGGGCCGGCTCGTGGCCAGTTGCGCTTCCGCAGCGGCCAGCCGGCCCAGTGGCCGGTCGACAGAAGGCCTTTCCTGCTGCGCGTCGCCGCGGTGGCGCTGTCGCTCGGCATGGTGGCCAGCGCGGTCTATGTCGTCCTGCTGGCGAACTCCGCCGCGAACCGGGATCACCGCGATCAAAGACGACCCGTGTCTCCTTCTGATCGGGGAGGCCGACGGCAGGACCTACATCTACCGACCCGCGAGCGGGTGGTGAGACCTAAGCTTCCCTGGTGCCGACCCCGCCGGAGATCGTCCAGCTGCTCGCCTCCCCCGTTCACCGCTTCGAAGGACGCCCGGCGGACGGCCCGGCGCCCGCGCCCGCCGGCGAGCTCGTGGACGAGGTCCGCATCCGGGCCGGCCTGGGCATCGTCGGCGACCGCTACTTCGGCAAGCAGGCGCACCGCGACGCGAGCATCACCGTCATCGCGGCCGAGTCGCTGCCCGCGGGCGCCGACCTGGTCCAGGTCCGGCGCAACATCCTGGTCCGCGGCATCGCGGTCGACGACCTGGTCGGCGCGGTGCTGGTCCTGGACTCCGGCGACGGCCCGGTGGCCCTGCAGGTACGCCGCCGGGCCAACCCGTGCGCATGGCTGGACACCACGATCGGCCCCGGCGCTTGGCGGGCGTTGCGCAACAAGGGCGGCATCCGCTGCACCCCGCTGAACGACGGCACCCTGCGCCGGGGACCCGTGACGGCCACAGTGGAGGGCCGCTTGTTCACATGACCTACGAGACACCCCCTAGCGGCGGGGGCGGAACTCGTGGGCCAGCACGTCCCGGGCCACCCGGGTGCCGACCTGGGCTCCCTGCACGTCGGCGCTGCGGAAGTGCACGCCCGCCCAGATCCGGGCCTCCACCACCTCCGCCAGCGCCTGCGAGAAGCTGGTGAACGAGCGGGTGGTGCCCGAGTCGGCACTGTAGGCGCTGAACGCCAGGTCGTCGCGGCCGAAGAAGGTGCGCAGCGCGAGCATGACGGCCGAGGTCGAGCAGGTGTGCCCGGAGGTGTGGTCCGGGAACGGCGGCGTCACCACCAGCGGCGTCCAGGCCGGGTCGGCCGTGGTGGCCGGGTTGCCGTCGGTGTCGGCCAGCTGGACCGCGGTCACCGGGCGCCAGAAGTTCCAGTGCTTCTTCTCGGCGAAGCAGGCGGTCAGGGCGTCGGCGTTGGCGATGTCGGCCATCGCGAACATCCGGGCCGTCTGCAGCGGGCTGAGCCGCCGGCTCTGCGCGAGGTCCCGCTTGATCTGCCACTCGCCGAGGCGCCGGTCGTGCCACCACAGCGCGGCCTGCGTCTGGTCCGCGGTGCGCGCGGTGCTGGCGGCCGAGCCGAGGGCCTTGACCTCGTTGAGCTCCCGGGCCCAGGCGGCGCTGGTCAGAGCGGGCGGGCCGGCGGTGCGGTAGGCAGTGGCATCCCTGACGACGAACGGCCGCAGGTCCGCGAGCCAGGCGCCGTCCTGGGCGAACGCGGGCGGGGTGGGCCGCCACTGCCCGGGCGCGGTGCTGACGTTCCAGGTGCCGGTGCCGAACGCGCCGTCGTCGCGGCGGGCCTCGATCATGGCGGCGGCGGCCCGCTCGCCCACGGCGAGGCCGCCACGCTTCGCCCGCCCGTCGGGGATGGCCGCGAGCGCCTGGTCGTACTGGGCGGTCAGGGCGGCCGTCTGGGCCGGGAAGAGCGAGACCAGCACCCGGTAGGCCGCGCCGGCGACAGCGGCGTCGGCCGAGTCGCCGCGCCGGCTGCGCGGAGCGATCAGGTACGGCTGGTACGGCGCCCCGGCCACCGCGTTAACGGCGTCGTACACGGCTCCCTGCACCATCGCGAAGCTGCGTCCGGTCACGTTGGGTGACTGGCGGGCGACCTCGTAGATGGCCGTCTGCGCGTGGACGTTCCAGGTGATCACGGCGTTGGGTGTGGTGGCGGCCAGGGCCGGTGTGGGTGTCAGCACCGCCGGCCCGGTCAGAGTGAGCGCGGCGAGCACGGCCGCGGCCCGAGTCCTCGAGAACATCGTTTCCCCCGTCGATGACGGCCGCCGCAACACGCCGGCCGGGTACAGCCTGCGACCGGGCCCGGCGGCCGACAAGAGATCGAAATGCGGAAATGTCTCGGGTATCAGCCCGGGCACCTTTTGGCTCTTTACCCGGCCCGACGCGGATGCCGTCTGCATCCTGCAGCAGACTGCCGGGATCGGCGGGCCCGCGACCGTGGCTATCATCGGCAGCCACGGACGCCGGTGGAGGTCGACGCGACATGAGCACCACGCGCACGCGGCTCGGCCTCGTTGCCGCGCTCGTGGCGAGCGCAGCCCTGCTGGCGTTGCCGGCCGGCGGCCAGGCGCAGCCCGCAGCGCCGGTCACCGCGGCGGTCGCCTGGCCGCAGGCCCAGCGCGGCACCGTGCAGGCGAACCTGCCGGACGGCGCCGAGTACCGGCCGGGCCTCTTCCTCGACGCCCGCACGTCCCTGGGCACCGCGGCGAGCACCGACGACCGCTACCTGCGCCTGGTCCGCGTCGGCGCGGACGGCACGGTCCGCCAGCTCCGGCGGCTGCCCCGGGCGGAACACCCGTCCTTCCAGGCACTGACCGTCACCGGCGACGTGCTGGCCTGGGTGGAGAGCACCGACGGCGGCCGGTTGCGGCTGTTCACGGCCGGCCTGCGCGACGCCCGGCCGCCCCGCGAGCTGACCGCCGACCTGGGCCGGGCCGAGTTCTACCAGTCGCAGTACGACCTGGTGATCGCCGACGGCCGGGTGCACTGGGTGGCCGCGGACACCGGTGACGTCACCCAGCTCCGCTCGGTCGCGCTGACCGGCGGGCCGGTGGACGTCCGCCGGGAGACCGGCACGTGGAAGCTGTCGGCGTGGCCGTGGCTGGTCAACGGGGTCAACGACAGCTCGGGCAGCACCCTGCTGCGCAACCTGGGCACCGGCCGGGACAGTCCGGTCGGCCACGCCCGGGACCGGGCCATCACAGCCTGCAGCCCGGCCTGGTGCCGGGTGGCGTCGCTGACCGGGGACGGGCTCAGCCGCATCGAGCTGATGCGCCCCGACGGCAGCGACCGGCACCGCATCGCCGGCGACACCGCCGCGACCGTGATCGTCGACGTGGCGCCGCTGGACCGCTTCGAGGTGCTCTCCCGGATCGGCCCCAACTCGGAGCTGACCGGCAACAACGAGCTGATCGCGGTGGAGATCGCCACCCGCCGGACGGTGGAGATCAGCCCGGACGCCGGCTCGGTGTCGTACCGGGGCGGCATGCTGTGGTGGTCGACCGGCAACCTCGACGCGGTCGTCTGGCACGCCCTGGACCTGCGCACCATCTGACGACCGACGACCGACGACCGGCTCAGGCCGGGACGGCTCAGGCCGGGACGGCGAGTTCCTCCAGGCCGGCGAGGACCTGCTCGGCCGCCGACGTCGCCGTGGCCAGCTGGCGGGTGACCTCGGCCAGCACGGCGGCCTGCTCCTGCATCGCCGCCGCGATGTCGGTCTGGACCTCGTACAGGCCGGCCACCGCCGACGTGGTCGAGCCGAAGGTGCTGGCCACGTCGCCGGTCTGCGCGACGATCGCCTGGATCACGCCGTTGACCCGTTCCACCGACTCCGCCGTCTGCTGGGCCAGCTGCTTGACCTCGTTGGCCACCACACCGAAGCCCCGGCCGGCCTCCCCGGCCCGGGCCGCCTCGATGGTGGCGTTCAGCGAGAGCAGGTTGGTCTGCCCGGCCAGCTGCGCGATCAGCGCGTTGACCGTGGCGATCTCGCCGACCGACGACTCCAGGGCCCGTACCTTGTCGGCCGCGGTCGAGGCGGTGTCCTTGCCCGCGGCGGCGCTCCCGGCCGCGTCGCGCGACTGCCCGGCGATGTCGTGGACCGCACCGGCGAGCGCGCCGAGGGCGGCGTCGACCGCGGTGACGGCGGCCAGGGCGGCACGGGCCTGGTGGCCGATGGCCAGCGCGTCGGCCGAGAGCCGCTCTGCGCGGACGGCCGTCTCGGCGGCGCGGACCCGTTCCGCCTCGGCCGAGCGGGCCGTGGCCTGCTGCTCGGCTTGCGCGGTGGCGGAACGTTGCGCCTCGGCGGCCTCGGCCAGTACCTCGTTCTCGCGTTCGGCCTGCTCGGCGAAGTGCCAGAGGACGATGATGCCGATCACCTCGAGGGTCGCCAGGCCCGCGTGCAGGGCGACCTGGCCCAGCCCGTCGAGCACCGACATGTGGTGCATGCCGAACACCCGCTCCGGGTTCATCAGGCCCAGGGAACCGTGGTGCAGCACCACGATGACCACGGCCCACAGCAACGGCGCCCACTGCTGGTAGAGCGCGACGAAGACCAGGACGGCGTACAGGTGGATGTGCATGGCCATCTCACCGCCGGACAGCTCGATGGCCGCGAACGTGCAGGCGATCAGCCCGATGCTGGTGACCGACGCCCGGGCCCGGGGCTCGCGCAGCACGGCAGCGACGACGGCGAGGGCGCCGATGCCCGCCGGCAGGGCCAGCGCTTCCCACGCGGGCATCGGCCCGAGCAGTCCCAGCAGGACCAGCGCCGGCAGGTGCGACCACAGCAGAGTGGTGACGATGCGGTGGCGCGCGGCCCAGGACTCCGGGGACAGCCGGGCGCCGCGCGGCAGACGGGACGCGAGCGTGGTCATGGCACCATCATCCGGCCTGCGGCAGCGCGGCGAGGCGGATCGTCGAAGTCGGCCGGACCGGGTCCGGGAAAAGAAATCGGCCGATCCGGTAACCGGGCGGGCGGTGCCGGACCTGAACGTTTCGACGAGGCCGTGCGACGAGGGGAGAAGGCCGGCGTGAGCGACGAGGAGGAGTTCACGGCGTTGTTCCGCCGGCACTATCCCCGTGTGCTGGCGTTCGTGTCCCGCCGTACCGATCAGGCGCGGGCCCATGACGTCGTCGCCGAGACCTTCGCCACCGCCTGGCGGCACTTCGCCCGGCTGCCGGCGGAGCCGCTGCCGTGGCTCTACCGGGTCGCCCGCAACAGTCTGGCCAACGAGGAGCGGGCCGCGCGCCGCCGGGCCCGGCTGTTCGAACGGATGGCCGGCGGAGGTGTGCCGTCCGCACCGGACCATGCCGTCTCGGTCGTCGCGGACGCCGGACTGCGCGAGGCCCTGAGCCGGTTGTCGCGCCTCGACCGTGAGGCGCTGCTGCTGATCGGCTGGGAGGGCCTGGACCACGATGCCGCCGCGCACGTGCTGGGCTGCACGGCCGTGACGTTCAAGGTACGGGTGCACCGGGCCCGACGCCGCCTCGCCCGCCTGCTGGCGGCGGCCGATCAGGATCAGGCGCCGCCGCCGTCCCGGCCGTACGAGTTGCACACCGCCGCTAGCCAGAGGGGAAAGTCCGCATGACCGAGCAGGACGCCATGACCCGGCTGGCCGCCGCCAATCCCGTACCGGATGCCGACGTGCACGACTCCGCGACCTCGACCCGCGCGCTCTTCCTGCAGCGGGCCGTGCTGGCGCAGCCGCGCAGCCGGCGCCGTGGGTTCTTCCTCCCCGGCCCGAAGTGGCGTTACGCCGTCGTGCCGGCCGCGCTGGCCGCCGTGGCCGCCGCCGCGTTCGCCGTCGTGAACCGGACGTCCCCGCCGCCGCGACCGCCGGTGCAGGCCGGGGCGAGCACGGCCACGCCGCGGAGCATCCTGGCCGCGGCTGCCACGCAGGCCGAACGCGAAGGCCCGCGCGGGCAGTTCGTGCATGCCACCGGCACCGTCGCGCGGATCGTGCACCTCGGGCCCGGCGCCGGTTACGACGTCATCCGCGTCGACACCGTCCAGAGTGTCCAGCCGGCGGCCGGGCTGCCCGGTGAGGGCTGGCTGACGATCGGCGAGCGCGGATCGAGTGTGCGGCCGCTGACCGCCGCCGATGCGACCGCGTACGTCGCGGACGGCTCGCCGGGGCCGGCGGAGCTGCCCGCCGCCGGCGAGCAGACCCTGTATCCGGACCTGGCCGGCGACGAGCCGTACGCGGGTGAGCTGGGCGACCTGCCGGACGACCCGGCGCGGACCGGGCCCGCGATGCTCGCCTGGCTGGCCGAGGCCGGGCAGGAGCTGCCGCCGGACCCGCAGGGCTGGCTGTTCCGGACGGGCACGAAGCTGCTCGACACGTTCACCGCGGTGGCGGGCGGGGCTGACCGGGCGAAGATCTACCGGATGCTGGCCGGGCTGACCGGGGTACGGACGCTGGACGGGGGCGCGGATCCGCTGGGCCGGCCGGCGCGGGCGCTGGCCTACACGGCAACCACACCACGCCACGGGCTCGTCGAGTGGCAGGTGTATCTCGGGCCGGACTCCGACCGGATCACGTACACCCAGGCGGTGGTCCGGCAGCCGGGTGCGGCCAACGCCGGTCTGCCCGCCGGTGCCGTGCAGTACAGCGCCGCCGTCACCGCGGTCACGTGGAGCGACAAGCCTTGAGCCGGGGCGTCCGTACCGTCGCGGCCTGCGGCCTGGCCGCGCTCCTGGTCCTGGTGGTACGGGTCTTCGACGCGCACTACCGCTTCTTCGACATGGTCATCTACCACGACGCGATCCGGTGGTGGAGCAACGGCGGCGAGCTGTACGACTACGTCGCCCCGGTACGCGGCGACCTGGGCTTCACCTACCCGCCGTTCGCGGCGTTCGTGCTCATGCCGGTGTCCCGGGTCCCGGCGGCGACGGCGGGCTGGCTGAACGCCGCGGGCAGCGTGCTGGCCCTGACTGTGGTGCTCGCTGTGCTCGCCGCCCCGATCGCGGCCCGGCACGGCCGAGGGCTGCGACTCACGCTGGTGGCGGCCGTGCCGCTCGCGCTGTGCACCGAACCGGTCCGGCAGACGCTCGGCTTCGGGCAGGTCAACCTGTGGCTGTTCGCCCTCGTGCTGCTCGACCTGGTGGTGCTGGGCCGCACCGGCTCGCGCTGGGCCGGCGCGGGCGTCGGCATCGCCACCGCGATCAAGCTGACGCCCGGCCTGTTCATCGTGTATCTGCTGGTCACCGGCCAGTGGCGGGCGGCGCGCACGGCGACGGTGACAACGGCGGCGCTGACCGGGGGCGCGTTCCTGCTGGCCCCGGCGGAGTCGTTGCGCTACTTCGGCGACCTGCTGTGGCAGACCGACCGGGTGGGCACGGCGGCCGCGCTGACCAACCAGTCGCTGACCGGCCTGCTGGCCCGCCTGGCCGGGACACCGGCGGCGCCGGCCGGCTGGTGGGTCCCGCTGTGCGTGTTGGTCCTGGTGGTGGGCCTGCGCCGGGCCCGCCAGGCGTACGCGGCCGGCGACACCGTGACGGCGCTGACCCTGACCGGCCTCACCGCCAACCTGGTCAGTCCCATGTCCTGGACCCACCACCTGGTGTTCCTGCCGGTCGCGGTGCTCGTGCTGGCCGACATCGCAGCCCAGCGCCGTGATCCCCGGCCGGCGCTGGCCGCGGTCACCGTCTACGCCCTCAGCGTCGTCTCCCCGATCTGGCTCGTCCCGGACGACAGCAGCGGCGCACGGACCCTGATCCTGCGCAACGCCTTCACGCTGATGCTGCTGGCGCTGGTGGCCCTGCTGCCCTGGCGGACCTACCCCGGTGGGGCGACAGCGGCCCGGACCGCGGCGGCGACCGTGTCGACGGTGACCGCGCGGAGCAGGTCGAGATCGGTGTCGGCCTCGGACTCGCCGGTGGCCAGGGCCACCACCGCGTCGCCGTCGTAGCGGGAGTGGGCGGGGTGGATCGACCGGGCGAAACCGGTGTGGCCGCTCTGGGCGAGCAGGTAGCAGTCGTTCTTGGCGAGCCGGGCGTCGGTGAGCACGACGGCCACGGTGGTGTTCTGCATGCCGTACGGGGCTTGCGGACGAACCGCCTCGGGTGCGGCGCCGAAGAGTGGCTCGCCGTCGGGGGCCAGCACGTCGCCCCAGGCGTTGACCACGACGACGGCGGCCACCCGGGCGGTGCCCACCTGCCCCTCGGCCAGGCCCAGACCACCGGGGTCACGCCGGCCGCGCCACGTGCCCGTCCCAGCGCCCGTGCCCGCGCCGACCCGGCCGCTGGTCAGTTCCGTGCCGGCGTACGCGGCCAGCGCGGCGGCCCGGCCACTCGCCGCGTCGGGTGGTCCGGTCCGCACCGAGCCGTCGAAGATCGACATCCCGATGACGATCGGCACCGGCCCGGCGGGCGTCGGGAAGCCGCTCCCCCGCTCGCGCAGCAACGCCATCACGCCCTCGGCCGCGGCCAGCCCGAACGCGGATCCGCCGGAGAGGACGACCGCGTCGACCCGGTCCACCAACCGGGTCGGCTCGAGCAGCGCGAACTCCCGGGTGGCCGGCGCGCCGCCGCGGACCTCACCGGAACCGACGGTCCCGGGCGGCGGGAGGATGACGGTCACGCCGGTGTCCACCCCGGTCCAGTGGCCGGCCCAGGCGGACAACAACTGCGGTGCGCTCATGGTCCCATCTTTCCTCCCGCGGCGACGGGCACGCGCGCGGTCCGGCGGACCGTCACCGCCAAGGCGACGATCAGGTACGGCGCTGAGAGAACCGCGAAGGCAACCCCGTTGCCGGCGCCGGCGGCGACCAGGGCGTAGGCGCCGTAGACGCCGATCGTGGCTACGTCGGTGGCGGTGCCGGCGAGGGACGTGACGGTGGCCCGGCTGGTCCCGGTGATCCGGTCCTGGAGCCGGGCGTCGGCCAGGACGGTGGCCAGTTGGAAGCCGCAGAACGCCACCGCTACCAGGACGAATCCGGCCGGGTGGGCGACGAGAGCGCCGGCGGCGAGGGCCACGCCGGAGCCGGCCAGGAGGACGGCGTAGCCGCGGCTGCCCAGGCGCTCGCCCAGCGGGGTGAGCAGTCCGCCCGCGGTCACGCCGAGCCAGACCAGCAGGAGCAGCATCGGGACGGTCTCGCGGGTCACGCCGGTGCCGGCGGCCAGCAGCGGGGTGTACTCGTCGAGCGCGCCCCACACCGCGGTCACCACGGCGAGGAGCAGCACGGCTGTCCGCACCGCGGGGTCGGCGCGGACCTCGGTCAGGCCGGCGCGGAGACTCGCCCACCAGCCCGGATCGTCGCCCTCGTCTTTCTCGTAGCCCTCGCCCTCGCCTTTCTCGTAGCCCTCGCCCTCGTCGGCGCCCGCGGCTGGCAGGGTGGGTGCGCCCGGCAGGACCGGCGCACCCGACGGGATCGGCGCACCCGGCAGGATCGGCGCACCCGGCAGGACCGGCGCACCCGGCAGGACCGACGCACCCGACGGGACCGACGCACCCGGCAGGACCGACGCACCCGGCAGGACCGACGCACCCGACGGGACCGACGCACCCGACGGGACCGACGCACCCGACGGGACCGACGCACCCGGCAGGACCGACGCACCCGGCAGGACCGACGCACCCGGCAGGACCGACGCACCCGACGTGACCGACGCACCCGGCAGGGCGGACACGGCCGTTCGGTGCTCGGGGAAGCGGGTGGCGACCAGCGCGGCAAGGATCCCGGCGAGCACGCTGGCCGCGCCGACCGCCGGATAGCCGCCCGCGGCGAGCACCGGACCGGCGAGCACGGTCGCCACCAGCACGCCGACCGTCTCCGCCGTGCGGGCCCGGCCCATCGTGCGGGCGTAGCGGTGCGCCGCGCCGAGGTGGGCGAGCTCGCTGTAGACGAGCGCCTCCAGCGATCCGGAGGCGAGCGCCCCGCCGGCGCCCCAGAGCAGGAACCCGACGGCGAAGGCCGGGTACGAAGGCGCGAGCACCCAGAGCGCGAACGCGGCAGCGCCGGCCAGCGGGGCCAGGCACAGCAGTAGTCGCCGGGAGACCGCGTCAGCCCAGGCGCCGGAGGGCACCTCCAGCACCGTGCTGCCGGCTGACCAGATCACGAACAGCGAGGAGATTTGCCAGACCGACAGGCCGGTGTCACTGAACAGCAGCGCGTACACCGGGTAGAGCAGGACGAGATCGGCGAGGAACGCGTACGCGTAAAGCGTGGCAGCCAGCCGGCGCACGCGTGCGGAGTCGAGGGTCATGAGGCCTTCCCGTGAAGTCGGAGCGGACGCCGGTCACACGGCGGCCGCGGCGGCCCACGGGTCTGGCCTCTACGGGTGGATCAATGTCGCCAGGTCATGAGGTGATGGTAGGCGGCCGACAGGTGCCCGGGCCAGGCCATTTGTCATCGTTTTGCCGTCGCCCTGTCACCGCCGGGCCTACCCTTCCCCACGGCTTCGCCGCCGTCGCAGCCGCAGATACGCACCGAGGTGTGACCGGTTGGCAGAAATCACGCTGGGGAGTGTCGGATCGACTGGATGCCGTTCGTGGCGTATGCAGGGCCGGACGTCGGGTCCGGACGATCAGAGGGAGCGGATATGGCTGAGTACCTCATCTACTTCAATCAGCAGTGGGTGGGTGACCACACCGAGGAGTGGTTCAGCGGGCGCGGTCCGCTCGCCCGGGCCGTTGTCGATGAGATCAAGTCCGCCGGGGCATTCGTGTTCGCCGGCGGCCTGGAGGAAGAGGACGGCCCGGTCTTCAGCGCCGACGCCACGAGCGGTGAGGTGGTCTTCGCCGACGGGCCCTACGTCGAGAGCAAGGAGTTCCTCGGTGGCCTGACGATCGTGGACGTGCCGGACGAGGCGACCGCCCGGATGTGGGCCGGCCGGATCGCGGAGGCATGCGGCTGGCCGCAGGAGGTCCGCCGGTTCAAGCCGCCGCGCGTCCTGCAGGGATGAGGTCGTCACTCGCCGGCTGAGGCTCGCAGGTCGGCAAGGATCCGACCGGACACGGCTCCGGGCGCGGCCAGAAAGGTGCCGCCCCGGAGCCGGCCGGCCAAGACGGTCGCCGGCCATACGGTCGCCGGCTGAAGCCGGACCGGGATGGGGTCGAGCGGCAAGCCGCTGTCCTGCCGCGTGTGACCGGCCCGATGATGCCGAACGATCCGCGCCGGCTCGGCGACTATGAGCTGCCCAGTCGTCTCGGGCCGGCCACGGCGCCGGCGGGGATCCACGGCGTGGGGGTCGTCCACCGGGACCTGGAGCCGCGGAACGTGCCGTCCTCGGGACAGCTAGATCATCCGGCGCCGTACCCGCCACACCACCACACTGATCAGGACCGCCGCGGCGGCGACGAACAGGGCCGCCTCGATGAGCTGGAATGTCCAGAACCGGTCGGCCGGGTGGTAGACCTCGAACTGCTGGATGCCCCGCGCGTGCAGGAACTGGTGGAGGTTGGTGCCGGCCCGGTTGGCGGCGTCCTCCAGCTCGTAGTACTCGGTCGAGCTCAGCCTGCGCCCGGTGGCGTCGGCGTAGCCGCGTTCGATCATCCAGTCGGCGAAGCCGGACAGGGGCCGGTGCCCCGACTGGGCCGTCGAGCCGCCGACGGGGACCGGCTCCACGGTGGTGAGCGGCGTGGCGTAGGCGGGACGGGCCAGCAGCGCCACCGCCATCCGGCTGGCCAGGAACGCCCCGAACGCGACGCCGAACGCGGGCAGGCTGCGCCGCAGGATCGCCCCGGCGGCGGTGGCGACGCCGAACGCGAACAGCGCGTACGCCACCGGAACGAATCCCTCCAGGTCGAAGGCGTCGTACTGGAACCGCCCTTCCCACGCGTCGAACGGCTGGCGGAACCAGGTGAGCTCCGCGGTGAACATCCCGGTGAGCGCGACCGTGACGCCGGCCAGGGCCGCGAGCTTGGCGGCCAGCCAGCGCATCCGCGGCACGGCCTGCGTCCAGGCGAGCTGCCAGGTGCCGTCCTCCAGTTCACGCGCGAGCAGCGGCGCACCGAGGAACGCGCCGATGACGACGGGGACCAGATAGAAGGCCGCCAGGAGGTTCTCGACGTACCCGTACTCCTCGTCGAGCCGGCGGAAGGAGGACGCGCAAGCGTCGGTGACACCCGCTGCTCCCGCACACCGGGCGGGACCGCCGGGGAACAGGTCGTGGGCCTGCGTCCCGAGCACGAGCAGGGCGACGCCGAACATGCCGACCAGCAGACCCAGGACGCAGACCTCGGTCCGGTGCTGACGCCAGATCAACCACGTCATGAAGCCACCCCCGACGTGACCGCGGCGCTCGGCTCGGACGTCCGGCGCAGGTACGCCAGCACCAGGTCCTCCAGCGCGACCGGCTGGGCCTGCCACCCCGGCGCGGCCGGGATCCCGCCGTCGCGTACCAGCAGGGTCGTGTGGCGGTCGCTGTGGACGGCCTCCACGACGGTGCCCGCCCGGTCGAGGTCGGTGGCCGTGCGCGGGCCGACGAGCAGCCGGTGCTCGGCGAGGAGGGCGTCGATGTCGCCGGTGAGCGTGACCCGGCCCTGGTTGAGCACGACCAGGTGGTCGCAGGCGCGCTCCAGTTCGTGCACGACGTGGGAGGAGAACAGGACAGTCACTCCGCCTTCGGCCACCGCACCCATGAGGACCTGCATGAACTCGTGCCGGGCCAGCGGGTCGAGGCTGGCCACCGGCTCGTCGAGGACCAGCAGGTCCGGCCGCTTGGCCAGGGCCAGAGCCAGCGCGACCTGGGCCTGCTGGCCGCCGGAGAGCGTGCCGGCCCGGCGGTCGAGCGGGATGCCCAGCTTCGCCAGCCGGCGCTCGGCCAGCTCCTGGTCGAACCGCAGATTGCAGGCCCGGCCGAAGCGGAGCATCTCGGCGACCGTGAAGCGCTTGTACAGCGGGTGGTCCTGGGCCAGGAACCCGACCCGGGACAGAGTCTGCGGGGTGCTGGCGGTGACGTCGTGGCCGAGGACCTCGACCGTGCCGGTGCTCGGGGCCAGCAACCCGACGACCAGGCGCAGCAGCGTGGTCTTGCCCGCACCGTTCGGCCCGACCAGGGCGATCACGCCGCCCGCCGGCAGGGCCAGGGTGCAGTCGCGCAGCGCCCAGCCCTTCCGGTACCGCTTGCCCACACCGTCGGTGCGCAGCGCGAACTCGGTCGCTGTCACGCCACGTCCTCGTTCCTCGTCTGCTGGAGGACGGAGGCGAAGAGCGCGTTGACCGCCTGCTCGTCGAGGCCGGCCGCGTGGGCGCGGCGCAACCAGGTCGCCAGGCCGCGGCGCAGCGACGTGTACGTCGATGCCGACATCGCGGCCGACTGCTGGTCATCGACGAACGTGCCCTGCCCGGGCCGGCCGGTGACCAGGTTCTCCTGCTCCATCTGCCGGTACGCCTTGGCGACGGTGTTCGGATTGATCGCCAGGTCCTCGACCACCTCCCGGATGAGCGGGAGGCGGTCACCGGGTTGGAGAAAGCCCAGCAGCACCGCCTGGCGGACCTGCTGGACGAGCTGCAGGTACGGCGGCACGCCGGAGTGGGTGTCGAGCCGGAAGACGAACACGGGAGCCCCTTACTGCTTTACTAGTACCCTAGTAAAGCAGTAAGGGGCTGGTCAAGGGAGCCGCGACGAGGCGGTCCCATGTGGCACGGAAGGGGGAGCAAGGTCATCACCGGTCCCCCTAACGTCTACCAGGACACAGCGGCACGACCTCGGGGGAGCAACACATGCGCAACATCGGGCGGGTAACACTGCTGGCGGCCGGCGCGCTGGGGCTCACGCTCGCGGCGGCGCCCTCCGGGGCCACGGCCGGCACCTTCGCGGCGGGCAGCGCCGGGGTGCTGGACCTGGCGGCGGTCTCCGCCACGGCGTACACGCTGGTGCAGCCCGACTCGGGCGCGGACCGCGTCGATCCCGCCACGGGCGAGCCGCCCTCGCGGTGCCGCACCGGCGAGCTCCGCATCACCGGCGATGCCGGTTCCCTGATCTTCGAGAACATCACCGGACACGCCTGCTCGCTGCGGGGACACCCCGGCGTCAAGACCGCGGCCGGCGCGTTCACCCCCGCCGGCGCGGCGGCGCCGACCATGCTGCTCGCGCCGGGCGACCGCGTCCGGGCCGCGGTCCGACCGGCCGCCAAGACGTGCAGGACAACGGTACGGGTGCCCGGCTACCAGGTCGCGGCGCCGGAGGACAGGAGTACGACGTTTGTCCGCGCGCCCCACGAGGCGTGTGCCCCGGGTTCGGTGGCGGCGTTCGCCGTGTCACCCGCACAGTGATCCCTGGGCGCCGCTCGGGTTCTCAGGCGGGCAGAACGAGCGGTTCGACTCCGATCCCGGCCGCACGACGAGCTGAGACCGTGCGGTGCCTGATGCGCCAGCCCGGTCCCGTACGCACAAGCTCATCCTCGTAGGTGAAGCTGGCCACCGAACCGTCCTGGTTCACGGCGAAGCCCTTCGACCAGGCGCGGGCGCCGTCGCCGTCCTCACGGACCACAGTGTTGGTGACATGGTGAGCAAGTGGGCCGGCAGCCCCCAGGCGGTGCGAGGCCGCGACGTACATGTCGAGCCGCGGCCGCGACGGGTCGGGCGCCGGCAGCGGGGCGCGGCCGAGATCACTGGCGTCGACCACGAGATCCGGCGTGAACACCTCGTCGAACCGTTCATAGGCTCCGGCGTCACTCAGATGACCGTGCAGGGCGATCGTCTCGTGGATCTCCAGGCGGTCATCAGCACTCAGGCTCATCACAACTCCAGACACGACGGCGGAAACGACGGCCGACGATAATGCCGTCCCGCCCGGTCGACAACAAAGTCCCCCGTCAGCTCTCAGGCATGCGTTGACCAGGCGCTCTGGCGACCCAGTACAACTGCTTGTGGCCCCGCGCCTCCATCACCGCCGCGAGTTGATCGGCGTCCACGCGCGAGTTCTTGCGCGCGACCTCGAACCGGTTGCCGTTGTCGTCCTGCCGCCAGACGATCCATCGGTCCGGCGGGCCACCACCAGCAGGCCCGTGCTCACCCTCGGCCCCGCGATGCTCGGTCGACATGACGTCATGATGCCTCGCCGGCCGCCGCCACGGCATCCGGATCCGCTGCCGAACGTGCGCGCCGGTCATCCACCACCGTCACCTCAGAGATCCTCATCGCCACGAGGCTCCCGCCAGGGCTGATCATCACCGGGCACGGCGACTCCGTCAGCAGTGAGCCGGAGCGCCCTGCCTGATCATCGCCGGCGGGCGAGGGCGATTTGCTCCTCCGGTGTCGGGCCGTCCTCGTCCTGCCCCTGGTCACCGGGAGCCAGCAACCCCCAGAAGATCATGACGACCAGCGCGGTCCAGCCCCACCACGGCACGCCGAGGCCGGCCACCGCGGCCAGCACGTCGGCGGCGGCGGTCATCGGGCGCCTCCGGCGCTGACCCAGGTGCGATGCATAGCGGCTCCTCTGCTCCGGCGGGAAGGCCCAGCCGATCGGCGGGCCCCACGACCGGCCCGGAATCGGCGGTGGGCCCCGACAATCGGACGGCCACCGCCGGAGCTGAGGGCTTGCCACCGTGACTCAGACCGCACCCTTCCGCGCCGCCAGCATCTCCCGGTAGTGGGGGTTGTTCATGACCCCGAGCACGTTGCCGAACGGATCCACCACCGAGGCCGTGGCGAAGCCCTCCCCCGCCCCGTGGTGGGTGATCGGCTGGTACTCCGTCGCGCCCAGCTCGAGCAGCCGCGCCACGGTGGCCTCGAGGTCGTCGACGTGCCAGTGCATCACCGCGCCGCCGGGGGTGGTCGCTGCCGCGGGCGGGGCGTACCGGCGGTCGATCAGGCCGAGCTCGTCCTCGTCGTCGCCGATGCGGAACTCGATGTACGCGGGAGCCGCCGGCGCGGGCGGGAAGGCGTAGTACGGCTTCGCGCCGAACAGTTCGGCGTACCAGTCCGCCGCGGCGCTGACGTCGTCGGCGTAGAAGCTGATGGTGGCGAATCCTCGGAACATCGTGTTCTCCCCTGCGTCAGTTGAACGCCCTCATCATGCGGGGTATAAGTGCTCACCAAGTGAGCACTTTCCCTGACAGGATCACGACATGCGAGCGGACCGGTTGGTGGCGACCCTGTTGGTGCTCCAGGCCCGGGGCCGGGTGACCGCGGCCGAGCTGGCCGCTGAGCTGGAGGTGTCGGTGGCCACCGCCCGCCGTGACCTGGAGGCCCTGTCCACGGCCGGCGTCCCGGTGTATCCGCAGCCCGGGCGGGGTGGCGGCTGGTCGCTGGTGGGTGGCGCCCGCACCGACCTGAGCGGGCTCACCTCGGCCGAGGCCCGGGCCTTGTTCCTGCTGGCCGGGCCGGCCGCCGCCGTGGCGCCGCCGATCCGCTCGGCGCTGCGCAAGCTCGTCCGGGCGCTGCCGGACACGTTCCGGGCCGACGCCGAGGCCGCCGCCGATGTGGTGGTGGTCGACGCGGCCCGTTGGGGCGAGCGCGACCGGGGCCGTCCCGAGCTGGTCGACCTGCTCCAGGACGCGGTGGTGCGCCGGCGCAAGGTCGCTTTCCGGTACGCGAGCCGCGGCGGCGCCGAGTCGCAGCGGCTGGTCGACCCGCTCGGCCTCGTCGACAAGGACGAGGTCTGGTATCTGGTGGCCGGCACCGCGAAGGGGCAGCGGACCTTCCGGGTCGACCGGATCACCGGCGCCGAGGTGACCGACCAGGTCGCCGAGCGGCCGGCCGGCTTCGACCTCTCCCGCGAGTGGGAACGGGTGGTCGGCGCGGTCGAGCAGCGCCGGTCCCTGCTCTCCGCCACGGTCCTGATCGCCGAGCGGGTGCTGCCGGTGCTGCGGGACCACTTCGGCCGGCACTGCGAGCCGCTGGAAACCCTCGCCGACGGGCGGGTCCGGGTCCGCGTCGCCGCCCCGATGGCGCTGTCCATCGCGGAGCAACTCGCCGGTTGGGGCGCGGCGGTCGAGGTGCTCGAACCGGAGGCGGTCCGGGCCGAGCTCGCCCGGCTGGGTGCGGAACTCGTCGCCCGGTACGGTCCGGCATAGGCTGTCCGGGTGTCGCCCCCGGCCCCCCTGCTGCTCGTCCTCGACGGCAACAGTCTGTTGCACCGCGCCTACCACGCCGCGGCGATGGAAGGGCTGCTGGACCAGGCCGGCCGGCCGGTGTGGGCGCTGCGCGGGCTGGTCGGCTACCTGGCCCGCGCCGCCGCGCACCTGCGTCCCGACGCAGTGGTGGTGGGCTTCGACTGCCCGCGGGACTCCGCACGGCGCACCGAGTATCCGGCCTACAAAGCCCACCGGCCGGACAAACCGGCTGATCTGAGCGAGCAGATCGCCGGTGCCCCTGAGCTGCTGGCCGCGGCCGGTGTGTGCACGGTCGTGCCGCCGGCCTACGAGGCGGACGACGTGCTGGCCAGCTCGGCGGCGCACGCCCGGCGACACGGCTGGCGCTCGGTGCTGATGACCAGCGACCGGGACGCGTTCGCGCTGATCGACGACACCACGTCGGTGCTGCGGGTCCGCAACGGCGGCTTCGACGAGGCCGTCCTGGTCGACCCCGAGGGCCTGCTGGCGCTGTGCGGCGTACGCGCGGCGCAGTATCGCGATTACGCCGCCCTGCGCGGCGATCCCTCGGACAACCTGCACGGGGTCCGCCGCTTCGGCTCGGCGACCGCGGCCCGGCTGCTGGCCGCCTTCGACACCGTCGACGCCGCCTGGGCGGCCATCGACGCGGGCGACGCGCAGTCGGTGCGCGACGTCGTGGGCGCCCAGTGCACCGACGAGCTGGGCCGTCCGGAGACCCGGGAGATCGTCGAGCGCAACCGCCGGCTCATGCGGATGCGGGCCGACCTGCCGATGCCGGAGCTGCGGGCGGCCCGGCTGCCGCTGCGCCTGAGCGCCATGCGGTCCGTCCTGTCCGGACGCGGCATCAACTTCGGGCCCTCGCTGTGGGCGCTGACCGGCGGGAGCCCGCCCGCGGTGGTCACCGAGCCGATGCCGGAGCTCCAGCCCTGGCGGCTGCGCGGCGGGCTGACCAGCCGCCGCGACCCCACACCGGGGCAGCTCGCCCTGTTCTGAGCGGAATCGGTCGTCCGGAGGGTCGTTGCCCGCGCGGATCGTTGGTAGCGTCGCGCCATGCCGACGGATTCCATCGACCGTGCCCGCCTGCACGCGCTGACCGAGCGTGAGCGGACCGCCTTCGCCGACCGGCACCCACGCTCGGCGGCGGCCTACGCCCGCGCCGACCACCTCTTCGGCCGGGTCCCGATGACCTGGATGAACAAGAGCGCGGCCGGCTACCCGGTCTACCTCGACCGGGCCCGCGGGGCCCGGCTCATCGACATCGACGGCCACGAGTACGTGGATTTCTGCCTCGGTGACACCGCGGCGATGGCCGGGCACTCCCCCGCCCCGGTCGTCGCCGCGGTCACCCGCCGCCTGGCCGACCTGGGCGGCGCCGCCACCATGGTGCCCACCGAGGACGCGGCCCTGGTCGGCGCGGAGCTGAGCCGGCGCTTCGGCGTACCGGCGTGGAGTTTCGCCCTCACCGCGACCGACGCGAACCGCTGGGCCATCCGGCTGCTGCGCGCCGTCACCGGCCGCTCGCGCATCCTCGTCAACAGCTACTGCTACCACGGCTCGGTCGACGAGTCGCTGATCGTGGTCGGGCCGGACGGGCGGCCCCGCAGCCGCGAGGGCAACGTCGGCGCGCCCGGTGACGTGACCCTGACCAGCCGGGTCGCCGAGTTCAACGACCTGGACGGGCTGGCCCGGGAGCTGGCCCACGGCGACGTCGCGGCGGTGCTGATGGAACCCGCGCTGACCAACATCGGCATCGTGCTGCCCGAGCCCGGTTACCTGGCCGGGGTGCGGGCGCTGACCCGCGAGCACGGCACGTACCTGATCAACGACGAGACCCACACCTTCTCGGCCGGGCCCGGCGGCGCGACCGCCGCCTGGGCCCTTGATCCCGACGTGGTCATCATCGGCAAGGCCATCGGCGGCGGCGTCCCGGTCGGCGCGTACGGGCTGAGCGCCGACCTCGCCGCGCGGCTGACCGGGCGCACCGACCTCGACCTGGTCGACATGGGCGGGGTCGGTGGCACCTTGGCCGGCAACCCGGTGTCGATGGCGGCGACCCGGGCGACGCTGGAAGAGGTGCTCACCGACGCCGCCTTCGCCACGATGATCGAGGTGGCGACCGGCTTCGCCGACGGCGTCCGGAAGATCATCGCCGAGTACGCCCTGCCGTGGTCGGTGGCCCAGGTGGGGGCGCGGGTGGAGTACCGCTTCACCGCCCCGGCCCCGCGCACCGGCACGGAGTCGGCTGCGGGTGCCGACCCCGAGCTGGAGGACTTCCTGCACACGTACCTGATGAACCGGGGGGTGCTGCTGACCCCGTTCCACAACATGGCCCTGATGTGCCCGCAGACCGCGACCGGCGACGTGGCCCGCCACCATGAGGTCTTCGCCGCCGCCCTGGGCGAGCTGCTGGCCTGAGCGAAGCTCAGCCGCGCAAGGTTTCCGATGGGGAGACGCCGTAGCGGCTTCGGTAGAGGGCGGCGAAGCGACCCAGGTGCACAAAACCGCACCGGTACGCGATCTCGGTGACCGTGCTGTCGCAGGGCGCACTGCGCCGCAGCTCGTCGTGCACCAGCGAGAGCCGGATCTCCCGCAGATAGGCCATCGGTGACGTGTTGAGGTACCGCTGGAAACCGTCCTGCAGGGAGCGTGGGCTGACCGAGGCGATCCGGGCCAGGTCGGCGACGGTGAAGGACCGGCCGGGCTCGGCCCGCATCGCCTCGGCGGCCCGGCGCACCGCGCGCGGGGCGGCCATCCCGGGACGCCGGTTCTCCAGAGCGTCGCGGTAGTTGTGCGACGCGGCCAGCAACAGCCCGCCGATCAGGCTCTCGCGCAGCTGCCGGCCCAGCAGCGGATGCCGGACCAGCCCGTGCTGCTCGGTCGCGTCGACCGCCAGCATCCGGGCCAGCCGGGCCCAGGCGGCGCCGAGCCCGCCGGAGATGTCGAGCTCCCGGCCCAGCCGCACCGGGCTGCGGACCGGCCCGTCGATCATCCGGCTCAACTCCTCCTCCAGCGCCACCCGGTCGATCTTCACGGCCAGCAGCCGGCAGTCGCCGCTCCACCGCTCGAGAACGGTGTCGCCGACCGGCTGGAAGACCGCGGCGCTGGCGGTGGTGGCGACGAGCGGGGCACCGCCACCCTGGCGCCACGCCAGCTCACCGCTGAGGGGTACGTCCACGTGGTACGCACCCAGCTCGCCGAACGACATCCGCACGTCGATGCCGAAGTGCAGGTCACCGAAGGTCACCAGGCCACTGTGCGCGATGTCGAAGCCGGCCTTCCAGGTGCCCGGGGAGAGCACGTCGACGGTGTTGGAGTAGAAGTGGTCCCCGAGCACCGCCCGGGCCTCGTCCACGTCCGACGTGGTCACGCTGATGGCTTGCACGCCCACAGCATCACCGATCCGTGACCGAACCGCTACTGCCCCGGCGAGGGCCACCCGGTGGTGAACGACATCCGGCGCCGCCGTCGCTGGTTACGAGTTGACACGTCGCGTGCGCTGGGCGAGTGTTCCGAGATGAGCGACGACTGGCCGGCGGCGGGCACCCTCCTGGCGTTCCGCTACCGCCTGGTGTCGCGACTGGAGACCGGCGGGATGGCCGAGATCTGGCACGCCCAGGACGAGCTGCTGGCCCGCCCGGTCGCGCTGAAGCTGCCCACCGGACTCGACCGGGCCCGCAGCAACGTGCTCCAGCTCGCCTGGAAGGAAGCCCGGATGGGCGCCCGGCTGTCGCACCCCAACATCGCCGCGGTGCACGACTACGACGAGGCGGTCCGCCCGGAAGGCTCGGTGGCGCCGTTCGTGGTGATGGAGCTGCTGGCCGGCGAGACCCTGGCGGCCCGGCTGGCTTGCGCGCCGCTGCCCTGGCGGGAGGCGGCCGGGGTCGGAGCCGCGGTGGCCGACGCCCTGACGGCGGCTCACGCGAGCGGCGTGGTGCACCGCGACGTCAAGCCGGGCAACGTGATGCTGACCCCGACCGGCGTCAAGATCCTCGACTTCGGCATCAGCGCGGTCACCGGCGAACCCGACGACGACGAGACCGGGGCGACGTTCGGCACCCCGGCGTACGTGGCACCGGAACGGCTCGACGGCAAACCCGCGGAACCGGCGACCGACGTGTACGGGCTGGGCGTGCTGCTGTTCGAGATGGTGACGGGTCAGCCGCCGTACCCGGTGGACACGTGGGAAGAGCTCGCGCGGGCCCGCGCGCAGGGCGCGGCGGCGCTGCCGTCCGAGCTGCCGCCGGCGTTCCGCGAGCTGGTGACCCGCTGCCTGGTCGACGAGCCCGACCGCCGGCCGAGCGCCGCGGAGGTCGGGAAAGGACTCGCCGAGCTGGCGGAGCCGGAGGAGCCGGAACAGCTCGTACCCGTGGCCACCGTGACCGGACACCGCGCCGAGCCGGGTGGTGGTGGACGCCCGGGATCCGGGCGCCGCCGGCTGGTGCTCTGGTCGTCGCTGGTCGCGCTGGTCGTCTCGGCGCTGGCCCTCTTCGCGGCGATGGGCACCTCGCGGTCGACCGTGGAGGCCGGACGCTCACCTGCGGCGAGCCCGCCACCGGCGAGCCTGAGGCCCCCGGCGCCATCAGCGGCCCCGCGGCCCTCGGCTCAGCCGGCCACGAAGGCAACGCCGCGAGCAGCGGTCACCACCGCGGCCCCGCCGCTCGACGCCGACGTCGCGCAGGCCCGGTTCCGCACCGCGGTGGAGGACGCGCGGGCCGACGGGCAGATCCGGCCGGACATCGCGGTCGACCTGCTCAACCTGCTCCGGCCGCTGGACCGCGGGGACGGCCGCCGGGCCGACGACCAGGTGGCCGAGCTGCGGCGCAAGCTCAACGACCGGATCGCCGAGGGCAGCGTGGACGGCGCCTCGGCCAAGATCCTCCGGGCCCGCCTGGCCGATCTCGACGAGGCGCTGCGCTCCAGCTGAGCAGCCGGGCTGCCGCTGAGCAGCCGGGCCTCCGCTGAGCAGCCGGGCGAGCCGAAGCGGGCGAGCCGAAGCGGGCGAGCCGAAGCGGGCGAGCCGAAGCGGGCGAGCGGGGGTCAGGCTGAGCCGCGGAGGACCAGGCGGGTGCTCAGCACCGGGCCGCCCGGCCCGGGGTCCTCGCCGTCGATCTTGGCGAGCAGCAGCCGGACCATCTGCCGGCCCATCTCCTCGATCGGCTGGTGCACGCTGGTCAGCGGCGGATCGGTGTGCCCGGCGATCACCGAGTCGTCGAAGCCGATCACCGCGATGTCGCCCGGGGCCGACAGCCCCTGCTCGCGCATCGTGCGCAGCGCGCCCGCGGCCATCATGTCCGAGGCGGCGAAGACGGCGTCGATGTCCGGATGCCGGGCCAGCAGCTGCCGCATCGCGGCGGCGCCGCCCTCCTCGCTGAAGTCGCCGTGCGCGACGATCCCCTCGCCGACCACGTCGCGGTAGCCGTCGAGGCGGGCCTGGCCCGGGGCCATGTCCATGGTGCCGGTGATCGTGGCGATCCGCCGGCGGCCCGACCGGCGCAGATATTCCACCGCTTCGCGGGCACCTCCCCGGTTGTCGGCGTCCACGTAACAGCCCGACTCCCCCTCGGCCGGCCGCCCGGCCCGGACCGTGGCCACGCCGCGCTGCTCCAGCTTGTCCATCAGGTTGTCGGTGCCGTGCAGCGACAGCAGCAGTGCGCCGTCGACGTGCTGGCGGGTCAGGTAGCCCTCCAGCCGTTCCCGCTCCTGCGGGGACTGGGAGATCATCAGGACCATCTGGAGGTTGCGCTCCACCAGCACGGACGCGATGGCCTGGACGATGCGGCCGAAGAACGGCTCGGCGAAGAAGCGTTCCCCGGACTCGAAGATGACCAGGGCGATCGAGTCGGTCCGCTGGGTCACCAGGGTGCGGGCGGCGCGATTGGGCACGTACCCCAGCTCGGCGATCGCGTCCTCGACCGCGGCCTTGGCACCCGGGCTGACCTGCGCCGAGCCGTTGACCACCCGGGACACCGTGCCGCGCCCGACGCCGGCCCGTTCCGCGACCTGGTCGAGGGTCGGGCGTCCGGTGGATCGGGACCGCTCCGTCGTCATCGGTCCTCCCTGCCCTTCACCGTCCCGCCGGGCCCGTCCTGTCCCGCCAGCCACAACCTACCCTGCGGGTTCACTCGTACGCCGGAGGGCGGGTCGTGGACGGCGGTACCCGGTAGCGGCTCAGGGTCAGTCCCATGATGTCGCTGAAGATCGGTGCCGCCACATCACCTCCGGCGCCCTCGGGCACCGCGGCGGAGACGGCGACGACGTAACGGGGTGCCTCGGCCGGGGCCATGCCGATGAAGGAGACCGCGTTCGCGCTGGTGTACTGCCCGTCGACGAGGCGATCCACGGTGCCGGTCTTGCCCGCGACCCGGTAGCCGGGGACGGCCGCCCGACGCCCGGTGGCGCCGGGCAGCACGACCACGGCCTCCAGCATGCGCCGTACCTCGGCGGCGACCCCGGGGCTGAGCACCCGCCGGGTCTCCGGCGGTGAGGCGAGCGTCACCGTGCCGCCGGCGTCGACGGTCGAGTGCACCAGTCGCGGCGCGATGTACGTGCCGTCGTTGGCGATGGCCCCGTACCCGGCGGCCATCTGGAGCAGCGTCGCGTCCACGCTCGTACCGATCGGCACCGAACCCGAGGCCGACGGGCTCCACTGCCGCGGCGGCAGCAACCGGCCGGCGCTCTCGCCCGGCATGCCTTCGCGGGTGACGCTGCCCAGCCCGAACCGCTGCTGGTACTCGAAGATCCGTTGCGGGCCGAGCCGGTCGGCGACCGCGATGGTGCCGACGTTCGACGAGAACGCCAGCACCTGCGGGATGGTGAGCCGGGTGCCGGCCGGCTGCGGGTGCTCGTCGGCGAACGGCGTACCGCCGCGGACCAGCGGCCCGCTCGCCGGCACGGTCGTCTTCGCGGTGATCAGGCCCTCCTGCAGGGCGGCGGCCACGACGAAGGCCTTGTGGGTGGAGCCCGGCTCGGCCGCGACGCTGCTCGCGACGTCGGCCCGCTCGGCGGGCTCGGACAGCAGCGGCTTCGCCGGATCGAACCCCGGGCAGCTGGCCTGGGCCAGCACCTCGCCGGTACGCACGTCCAGGACCACCGCGGCGCCGAAGGTCGCATCCGCCTCGGCCAGGGCCGGGCACAGCGCCCGCTGGCTCTGGAACTGCAGGTCCCGGTCGATGGTGAGGTGCAGCGTGGCGCCCGGGCGGGCCCGGGTCAGCCGGTGGTAGCCGCTGGGGATCTCCTTGGCCAGCCGCCCGTCGTCGACCCCCGGATTGCCGCGCTCGTAGATCAGCCGGCCGTCCTGCCCGCGCAGCGCCTCGTCGTAGCGGGCCTCCAGGCCTTCGAGCCCGGTGCGGTCCTCGCCGGTGAAACCGATGAGGTTGGCCGCCAGATCTCCGTCCGGCACGTCCCGGCGCTCGTCGCGCCCGATCCCGATGCCGGCGAGCCCCAGCCCGGCGACGGCGCGCGCGGCCGGGATCCCGACGCCACGAGCCAGGTACGCGAACCGGGAGCTGGTGCCGTCCGGTCGCTTCTCCCTGGCCATCAACCGCGCGAGCCGGGAGCGGGCGACGCCGAGCAGCGGGGACAGCCGGTCGGCGGCGACCCGGGGATTGTCGATCAGCTCGGGGTCGGCGTACACGTAGCGGGACTCGACGCTGCGGGCCAGCACGGCGCCGGTCCGGTCCACGATGCTGCCGCGGGCGGCGGGCAGCTCGATCTCCACGAGCCGGCTGCGCTGCTGCGCGAGGAGCAGCCCGAGCGCCTCGGGTGACTGGCCGACCTGGAGCACGACCAGCCGCACGCCGATGGCGGTGAACAGCGCCAGGGCGAACACGGTGGCCAGCCGGATCCGGCGCCGGCTGCCGGCCAGCCGCAGCGGGGTCCGTGGCTGCCGGGGCTGAAGGGGGGTACTGGGACGCCGCGGGGGCCGGCCGGCTCGGGAGTCCGGCCGATGTTCGCGCCGCCGCGGCGGCTGCCTCTCCGCAGGAGACACCGCGACAGGCTTGCCGTCCGGCGACGGAGCCGTCCGGACTGGAGGGGCTGCCGGGGCGGCAGGGGCCGGCGGGACGGGGTGGCGGGCCGTGCGGCGGGTGCCCAGCAGGTCGAGGGCATCGCGCAGGGGATCACCGGCCGCCCCCCGGGGCGTGGCCTGGTCACGCGGGACGTACGGGCGGTCGCGGGGCATGGTGGGCGTCCCTCGCATCAGCGGCATCGACGAACGCGATCTTGTCAGGCCCGCTCCACCGTCCGCGCGCCGCCGTGCAGGACCGCAGCGCTGTCAGCGTGTCGGGCCGTTCGAACCCGGTCCGGCGGGAAACAAAATCGGCGGTTTGTCTCCGGACCGGGCCGTGGCGTCCGACAAGTGGAGCGTGCAGCTTTGGGCCGGATCAGACGCCACGTTGGCGCAATATCGTGCACGGCAGATCCGGCTCGACTTGTGGATCATCGCCGCGCTGACTCTCATGGGCGCGGTACGCGTCGAAGTGGCCTGGGCGCCGCAGTACCGGTGGTGGCTGGTCCCGCTGGGTCTCGCCGTCGCCGTGGTGCTCGCCGCCAGCGCGCTCCCGTGGACGCGGATCCTGCGCTACGCGGGGGTCCGCGGCTGGCTCACCGCCTGGTACGCGGCCGCCCTGATCGCCCTGTACGCGTTCAACCACTTCGACGACGACGGCCTGGCGATCTACCCGGCCGGCGCCATCGTGATCGTGGTGGCCGCCTCGGCCGTGTTCCTGCCGCAGACCCTGCTCGGGCTGGGCCTGTTCGCCCAGGCCGGCTATCTCACCCTGGCCATGACCACGCCGCGGCCCAACCCGGTGCTGGTGATGTCGCTGTCGATGGTGCTGATCGTGGTGGCCGGGCTGTGTGCCCTGACCGCGCACAGCCGCCGGCAGCAGGACACCCAGCGCGCGGTCGCCGAGCGGCGCACCGAGGCCATGCTGGAGAACGGTTCCGACGCCGTGCTCGCCATCTCGGACAACGGTGTGGTCTTCGCCAGTTCGTCGTCGGGCCGGGTGCTGGGCCGCGACGCGGCTCAGTTCACCAACGAGACGATGGTCGCGATGACCCATCCGGACGATCTGGACCGGATCACCGCGTGGATGCTCGACCTGCGCGCGGCCGCCCCGGGGCACACCGAGCGGATCGACTCGCGGTGCCAGCACGCCGACGGCCGGTGGATCAACGTGCAGGTGACCGGGACCAACCGGCTCTCGGACCCGCACATCAACGCGGTCGTGCTGACCATAAGAGACGTGAGCGAGCAGAAGGCGCTGGAGGGTGAGCTCACCCGGCAGGCGTTCCAGGACTCGCTGACCGGGCTGCCCAACCGGGCGCTGCTCGGTGACCGGATGAACCAGGCGGTGGCCCGGAACCTGCGCAGCGGCGGCCGGGTGGAGCTGCTGCTGGTCGACCTGGACGACTTCAAGAAGGTCAACGACACGCTCGGGCACTCGGCCGGGGACGAGCTGATCCAGGCCGTCGCCGCGCGGATGAGCGGCTGCATCCGGCCCGCCGACACGCTGGCGCGGCTGGGCGGGGACGAGTTCGCGGTGCTGGTCGAGGGGCTCGACGACCTGGAGCTGGCCGCGCTGGCGGAACGCCTGCTGGAGATCGTCCGGCTGCCCGTCCGGGTCGGTCACCGCGACCTGGTCACCACGGCCAGCATCGGCATCGCCTCGGCCAAGATCACCCACACCATGACCGAGGCCGACACGCACGAGCTGCTGCGTGACGCGGACCTGGCCATGTACGCCGCCAAGACCGCCGGCCGCGACCGTTACGTGGTCTTCGACGAGTCGATGTACGCCGACGCCCTGCAGGAGGCCGAGGCCCGTCTGCGGCTGGAGCAGGCCCTCACCGACGACGAGTTCCTGGTGCACTACCAGCCGATCGTCGACCTGCCGTCGGGCCGGCTGATCGGTGTCGAGGCGCTGGTGCGCTGGCAGCACCCGGAGCGCGGGCTGCTGGGCCCGGACACCTTCATCGGCCTGGCCGAGCAGACCGGGCTGATCGTGCCGCTGGGACACTGGGTGCTGGCCGAGTCGTGCCGGCAGGTGGCCGCCTGGCACCGGGACGTCCCGGGTGCCGAGCAGCTGCGGATCAGCGTGAACCTCTCCGCCCGGCAGTTCCAGCACATGGATCTGGTCGCGGACGTGGCCGCGGTGCTGCGCGACTCCGGGATCGATCCGGGCCGGGTGGTGCTGGAGATCACCGAGTCGCTGCTGATGCGGGACACCGACGCCACCATCAGCACCCTGCGCGAGCTGCGGGACCTGGGCGTGCACATCGCCATCGACGACTTCGGCACCGGTTACTCGTCACTGTCGTACCTGCGGCGGTTCCCGATCGACATCCTGAAGATCGACAAGGCGTTCATCGACGGCATCGCCACCGACCCGGACGACGCCACCCTGGCCGAGGCCGTGGTGCAGCTGGGCCGGGCGCTGCGGTTGCAGACGGTGGCCGAGGGCATCGAGAACATCGACCAGCATTCGCTGCTCAGCGCGCTGGGCTGCACGTACGGCCAGGGCTACCTGTTCGCGCGGCCGGCCGGCTCGGCGCAGATCGAGGCCCTGCTGCGGCACTCGGACAACACCACGGGGCCCGAGGACTGGTGGAGCACCGCGGAACAGGCGGGCCCGCCCTAGGCTGGCCGGGTGACGTCAGCGTCCGCACGAGTCAGTGCCGAGCGTCCCTTCTACAGCCGGCACGCCGAGGCCTACGACCTGCTCATCACCGATCCGGTCGCGCCCTGGGTCGACGCCGTCCACGAACGGCTGGCCCGGGCCCACCGCTCGCCGGCCGCGGTGCTGGACGCCGGATGCGGCACGGGCCGGCACGCCGAGGCGCTCATCGCCAAGGGCCACCGGGTCGACCTCACGGACGCCTCCGCCGAACTGCTCGCGCTGGCCGCCGAACGCTGCCCCGGCTCTCGTGCGTTCCTGTCCGACCTGTGCGCGCTGGCCCTGGCGTCCGAGTACGACGCGGTGACCTGCCGGGGCGTGCTCAACGACATGGTCACCGACGCGGACCGGGAAGCGGCGATCACGTCGCTGACCGCAAGCCTGCGACCGGGCGGACTCCTCTTCCTCGACGTCCGCGAGGAGGAGGCCTCCCGGCTCCGGGCCGACGGCGCGAGCCGGTCGGCCGTCGCCCGGCTGGGCGGCCGCCGCGAGCTCAGATTCTCCAGCCGCAGCCGGTGGCGGGAGGGGCTGCTGCACGTCGAGGAACGGTACGAACTCCTCGTGGACGGGCGGACCGAGGAGGAGTCCAGCTACGACTTCACCATGCGGCCGTGGTCGAGAAATGAGCTGACGGCGATGCTGCGGCGGCACGGCATGCGGACCGTGGACATCGCGGACGGGGTCGGCCGCCGTACCGCGGACCGCTTGTTCGTGGTCGCCACGAACCCGGACGCCGGCTGATCCTCAGAGGACCCGGGTGACGCCCTCGGCGGCGACCCGGGCATCCAGAGCGTCGCGGTCCAGGTTGGCACAGAGCACAATGGACGCCCCGGCCACCAGCGGCGCCAGCAGCCACTGCACCGGCTGCTCGTGGTCGGACGCTTCGACCAGCACCCGGTCACCCGGGCGCAGCTGCGACGAGGCCGCGATGCTGCGTGCGATGTCGTTCCACTGCGCGTACGTCGTACCGTCCGGGCTGGCCGCGTCGCCGGGGCGCAGGGCCGCGTAGGCCGGCGCGTCGTCCGGGTGCCGGACCACCTCGGCCGCGAAGTCCCGGTAGTCCGCCGGGACCTCGGTCAGCGGCCGCAGGCCGGGCGCGAGGCCCAGTACGAAGCGGTGCCGGGCGGCCGGCACCTCCTCCAGCCAGCTGTCCAGCCGCCGGCGGGAGACGAAGACGGCGTCGAGCTGCTCAAGCGGCGCGGACAGCCCCGCGGTCGCCCACGAGCGGAACGACACGGCCACCCCCGCCGACCACGCCCCGAGCAGCACCACTGCGGTCTGCCAGTGCGGCGGCAGCAGCACGGCCGCGCTGCCGCCGGCTTGCAGGCCGCAGCCGTCGTGCAGCAGGGCCGCGGTCCGGGCCGACCAGCTCCCCAGCTCGGCCGCGCTGAGCTCGGTGCGTTCCCCGGTCGCGTCGTCGTAGTAGGTGAGCAGCGGACGGTCCGTCTCCGGCAGCGGCACGGAGAGCGCGGCGGTCGGCTCGGCCATCGCGGTGGCCTTCCTTCCCTACTCGGCGGCGTCCAGGTCGCGCAGTGCCCGGTGCAGCAGCTCCGGGGTCCGCGCCGGGGGTTCCGCCTCGATCGTCAGCCGGCCCATCGCCGCGGCGTAGTGGTCGACGTCCTCGCGCTTGTCCAGGTACAGGCCGCTGGTCAGGTGCTCGAGGTAGACCACGTCGGGCATGTCGGGGTACGGGAAGCGCAGGATGGTGAACGCGCCACCGGCCGCGGCGTGCCCGCCGGACTCGAACGGGATCACCTGGAGCCGGACGCTGGGCTGCTCGCACATCGCCAGCAGCGACTCGATCTGCTCGCGGAGCACTTCCTTGCCGCCGATCGGGCGGCGCAGCACCGCCTCGTCGAGCACCGCCCAGAGCCGCGGGGACTCGTGGCGTTGCAGCATCTGCTTGCGCGCCATCCGCAGGTCGGCCCGGCGGTCGATCTCCTCGGGCGTCGCGCCGCCGTGCCCGAGCATGATGACCGCCCGGGCGTAGGCGTCGGTCTGCAACAGACCGGGCACGAACTGGATCTCGTACGTGCGGATCAGCTCGGCGGCCTGCTCGAGGTCCAGGTAGTTCTGGAACCAGGTGCTGAGCACGTCGCCGTACGAGTGCCACCAGCCCGGGGTGTTGGCCTCCCGGGCCAGGGTGAGCAGGCGCTGCTGCTCACCCTCGTCCTCGACGCCGTACAGCTTGAGCAGGTCGACGACGTCGCGCTCCTTGAAGCTGACGCGGCCGAGCTCCATCCGGCTGATCTTCGACTCGGAGGCGCGGATCTCGTAGCCGGCCTTGTCGCGGGTGACCCCCTTGGCCAGCCGCAAATTGCGCAGGCGGGCGCCGAGCTGCAAGCGGCGGACCGTGGGCCCGTCGTTCTGCGCCGTCGTCACTGGTGTTCCCGTCGTCGTTTACGGTTTGCGGCCCACGGCACAGTACTGGTCGATCTCCGGCGCGTTCTCGGCACCCGGCTCCGGCTTCCAGCGGGTCACCGGGACGACACCGGGCTCGACCAGTTCCAGCCCCTCGAACAGCCCGGCGATGCGGGCGGCGCTGCGCAGGTGGTACTTCGGGTTGGCGGAGATGTTCCAGATCCGCACGGCCTCGTTGTTGGCCTCGCTGGTGTCGCTGCCGTCGTACATCGCGAGGTAGCTGCCCGGGGCGAGCCGTCCCATGATTTTGTCGATGATCGACTTGGCTTCGGCGTCGTCCTCGATGTGACCGAGAATGCCCATCAGGAACAGCGCCACCGGCCGGTCCAGGTCGAGGGTGCGGGCGGCCTCGCGCAGGATGGTGTCGGCGTCGCGCAGGTCGGCGTCGATGTAGTCGGTGGCGCCCTCGGGGCTGGTGGTCAGCAGAGCCCGGGCGTGCGCGAGCACCAGCGGGTCGTTGTCCACATAGACGATCCGGGCGTCCGGGGCGACCTGCTGCGCGACCTCGTGGGTGTTGTCGGCGGTGGGCAGGCCCGTGCCGATGTCCAGGAACTGCCGTACGCCGGCCTCGCCGGCCAGGTAACGCACCACGCGGGCCAGGTAGGCCCGGGAGAGCCGGGCGTTCTCGGCGAGCTGCGGCAGGGACGCGATGATCTGGTCGCCGACCTCCCGGTCGACGGCGAAGTTGTCCTTGCCGCCCAGCAGGTGGTTCCAGATCCGGGCCGTCTGCGGGACGGTGGTGTCCAGTTTGGGCATCTCCTGCTGGCCGTCAGCCACGTGCACATCCCTTGCTCGAGCGGAACCACGCCGGATGGAACGGCGCAAGCATAAACCGCCCATCGATCGCAGGCGTGCGCCGAACGGTCATACTCCGCGACCTAAGCGGGAAGCACCGGTACGCCTTCAGCACTCAGTCGCCGTACGGTTTCGTCCTGTGACGATGCGTCGGTGACAACGCCCGCGACGGCGCTCAGCGGCAGCACCGCGAAGCGGGAGGCGGCCCCGATCTTCTCGGTACTGGCCAGGACGTAGGTGTCCGCGGCCCGCCCGGCCAGGGCCCGTTTCATCGCGGCCTCGTCGGCGTCGCCGGTGGTCAGCCCGGCGTCGGGGTGCACGCCGGTGACCCCGAGCAGGAACAGGTCCGCGTGCACCACCTGGGCGGCCTCGACCGCCGCCGCGCCGCACGCGACCATCGAGTGCCGGAAGAGCCGGCCGCCGAGGATGTAGACCTCGACCGCGGGGTGCTCGGCGAGCGCGGCCGCGACGGTCGAACTGTGGGTGACCACGGTGGCCTCCAGGCCGGCCGGCAGAGCCCGGGTGACCGCCAGAGCGGTCGTGCCGCCGTCGAGGATCACGGTGCTCCCCGGCCGGATCAGGGCCGCCGCGGCCACGCCGACCCGCTGCTTGCTGTCCACCTCGACCGCGCGCCGGGCGCCGTAGTCGGCCACCGCCGGCGAGGCGGGCAGCGCACCGCCGTAGACCCGCTGGCAGAGCCCGGCGGCAGCCAGCTCCCGCAGGTCCCGCCGGACACTGTCCTCGGAGACCCCGAGCTCGGCGGCCACATCCTTGGCCACCACCCGCCGGTCCCGGTCGAGCCGGGCGAGCAGGAAGTCCTTGCGTTGCGCAGCCAGCATGCACGTTTCTCCACGTTCTTCTTTGATTCTGCCGAGTCTAGCGCTAATCTGGCGCCATGAAGCCCATGATGATCCTCATTGCCGGTCCCTACCGCTCCGGCACCGGCGGCGACCCCGACCTGATCGCGGCCAACCTGGCCCGCCTCGAGGAGGCGGCGTGGCCGATCTTCCAGGCCGGGCACGTGCCCATGATCGGCGAATGGGTGGCGCTGCCGGTGCTCGACCGGGCGCACGGCGCGGCCACCGCCGAGGACGTGCTCTACCCGACGGCCCAGCGGTTGCTGCAGCACTGCGACGCGGTTCTGCGGCTGCCCGGCGAGTCCACCGGTGCGGATCAGGACGTGGCCATCGCCCGGGAGCGGGGCCTGCCGGTCTACCACCGGATCGAGGAGATCCCCGGGCACGTCGCCCAGCCGGCCTGAAGGTCGCTAGGACCGGGCCGGCTCGGGATCCGTCACGTCGGCGAAGGTGGCGTCCAGCGCCTTGCCGGCCTCGTCCGCGGCCACCTGCAGAGCCACCCCGCGCTCGCCCGCGCCGAGGCCGATCGTGCGGCCGCGCAGCCGGTCGTCGGCGATCACCGGCCAGGCCGTCGAGGACCCGAACGGGGTGATGGTGCCGCGCTCGTAGCCGGTGGCCTGCTTGGCCGTCGCAGCGTCCGGCATCGACAGGCGGTTGACCCCGAACAGGGCGCGCAGCTTGGGCCACGAGATCACCCGGTCGCCGGGCACCAGCACGAAGACGTACTGGTCGTCGGCGCGGCGTACGACCAGGGTCTTGACCAGATCCCGGACCTCCATGCCCTGGGCGGCAGCGGCCTCGGCCACGCTGCCGACCGGCCCGTGCCGCAGCACGCGGTGCGCGATCCCGGCCGCCTCGACGGCCGGCACGGCGGGTCCTGACATGAGATCACCATACCCAGCCCACCGGACCACCCCGCCACTCGCGGGAATCGCCACCCGGGCCCCGGCCGCGGGCGTAGCGTCGGGCCGTGGGCGGGGATTCCGGCACGAGCACCTCCCCCGGCGCCGGCTCGCGGTCGCCGGGGCGTCGCTCGGTACGCGTGCTCGCCCTGGTCATCGCCCTCGGCCTGCTCGGCACCACGCTGGCCGCGCTGGCGTTGCGGCGGGCCGACGACGACCGGGCGCACCGGGCCCTGGAGCAACGATCCATGATCGTCGCGCAGACGGTGGCCGCCGAGGTCCGTCGCTACAGCACCTCCCTGACCGACCTGGCCGCGGCCGTCGGTGCCCAGGCCCGGCTGGAGTCCGCCGAGTTCACCGCGACCGTCGCCGCGATCGACCAGCAGCGGCTGCCCGGGGCCAGCGGCGTGGCCTTCGTGGTGCCGGCGAGCAGATCACGGATCCCGCAGGTGCAGCGTTTCTGGCGGGACCGCGGTGACGCCGGGCTGACCCTGCAGCCGGTGCCGACCGCCGTGGGCGACCACCTGTTCATCGTGCTGCACCGCTCGCTCGACCGCGGTGAGTCGCTGCTGGGCCGCGACCTGGCCGGGTCTCCGGCGGCGGTCGCGGCGATGCGGCAGGCCCGGACGAGTCACCGGGTCGCGACGAGCAGCACCTACCGCCTGATCAAGGACCAGGCCCTGCCGGCCACGCTCCAGCAGTTGTCGTTCGTGCTGGCCGCGCCGGTCTATGCGACCTCGCCGGCCGCCCCCGACACCGGGCAGTTCCGCGGCTGGCTGACCATGGGGCTGCGCGGCGGCGACTTCCTGCGGCAGGCCATCAGCGTGGTGGCCGGGGACGCCGTGGCCGTCACCCTGTTCGACCCCGCCCCCGGCACCCCGGTCCCGGTCGCGAGCTGGATGCCGCCGGCCCGGCTGCACGACCACCCGGACCCCAGCGACGTCCCGGTCACCGTGCCGCAACGCACCTGGCGGCTCGTCGTCCAGCCCACCCAGCGGCTGCTGCCCGGCGCCGACATGCACCTGGACGTCGCCGCGTGGATCATCGGCGCCCTGCTGACCGCGCTGATCGCCGGGCTCACCGGCACGGTGCTCACCTCCCGCAACCGCGCGCTGCGCCGCGTCGACCAGGCCACCACCGCGCTGCTGCACGACATCCGGCGGCGCGAGGCAGTCGAGCAGCAGCTGCGGCAGCGCGAGACCGAGCTGGTCGGCTTCGCCGGCATCGTGGCCCACGACCTGCGCAGCCCCCTGGCCCGGATCACCGGCTACGCGGACTTCCTGCGCGAGGAGGCCGCGGCGCGGCTCGACCCGCAGCACCGTGACTTCCTGGAACGGCTGTACGGCGGCGCCCAGCGCATGCGGACCCTCATCGACGACCTGCTCGACTACGCCACCGCCGAGAACCGGACGCTGAACACCACGACGGTCGACCTGAAGGCGCTGGCCGACGACATCGCTCACGAACGGCTCACCGGGGCACAGCAGTCGGGCCCGCTGATCGTCGTGGACCCGCTGCCCGCCGTACCGGGGGATGCCACGTTGCTGCGGCAGGTGCTGGACAACCTGATCGGCAACGCGGTGAAGTACACGGCGGAGGGGCATCAGCCGTACGTGCGGATCAGCAGCCGGCCCGAGGGCGACGCCGTCCGGATCGACGTCGCCGACCGCGGCATCGGCATCCCGGAGGACCAGCGCGACTCCGTCTTCACCGCCTTCGCCCGGGCGGCCGGCAGCGAGGGCTATCCGGGCACCGGCCTGGGCCTGGCCATCGTGGCCCGGATCGTCGAACGCCACGGCGGCCGGGTCGGCATCGACGACAACCCGGGCGGCGGCAGCCGGTTCTGGTTCACGCTGCCGGTCGTGCCCCGGGCCGCCGACGTGGCCCCCACCGACCGGGCCGGCTGGGTTATGGTCGGGCAGTGATCCCGGTGGAGGCAGTCGCGGCGGCGTACGCCCACTGGATCACCCCCGCCCTGCCGCTCTACGGCAACGACCACGAGCGGGCCGACTTCGCTCCCTGACGCAGCCCCGGCACCGGCGCGTCCAGCACCATTCCTCATCGCACAGGGAGCGATGTGTCATGTCCGCTGTCAGTTCCTCTCCGCCCCGGGTCCGCGCGGTGCTGCGCGCGCCGCAGGTCTCCCGCGTCCTGCTGGCCAGCCAGGTCGGCCGCCTGCCGCTGGCCTCCGGCCCGCTCGCCCTGCTCCTGTTCGCCCGCCAGTCGCTGAGCCTGACCGCCGCCGGGCTGCTGGTCGCGGCGTACACGGCGGCGATGGCGGTGAGCGCTCCCCTGCTGGCCCGCACGGTCGACCGCTGGCGCCAGCCGCCCGTCCTGTGGGCTTCGGCGCTGGTGTCCGGCGCCGGGTTCGCGCTGGTCGCCGCGGGCGGGCACCGCATCCCGGTAGCCGCCGTCGGGGCGGCGCTGGCCGGGCTCGGCACCCCGCCGCTGGAGGCGTGCCTGCGCGCGCTGTGGCCGGACCTGCTGGCCCCGGACGTGGTCCCGGCGGCGTATGCCCTGGACATCGCCGTCCAGGAGGTGATCTTCGTGGTGGGTCCGCTGACGACGGTCGCGGCCGTGGCCCTGGGTGGCCCGACCGCCGGCCTGCTCACCGCGGCCGCGCTGCAACTGGCGGGCACCGCGGTGTTCGCGAGGACGCCGGCCGTGCGCTCGTGGCGCGGGGTGCCGGCCGTACGGCACTGGGCCGGACCGCTGCGCTCGCACCGGCTGGCCCTGATGCTGGTCGGGGTGCTCTGCGTGGGCCTGGCCTTCGGCAGCATCCCGGTGGCGCTGACCGGCTATGCCGAGGCCGCCGGGGCCCGGTCGCTGAGCGGCTGGCTGCTCGCCGCCCAGGCGGCCGGGGCGCTGATCGGCGGCCTGCTCTACACCCGGGCCCGGCCCGGTGGGCCGATCAGGCTGCCGTTGCTGGCTGCCGCACTGATGGCCGGCTTCCTGCCGTTGCTGGTCACGCCCCGGCCGGCGGCGATGGCGGTACTTATGGCCGTCAGCGGCCTGGCCCTGCCACCGCTGCTCACGGCGGTGTTCCTCGCGGCCGACCGGCTCGCCCCGGCGGGCACGGTCGCCGAGGCCTTCGCCTGGGTGGCGACGGCCTTCGCGGTCGGCAGCGCGATCGGTGCGGCGGCGGCCGGTCCTCTGATCGCTGCCGGCATCCGGTACGGCTTCGGCCTCGCCCCCGTGGCCGCGCTGATCTGCGTCGCGGTGCTGACCGTCGTTTACCGGGCCGGCCCGGCACCGGCTCGGGTGGCCGGCGCGTGACCGGCCACATCGTCTGGGACTGGAACGGCACGGTCTTCGGCGACAGCCGGGCGCTCATCGACGCGACCATCGACGCGTTCGCCGCGTGCGGCCTGCCCGCCGTCACCCGCGCGGCCTACCAGCGCCACCACACCCAGCCGATCACCACCTTCTACGAGCGGCTCGCCGGCCGGCCGCTGACCGGCGACGAGCAACGGCGGCTCGACGAGTGCTTCCGCGCCGCGTACGCCCGGCACCGCACGGCCGTGACCCTCACCGCCGACGCGATCGACGCGTTCTCCCGGTGGACGGCCGCCGGCGGCCGGCAGTCGCTGCTCTCGATGTATCCGCACGAGCAGCTCGTCCCGCTGATCGCCGCCGCGGGCATCGGCCACCATTTCACCCGCGTCGACGGCAGCACCGGCCGGGACCTGGCCCACAAGGCCCCGCATCTGCGCCGCCACCTGCACGAGCAGGGCATCGCCCGGCACCACGCGGTCGTCGTCGGGGACAGCCTCGACGACGCCCGCGCGGCCCGCGAGTGCGGCGTCCGGTGCGTGCTCTACCACCCGGGCGAGGACGCCCTGCACGCCCGCGACCACTTCGCCGACGCCGGTGTGCCGGTCGTGGCGACGCTCACCGCCGCGGTGGAACTGCTGCTCAGCCGCCCGGCACCATCCAGCTGAGCACGGGCGTGCCCTGCAGGGTGACCAGGACACACATGACCAGCAGCAGCACCAGGCTCCAGCCGACCACCTTGCGGAAGATGTCACCCTCCCGGCCGGCCATGCCGACGGCGGACGCGGCGATCGCCAGGTTCTGCGGGCTGATCATCTTGCCCAGCACCCCACCGGAGGAATTCGCGGCGGCGAGCAGCACCGGATCGAGCCCGGCGCGGGCCGCGGTCTCCACCTGCAGGGCGCCGAAGAGAGCGTTGGCCGAGGTGTCGGAACCGGTCACCGCCACCCCGATCCAGCCCAGGATCGAGGACAGGAAGATGAACAGCCCACCGGCCTGCGCCAGGAACTCGCCGAGCGTGTTGGTCTGGCCGGACTGGTTGAGCACGTAGGCCAGCGCCAGCACCGCCATCACGGTGACGATGGCGTGCCGGAGCTCCACATAGGTGTCGGCGTAGGCCCGCAGGGCCCGGCCGGGCCGGATCCGCAGCACCACCGCAGTCAGGATGCCGGCCAGGATCATCAGGGTGCCGGCGGCGCCGAGCCAGCCCAGGGTGAAGGTGGTCGAGGCCAGCGGTTTGCCGTTGAGGCCGAGGATGTGCAGTCCCGGCCAGCCGAAGGTGACCGTCCACGGCCGCCCGGCCAGGGCCGACTTGACCGCCCCGATGTTCGCGATCGAGAAGATCACGATGATGATCAGGTACGGGGCGTAGGCGCGGGCGATCTCGGCCCCGCTGTCGCGGCGCGCCAGATCGGCGTCCGCGCGGGCCGGCCGCCTGTCCGCCCCACCCTCCCGGCTGCCGGGCACCGCACCCACCGTCGCCGGCTCGTCGCCCGGCGGCACCGCATCACGGCCCGCTTCAGCGCCCGGCGACCCGGCGGCGCGACCCGGATCAGCGCCCGGCGACCCGGCGGCGCGACCCGGATCAGCGCCCGGCGACCCGGCGGCGCGACCCGGATCAGCGGCCGGCGGGCCGGCGGCGCGGGTCGGCTCGGCGGCCGGATGTGCGGCAGCGGGGGCCGGCTCGTTGCCGGCCATGGCGAGGTTGTCACCCGCGCGGGCGGCCGGGGCGGCGGCGGGCTGCGGCTCGCGCAGGTCCGGGGACTCGGCCGGGCGCCAGAACCGCAGCAGCAGCACCACCGCGGCCGCGGCCAGCAGCGACGCGATGATGTCGGTCAGCGGTACCGAGATGTAGTTCGAGGCCGCGAACTGCGCGGCGGCGAAGACCACCCCGGCGATCACGGCCGCCGGCCAGGTCTGCCGGACCCCGCGGCGGCCGTCGATCACCGCGACCAGGACCAGGGGTACGACCACAGCCAGCAGCGGGGTCTGCCGCCCCACCATGGCTCCCAGGGTGTCGGCGTTGAGCCGGGGATCGTCCACGGCGCCCGAGGTGACCGTGCCCAGGGTGACGATCGGGGTGGCCAGCGCGCCGAAGGCCACCGGTGCCGTGTTGGCGATCAGGGCGACCGAGGCCGCGCGCAGCGGCGGGAAGCCCAGGGCCATCAGCATGACCACGGTGACCGCCACCGGCGTACCGAATCCGGCCAGCGCCTCCAGCAGGGCACCGAAGCAGAAGGCGACGATGACCGCCTGGATCCGCATGTCCGGGCTGAGCCGGGCCATCGAGCGGCGCAGCACGTCGAAGTGTCCGCTGGCCACGGTGAGGTTGTAGACCCAGATCGCGTTCAGCACGATCCACAGGATCGGGAAGAAGCCGAAGGCGGCTCCCTCGGAGGCGGACAGCAGCGCCTGCCCGACCGGCATCGCATAAACCGCGACGGCGACCACGAGCGCGACCACGAGCGCGATGATCCCCGCAAGCCAGGCCCGCATGCGCAGCGCGCCGAGCAGGATGAACAGGGTGAGCAGCGGCAGCGCCGCGAACAGGGCCGAGAGCGCCAGAGAATGGGAGGCGGGGTCGGTCACGATCGTGAACTGGTCCGACATGGCAGCCATCCAGACTCGTCAATGGTGAAAACACAATCTAACGCTTCTGGCGCGCCCGTGACATGGTGGACAGCGGCGAGCGGGCCGCCGTCGCCCGCGCGCGGGGCATCGACGGCCCGGCCGGTCGCCTGGGGCGTGTCCTTTGTGCAACGTGCACCGAGTACATGACCTTGACGTGCCAAAATCGCCGATCCGGGCACGGGAGGGCCGAAATCTATGCTCACCGCCTGTTGCTTCCGCGTCACCCTCCGTACTCTGTTGGTCACATAGCCATCGATCAACTTCAGTGGTGTGAGGCGTCGATGGTCACCCGACCGGCAGCATTGCGGGGAGCACAGCATGGTCATCAAAATTGTCGATCAGATCAACGACGACGAGCTCGCCGAAGCGGCCTGGCAGTTGTACTACGCCGCCTTCAATGAGCTGAACGCGATGGCGGTGCAACGGCACCTGATGTACCGCCACGAATTCGACGAGGTCATGAACGACACGCGGGTCCAGAAGTACCTCTGCCTGACCGATGACGGGACCCTGTGCGGTCTGGCGACGTACACCAGAGACCTCGAGGCGGTGCCGTTGATCGCGCCGCAGTACTTCGAGCGGCATTGGCCCGAGCACTATGCGGGCAAGCGGATCTGGTACATCGGGTTCGTCGCGGTTCACCCCAAGTCCCAGGGCCGGCACATGTTCCGGCAGCTCGTCGAGCAGTTGTACGTCACCGCGGCCACCCAGAACGGGCTCGTGGGCATCGACATCTGCTCCTACAACGACGAGGTGCTGAACTTCTCGCACATCTTCCGGTCCATGGTGGAGCGGCTCACCGACAACATGCGCTTCCAGCGGATCGACCAGCAGTCCTACTGGCTCTACGATTTCAGCGCGGAAGCCGCGGCGGCCTGAGGGTCCCCCGACATCACGCCATAGGCATCTCCTTCGCACGGGCTGGGCGGGCTGACGCTCCGTCGCGGCGCTGCCGATACCCCGGAGCTGTCGACTTCGAGGTGCGCCGCAGGGAGCGTCCGCCGGCCCGCTACCACCGTCCGGCCGGGCGCCACGGAGTCACCGGTCCGTGGCTCCCGGCCGTCGTCGGTCATCTGGATGATCTCCTTCCGTCGCCTGCTCTCCTTTCGGGTGTCCGGGTTCAGTAGTGGTATCCGCGGGCCCCCACCGGTTCATGTGACCCTTTGGTCGACGGTGGCCCTTCCGGTAACGCGATGGTGCGGCCGTCCACGCCCCGGCCGATGGCCGCGTACGCCTCGGGCCGCGCGGCCCGCATGACCAGCGCCCAGCCGACGCCGATCGCCGCGACCCCGCAGTAGAGCACCGGGACCAGCCACTGGAACGGCGAGTCGCCGGAGACCTGCAGGAGCTCGCCGAACCCGATGATGGTGATCCCGAGTACGGCGCTGAGCAGCAGGAACGCGATCATCGGGGCGATCTGCGAACGCCAGACGTTCTCCTTGCCCCGGTTGCGCACGAAGAACGCGAGCACGGCGAACGACGCACTCCACATGAGGAAGAGCACGCCGAGACCGCCGATCGTGGTCAGCCAGGCGAACACGTAGAACAGTGGTTCCAGACCGGCGACGGCGTAGGCCGAGAGCACCGCGACCGCCAGCACGCTCTGAGTGATCGAGCCGAGCAACGGCGCACCGGTACGCGGGTGCGTCCGTCCCCAGGCCGCGGGCAGCACACCCTCACGCCCGAGGGCGAACTGGTAACGGGCCACGGCGGCGTGGAACGCCAGCAGTGCGGCGAAAACGCTGGTCATGAACAGGACGTAGCCGATGTTGACCAGGATTTCCGGCACGTGCGGCGCGACGAGCTCGAAGACCATGTCCGTACGGTTGGCCTGGGCCGCCGCCACCACCCCGCTGGGCCCGGTGGTCACCGACATCGCCCACGCCGACAGCCCGCAGAGCAGGCCGGCGAGGATGACGGCCAGGTGGGTGGCCCGGGCGATCGTCTTCTTCGGGTCCTTGGCCTCCTCGGACAGCACGACGGTGGCCTCGAAGCCGACGAAGCCGGCGATGGCGAGCACCAGCATCGGCCCGACGTCCGCGGTGAACAGGGGCGCCGGGTTCAGCGTGGCGAAGCTGACGCTGCCGCCCGCCGGGTTGGCGATCATCACCAGGTCGTAGATCAGCACGATGCTGATCTCGGCGATCAGCAGGACGGCCAGCACCTTGCCGCTGAGGTCGACCCAGAGCAGGCCCAGCACCGACACGACCACCCAGGCCGCCAGCGCGCAGGCGAACCAGCCGACCTTGAGCCCGAACGCCGCCAGGATGTCGGAGGCGGCCGAACCGAACAGCCCGAACAACCCGATCTGCATGAGCGCGTACGCCGGCAGCGCCACGAAGGCCGCTCCGACCCCGGCCAGCCGCCCCAGCCCATGGCTGATGTACGCGTAGAAGGCGCCGGAGTTCACGATGTGCCGGCTCATCGCCACGAAGCCCACCGTGAAGATGGACAGGATACCGGCGGTGACCAGGTAGACCACGGGCACCGCGGTGTTGCCGATGATCGCGTAGATGGCCGAGATCGCGCCGATGATGACGGTCAGCGGGGCCGCCCCGGCCACCCCGAAGAAGACCACCGACGGGACGCCGAGCCGGTTGCGCGCCAGTGCGCTGGAGATGATGTCCGGCTCGGCGGGGTCCTTACGCGCCATCAACAGCCTCCCGGCCCATTGATCGAAGTTGTCCTGGCGGCGGTGGTGCCGCCCGCGAGAGCTCACCGACGGCCGACGGCGAGAACCGACCCGACGCTGGCCTCGGTGTGCTCGATGAGCTGGCGCAGGTCGTCGGGAAGAGCGGCCACCGTGTTCGGCAGGACGGAGAACGCGGACCGGTGCGCCTCGAAGTCCCAGAGCACGTGGCGGGTCAGACCGGTGGCGGCGATGAGGCCGGCCAGCACCCGGTCGGTGATGGACATGTCCAGGCCGCGGACCAGGATGTTGGCCAGCCGCATGGGAGCCCAGGCCGCGGCGTTGCGCTGCAGCTCGTTGTTGGGCATGTAGAAGGTCTGGGTGCTCAGCATCCGCCGCCGGGTCACCGACTCCACCGCGCCGGAGCGTTCGAGGCGCTCCCCGACCCGTACCGCCGCGTCCTGCGACAGGTAGGCGAGCCACGTCCGCACGTCGCGGTGCTGCGGCTGGGCGATGAGGAGGTCGAGGACGGCGTGGTCGAGCCCGTCGCGCGGAGGTTGGTTGCTCACGATCTCCAGATCGCCCGCGAAGATCCGGAGTTTGTTGTCGAGGATGAGTTCGCCCAGCAGCGCCGCGGCCAATCCGATGCCGGTGGCCCGTGGATGCAGCCGCGAACGGCCGGTCCGGTCCTCGTGAGCGATCAAATAGAACTGGTCAGCCAGCACGCCGCCACTCCCTAGAACATCGACCTGGGATTCGTCAGGGACAACTGCCTGTATAGACCGCACTAACTCCCTGTCCGGTGCATCATGTACCCGGCGCTAAGGTCAACACAAGAAGTACTAGACTCGGAATCACGTCGTGATGTTTTTGCCGGAGGATGGGTCCGGCGCCAGGCGTGGATGTCAAAGTAATCCCATTCCCGAGGACCGAGGGGGCGGCAGTGTCCACTGACGAGGGCCCGACACTGCGACGGCGCCGATTGGGCGCGGAATTGAAGCGTTGCCGCGAGGAAGCCGGCCTGACCCAGGAGACCGTCGGCCGCCATTTCGAGTGGCACGCGGCCAAGGTGACCAGGATCGAGACCGCGCGCGTGGCGGTGACCGCCCGCGACGTCAAGGACCTGCTGACCCTCTACGGCGTGCAGGACGAGAACTACCGCGAGGCGCTCATGGCGCTGGCCCGGATGTCGCGCGAGCGCACGTGGTGGACGGACTACCGCGACATCATGCGGCCGGGCAACTTCGTGGGCCTGGAGGCGGAGGCCTCGACCCTGCTGGCCTGGGAACCCATCGTGCTGCCGGGTCTACTGCAGACGGAGGCCTACATGCGCGCGCTGATGCGGACAGGCCGCGCGCAGGACCCGCCGCACCTGGTGGACCGGCGGGTCGCGCTGCGGCTCAAGCGGCAGGGCCGGCTGCGGGCTACGAATCCACTGGAACTCCTCGCCCTGGTCGACGAATCCGTGGTGCGACGGGTCATCGGCGGCCCGGATGTCATGGACGAGCAGTTGCAGCACCTGATAGAAACCGCGCAATTACCGACGGTGACGTTCAAGATTCTCCCGTTCGATGCCGGCGAACATCCCTTCCTGGGCGGCTCAGCAGCACTTTTGGCGTTCCGGGAGACCACTCATTTGGATGTAGTTTACCTAGAGGGTCTTGCGGGCGACTACTACGAAGAGCAACATTCAGAGGTCGCCCGCTACCGTGACGAGTTCGAGCGACTGAGCGCCAAAGCCCTCGATCCTCGCTTGTCCATCAAGATGATCGAGGGCCTGCTTCGCGGATAGGCCGGTACGACCGAATGCCTGCACGAACCCGTGCAGGGGAGAACTACAACCGCATATTGAAGGGAGGTGCTTGGCATGCCTGCGCACCATCTCGACGCTGCTGTGTGGAAGAAATCCAGTCGCAGCAACGGAAACGGTGGCAACAACTGTGTCGAGGTCGCATTCCTCGACACAGTTGTCGCCGTACGCGACAGCAAGAACCCTACGGGTCCAGCTCTCATCTTCAACCCGTCGGACTGGACCGAGTTTGTTCACTCGGCAAAGGACGGCGAGTTCGATAACAACAGATGAGAGGTTACCGATAGGTGCGTGACGATGGGAAGTAGTCAATCAACGTCAACTTCCCGAACGGCAAGATCCGTTTCAAGATAGTGAAACGTCTGCGCCGGCCGAATCGTTGCGCGCGATCGGGACCTTGAGGTAACGCCGGATCGGGGCGCCCCAGTCGGGGCGCCCCGAATCTGTGTAACGGGCTCTGACCTGCGCAGACTCCGCTGTGGACAGATCCGGCGGCGAGCGTGGTATTCACCCGGAGGACCCCCGAGGTGTACGCTCAGCAGCGGAGCTGTCACCCAGCGTGAAGGGGTTCCCCGTTGCGCACTTTTCCTGCAGGCCCCGCGGTAGCCGATCCGCCGGCCGGACTGCAAGGCCCTCCCTCCGTTTCCGGCGTGCCCGTCCTCGAGATGAAATCCGCGCGTATAGCCGCTGCCGTCGAAGAATTCAAGAACGCATTCCCGAACGTCCGTCCATTCTTCGCGACCAAATGCAATACCGACCCCGGGGTGCTGCGCGTGCTGCACACCGCGGGCGCCCGTTTCGAGGTCGCCTCGGTCGACGAGGTGGGCATTCTGCGGTCGCTCGGCGTCCGCGGCCAGGATCTGCTCTTCAGCAATCCGGTTCGCGCCCGCGAACAGACCCGCGGGGCCGCCCGCGCCGGCGTCTACCGGTTCTCGGTGGACTCGCTCGACGAGCTGGAGCGGGTGGCCGAGGAAGCCCCCGGGAGCTGCGTCTACGCCCGGCTGTCGACCGGCGACCGGGCCAGCCTGGTGCCCAGCGAGGGCAAGTTCGGCGTGGACGTGCCCGGGGCGATCGAGCTGCTGGTCCGCGCGCGCACGCTCGGGCTGGTGCCGTACGGGATCACCTTCCACATCGGGTCGCAGTCGCTGACCCCGGCCGCGCTCACCGGGCCGCTGGAGGACGTGCACACCGTCCTGGCCAGACTCGTCAGCCACGGCATCCGGCTGCAGATGGTCGACATCGGCGGCGGGTTCCCCGCTGTCTACGACGAGCCGGTGCCCGCACTGGCGGCGTTCGGCCGGGCCGCCGCGGCCGGCATCGCGCAGCTGCCGTACCCGGTGGAGGTCTTCGCCGAACCGGGCCGGTGCCTGGTCGCCGAGGCCGGGACCTTCCGCTGCCGGGTCATCGGGGTCGCCCGCCGGCCGTCGGGCTGGTGGGTGCACACCGACCTGGGCGTCTTCAACGGGATGATGGAGGTGCTCGAGTCCGGCGGGGAGCTGCGCTACCCGATCTGGGACGCGCGCCGCTCGGCGGCCCGGCGAAACTGGCACATCACCGGCCCGACCTGCGACGGCCAGGACACGTACGCCCGGGACGTACCCCTGTCGGCGGACCTGCGGGAGGGTGAGGAGCTGTTCATCGGTTCCGCCGGCGCCTACACGACCGTGTACGCGTCCCGTTTCAACGGCTTCGCCAAGCCCCACGTGGTGCTGACCTGAGCTCGTTCAGGCACAGCGGCTGAGGTGGGCGCGGATGTCGGCGGGCACCTCGGCGCAGGCGCCGGCGATCGCGTGCCAGGTCTCGGTCAGCGGCGAGTAGCGGAAGACCACGTCGGCGCCGTCGGGCCGGACGCGGGCCAGGGCGTAGTTGTCGTAGCAGTCGATGTCGTCCAGCCCGCCGGTGGTGGCGAGGTGCCGATAGCGGTCGCCGGTGCGCAGGGCGTCGAGCAGGAGCGGCGCGGTCACCGGGCAGCCGTCGTCGACGGGATGGCCCTTCACCTGCCCGGGGACCGGCTTCGCCACCGGCACACCGGTCGGCTCGACGGCCGGCGGGGGCGGCGGCATGCCGTCAGCTTCGCCGGCCCACGGGGGCGACTCACCGGCGGGCGGAGACGGCAGGACGGCCTCGGCGCCCGGCGGCCCGGAGATCGTCCGGCCGGCCAGAGCCACCGGTACGCCGACGGCCAGGACCGCCGCCGCCGCACCCAGGACGGCAGCGAGCCGGCGCCGCCCGGAGAAGCCGCCGGTTCGACTCTGCGGCTCGACATCCTCGGCCACGGGCTGATCCCTCCGCACAGGCGCGCCGGCGCGGCTTGATCAACCGGCTGTGACGACGCGGATGCAGACTACCCGGGCGCGCGGAGGCCGCCGGCGGGCACTCAGGTCCGGCGGAACACTGCGGGAACAGGTGCTGGTGAACCTCGCGGTCCACGCGCGCGACCCGATGCCCGGCGGTGGTCACCGCACCATCGACACGGCGGCCGTGCCGGTCCGCGGCCGCTCTGGTGGTGGCCGGGCATGCTTGGCCGGTGACCCGGTCGGTGCGTCAGCACCTCAGCCGCCGTGCGAGCCACCTTGTCCGGCCTTGGTAGCTTTCTGTCACATGATCATCCATCGTCCCTCCTTCCTCAGGCGCGAATCGTCCGCTCCGTCCGTGACGGACAGTGACGATGCGAGTGCGCGGGAGCCGGCGATCTCGCGGCGGCGCCTGCTGCGGGCCGGGCCTGGGCTGGCCGGCGCACTGGTGCTGGCCGGATCGGCGTCGGCGTCGGATGCGCGCGCACCGGCGCCTCGGGCCACCACCTCGCCGCGACCGGCGGCACCGCGGCCGTCCGGGAAGCCACCGGCGCCGGCCGGCCTGCGGCCGTTGAAGGATCCGGTGTTCACCCTCAAGGACTACCGGCGCGCGCTGCCCGGCCCGGCGTTCCCGTCCGACGCGGTCGCGCTGACCATCGACGACGGGCCGCACCCGCTGTGGACGCCCAAGATCCTGCGGCTGCTGGACAAGCACCACGTGCCCGCGCTGTTCTGCATGATCGGCAACCAGGTGCTCGGGCACGAGGCGGTGGCCCGCAGCGTGGTCCGCGACGGCCATCAGGTGGCCAACCACACCTGGAGCCATCCCACCCAGATGGGCCGCCGTCCGGACCGTCTCCTGCGCAAGGAGCTCGCCCGCGCCCAGGAGAAGATCTACGACACCACCGGGTACGCCCCGGCGCTGTTCCGCTCCCCCGGCGGCGACTGGTCACCGGCGCTGCTGCGGGCGGCGGCGAAGGCCCGGATGGTCCCGCTGGACTGGAGCGACGACCCGCGCGACTGGTCCCGCCCGGGCGTCGCGGCCATCACCCGGCGCCTGCTGGCCGCCCGGCCGGGCCAGATCCTGCTCTGCCACGACGGCGGCGGTGACCGCTCGCAGACCTACACCGCCCTGCGCACGGTCATCCCGGCCTTGAAAGCCCGCGGCTACCGCTTCGTGGCCCTGGACCACCGCCACTCCTAAGGCCCACAATTCCCGTCGGGTGAGTAGGATGAGCTTCCGCATCGACCAGGGAGCGCCGCGTGATGTCGCTGACCGAACCGGCCGCCGAGCTCCTGGTGGCCGAGCACGCCTTCGCCCCCGGGCTCCCGGGTTTCGTCGGCCTCTCCGTGGACCTGCTGCTCGACGAGCCGGGACTGCCGCTCTCGCTGGTCGGCTCGCTACGGGAACGCGCGCCGCTGCGGCACGGCCTGCTCGGCGCCCGCTCGCGGCGGATCGCGGTGGTCAGCGGTCCACCGTCGCCGGGCCTCGAGGTCTGCGCCGCGCGGATGGCCGAGGACCTGCCGGTGCCGCACCCGCTGATCGCGGGGCACCGGCTCGCCGTGCTGGCCGAGGCCGCCGACGCCGTCGACCCGGCGACCGCCCCGGATGACACGTACGCCACGGCGACCGCCGGCATCCGGGTGGCGCTGGAGGCCGGCATCGACGGGGACGGGCCGTTCGGGCTGCGCCGGCGGTGGGATCTGGCCCACGCACTCGCTCCCGTGCTGGCGGCGGCGTTCGCCAACGCGCCGCTGCGGCACGGCCGGCCGTCCGGCTGGCGCAGCACCCGCCAGGCTCTGCGGCGCGGCCTGCCGTCCGCGCCACCCGGAGCCGACCCGCGCGGCGCCTGGACGGCCCTGGTCCTGGACGCTCCGGTGGCGGGCACGGGCCGGACGTTGCGAGCCTGGAGCCGGTCCGGGCCCGGCGACCGCCCCACCATCACCGACCTCACCCGGCACCTGGCCGGCCTGCGGCCCCCGGTGGCGGCCCGCGGGCACCTGGAGCTCGACGTGGCCGACCGCCAGCCCGGCACCGGCTGGCGGGTGCCGCTCGCGGTCATCGCCGCGCTGCTCGACGATCCGCAGGCGGCCACCGAGGCCGAGGCGGCGACGCGGATGCTGGCGGGCACGCCCCGGCTCTGGGAACGCGCGGCCCGCGACGCACTCACCGATCCCGAGCTGGCGGCGGTCGCGCGGGAATGTTTCGTGGCCGCGTACGCGTCGCTCTCCCGGCAGGGGGTCTCGCGCGAGCTGCGGGACGCGGTGGCCGACTTCACCGAGCGGTACGTGCTGCGCGGCCGCTGCCCGGCCGACGACGTCCTCGACCGGGCGACTGCACGCCCCTGAGGACCGGCCGGCTGCTAGGTTCGTACCTTTATGTCGGCCCGGCCCACTGCTCAGGAGCCTTGTGAAGATCCTCGACGAAGTGTCGCGAACGCTCAACGAATTCCTGCTCGTCCCCGGCCTCACCACCGCCGGCTGCACCCCGGACAACGTCGACCTCGGCGCGCCGCTGGTGCGCCACCGGGTCGGTGAGCCCGCGGCCGTCCGGGTGGCCACTCCCCTGACCAGCGCGATCATGGGTGCGGTGTCCTCGCCGCGGCTGGCCATCGCGCTGGCCCAGTGCGGCGGGCTCAGCTTCGTGCACCAGAACCAGCCGGTCGCCGCCCAGGCCGCGATGGTGCAGGCGGTCAAGCGGCACAAGGCCGGCTTCCGGTTCTCCGATATCAACATCAAGCCGTCGGCCACCCTCGGCGAGGTCGCCCTCCTGCTGGAGTCGGCCGAACGGGACGTCGCGGTGGTCACCGACGACGGCAGCCCGCACGGGCGGTTCGTCGGGCTCATCTCGACCGACGACTTCCATCCGCACCGGCACGACCTGGGCAGCCCGGTCGACTCCCGGATGCGCCCGGCCCAGGCTCTGGTCACCGCCCCGCCCTCGATCACCCTGTCCGAGGCCAACACACTCATCTGGGACCACCGCCTCGACGTGCTGCCGGTGGTCGACGCCGACGGGCTGTTGCAGTCCATCGTGCTGCGCCGCGACTACGAGCTGCACAAGCGGTTCCGCAACGAGTCCATCGACGCCGACAAGCGGTTCCGGGTCGGCGCCGGGGTCAACACCCACGACTACCGCGAACGCATCCCGGCACTGGTCGAAGCGGGCGCCGACCTACTCTGCATCGACTCCTCCGACGGCTATTCGGTGTGGCAGGCCGACACCCTGAAGTTCGTCCGGGACACCTACGGCGACGAGGTGCGGATCGGCGCGGGCAACGTGGTGGACGCCCGCGCGTTCCGCTACCTGGCCGACGCCGGCGCGGACTTCGTCAAGGTCGGCATCGGCGGCGGCTCGATCTGCACCACACGCGACCAGAAGGGCATCGGGCGCGGTCAGGCGTCGGCGCTGATCGACGTCGTGGCCGAGCGGGACGCGTACGCCGCCGAGACCGGGGTGTACGTGCCGCTGTGCTGCGACGGCGGCCTGCTGACCGACGCGCACATGGCGGTGGCGTTCGCCCTGGGCGCCGACTTCGTGATGCTGGGCCGCTACTTCGCCCGCTTCGACGAGAGCCCGTCGCCGCTGGTCCGGGTCGGCGGTCAGTTCTTCAAGGAGTACTGGGGTGAGGGCTCCAACCGGGCCCGCAACGTGTCGCGCTACGAGCACGGCGGTGGCAGCCGGCTCACCTTCGAGGAGGGTGTCGACGGCTACGTGCCGTACGCGGGCAGCCTCTACGACAACGTGGCCCTGACCATCGCCAAGCTCAAGGCGACGATGATCAGCTGCGGGGCGATCGACCTGCCCGGCTTCCATCGCGACGCGGTGCTGGTGCCGGTGTCGCAGCAGAGCTTCCTGCAGAACAGCGCGGAGATCCAGCTGCGGGACCGGCCGGGCGACGCGGGCCGCTGATCGGCGACCCGGCAGGCCGCACGCCGAGGTCCGGCCCCGACGAGCGGGTCCGGCGGGGACGGACCTCGGCGTGCGGGAAGACGAAACGTTTGAAAGCCCACAGCCGGAACACCATGGCGACGGCGGTGCCGATCACGATGCCGCTGACGAAGTCGGCGATCTCCTGCACCGGCCGGCTGACCTCGGGTACCCGCAGCAGGAACACGTACCGGGAGGCATAGAGCGGCAGCACGGTGAGCACGATGCCGATCGCACTGACGACGAAGAACAGCGAGGCCTCGTGCCGCCGCAGCCGGCCGCCGCGGGTGCGGAAGGACCACTCCCGGTTCAGCGCGTAGGACAGGATCGTGCTCAGGACGGTGGCGATGCTCAGCGCGGTGACCGGCTTGTGGGGCAGGACCGTCAGCTTCAGCGCGTAGTTGACCGCGGTCGTGGCCAGGAAGCAGACGCCGCCGACGACGAGGAACTTCGCCACTTCGTGATGCCGCCGCAACAGCGAGGTAAGCCACATTCACGCCAGCCTAGGACAGCGGGGCACCGGCTCGGAGACCCGCCACCGGCGGCGAGCCCGGGGCATTTCGTGACTCATGTCACACCATCGGGAGAACCGCGAGCGGTGATCTTTCGTCTTGCTGGGTGTGAGACGAAGCTTGGACGCGGCCGGCGAGGACGACCTCGTACGCCGCACCGCCGCCGGTGACCGGGGCGCCTTCGACGAGCTGTACCGGCGTACGTCGCCGTGGCTGCTCGCCCGGTTGCGTCGCCGGTGCGCCGACGAGGACGTCGTCGCCGACGTGATGCAGGAGACGTACCTGGCCGTGTGGCGGGCCGCGGGCACCTTTGCCGGGTCCGCCACCTCCGGCAGCGGGGTGGGCTGGCTGTGGACCATCGCGGCCCACCGCCTGGTCGACGCGTTCCGGCGCCGGGCCCGGCAGAACCAGCTCCCGGCGGTGGCGCTCACCGAGACGGTCGCGCCGGCCGCCGAGGACGAGGTGATGGCCGCCCGGGTCGGTCAGGAGCTGGAACACGCCCTGCTCGTGCTCCCACCGGAGGCGCGACAGGTGCTGCAGGCGATGGTGCTCGACGGTTTCTCGGTGCGGGAGACGTCGCTGCTGCTGGGCGTACCGGAGAACACCGTGAAATCCCGGGCCCGGCGGGCCCGGCTCGCGCTGCGGGAGGCGCTGTCATGACGACCCATCCGAACCCCGCGGTGATCGCCCGCTACGCCGACCCGGCGGCCGAGCTCGACGAGGTCACGGTGTGGTCCGTCGAGGTGCACCTGGAAGGGTGCGCGCACTGCCGGGCCCTGGTGGCGGGCAGCACGGCGGACGACACCCGGAGCCTGCTCGCCCGGGTCGCCGCCGGACTCGACGACGGCATCGCCGCCGGTCCGGCCCCGGTGCGCCGGCCGCGCTGGTCGGCGGCACGGCACCGCTGGGTGGTCTGGCACCTGATGCCGTGGCTCACCATGACGGTCGCGGTGCTGGCCTGCGCGGTGCTGCTCCAGGCGCTGGCGCCCGGGCTCCCGTCGCTGGTCGCGCTGCTGGCTCCGGTGGCGCCGCTGCCGGGCGTCGCGATCGCGTGGAGCCGGCGTCACGACCCGGCCTGGGAGTTGATCGCGGGTACGCCGGCGGCCGGGCTGACGATGCTGTTACGGCGTACGGCCGGAGTGCTGGCCGTGGTGGTGCCGGCGCTGGCGCTGGCCAGCACCCGTACCGGAACCTCAATGGCCCTGACGCTGCTGCCGTGCCTGGCCTTCACCGCCGCGACCATCGCCCTGGGCGGCTTCGTCGGGGTGCGCCTGGCCGCCATCGGCCTCGGCGCGGTCTGGGCGCTGGCCGTGATCGCGCCGGCCGTGGCCACCGCCGAACTGCCGGCGGTGCTGCGAGCGGGCAGCTCTCCCGGGTGGGCGCTGCTCACCCTCACGCTGGCCGGGCTCGCCGTGTTGCGGGCCGACAACTTCCGCCGGCTGTCCAGCCACAACTGAGCTCCCGGGCGTCTGCCCATTATTTCGGAGGATTGATGATGCGTACGGTGAGCGCGGACGAGACGGCTCCCACCACCCACCCTTGGGCCGTGCATGCCCAGGAGCTGCGGGTACGAGCCGGCCGGCATCTCGCCGTCGACGGGCTGGACCTGGCCCTCGGCACCGGGGTGCACGGACTGCTCGGCCCGAACGGCGCCGGCAAGACCACGCTGATGCGGGCGCTGGCCACGGTGGTGAAGCCCGCCGGCGGCCGGTTGACGCTGCTCGGCGAGGCGGTCGACGGCCGGGCCGATCTGCGCCGGGTCCGCCGCGGCCTGGGCTACCTGCCGCAGCAGTTCGGCTTCTATCCCCGGTTCACGGTCCGGGAGTTCGTCGAGTACATGGCCTGGCTCAAGGAGATGCCGAAGTCGGCGGTGCCGGGCGCGGTGCAGCGGGCGATCGACCGGGTCGGCCTCACGGCCAAGGCCGGCGCCCGGATGAAGACGCTGTCCGGCGGCATGCTGCGCCGGGCCGGCATCGCCCAGGCGATCGTCAACGACCCGGCCGTGCTGCTGCTCGACGAGCCCACCGTCGGGCTCGACCCGGAGCAGCGGCTCGACTTCCGGGAACTGCTGCGGGATCTCGGCGTCGACAGCTGCGTGCTGGTCTCCACCCACCTGGTCGAGGACGTGGTCGTCGCCTGCACCGACGTCGTCCTGATCAACGAGGGACGGCTGGTCTACCAGGGCACGCCGGACGACCTCATGACGCAGGGCGGCCAGGGCGACGCCGGGGACAGCCCGGCCGAACGCGGCTATTCCGCGCTGCTGCGTCGGCACCGGGCGGAGGCCGGCAGATGACCCGCATCCTCGGTATCGAACTGCGCCGCTCGGCGGCGCTCGGCTCGGCCCTGGCCCTGGCGGTGGCCGGCACCCTGCTGCTCTTCTTCGCCGAGGGGATCGGCTTCTCCACCGGGTGGATGCAGCTGGCCATGACGCAGCGGCTCTATCTGGCGGTGCTCTGGCCGCTGGCGCTCGCCGCCGGTGCCTGGCAGGCCCGGCGGGAGCACCGGTCCAACGTGGAGGAGCTCTTCGGCAGCACCCCGCGCCCGCGGGCCCACCGGATCGTGCCGACGGTCGGCGCGATGGGGGTCGCCGTGGTGGGCGGCTACCTGGCGATGGGGATCGCGGGCGCCTTGTGGATCGTCAGCACCGCGCGGTACTTCCCGGCGGCCGTCCTGGCCGTCACGGCCGTCGGCGTGCTGGCACTGGTCGCGGCGGTCTGGGTCGGCCTGGCGGTCGGCCGTCTGCTGCCCTCGCTGGTGACCGCCCCGGCGCTGGGCATCGCCGGCCTGGCGCTGCTGTTGCTGATCCCGGCCGCGACACGGCCCCGAGGGTGGCTGGCGCTGGTGTTCTCGCCGATCTACGAGATGAACATGCCCGATGCCTACGCGACCGTGCCCGGCCGGGTCAGCGCCGCCCAGGCCGTCTGGCTGGCCGCGCTGGCCGTCGCCGCCGTGCTGCTGTTCGCGTCCGGCGGCCGGCGGATCCGGGTGGCCGCGCTGCTGCCGCTGGTGCTGGGCGCGGCACTGGCTGTCACCGTGATGCCGCACCAGAACAGGTTCGTGACGGACGCGATCGACCCGGTGGCGCGGGCCCTGGTCTGCACCGACGACCAGCCGCGGGTGTGTGTCAGCCGGGTCCACTCCGGACTGCTGGCCGAGGTGACGCCCAAGGCCCGCGAGGCCCTGACGGTTCTGACGAAGCTGCCGGGCGGACCGACCGAGGTGCACGAGGACACCACCGCGTACCCCGACGTCTACCCGGCGTGGCGTGAGGATGTCGCCCTGGTCAGCGTCGAGGCCGGCCCGGACGGACACGTGCTGGAGCCGTCCGCGATCCCGGCGGAAGTGGTGTTCGGAGCGTTCGCGAGCCCGCCCGGATGTGAGAAGCCGGCCGGCTGGCCGGAGCGGGTCGCCGCCGCCTCGTGGTTGACCGGACGAGAGCCGGTGGCCGACGAGATGTCCGACCCCGCGATGCTCGACAGTGCCGTGCAACTGTGGCAGAGCCTGCGGCAGCTGCCCGAGGCCGAGGCCCAGAAGCGTGTGGTGGCGTTGCGCCGGGCCGCGCTGAGCTGCTCGGTCGACGAGGGACTGCTCACCGGGAACGCCCGATGAGGTGGCTGACGCTCTATCTGCGGTCCCGGCGGGCACCGATGGCGCTGGCCGCGGCCGGCAGCATCGCGGTGCTGATGTGGTCCTTGTGGTCGGTGTTCTCGAACGCGCGCGATGTGGGCTTCCAGATGGTCGCCCTGACCGTGCTGCTGCTGGTCGTCGCGCTGACCGCCACGCTCGGCGGTCCGGACGACGCGCTGGAGGGCACGGCGGCGTTGCGCTGGCCGCGGCGACGGGTCGCGCACCTGCTGGTGGCGTTGCTGGTCGTCGTGGTGCTGATGCTGGTCACGCTGGCCACCGGCGCCCGCTTCGGTCCCGGGTGGATGATGGTGCGCGACGCGGCCGGGCTGCTGGGGCTGACCGCTCTGGCCGCCGCGACGACGGGCACCGCCAGGGCCTGGTTCCTGCCGCTGGCCTGGACCCTGGCCGCCGCCCTGTACCCCCGCTCGGAACCGGTCCTGGGCCAGGTCCTGACGTGGCAGGCCCAGCCTCCGGAGAGCACGGCCGCGAACGTCACGGCCGGGCTGCTGGCGCTGGGCGGGCTCGTCACCTACGCGGTGGCGGGACCGGCCCGGCGCCCACCGGCCGAGGCCGGCCAGCACTGAAGCGAGCGGTAGCGGGCCGGCCCGGTCAGGGCGCTGGTTCGGTGACCCGGTCCTCGACGGTGAAGCGGCGCAGCGCGGGTGTCGTCAGCGCGATCAGTCCTGTCGCGACGACGCCGAGGACTCCACCGATGGCCAGGGACGCGCCGCCCGAGGTCACCGAGGCGACCAGGCCGGCCCGCAGATTGCCGAGCTGCGGGCCGGCCGAGCCGACGATGTGCTCGAGCGAGGCCACCCGCCCCCGGTACGCGGCCGGCGTCACCGTCTGCACCACCGTGCCCCGGGACACGACCGCCCAGGTGTCCGCCGCACCGGCCACCGCCAGCAGACCCAGCACGACGAGCAGGTGGCCGCTGAGTCCGGCCAGGCCCAGCGCCACCGCCCAGACGGCTCCGCAGATCAGCAGCACCGTCCCGGGGTGGCGGCGGTGCGTGGCCAGGCCGGACAGCACCGAGGCGAGCACCCCGCCGACGGCGACGGCCGTGATGAACAGCCCGAGGATCTCCGGCCGGCCGCCGAACCTCTCCTCGTTGATCACCGGGAACAGCGCGATCGGCATGGCCAGCAGCGTGGCGGCCAGGTCGGCCAGGAACGCGCCCCGGACCTGCGGGGTGCGGACGGTGAACGCGAGTCCGTCGCGGACCGCCGCCGCACCCGGGCGGCCCGTCGCGCCCTGCACTCCCCGGGGCAGGCCGGCGATGCCGATCAGGGCGAAGCCGAAGGTGACCGCGTCGATGACGAAGCACCAGGTCGTCCCCCACTGCGCGGTGACCAGGCCGGCCGCGGCCGGGCCGAGCAGCATGGCGAGCTGGAAGGACAGGTGGTTCAGGGCCAGGCCGGCGGCGAGCCGGTGCCCGCTGAGCAGCACCGGGGTGAAGGTCTGCTTGGCCGGCCCGCCCAGGGCGGCCAGCCCGGAGGCGGCGCCGGCGAGGACCAGCATCAGCGGTACGCCGCCCACGTCCGAGGCGGCCACCCCGGCCATCCCCACGCTGATCAGCAGCTGACCGTACGAGCAGCCCAGCGCCAGCCGCCGCCGGTCGACGTGGTCGGTGAAGGCGCTGCCGGCCAGCGCGAGCACGATCAGCGGGACCGCGGTGACCAGGCCGACCAGCCCGACCATGGCGGCGCTGTGGGTGCGTTCCCAGATGTAGTAGACGACGGCGAAACCGCCGAACTGGCCGCCGAGGCCGGAGGCGGTGGTGCCCAGCCACAGCCGGCGGAACGTGCGGTTCTCGCGCAGCGGGCGCAGGTCGACCAGGGAGTCGAGCGCGCTCACGACTGCTCGCCGGCGAGGTGATCGCGCAACCGCTGGGCGAACGGGCGGGCGCTGAGCGCGGCCTGGATGTCGGCCACCGCCCGCATGATCGGGTACGGCAGCTCGGCGTCCAGCGCCAGCACCGTCGCCTCGGTGGCCCGCCACTCGGCCTGCAGGAACGGCAGGAGCTCGCGGGACCGGGCGGTGAGCCGGACCCGGCGCTTGCGCCCGTCACTGTCGCCGGCCGGCTCGACCAGGCCGGCCTTGCGCATCGCCGCGACGGTCTGGCTCATCGCCGAGTGGCTGACCTTGCGGCGTTCGGCGATCTCCTTGATGGTCAGCGGGCCGCCGCGGCCGAGCTCGATCATCGGGCCGACGAAGCGGGTCCGGACCCCCTCGATGCCGGCCTCGGCGTACAGCCCGGCGATGTCGGCGTCCATGTCGGCGAGCAGGCGGAACAGCGGACCGTAGTAGCTGCTGTCGAGCAGATCGGGAGGCGGCATCGGCAAACTGTAACAGTGCTTATATAAATCCTCCGCCTAGGATGCGGACATGGGACAGATCGACCTGCGGCGGCTGCGCCTGTTGCGGGAGCTGCGCGACCGCGGCACGGTCACCGCCGTCGGCTCCGCGCTGCACATGACATCGTCGGCGGTGTCGCAGCAGCTCGCGCTGCTGGCCAAGGACGTCGGGGCGCCCCTGCTGGAGCCGCACGGGCGGCGGGTGCGGCTGACCGACGCCGCCTGGCTGCTGCTGCGCCACGCCGACCGGCTGTTCGCCCAGTTGGAGCTGGCCCAGACCGAGCTGGACGCCTATGTGAGCGGGGCGGCGGCGACGGTCCGGGTGGACATCTTCACCACGGCCGTGCCGGCTCTGGCGGTGCCGGCGATGGGCCGCCTGGCCACGGACGCGCCGCGACTCACCCTGCGGGTGCGCGAGGCGGACACCGAGGAGGCGCTCGACCGGCTGCTGCGTGACGAGACCGACGTCGTGGTCGGGCTCGATGGCGAGGTACGGGCGGACGACGCGCGCTTCACCCGTACGCCGTTGCTGGTCGATCCGCTGGACGTGATCCTGCCGGCCGGGCATCCGCGGGCGGCCACCGCTGATCTGTGTCTCGCCGATCTCACCGAAGAGGAGTGGATCGTGCCGCCGGCCGGCCTGTGCCGCGACATCGCCCTGCGCGAGTGCTCGCTGGCCGGCTTCACGCCCCGGATCGCCCACACGGCGGACAGCTACGTCTCGGTCTTCGCCCTGGTCCGCGCCGGGCACGGCGTCGCGCTGGCGCCGCGGATGTGCACCGCCGGCCAGACGCCGGGCCTGACTTTACGGGCGCCCCGGGCGCAACAGCCGGCGCGGCAGGTCTCGGTCTTCCTGCGGCCCGCGGCCGAGCAGGCGCCGCACCTGCGACCGGTCGTCGAGGCGTTCCGCCGGGCCGCCGCCGAGCTGGAGCAATCTTTCACTTCTGCTTAACGGAAGCGCTTAGAAACAGCTGGTGGACGCCGGAGCCCTCGCACTTCGAGGATAGGACCATGAAGATTCGCTTCCTGGTTCTGGCGCTCCTCTGGGGCAGCAGCTTCACGTTCATCAAGGAGGCCCTGGCCGGCCTCTCCCCCGCTCAGCTGGTGCTGGCCCGGCTGGTGCTGGGCGCGGCGGTGCTGCTGAGCATCGCCGCGATCCGCCGGGTGGGGCTGCCACGCGGTGCCGCCGTCTGGGGCCACCTGACCGCCGCAGCCCTGTTCGGCAACGTCATCCCGTTCCTGCTGCTCTCCTACGGCGAGCGCACCGCGGGCGCCGGCATCGCCGGGGTGCTGGTCGGCGCGACCCCGCTGCTCACCCTCTCGGTCGCGGCCTTCGCGCTGGCCGAGGAACGCGCCACCGCGCGCAAGCTGATCGGGCTGCTGGTGGGCTTCGCCGGCCTGGTCGTGGTCATCGCGCCGTGGCGCACCGGAGGCGGGTCGGCCGGTGGGGAGCTGGCGTGCTTCGGCGCGGCGGTCAGCTATGCCGCCGGCTTCGTCTACGTCCGCAAGTTCCTGTCGCCGCGCCACCTCGCGCCGATGTCGCTCGCCGCCGGACAGCTGTCCATGGCTGTGGTGCTGCAGGCGGCGGTCAGCCCGTTCCTGCAGTGGGGCGCGGTGTCGCTGACCTCGCGGGTGACGGTGAGCATCGTGCTGCTCGGTGTACTGAGCACCGGGCTGGCGTACGTGCTGTACTTCCGGCTCATCGGCGAGGTGGGCGCGACGACGGCTTCCGCGGTCAACTACCTCGTACCGATCGCGGCGGTCGTCGTGGGGGCGATCACGCTGGGCGAGCGGATCACTCTGACCACTGTGGCCGGTGGTGTGATCGTGCTGGTCGGCATGGCGTACGCGGAGAACCGCCTGCGCCGTCCGCGCCGCGACCCGGTCACCGCGGCCGCGCCGCAGCCGCGGTGATCTCAGACCGGGCCGCCGCCGAACCCGATCTCGTTGCCGTCCGGATCCCGGAAGATCGCCTTGCGCACGCCGTTGTCGTAGGTCTCGCTGTGGGCCGGGGTCAGGCCGCGACCGGCGATCGCGGCCAGGCGGTCGTCGAAGTCGCTGACGAAGACGGTGTGCAGGGCGCGCCCGGCCCGGTCCGGGAGCACCTCGATGTACAGGAAGCGGTGCTCCGCGAGCTCCCAGACCGCTTCGGTGTCGTTCGGCAGGAACGACGGCGGCTCCCCGAGGAGCTGCTCGTACCAGGCCGTGGCGGCGGCGTAGTCACGGACCGGGATCCCCGCGAACAGGTCCAGAGTCATGCGCCCATCGTGCCACCTGCTCAGCGGCGCCCGGGGCCCGCCGGGCCGGAGTCCGCGCCGCCCCGGCCCGTGCTGCCTCAGCTCTGGAACAGCAGCGAGAAGCGGGCGTCCGCAGGGGCGCCACGGGACCAGCAGCGGATCCTGACGCTGACGACGTCGTCCCGCTCGTGCGGTACGGCGTCCGGGTGGCAGGACGCGGCGGTGTGGTAGGCGGAGACCTGCGTGTGCCCGCCGCGGGTCAGCTCGGCGGCCGGCATCTTCACGACGTAGTCACCGGCGGACCGGCGCTCGACCAGGGCCAGCGGGCCGGCGGACGAGAACTGCCAGACCGGGTTGGGAGTGAAGCTGCGCATCGCCGCTTGGTTGCTCCAGAGCTGGGCACCCCTGGCCACGATCCCAGGCGGGGCGGCCAGGCCGACCGAGTAGCTGAGAGCGAAGCGGCTGTCGACCGGCGCTCCGGCGGCGTCGAAGCATTCCACCTCGACCTGCATCCATCCCGCGCCGGTGACCTCGTCATGATGCGGATCCCAGACCGTCGGGTTGCAGGCGTGGACGACGTCGCCCACGGGCGTCACCTTGACCACGCCCGGCATGCCGCTGTCCGCCGACCGCTGCACGCCCTGCAGAGAGGCCACGTACACGCCGGCCCGGAGGCGCTTGACCGAATTCGGTCGGTGGAACGAGTTGAAGCTGTAGTTGTCGTCCGGGATGAAGGGGGACGTGGTGCCGAGCTCGTAGCGCAGGTAGGCGAGCGTACCGATGCCCACGTACCCCTGGAGGAACCGCACCGCGAACCCGGAGTCGGCACGGGCACCCCGGCCGTCCACGCAGGTCACCCGGATCGTCAGGTCGACCCCGTCGGCCGTACGGCCCCAGCCGCCCGTGCCGCAGACCCGGTGCGCGCCGGAAACCGCCGTCACCTCGACCGTGCCGCCGTCGACGCCCAGATCCTGCAGGATCACCTCATAGCTCCCCGGGCCGCGCCGGGACACCGACCGACCGCCACCGCGCGAGTTGCAGGAGCCGGTCACCGCGGGCCGCGGATCACCGGCGCCTTCCGCCGGCACCGTCAGCCAGGCGGCGTCGAGCAGCACCCGGCCCTTCTCGGAGATGCCGCAGACCGCGGCACGCGAGGTCAGCTTCTTCACGACGACGGGCCCCACCCACCATCCCAGGGCGACGACCGCGGTGAGCACCGTCACCACCCCGCTGAGGACCGCGGTCCACTTCTCCAGAGACCAGGTGCGCCACTCCCGTTCTCGCATGCGCTGTCGCACCGACTTGGTGTCCGTCGGCGGGGTGCGCCGGCCGGCTCCCTGCCGGCGTTGCGTCCGGGGCATCAGCGAGCGGCCGACATCCCGCCGCTGTCACCGCCGCCCGAGATCGAAGTGCCCCCGCCCGGGCCCATCATCGGCCGCGCCGGCACGGCCTGTCCGATGCCCGGCGCGACGGTGCCCGATCCCATGCCGGGGGTCACCACGACGACGTGCGTCCTGGCCGGCGGTGCGTTGCCCGGCCCCATCGTCCGCAACGGCGGCACGGCCGTCTTCCCGGGAGCCGCCGGGGGCGCCGGCTTTCCGGGAGCCGCCGGTAGCGCGGGCTTTCCGGGAGCCCCCGGGGGCGCGGGCGGTGGTGGAGCCGGCGTGTCGAATCCGGCGTGCGGCGTGCCGGCGTCGTCGGTGCCGGTTGCCGGCGGGGCCACCGCCGGCCCGTCAGGCGCCTGCCCGCCGCCTCCCGATCCGACGAGGCCCTGTCCATCGAGGCCCGGTCCGTCCTGGCCCAGCCCGCCGGCTCCCTGTCCGCTCGCCGGCGGCATCCGGCCCTGATCGTCCTCATCCGGCATCGTCGGCGGGCGGCCACCATCCGGCATGACCCTGTCGACGATCGCCTCCCACCCACCCGGCCGCGTCTCATCAGCGCTCCCGGCGGGCGACGTCGATCCCGCGCCGCCGTCCGCACCCGCGCAGCCGGCCAGCACCCCGCCGCACGCAACGATCAGCGCCAAGCTCGCAATTCTCCGCACGCCAGATGAACGCGCGGAGCGGCCGCCGGTTGCGGCGTCACCTGTGGGTTCGCCCGGGTGAGTGGCCCCCGCGCCGGCTACGCAGGTGGGCGTTGCATGCTGATCGGGTGCGCAAGCTGACCGAGGAAGAGTTCAAGGCCACGACGGTGCCCCGACCGGCGCGACTCGACACGGACGAGGCACCGCCGTTCGACTTCTGGCCGTACTTCGACGCGATCCCCCCGGCGGACTTCGAGGGCCACGACTTCTCGGACGGGGACGTGCCGTACGGCTGGACCATGACCGGCACGCCGTACCAGCACGTCCTCATCCAGTGCGAGACCCCCGACGTGTTCCTGGTCCTGGTGCTGGACCTCGAGGAGCGGGCCGTCGCCGGCCATCATCTGCTCGACCTCAACCAGGTGTACGGCCTCGCCTGAAACGCGCTCGGCGCCGAGGGCTGGGAGGTCGTCGCCGCCTTCCAAGACGACAACAGATTCGAGTACGTGCTGAAGAGAAACGTCGGCTGGGGTCGCCGTCTCCTAGACTCGCCGGTCATGGGGGCGACGCTCACGACGGTGTACTGCGACGGCTGGGACGACGGGGTGGTCAATCCGCTGACCAGAGACATCGCTGAGGCCCGGCATGCCGGCGGTGAGCCGTACTCGGTAGTTCTGCTGGCCGGCGGGCGGGCGCACGCCGTCGTCGACGTCGCGCTCGGCGACGGGTATCTCGGGCTGACCCGCTTCGACGGTTACGGCGGGCGGGCCTCCCGCCACCAGTGGCGGAGAAGCAGGACCGGCGACCTCTTTCTGCGCGAGGCACGCCGATGGCAGGGTACGACCACAACGACCGTCTCCTTCGAGCTCAACGGCCGCCGCACCGATTTCGTCGAGCGCGGCAACTCCAGCGCGAAGGACTTCACGCCGGACTCGCCGGCGCCGCGTCTCGCCGTTCCGGCTTTCGGCCAGTGGCAGGCGCTGCTGGAGTTCGCCGGTGACGGACGGCCCGAGATCGTCGACGCGTCGTCGCATCCGCTGCCGGTCCGTGCCGGCGTACGCCCGTGGCAGCCGCCCCGGCCGTTGCGGCCGTACCGGATCGAGGAGCTCTTCGCCGACGGCGCCGAGCGGCCGGTCCGGGACCGGACGACGCGCATCTCCACCCACGCGGCCGGGCCGTTGCATCTGCCGTCGGGGCGGCTGGTGGCCGCCGACCCGTCGTCACTGGACTACGGCGAGGAGCCGTTCACCGTCACCGTCGCGCCGGGCGGGTATCCGGTGACGATCAGCGTGGCGACCTTCGCCGACGATCCCGGCCATCGCCGGGTGGCTGCCGCCCGCCTGCAGATCACCGACTCACCCACCGCCACCTGGGAACTGGCCCTGCGCGACGGCCAGGACCGGCTGGATCTGGGCGACGGCGAGTTCTTCGGTTTCGGGGTGGACGCGGGGCTGGGCTGCTTCGTCGACGAGGACAATCGCGAACGGCTGTCCGAGGAATGGGAGCGGTTCGACTTCGACCGCTTCACCACCCTGGCCGAAGGGGGCATGGTGGCGTGGTCGAGCGGCTGGGGTGACGGCGCCTACCCGACCTGGATCGGCCGCAACTCATCGGGGGCGGTGACGTGCTTCGTCGCCGACATGCTGCTCTTCGGCGCGGGGACGTAGCGCGTGCCTCACGCCGGAGTGACAGGACCGTGCGTCAGGATCGGCCGCGCGGCGCCACCGGGATCGAGCCGATCTGCTGGCGCAGGGTCGCGATGATCGGCGCCGCCGGGGTGCGTGCCGCCGTGAACGGGTGCACGTCCGCGTAGCGCACCGTTCCCGTGCGATCCGCGACCACCACGCTCGGGTACGGCAGGACCGATCGCCGCGTGCCCAGCACTTCGGTGGCCGCCGGCGCCTGATAGCCGAGGCCGAACGCGTCGATCAGCGTGTGCCGGGGGTCGGCCGCCACCAGGTAGCTCACATCGTTGCGGTGTTTGACCGGGGCCAGCAGCTCCGCCCGTTGCGGGCTCACCGCCACCAGGTGGGCACCCAGGTCCGTGCAGGCCGGGGCCAGCGTCCGCTCGTACGCCACCACGGTCTCCTCGCAGGCCGCCGAGCCCGCGTACCGGATGAAGACCAGGACCAGCGGCCCGGTGTCCAGCAGCCGGCGCAGGTGGATCGGGCCCAGGTCGACCTCGATCAGGGGCAGGTCCGGGACCCGGCCGCCGGGGGCGATCATCCGGCTCCAGAGCGCGTCCTTCTCGAACTGGCGCCGGACTGCCGCCTCCTCGGCCCGGCGGCGGGCGGCGTCCGGGGCGGCGGCGCTCACGTGCACGGATCTCGTCATGGGCGCCACCATATCCATCCAATAGGTAGGCATTGTGAAGCCTTGATGAACGCTTGTCAGGGCACGAGCACCAGCCGTCCGCGCAGGCCGGCGGCGGCCAGCCGCTCGTGGGCCCGGGCCACGCCGGCCAATGGGATCGTGTCCGCCACGCGCAGCGTCAGCAGACCCGCGTCGACCAGCGCCGCGAGTGCCGTCAGGCGGCCGCCGTCGGCCCGCACCTCCTGGACGACGACGCTGGTGGCGCGCAGCGGTGGCGGGGCGAACGGCGCCACCAGGGCCACGAACACCCCTCCACCGCGCAGCGCTTCATGGGCTGTGACACCCGCCACGGCGGCATCGACGACCGCGTCCACTCCACCGGGGATCACGTCGCGGACTGCCGCGCCCAGCCGGTCCGTACGGGTCACGAACTCGTCGGCGCCGCGTTCCCGTACCGTTTCCTCGTCGGTCCCGGCCGCCACCGCGACCGTGCGGATGCCGCGAAGGGCGGCGAGTTGCAGCAGCAGGCCGCCGACCCCGCCCGCCGCACCGGTGACCAGCAGGGTCTGACCCGCTCGCAGCCCTGTCAGGGACAGGGCGCGGTCGGCGGTGAGACCGATCAGCGGAAGGGTGGATGCCTCCGGCAGGCTCACCGTGCGGGGCGCCGGGGCGGTCGCGAGCTCGTCCAGCACCACCCACTCGGCCTGCGCACCGCCGGCCGACAGGACGTCCCGCAGGCCGATGACGGTGTGGCCCGGGGCGCGGCGACGTACTCCCGGACCGACCTCGTCGACCACGCCCGCGACGTCCCAGCCCAGCCTGACCTCGTCAGCGGGCGGCAGCAGGCCCGCCCGCGTCATGGCGCCGCTGCGGGTGGACAGGTCGATGCGGTTCACGGCCGCCGCGGCGACGCGGATCCGGACCTGGCCCGGGCCGGGGCGGGGCTCGGGGCGGTCGGCCACTTCCAGGACTTCGGGGCCGCCGAAGCGGCGCACGATCACGGCTCTCATGGTGGCGACGCTAGGGGCGATATCGTCGGGCGGTAAGGACGCACCCGGGAGTGCGTACCGTACCGGGAGGAGACCGCCGCGATGGTCACGAGGTCCGCCGCAGAGCGCCGGGACGAGGCGCAGCGCGCCTACAACGCCAACCTCGCCGAGTGCCCTGGCCACGACCTGCTGGGCACGCTGAGCGACAAATGGCTGACCCTGGTGGTGGCCGCGCTGGCGGACGGGCCGCTGCGGTACGCCGAACTGTCCCGCGAGGTGGCCGGGGCCAGCCAGAAGATGCTCACCCAGACGCTGCGCAAGCTGGAACGCGACGGCCTGGTGACCCGCAGCGTCACCGCGGCGGTCCCGGTGCGGGTGTCGTACGAGCTGACCGCTCTCGGCCACGAGCTGCTGCCGTTGCAGCGGGCCATCAAGGGCTGGGCCGAGACGCACATCACCGCGGTGCACCGGGCCCGCGCCGCCTACGACGACCGCTCGGCCTGACTCCATCTCCTATCGGGATGCAGGGATGAGCTGCACTCCCCTGGACACAGGAGCTGAGCCATGAGCCAGGACGAGGTCGGCCTCAAGCCGGCCCGGTCGGCGGAGGCGTTCAGCGACCTGGACGCCGACGTGCGGCTGCGCGAGGTCAGCTGAACCGGACGACATCGGCCGGTCAGCCGTGGTTCGCGAACCGGCCGAACAGCCGGGCGAGGTCGTCCTTGTGCACCGCGCGGGCGGGTTCGCGGGGTGCCACCGAGCCCATGTGCGGATGAACCTCGGCGAGCGAGATCAGGTTGTGCAACTCGCGCACCGGATCCGCGCGGTCGTCGTGTTCGTCGATCGCGGTGAGGCCGGTCACGTCACCGGGCCGCACCTTGTCGAGGATCTCCGCCAGATCGTCGCGCCGGGCCACCGATCCGTCTCCGTCCTGCCATTGTCTGACGAGGCTGAGAGCACCCGATTTCAAGGTCTCCTCGATGTGTTCCTCAAGCCGTGATCCGAGATACAGCCCCAGTTCCTCGGCGATGTCTGCGGCTTCGCGGGCCGAGTCCCAGTCCTCGACGCTGCCCCAGAGACGTTGCCGGGCCTCATCGTCGATGATGTCCAGGATGTCGTCGACGTCCGCCTCCTCCTCGGCCAGTTCGCGGAGATACTGGACCAGCTCGGCGATGGCGTAGAGATCGGCACAGTCATGGACCAGCTCCGGCGCGCAGTCGGCGAGGTCGGCCAGCAGCTCGTCGGCAAAATCCCGGTCGTCGTGGACACGGGCGATCAGCAAGGCCGTCATGAACCGCCTCGGCAAGGTGTTCGGCAACGATCCGGCGAGAGATTCGGCCCGGAGCAGACCGAGGACTTTCTGTTTGACCACCTCACGCTGAGCGAGAGGGTCCGAAGATCGCAACCGGGTCCACAGTCTGCGGAGCTGCTCGTACGACACCACACTCTGGAGCAGGGTCAGCATTGCGTCGGGGCGCCGCCGGTAGAAGTCCTTCATGAAGTCCTGCACGGAAGGGTTCCCGACCACGATCCTCACCGTGTTCTCATGGTCGAAGATGACCAGCAGCGTGCCGTCGAGGACCTGCAACGCCTTGCGGAAGTCGTCCTCGGAGGCAGGCAGCCGGCGGACCTCGGTCAGGGAGCGCCAGGCCCGCCGCAGCGGGTCGATGTCTACCGCGCCGAATGAGTAAGCCGACTCCAGAAGCGCGACCTGATGCGCGGTGAGCTGGTTCTCGACGAGGTGCTGCCAGAGCTGGCTGGAATCGTCGAGCGATCGCAGCACGTTCGTGGCAACCTCGCCCGGGTCGGCATCGGCCTTCGTCAGGCTCAGGGTGAGGGCGATCAGCCGCGGGTTGAAATTACGGTGCTCGACAATCGGCAGGTAGGTGCCGGGTTCCGAGAAGGACGCCTGCTGCGAAGCGGTCAGATCGGCGAAGTAGACGTGGTTGTAGAGGATCTGGGCGCGAGTGTCGAGCTGGTATTCAGCGACGTCGACGACGCGGGTCAGGGGGTCGAAATCGGTGCGGCCCAGGCGTTCGTAGCGTTGCCGGGCCTGCGCCAGAACATACTCGCGGGTGGTCAGGATGAGCCGCTTCCTGGGATTTCTCCCCACGTGTTCCATCAGCCTCAGCAGCCGGCCGTCCTCGTTCTTGCGCAGCTTGTCGTCGAGCGCCGTCTGGCCGAGGAAGTCGTCGTAGTAGAAGACCTGGTGATGATCGTCGCGCCAGGCCGAGAACGCCTCCTCGACATCCTCCGAGATCTCCACCAGGTCGAAGCCCTTCGCGACGTGGGCGGCCGCCACCACCTGGGCCAAAGTGGTCTTCCCGGCCCCCGGAGCGCCGACGATGAGGCAGGCGTGCCGATCCTCGAGCAGCTCGAGACAACGGCTGAACGCGGGGACCGGAACGTAGGTGCGCAACGTCGTCTCGGTGTCGGCTGACAGCATCTGGGAGCGCGTACGAATGCCGTTGGTCAGCACTGCCTGAAGGACGGCGGTGCTGTTGAGCCACAGCCTGATGTGCCGCTGCACTATCTCGTCATTCGCGCGCAGCTCTTCCTCGATCTCGCGCAGGCCCCACAGGTCCCCCGTGCTCTTCACCCAGGGTGTCAGATCGGCGAACAGGCGCTTCTTGGCTTCCGGATTCAGATCCACGGAGGTGGCGAGCAGATAGCGGTCCGGCTTGAGCGCGTCGACCTTGGGCTTCTCCTTCTTCGCCATGTGCGCCACCAGGTTGGCGCGGCCGCTGCGACCCCAGTGTTTGCACTGGACGATCCAGGTCTCACCGGACGGCGTGACGTACCGGAGGTCCATTCCACCGTCCCGGCCGGGCGCGAACAGCTCGAACCGGACGCCTAGCACCTGTCCGAGCAAGTCACGGCAGAGAGCCTCGAAATCCGCGTCGGTGATCCGGCCGATGTCAAAGCTGTCCAATGCAACTCCTGCCGTGTGGCGTCGATCGGTGGTCAGCATAGGCAGGCCGCGGGGTGGCGACCCGTTGTGCGATGAGTCCTACTGGGCTGCCGGGCGGGACTACGACGTGGTGGCGCGGTCGATCGAGGGGTCGTTGCCGTACTCGGTCTTTCACGGCAGCGAGCAGGTGGCCTTCGCCCGGATCGTCACCGACGGGGCGACCCTCGCGTGGATCTGCGATGTCTTCGTGGCCACCGGGCACCGCGGCCGGGGTCTCGGCCGGTGGCTGGTCGACAGCATCGTCGAGGACCTCACCGACCAGGGTGTCGCGCGTTTCATGCTCGCCACCAAGGACGCCCACGAGGTCTACCGGCGGGCCGGCTTTTCGGAGCTCGAGGGCGCCGACCGCTTCATGAAGCTCGACCGGCGTCCCACCCGCGCCGCCATCCTCGGGCAGGCCTGAGGTCCGGTCAGGGCGCGGCCGCCGCCGGGCCGGGGCCCGCGACCACCGGGTCGTCCGGCGGCCGGGCAGCGCGGCGGCGGGACAGCACCCCCTGGGAGATCGCCACGCCCGTCAGCACGATCAGCGCGCCCAGCGGCTGGTTCCAGATCAGGTGCTCGCCCAGGATCAGCACGCCGACCACCGTCGCCACCACCGGCATCAGGTAGGTCACCGACGCCGACGTGCTCGCGCCGGCCACCCGGATCACCCGCATGTTGAGCACGAACGCCAGCCCGGTGCCGAGCGCGCCCAGCGCCAGCACGCACAGCACCACCTGCAGTGACAGCTCTGTCGGGGCGGGCGGCGCGCCGGCCAGCAGTGGCGCCAGCACGGCCAGCTGGGCCAGGGCCATCAGCAGCTGCCCGCCGGCGATCGACACCCCGGAGCCGGCCCGGCCGGCGATGAACTTCTTCTGGTACGGGATCGCGACGGCGTAACACATCGCCGCGCCGAAGCACATGAGCTGCCCGGTGAGCTGCGAGCCGCCGAGGTCGCGCCAGACGCCCAGCACCACCAGCACACCGAGGAAGCCGGTCGCGATGCCGGCCACCCGGCGCGGAGTCAGGGCCTCGGTGCGGAAGACCAGCACCGCCAGCGGCAACGCGACCAGCGGGGTGGCCGCGTTCCAGATGCCGGCGAGCACCGAGGAGACGCGCTGTTCGCCGTACCCGAAGAGGGTGAAGGGCACCGAGACGCCCAGCGCGGCCACGACCGCCAGATGGCCCCACAGCCGGGCGTCGCGGGGCAGCCGGTCGCGGGTCACCGCGAGCACGATCAGCAGGACCGCCGTGCCGGCGGTGACCCGGGCGAAGGTGAGCCACAGCGGATGCAGCTCACGGACGCCGACCTTGATGAACAGGAAGCTGGTGCCCCAGATCGCGGCGAGCGCCAGATAGCTCGGCAGCCAGTCGCGGGGGTGGGCCGTGTCAGGGGCGGTAGGGCTACGCACCCCTGACACTCTGCCGCACGGGTACGACACTTCGCTCAGAAGGCCGCCGGCACCGGACCCTGGTACCTGTCGGCGATGAACTTGCCGACCTCGAACCGGCGGGCGAGATCGGCGACGATCGGCTCGTCGGCCGCCGCGCCCGTTCGTCCCGCGGCACACCGGTGACCTCCAGCGGGCGGCTCTGCTACGGTGCTGTCAGGTCATGAGTGCCAGCGCGAAGCCCCGGCTTGCTGGCCGGCAACCCTTGTGTTCGCGATGGGGTGCTCCGGGTGAGGACCGGGCCGGCGTCGACACCGACGCGGGCAAGCGCGGGCCCCGGGGCGGGGTCCCCGACCTCCCGGAGGCAGCACCATGTCCCTCGTCCTGCAGCACACCGACCTCGACGTCGTCGGCGCGGAACTGACCGTCGACCTGCCCGATGGCACGACGGTCCCGTTCGCCCACCTCGACTACGCCGCGACGGCCCCCTGCGTGCGCGCCGCCGCGGACGCCGTGCAGAGCTTGCTCCCCTGGTACGGCAGCGTGCACCGCGGCACGGGCATCCGCTCCCAGACCTCGACCCTGGAGTACGAGCGAGCCCGCGACCTCGTCGGCGAGTTCCTCGGCGCCCGGGCCGGCGACACGGTGATCTTCACCCGCAACACCACCGACGCGCTGAATCTGCTGGCTCGCGCCCTGCCGGCCGAGGCCACCACGGTCGTCTTCGACGGTGAGCACCACGCGAACCTGCTGCCGTGGCGCCGCCCGCTGCGACTGCCCACGCCCGCGAGCCCGGACGAGGCCGTCGCGGCCGTCGAGCGAGCCCTGCGGAGCGTGCGCGGCCTGGACGGCCCCGGGCTGGGCAGGCCCGGGCTGGACGGGCCCGGGCTGGACAGGCCCGGGCTGGGCGGGCCGGTCCTGGTCGCGGTCACCGGCGCGAGCAATGTGACCGGCGAGATCTGGCCGGTGCGCCGGCTGGCCGACGTGGCCCACCGGTACGGCGCCCGCATCGTCGTGGACGCCGCGCAGCTCGCGCCGCACTCGCCCGTCGACCTGGCCACCCTGGGCGCGGACTACCTCGCCCTGTCCGGGCACAAGCTCTACGCCCCGTTCGGCGCCGGCGTCCTGGCCGGGCGGGCCGACTGGCTCGACGCCGCCGAGCCGTACCTCAGCGGCGGCGGGGCCAGCACCGCGGTCGGCGCCGCCGCCGGGGACGTGACGTGGGCCCTCGGGGCCGCCCGGCACGAGGCGGGCACCCCCAACCTGCTCGGCGCGGTGTCGCTGGCCGCGGTCTGCGCGGCGCTGCTGCGCACCGACCGCACCGCGCTGCACGAGCGCGAGCAGGAGCTGCTGGGCCGGCTGCGGGAGGGACTGGCCGGGATCCCGGGGGTACGGCCGGTGAGCGTGTTCGGCGATCGGCAGCCCCGGGTCGGCATCGTGTCGCTCGCCCTGCCCGGACACGACCCCGCGACGATCGCCGACCGGCTGGCCCGGGAGTACGGCATCGGGGTGCGAGCCGGACTGTTCTGCGCCCATCCACTGACGCGTCGGCTGACCGGGGACACCGGCATCGGTGGCTGCGGCAGCGCGACGCCGGGGCTGCTGCGGACGAGCTTCGGGCTCGGCACGACCGACGACGACGTCGACCGGCTGACCACCGCCCTCGCCGAGCTGACCGCCCGCCCAGCCTGACCGCCCACCCAGCCTGACCGCCCAGCCGCACGACCGCCCGCGCAGCTCGACCCGCTCATCCGGACTGGCGCGCCGGGCATGCGCGCCCACGTGGCCGCCACCGCCTGGCCGCCAACCCGCATCGCCGCCCGACCCGCAGCGGTTGACACCCCGCGGCGGTTCCGCCGATCGGGGCACCTGAGGTTCGCCGGGATGCCCGGGGGTATGTACGGCAGGTGATACGACGCATCGCACGGATGACTCCCGGCCAGCGCCTACTGACCCGGGCCGCACCGCGGACCGCCCAGGGATTCGTCAGCCACTGGACCGCGGTGGCCGGCCTGCGGCTGCACGTACGCTCGCGGGCCGCCGCCACCGGCCGGCCGTGGGTGCTGCTGCACGGGCTGGCCGTCTCGCACCGTTACCTGATGCCGACCGCCGCCGCACTCACCGGCGGCCCGGTGCACGTGCCCGACCTGCCGGGCTTCGGCCTGTCCGGCAAGCCGCGGCAGGTCTTCGACGTCGAGCAGCACGCGGCGGTCATCGCCGCCTGGATGGACACCGAGGGCATCACCGCCGCGCGGGTGCTCGCCAACTCGTTCGGTTGCCAGGTCGCCGTCGAGCTGGCCGTACGGCGGCCCGATCTGGTCTCCGCGCTCGTCCTGGTCGGCCCGACGGTGGACCCGGCCGCGCCCACGGCCACCGGCCAGGCGCGCCGCTGGCTGGCCGATCTGGTCTGGGAGGACGCGCGGCAGGCCCGGATCATCGCGGCCGACGTGCGTGACGCGCGGCCCCGCCGGATCCTGACCACCCTGCGGTTGTCCGTGCGTCATCGCATCGATCACCGGCTGCCGCTGGTCCAGGCCCCGGTGCTGTTCCTGCGCGGTGAGCACGATCCCATCGCGCCGCCGCGCTGGCTGCGGCAGGCCGCGCGGCTGACGCCGTACGCCGTGACCGATGTCGTGCCGGCGGCCGGGCACAACGCGATCACGACCGCCGGGACCGTCGTGGCCCGGCGGGCGGTGGCCTTCGCCGCCCACAGTGCGGTCGGGAAATAGACCAATAGAGCGTTTCGGACCTTGCCGATGGGGCACCCGGGACAGGGCCCCGGATTCCCGGTGCCCCGGTATCGAGACGAGGACAGTAGATGGCAGTGAAGCGCCCCCGCAGGTCAGAGCCCACCGTGCCGAGCCCGGCGGCCATGGAGCCGGCGGCGACCACCCCGCTGACCGCAGCGCTGGCACCGGAACAGGGCTTGCAGACCGGGGAGTTCCTCACGACGGCGCAGGGTCTGCGGCTCAGTGACACCGACCATTCGCTGAAGGCCGGACCCCGCGGGCCCTCGCTGCTGGAGGACTTCCACCTGCGGGAGAAGATCACCCACTTCGACCACGAGCGGATCCCCGAGCGCGTCGTGCACGCGCGCGGGGCCGCCGCGCACGGCGTCTTCCGGGCGTACGGCAGCGCGGCGTCGGTCACCAAGGCGGGCTTCCTGGCCGAGGCCGGCAAGGAGACGCCGGTCTTCGTCCGCTTCTCGACCGTGCTGGGCTCGCGCGGGTCCGCCGACACCGTGCGCGACACCCGCGGCTTCGCCGTGAAGTTCTACACCGATCAGGGCAACGTCGACCTGGTCGGCAACAACATCCCGGTGTTCTTCATCCAGGACGGCATCAAGTTCCCGGACATCATCCACGCCGGCAAGCCGCACCCGGACCGGGAGATCCCGCAGGCGCAGTCGGCCCACGACACGTTCTGGGACTTCGTCTCGCTGCACACCGAGGCCACCCACCACGTCTTCTGGAACATGTCCGACCGCGGCATCCCGCGCTCGTACCGCACCATGGAGGGCTTCGGGGTGCACACCTTCCGCCTGGTCGACGCGGACGGCGGCACGCACCTGGTGAAGTTCCACTGGAAGCCGGTCGCCGGGGTGCACTCGCTGGTCTGGGAGGAGGCGCAGCTCGCCGCCGGGGTCGACCCGGACTTCCACCGCCGGGACATGGCCGACGCCATCGACGCCGGCGCGTTCCTGGAGTACGAGCTGGGCATCCAGGTGATGCCGGACAGCGCCGAGGAGACCTTCGAGGGGATCGACCTGCTCGATCCCACCAAGATCGTGCCGGAGGAACTGGCCCCGGTGCAGCCGATCGGGTTGCTCACCCTGAACCGCAACCCGGACAACTACCACGCCGAGGTCGAGCAGGTCGCCTTCCACACCGGCCACCTGGTGCCCGGCATCGAGGTCACCAACGACCCGCTGATGCAGGCGCGGCTGTTCTCGTACCTGGACACCCAGCTCACCCGGCTCGGCGGCCCGAACTTCCCGCAGCTGCCGATCAACCGGCCGCACGCGCCGGTCAACGACAACCTGCGGGACGGGATGCACCAGACCGCCGTGCACCGCGGCATCGCCCCGTATCTGCCGAACAGCCTGGCCGGGGCCGAGGGCCCGGCCCCGGCGAGCGAGCCGGAGGGCGGCTTCGTGCACGTGCCGCGGCTCGTCGAGGGTGCGAAGGTACGGGCCAACCCGGTCTCCTTCGACGACCACTTCAGCCAGCCGGCGATGTTCTACGCCAGCCTGAGCGAGGTCGAGCGGATCCACCTGGCCGAGGCCTTCACCTTCGAGCTCGGCAAGTGCTACGAGCAGGCGATCCGCGAGCGCATGCTCGGCGTGCTGGCCAACGTGGACGCGGGTCTGTGCGCCCAGGTCGCCGCGGGGCTGGGACTGCCTGCCCCGGCCGGCACGCCGGTCGCCGAGGTCCGGGTCTCCGCCGCCCTGTCGCAGGTCACCGGGGTGCCGGGCCCGATCGCCGGCCGGGTCGTCGGCGTGGTCGCCGGGCCGAAGGCCGACCTGGCCGGGATCGGCAAGCTGCGGGACACGCTGACGGCCCAGGGCGCCCTCGTCCGGGTCATCGCGTCGCACGGCGGCGAGCTGGTCAAGGGCCTGCGCAAGGAGATCATCGAGCGCACGCTGCTGACCACGCGGTCGATCGAGTACGACGCGATCCTGATCGCGGGCGGCGCCGGCGACCTGGCGGACGTGAAGCTGACGGTGCTGCTGCAGGAGGCGTTCCGCCACGCCAAGGCGATCGGCGCGTGGGGTGACGGCGTGCAGGCGCTGCGCACCGCGGGCATCGACGTGGAGGCGCCGGGCATCCTGCTCGCCGACGGCATGACGGCCGCGTACCGCAAGCAGCTCGTCGCCGCTCTCGGCCGGCACCGCGTCTGGGAGCGCACCCCGCAGGTCATGGCCGCGGCCGCACCGACGGCGTAGCCGGTCCCGGACTGCCACCGCGCGGGCCGAGGGCTCGGCGCGGTGGCTGCCCGGCCGGGACCGCGGTTCAGCGCAGTGGCAGTTCCAGGCTGTCGCCGCGGGTGATCGGCTGGACGCCGGTGAGGCCGTGCTCGCCGGCCCGGCGCAGGAACGCGCTCAGCGGCGTCTTCTGCACCACGTAGTCGTCGTTGTGGATCGGGATGGTGAGCCGCGGCCGGATCAGCTCGGTCGTGGCCACGCCCTGCTTGTCGTCCATGGTGAGCAGCATGCCCATGATCTTCGTACCGCCGAGATGGATGATCATGGCGTCGATGTCGCCACAGCGTCGGGGCACCTCTTGCAGGAACGGCCGGTACAGCGTGTCGCCGGTGATGTAGAGCCGCAGCCGGCACCGGCCGTCCTCCTCCAGCTCCACGACCGAGCCCATGACGTCGGGCAGCAGCCGGTCCATCAGGCCGGGACCGTGCCGGCCGGGGACCGAGGTCACCCGCAGCCGCTGCCGGCCCCGCGAGAGTTCGTGACTCTCCCAGGTCGGCAGGCCGAGAACCTCCTCGAATTCGCGGCGCCGGAGTTTGCGCTGGGCCTCTCGGGTGGTGACGATCGGCGTCGCCTTGCCCACCTCGGCCGTGGCCACCCGGTCCCAGTGGTCGCCGTGGAAGTGCGACAGCAGCACCGCGTCGAGCGGCGGCAGCTCCGCGACCGAGCAGGCCGGGTCGAGCAGGCGCCGGGTCCACATGCCGTAGCCCAGGTGCACCCGGCTGCCCGCGGACACGAAGTTCGGGTCGGTCAGCAGGGTGAAGTCCCCGAGCCGCAACACGGTCGTCGCGTTGCCGATGAAGGTCACGCTCGCGCGCAGGCCGTCCTTTTCCATGGGGCGCGCATACCCCGGCGGCAGCCGTCCACACCCTCGGATCAGGCGGTCAGCGCGGCACCGACCGCGTGGCGCACGACGTGCTCGGCGTCGAGGCAGGCCTGCGGGAGCCGGTCGGCGGGCACCGGGTGGCTCAGTGCGTAACCCTGGGCGTACTCGCAGGCCATCTCGCGCAGCCGCAGCAGCGCGGCCACGTCCTCCACGCCCTCGGCCACCATGGACAGCCCCAGGTTGTGCCCGAGGTCGATCGCGCTGCGCACCATGACGGCGTCGGGCGTGCCCGGGGTCAGGTCGCGGACGAACGTACGGTCGATCTTGAGCTCGTCGGCCGGCACCCGGCGCAGCTGGGCCAGCGAGCTGAAGCCGGTGCCGAAATCGTCGACCGACACGGTGACGCCGTGCTCGCGGACCTCGTGCAGCGCGCGGACCGCCCGGTCCGGGTCGGCCATGATGCTGGTCTCGGTCAGTTCCAGGCACAGCTGCTGCGGCGGCAGGCCGGCGTCGGCGACCGTGCTCAGCACCCGGGGGACGAAACCGGCGTCGATCAGGCAGCCGGGCGACACGTTCACCGCCACCTGGTACGTGTGCCCCTCGGCCAGCCAGCGCGCGGCCTGCCGGACCGCCAGCCCCAGCAGGTGGTCGGTCAGCCGGATCTCCAGGCCCCGGCTCTCCGCGACGGGCAGGAACGTGGCCGGCATCAGCAGCCCCCGCTCGGGGTGCTGCCAGCGGACCAGCGCCTCGACCGAGGTCACGACGCCGTCGCTGAGGCGGACCTGGGGCTGGTAGTAGAGCCGCAGCTGACCGTCCGGGTCGCCGCTGTCGAGCAGCGCCCGCAGGTCGGCGAAGAGCTGCATCCGGTCCGGGATCTCGGCGTCCTCGGCGGCGTCGTAGACGGCGACCCCGCCGCCGTTGCCCTTGGCCCGGTACATCGCCGCGTCGGCGTGCCGGAACAGCTCGTCGCCGGCGCCGTGCAGCGGGCCGAGCGCGATGCCGAGGCTGCCGCTGATCGCGGCCGGGCCCTCGGCCAGGACGAAGTCGCGGCGCAGCGCGCCGACCAGCCGCTCGGCCAGCTCGGTGGCCTCGGCGGCGCCGGCCACGCGGGGCAGCAGCACGGCGAACTCGTCGCCGCCGAGCCGGGCCACCACGCCGTCGGCGCCGACCCCGGCGGCCAGCCGCCGCCCGGATTCGAGCAGTACCAGGTCACCGGCGTGGTGGCCCAGGGTGTCGTTGACGGCCTTGAACCCGTTCAGGTCGATGACCATGAGGGCCACCTGATGGCCGGTCCCCGCGGTCACGCCGTCCAGGGCAGTTTGCAGACGCTGGCCGAACAGGGTGCGGTTGGGCAGGCCGGTGAGCGGGTCGTGCAGGGCCAGGTGCCGGCTCGCCGCCGCCTGTTCGACCAGCCGCCGCTGGTAGCTCAGCACCAGGCGCAGGATCATGCCGACCAGGGTCAGTCCGACCGCGAAACCGACCGAGGTGCCGACCAGCAGCCGTACCTGGGTCCGGCGCAACGCGGACACCTGCAACTGGGCGGCGTCGTGGTACGCCCGCGACACCTCGTCCACGTCGTCCTGCAACGTGTAGAAGGCCGGCGTCACCTCGAGGCGGTCCAGCTGGACATGGGCGGGGTCGCTGTCGGCGATCAGCGCGATCAGCCGCTCGGCCAGGGCCTGGTACGCCAGCTGCTCGTCCCGCAACCGCAGCGCGTCCGCCCGGGCCTGGCCGGTGTCCCCGGCGATGATCTGCGCCAGCGTGTCGTTCGCCGTCAGCACGACCTGGTCGAAGCGCTGCTGGACGGCCACGGACGGCTCGACCTGGTAGTGCCGCAGGTTCACCTCCTGCATGGCGATCGCGATCCGCGCCTCGAAGAACAGCGAGTCGACGACCAGCGCGTGGCTCTGCTGCTCGGTGGCCCGGGTGGTGTGCACCGTGCCCTGGATGACGTAGCCGGCCAGCGCCAGCAGCACCCCCGCCAGGGCAGCCGTCATCGCGACACTGCGTCCCCGGATGCGGCTGATCACGGCGGACTATTCGGCAGCGACGGGCGGTGGTGAAGGCGAATGGGCTCAGGTGACCGGACCGGGGACCGAAGAGACCCATGAGTCGAAGGACGGGGTGTGGTCCCATTGCGCAGTCGCAGAGTGCTGTCCGGCGTCGCCGTGGCTGTCGTACTGGCCGCACTGGCCGGCTGCGGCGGGCCCGCGGCCGAGACCGAGGGTGGGTCCGCGCCGTCGCCGGGAACGATCCGGCTGGGCACCCTGGTGCCGCTCACCGGGCGCAGCAGCCCGTCCGGCGAGGCCATGGTCAACGCGGCCCGGCTGGCCGTCAGCGAGGCCAACGCGGCCGGTGGGATCCTGGGCCGGCAGGTCGAGCTGGCCGTCGAGGACGACGCCTGCGACCCGGGCACCGCTGTGACCGCCGCCCGGACGCTGGTCGGCAAGGACATCGTCGCCTCGGTCGGCGGCTACTGCAGCAGCGCCACCGTGCCCACCCTGAAGATCTTCCGGGCGGCCGGCGTGCCGATGGTCGTGGCCCAGTCCAACTCCACCGACCTGCTCGCGCCGAAGTACGACAACGTCTTCCTGATCTGCGGCACCGTCACCGCCGAGGCCGACTTCGCGGTCGACTGGATGAAGCGCCTCGGCGGGCACCGGGTCGCGGTGGTGCACGACGGCACCAGCTTCCCGGTGACCCTGGCCGAGTCCACGGCCACGGCGGCGAGACGCACCGCCGGCCTGACGGTGACCGGCCAGTTCGAGCTGAGCCAGGGGGCGCCGGACTACTCCCGGATCGCCGGCTCGGTACGGGCCGGCAAGGCCGACATCGTCTACTACACGGGTTACTACGCCGAAGCCGGCCAGCTCATCAAGGACCTGCGCGGCAACGGCTTCACCGGCAAGATCGTCGTCGGCGACGGCGCGACCGACGGCCCGCTGCTGGAAAATCTGACACCCGCGCAGTCCCGCGACGTGTACGGCACCGCACTCATCTTCCCGGAGTTCCTGCCGGAGCTGGCCGACTGGTCCAAGCGCTACCAGGCGGCCTTCGGCGCCCCGCCGGGGCCGTCGACGGTCGAGGCGTACGACGCGGTGAACGTCGCCCTCGACGCCGTGAAGCGGGCGGGCAGCACCGACCGCGAGGCGGTCCGCAAGGCGATCGCGGCCACCGACCTGGCCGCGATGAGCGGCCCGCTGAGCTTCAACCCGGACGGCACCCGTACCACGCCCAAGTTCCTGCTGCTGCGGGCCGAGAACGGCAAGTTCGGCCTGGCACCGACCGCCCGCTGAGCGGCGGGCCGGGCGACGTCACGGGCGCCGGTAGATGCTGATCGAGTGACCCACCGAGTCGATCGGTGTGCCGCTGCCGGCGATCAGTGCCCGGGTGCGGCCGGTCGCGCCCGCGATCGTGGAGTCCGAGACCACCAGCAGGCCGCGTACCTCGGCCGGCGGCACTTCGCGCGGGTCCTTCGCGTCGATGCCGTACGCGGCCGGCACCCCCGCGCCCTTGTACAGCAACCAGACCGGCTCGCCGGGGTAGCGCTCGCGCAGCCGGTCGGCGACCCGGCCCAGGTCCTGCCCCCAGTCGACGTTCGAGTCGTGCAGCCGCAGGTGGGTCTTCGCCGGCCCGCCGAAGGCCTCGTTCGAGTACGGCAGGTAGTACGGGAACGTGCGTACCGAGCTGACCGCGACGAACGCCACCAGCGCCGCGGCCGTGACCCGGGTCCAGCGCGGGCGCAGGGTCACCACGGCCGCGGCGGCCACGGCCAGGAAGACCGGCAGGAAGATCGCGTACCGGCTGCCGTAGTTGCGGGCGCCCGTCATGGCCACGACGAACAGGATCGCCGGCATCACCAGCACGTAGAGGGCCGCAGCCCGCAGCCGGGCCACGGTCAGCATGGTGACCGCGCCGGCCAGCCACAGCACCAGCATGCCCAGCGGCGTCTTCACCAGCATCGCCGCGGGCAGGTAGTACCAGCGCGAGCCCCGGTACGCCTCGCCGAACAGGAAGCCGTTGAACGTCTGCTGCTCGAAGCCGAACTGGATGCGCATGCCGTCGCGGTACGGCTCCGGCATCGGCACCAGGTTCACCAGCGTCCGCTTCAGCCCGTGGAGCTCGGGCAGGCCGATCGGGGTCAGGAAGTGCAGCGTCGGGTCGACGACGAGGTAGCTGACCCACACCACCGCGAGCGCGATCAGCCCGACCCCGGCCGCGGCCACCACCCCCCGCAGCCGTCTGACCGCCAGGAACGCCAGAAGCAGCACCACCGGCACCGCGGGCAGCGCGCTCATCCGGGTCGCCAGCGCGGCACCGAGCGCCAGCCCGGCCAGCGGCAGGTACAGCCGCGGGCGGTTCCGGGCCCGCCAGAGCAGCCACGCGGCGGTCAGCAGGAAACCGGCCGCCGGCACGTCGAGAGTGGCCAGCGACCCGTGCGCGATCAGGTCGGGCGAGAAGGCGTACAGGGCCAGGGCGAGCAGCCCGCCCACCGGTCCCACCAGGTCGCGGGCGAAGGCGAACACCACCAGGCCGAACAGCAGCGTCAGGATGATCATCGGGAGCCGGGCGGCGAACATCAGCTCGTACGGGTCGTTGCCGGCCTCGTAGAGCACGTACCGGCCCAGCTCGGACTGGTTGCCCCGGTAGCGCGGATCGACGTGCGGATCGGCGAACACGAGCCCGGCCGCGATGATCAGCTTGCCGAGCGGGGGATGTTCCGGGTTGTAGCGCAGGCTGTGCTGCTGGACGTAGGTGATGGCCGCGCCGACGTAGACCGGTTCGTCGATGGTCGGCGTCTGCTGCACCGAGGTGACCACCATCGCGGCCGCCATCTGACCGAGCATGACCACGATGAGCAGAGCAACCAGCCACCGTCGGTGACGCCGGGGCGTGGCAACGGCAGCGGGCTGCGACTCATCGACGTCCACGGTCATCCGCAGAACCTATCCGGGCCCGGGGGCCGGACCTCGCCGGGGCAGCGGCCGGTGCCGTGGCGCACTAGGGTCCCGGCATGTCCACCGTGGCACCCCGGACCCCGCCCGCGGCGGCTGCCCAGCGGTCCCCCGCGACCCGGATGATCCGGCCGCTGGTGGCCGCCACGACGTACCGGCGGGCTGCGTTCCTGCTGCTCGGCGGCGTTCTGCTGTTGCCGTACGGGCTGGTCGGGGTGGGTCTGGCCCGGCTGGCGGCCGACGACGGCACGCCGGTCACCGTCGTCGTGGTGCTCGGCGCCGCGACCGCCGTCATCGGGCTCGCCCCGCCCTTCCTGCACGGCGCGCGCGCACTGGAGATCGCCGCCGCCCGCTGGCTGCTCGGCGTCGACCTGCCGGACCCGCCCGCCACGCCGGCGCCCGAGGCACGGGTGCGCGCGGCGCTGTGGTTCGCCGTGCATCTCGGCGTGGGCGCGATCGTGGGGCTGGCGCTGTTCGTCGCCGTGCCGGTCGCCGCGGGACTGATCATGACGCACACCGGCTGGCCGGCCGCCGGCCTGGGACTGCTGGGGGTGGCCCTGCTGGTCGCCACCGGCTACGCGACCGCCGGGCTGGGCGCCCTGGCCGCCGTGATGGCGCCGGTGCTGCTGGGCCCGTCGGCCGACGAACGGGTCGCGGCGGTACGGGCCGAGGCGCGCAAGCTGGCCGAGCGCAACCGGCTGGCCCGCGACCTGCACGACTCGGTCGGCCACGCGCTGACGGTGAGCGTGCTGCAGGCGGCCGCCGCCGGTGAGCTGCTGGAACGTGACCCGGCCTTCGCGCGGCGGGCGCTGACCGCGATCGAGGAGACGGGCCGGGCCGCCCTGGAGGATCTGGACCAGGTCCTGGGCCTGCTGCGCGACGAGCGGTACCGGCCCGGCCGCTCCCCCACCGATCGCACCGCGCCACGCCCGCCCGGCCCGAGCGGAACGACGCCGTCCGGCCCGGACCAGGCGGCCCCGCGCAGCCCGGGCCAGGCGTCGGCGATCCGGCAGCCGGACCTTCGTGATCTCCCCCGGCTCGCCGCGGGCGCCGGCGCGCAGCTGGCGACCACCGGCGCGCTCGATGACGTGCCCGTCGAGCTGTCCCGCGAGGCGTACCGGGTCGTGCAGGAGTCGCTGACCAACGCGCTGCGGCACGCCGCGCCCGCGCCGGTGTCGCTGCGGGTCAGCGCCCGCGGTCCGGACCTGGTCGTCGAGGTGCGCAATCCGCTGCCCGGCCGCGGGCTGGCCGGGATGCGGGAACGGGTCTCACTGCTGGGCGGCGAGCTGGTCGCGGGTCCGGACGGCGACGACTGGCGGGTACGCGCGGAGTGGCACCGGTGAGCACCCCCGCCCAGCCGGTCCGGGTGGCCGTGGTCGACGACGAGGAGCTCGTCCGGATCGGGCTGGCCGCGATCATCTCCACCGCCCCGGACCTGACCGTGGTCGGTGAGGCCGCCGACGGGGCCGCCGTTCCGCCGCTGCTGGCCCGGACCCGCCCCGACGTGGTGCTCATGGACGTGCGGATGCCGGCGATCGACGGCCTGCAGGCCACCCGGCACGCGCTCGCCACCGCCGCCCACCCGCCGCGCGTCCTGATCATCACGACCTTCGAGCACGACGAGTACGTGTACGCCGCCCTGCGCGCCGGGGCGAGCGGCTTCCTGCTCAAGCGGGCCCGTCCGGCCGAGGTGCTGGCGGCGATCCGGGTGGTGGCGGCCGGCGAGTCGCTGCTGTTCCCGGCGGCGATCCGGCGGCTGGCGGCCGCGTACGGCCGCCGCACGCCCCCGGCCGACCTCACCGACCGGGAGGCCGAGGTGCTGCGGCTGATGGCGCGGGGCCTGTCCAACGCCGAGATCGCCGCGCAGCTGGTGCTGGGTGTGCAGACGGTCAAGACCCATGTCGGCAACGTGCTGGCCAAGCTGGGCGCCCGCGACCGTACCCAGGCGGTGATCGCCGCGTACGAGTCGGGGTTCGTGAGTCCCTCCTGAGAGGGAGCCGGTTCCCTCCCGGGCGGGAGTCGTCCCGGGCCGCGACGGACCAGGCTGATCCATGTCGGAAGTACCCGAGACCTGGAGGAAGCATGATGAAGCGCGCAGTTCTCGCCCTGACCGCCGCGGCCGCCGTCCTGATCACGTCCGGTGGCGCCGCGTCGGCCACCCGCCCGAAGCCGACCGAGCCCAGCCTGGTCGGCTCGGCGACGTTGTGGCGGGCCGCCGGGGACGACATCCGGTTCACCTTCGACGCCCACGGCCTCGGGCCGGACGCCCGGGGGACGTTCCGGGTCAGCCACTACCTCGGCACCGAGGGGGCCTGGTTCAGCGGGCGGATCGACTGCCTGGCGGTCGGCGGCCCGGTGGCGGTCGCCACGGGGATCATCACCGCCAGCAGCCTGAAGGAGTTCATCGGCGTGCGCCGCGGCTTCACGGTGTACGACCACGGCCGGCACGACCGGGTCGGCTACAGCTGGGTGATCGATCCGGGCAACACCGAGTCGGTGCCGCTGTGCGTGAGCGGCGCGCCCTACGAGACGGTGGAGACCGGCGACTTCCGGACCGTCGAGTGGTTCCCGCCGGGCGTTCTGCCCTGACGGTCCGGCCCGCGGTGACTACGCTTCTGCGCATGTGCCGAAACATTCGCCAGCTGCACAACTTCGAGCCGCCCGCCACCCCGGACGAGGTTCAGGCGGCCGCCCTGCAGTACGTGCGCAAGGTAGCCGGGTCGACGAATCCGTCGCAGCGCAACCAGGCCGCGTTCGACCGGGCGGTCGCCGCGGTCGCGGCGGCGACCGAGGAGCTGCTCGCCGAGCTCGTCACCACCGCGCCGCCCAAGGACCGCGAGACCGAGGCGGCCAAGGCCCGCGAGCGGGCCGCTAAGCGGTACGCGTCCTGACCGAGGCCCCGGTGAGGGTGAGATACCAGGCCGAGTCGGTGAAGCCGGGTCCGGTCTCCTCGCCGATGTAGAGGTCGAGGTGCTTGCTCCCGCCGAGGCCGGGCGTGAACTCGTCGGTCACGGTCCAGCGGGCCCGCCGCAGAGCCGAACAGACCGGCTCGGGCGCGGCTGCTCCGTCGTCGGTGTGCCCGCAACCGGCGACGCGGACGGTCGTGCCGCGAGGCAGCACGCCGGGGTCGGCGGCGGCCGAGACGAACGGGCGCAGCGGGGCGCCGGCGGTGTCCCGGGCGGCGGTGTCGAGCCAGTAGCCGATGTCGTACGACCAGTTCAGGTACGTGCCGGCCACCGTACGCCCGGTGCCCTCGTCCTTGACCGCCGCGACGAAGTCGGCGGGATACTCGCCCAGGTCCTCGTCGCCGTGCGCGCAGTCGAGCCCGCGGCAGCCGGTGACGGTCTCGGGCTCGCCGTCGTGGAAGCTCTGCACGGCGGTGTAGTAGACGGTCAGCTCCCACCCGCTGCTGACGGCGGCGGCCGGCGCCGTGGACGAAGCGCGGGCCGAGGCCGCAGTCGACGCGGCGGGCGAGGCGCTCATCGAGGGCCCGGGGACGGACCAGGCTCCGAACGAGGGCCGGGGCAGGGTCGTGGACGGCGCCCGCGCCGCCGGATCGCCGCAGCCCGCCAGCAGGCTCAGCGCCAGCACCACCGAGCAGAACCGCACGTGAAGCAGCATCGCAGCAGTCCACCGGGCCGGGCGGTTAATTAAGAGTTGACTTATATAAGCCGTGGCTGGCACAGTGGCGGGGTGCATGCCTTCGACGTGCTCGGCGACCCGGTCCGCCGCCGCATCCTGGAGCTGCTCGCCGACGGCGAGCAGCCCTCCGGCGCGGTCACCGAGGTCATCCGGGCCGAGTTCGGCATCTCCCAGCCGGCCGTCTCCCAGCACCTGCGGGTGCTGCGCGACAACGGCTTCGCCACGGTACGCCCGGACGGCGCCCGGCGGCTCTACGCGGTCGACGACACGGCGCTGCGCGAGGCCGACGAGTGGCTGAGCAGATTCCGCCGGTTCTGGACCCCTCACCTGGACGCGCTGGCCACCGAGGTGGCCCGCGGTAAGCGACAGCGGCGGCTCGCCGCCCGCGACGACGATCGGAGCGACGGATGATTGACGCGAAGCAGCAAGTCAGCGCGGTACGGCGGCAGGCCGGTGGACGCACCCTGGAGGCCGGCGAAGCCCGCGTGTCGACCATCAGCCAGGTCTACGACACCGGCCAGGACGACCTGTGGGACGCGGTGACCGACCCGGAACGGATCACCCGCTGGTTCCTGCCGGTCAGCGGGGAACTCCGCGAGGGCGGCAAGTACCAGCTCGAGGGCAACGCCGGCGGCACGATCTCCCGCTGCGACAAGCCGCACGGCTTCGCCGCCACCTGGGAGTACAACGGAGAAGTCAGCTGGATCGAGGTCCGTCTGGTCCCGGAGGGCGACGGGCGCACCCGCTTCGAGCTGGAGCACGTCGCGCACGTCGCCGACGAGTTCTGGGAGCAGTTCGGCCCCGGCGCCGTCGGGATCGGCTGGGACGCCGGCCTGCTCGGCCTGGCCATGCACCTGGCGGATCCGGCGGCGCCCCGCGACCAGGCGGCCATCGAGGCGTGGATGGTCTCCGACGAGGGCAAGCTCTTCTACCGGCTGAGCAGCGACAGCTGGGCCGAGGCCGCCGTCGCCGACGGCACCGACCCGGCCGTCGCCCGCGAACGCGCCGACCGGTGCTACGCGGCCTACACGGGCGGCTGACCGGGCCGTCAGCCCGCCGCGTTCGAGGGGCGGCCGCGGCGCGGGTCACCGCTGGCGGCCAGCGCCGCCACCAGATCCTCGCGGGCCCGGGCCACCCGGGAGCGGATCGTCCCCACCGGACAGTCGCAGACCTCGGCCGCTTCCGCGTACGAGAGACCGAGCAGCTGGGTGGCCACGAAGGCCTCCCGCCGCTCGGCGCTCAGCGCCCCCAGCAGGTCGCGCAGGGCCAGGTCGTCCTCGAAGCGCGGCCGGTCGGCGCCGAGCGCCGCGTCGGCCGCGCCCTGCCAGTCCTCGACCCGGGCGATCCGCGGCCGGACGACCGCGGCCCGCACGTGGTCGACGGCGACCCGGCGCGCGATGGTGTAGAGCCAGGTGCGGGCGCTGGACCGGCCGGCAAAACCGGGCAGGCTGCGCAGCGCCCGCAGGTACGTCTCCTGGGTCAGGTCGTCGAGCTCCTCCGGCCCGGCCAGGTGCTGCAGGAAGCGTCGCAGCTGCCGCTGGGTGGCCCGGACGAACGCCGCCGCCGCGTCCCGGTCACCCCGGCCCGCGGCGAGCGCCCACCCGGTCACCTGCTCGTCGGTCACTGCCCCGCGGTGCTCTGACCCGAGCGGCGGTACGCGAGCAGCCCGAGCACCAGCGCGGCCAGCCCCAGCACGATGCCGACGATGCCGGCCCAGGTCCCGTTGCCGTCCGGCTCCGCCTCGCCGGCCGCCGAGACGGTCGGTGCGGTGCTGCTGGTGGCGGCGGCCGGCGCGTCGGCCGCCGCGGCCGCGGTGAGCTTGAGGACCGGCGCGGGCTTGTCCGGCTCGGTGCCGTCGGTGGTGGGCTCGTCGATCCAGCGCACGACGTTGCCGTCCGAGTACGTCTGCAGGGCCTTGAACACCACCTGCGGCACCTGCGGCAGCGGGCCGAGCGAGACGTCGAACTCCTGGAACTGGCCCGGCTTGATCGCCGCGTCCCCGGTGGCGGTCCAGGTGATCTTCGTGACCGCCTCGTTGATCTGGGTGCCGTGCGCCTCGATCGGCTTGGCCAGCTTCGACTTCACCGGCGCCATGGTCCAGCCGGCCACCGGCTTGAGCGACACCGACGCGAACGGCGTGTCGGCCGGCAGGTTGACCTCGACCTTGGTGGTGCTCGCGGTGTCGCTCTCGTTCGGCACCCGGAAGGTGACCTTGGCGTAGCCACCCTGCACCGCGGTGTTCGCGTTGACCGTGACGTGCGCGGACGCGGGCACAGCGAGGGCGAGGGTGAGCGCGGTGACCATTCCGGCCACCGCGGCCGAGCGCTTCAACAGCGACATCAGAAACCTTCCGGTCGGACCCGGCCGGGGCGCCGGGCACGGTCATTGGTCGGTGACCGTCCCGGGAAAGTTCCCGCGGATTTCGCGAGCCGCCGGCTGCTGATTTCTCCGCGTGCCCCATGATCCCCGGATGCCCGGCTGGCAGACCCTGACCCACGCGTACGGGCCGGCCGGTGACGTGCCCGGTCTGCTCCGCTCGCTCGCCACCGGCGACAGTGCGGCGGCGGACGAACTGAGCGACCTGCTCGTCCATCAGGGATCGAGATATCCGGCCACCGTCGCGGCGGTGCCGTTCCTGATCGACACGTTCGCCGGTGCGGGAGTGGCGGCCCGCGCGGCGGCCTACGCGGTGCTGGCCGACATCATGGCCGTCGACCGCGAACCGGCACCGCGCCGCCGCACCGCCGGGCCGACCCTGGCCGAGCTGGCGGAGGACCGCAGCGACCGGCGGGTCGCCCGCCGGTCCGAGCCGGCCGCCGCCCGCCGGATCCGCTGCCGCGGCCACCGATCCCGCCGAGTCACCCGCCGGATCCGCTGCCGCGCCCGCTGAGTCGCCCGCCGGTCCGGCCGCGGCGCGGGCGCTGGCCGCCCGGCTCGCCGCTGAGCAGGATCCGCAGGTGGCCGCGTCGCTGTGTCTCGCCGCCGCGACGACCCTCGATCCCGCGCTCGTCCCCGCGATCGCCCGGTGGCACGACCATCCGCACGATCTGACCCGCTGGTCGGCGGCAATGGCGCTGGTATGTCTCAGCGATGAGCCGGACCCCGACCTGGCCCGCGAGCTGGCGGACCTCGTCGGCCGGCCGGGCTCGGCGGACGAGGCCGACGCCTGGCCGATGCACCCCACCCCGCGGGACGGCGCAATCCGGGCGCTGTCCACCCTGGTCCCCGGATCGATCCCCGGCCTGCCCCAGCTGCTGGCCGAGCCCTTCTACCAGTACGGCGCCGATCCCCGCCTGCTCGCCCTGCTGCTGAGCGCCGTCTTCCCGGACGGACCACCGGCCGAAGGCACCACCGCCGCCGAGCTGACCGAGCTGCAACGCGATCTGATCGGCTTCATCGTCGACGGCGGCATCCTGGACGACGAGGGCTTCGGACCGTGGCACCGCGTGATCGCCGAGTGCAATCTGCCGGCCGGGCAGGCGGCCCTGGCCCGGTTCGTCGGCCGCAAGCCCGGCGGGCGCTGAAGTCAGGCGCCCGGCAGGCGGACATCCACGCGCAGCCCCGGCGGCGGGGAGGCGCCCCGCAGCACCACTGTGCCCCGGTGCCGGCGGACCAGTTCGCGGACGATGGCCAGGCCCAGCCCCGAACCGCCGGCGTCGCGGGCCCGCGCGTCGTCGAGCCGGGTGAAGCGGTCGAAGACCCGCTCCCGGTCGGCCGCCGGGATGCCCGGGCCGTCGTCCGAGACCGAGATCATCTGGTACGCGCCGTCGGCCACCACCGTGAGCCGTACCGACGACGCGGCGTGCCGGACGGCGTTGTCGAGTAGGTTGGCCACCACCCGGCCGAGCGCGTCGCGGTCCCCGCGGGTGCGCAGCGGCACGGCCGGGCGTTCGTACTCCACCGCCGGGTAGCGGGCCGCGACCTCGCCCAGCAGCTGTCCCAGCTCGACGGCCTCCATCCGCCGTTCCTCGACCCGGGTGCTGCCGTCGTCGGACCGGGCCAGCAGCAGCAGGTCGTCGACCAGCCGGCTGAGTCTGTCCACATCGGTCAGCAGGTCGTCGGCGAGCGCCGGCCAGTCGGTGGTGTCCGGCAGCCGCTGCGCCACCTCCAGCTCGGTGCGCATGTTGGTCAGCGGGCTGCGCAGCTCGTGGGCGGCGTCGGCGACGAAGGCCCGCTGGCGTCCCCGGGCCGCGTCCAGGCGGTGCAGCATGTCGTTGAGGGTGACCGCCAGCCGGTGGATCTCGTCATGCGAGTCCGGCACCGGCAGCCGGTCGGAGCGGGCGCCGCCGGTGATCTCCTCGGCGCCGGCCCGCAACGCCTCGACCGGGCGCAGGGTCGCGCCCATCACCCGCCAGGCGACCAGCGCGAGCAGCGCCACCAGCGCCGGGAACGTGAGCAGCAGGGTGGTGCGCAGCAGCTGCAGCCCCTGGGTCAGGTCGGCGGTGGGCCGCGCGACCAGCACCCGGACCGGGTCGTCGGCGGGCCCGGCCGCCACCATGACCACCCAGACCCGGCCCTCGAAGCCGATCCGGTGGCCGGGGATGAACTGACCCTCCCGGTCGGTCAGCGCGTCCAGCTCGTCCGGGTAGAGGATCGGCACCAGTCGGTCGGCGCCGGTGGACGCCGCGCGTACCCGGTCCCGGGCGTCGACGATCTGCGCCCGTACGCCCGGAGCAGCCGGCAGCGGCCTGGTCACCGTCTTGGCGTCGACCAGATCGGCGATGGCGTCGGCGGTGTCCAGCGCCTCCTTGTTCGCCGTGCGCAGCAGCGCGAAGTTCATCGTCGCGACCAGCACCACGCCGCCGCCGGCCAGCCCGACGAAGAGCACCACCACCGACACCAGCAGCAGTCGCGCCCGCAGGCTGAGCCGGCGCAGCCAGGTCATGCTCAGGACCCGTCGACGGCGGCCAGCCGGTAGCCGGCACCGCGGACCGTCTCCAGCCGCTCCCGGCCGATCTTGCGGCGCAGATAGCCGACGTAGACCTCGACCGCGTTCGCGGCGGTGTCCAGCGCGGCGTCCCAGACGTGGTCGAGCAGCTCGGTCTTGGAGACCACCTCGCCCGGGCGGCGCAGCAGGTATTCCAGCAGGGCGAACTCGCGGGCGGTCAGCACCACCTCGGCTCCGGCCACGGTCACCTTGCGCTGCGCCGGGTCCAGCTCCAGGTCGCCGTGGCGCAGCACCGCCGGGCGTTCCGGGGTGCCCCGCCGCAGCAGTGCCCGCAACCGGGCCAGCAGCACCACGTACGAGAACGGCTTGGTCAGGTAGTCGTCGGCGCCGCAGTCGAGCCCGTCCGCCTGGTCGTACTCACCGTCCTTGGCCGACAGCATCAGCACCGGCAGCCATTTCTGCTCGGCGCGCAGCTGGCGCACCACCCGGTAGCCGGACAGCCGCGGCAGCATGACGTCGAGAATCATCGCGTCGTAGTCACCGTGGCGGGCCAGCTCCAGCCCGTCCTGACCGTCGCCGGTCACGTCCACCGCGAACCCCTCGGCCTGCAGACCCCGCTGCAGGGCAGCCGCGAGCCGCGCCTCGTCCTCCACCACCAGCAACCGCACCCCACTACCTTGGCATGGGTGGGGCAACCCCTAGGGGATGTTCTCAGCGGCGTCACAGCCGGTGCGGCGCAGGATGGCTGCAGACAACGGGAGGTGCTCATCGTGAGTGTGTTCAGGTCAAGGCCCGCGCTGCGCTGGCTGGTTCCGGCAGCGGCAGCGGTCGTCGTCATCGGAGGCGGCGCCGCGGCGGGCACGATCGTCGCCAGCGCGGACCCCTCGCTGCCCGAGCGCAGCGCGGCTCAGCTGCTGGTCGACGTGCAGAACGCGAAGGTCGACGGCTTCTCCGGCACGGTCGTGCAGACGGCCGACCTGGGCCTGCCGTCGCTGCCCGGCGTCACCAGCGGAGCCGGCAGCTCGGAGATCATGAATCTGGTCGCGGGCAGCAACACCGCGCGGGTCTGGTACGCCGGCGAGGACAAGGCGCGCCTCGCCCTGATGGGCACGCTCGGCGAGACCGACGTGATCCGCAACGGGTCCGACGTGTGGATGTGGCGCAGCACCGACAGCTCGGCGACGCACTTCAAGCTGCCGGCGGACAAGGCCGGCGCGGCCGGGCCCAAGGCGCTGCCCTCGGGTGTGCCGTCGACGCCGCAGGAGGCCGCCGACGCGGCGCTCGCCGCGATCGACCCGACCACGGCGGTCACCACGACCGGCGCGGCCAAGGTCGCCGGCCGGGACGCGTACGAGCTGGTCCTCACCCCGCGTGACACCGCCTCGCTGGTGGGCCAGGTGCGCCTGGCCATCGACGCGGACAAGCACATCCCGCTGGGCGTGGACGTGTATGCCAAGGGCGCCAACGACCCGGCCGTACGGGTGGCGTTCCAGCAGGTCAGCTTCGAGGTGCCGGACGCCGAGCAGTTCACCTTCAACCCGCCGCCGGGCACCAAGGTGACCGAGCCCAGCGAGTCCGACATCGCCAAGGAGCGCGAGAAGGCGATCACGCCCGAGGCGGAGAAGGCGCAGAAGGAAGCGGCCGAGGGCACCAAGGTCGTCGGCAAGGGCTGGACGTCGGTGCTGGTGGCCACGATGCCCAAGGGTGACGACGCCAAGGCCAAGGCCGAGGACGGCGCGGCCGGCGCGGCCGGGCAGCTGGACGCGATCGTCGGCACACTGCCGAAGACCAGCGGCAGCTGGGGCAGCGGGCACCTGCTCACCAGCGCCCTGTTCAGCGCGCTGATCACCGACGACGGCCGGATCCTGGTCGGCGCGGTGGCCCCGGAGAAGCTGTATGAGGCAGCCGGAAAGTGACTGACCTCGCGGTCGCCACACAGGGGCTGACCAAGCGGTTCGGCAGCCAGGTCGCGGTGGACACCGTCGACCTGGCTGTCCCCCGCGGTTCGGTCTACGGCTTCCTCGGCCCGAACGGCTCGGGCAAGACCACCACGATCCGGATGCTGCTGGGGCTGATCGGCCCGAGCGCCGGGCAGCACGAACTGCTCGGCGCGGCGATGCCGGAGCACGCCGCCGACGTGCTCCCCCGCGTCGGCGCGCTGGTCGAGGGCCCCGGCTTCCACCCGTACCTGTCGGGGCGGGACAACCTGCGCCGGGTGGACGCGGCCGATCGCCGCGCCGAGGCCCGGACGTCGGACGCCCGGATCGCCGCGGCCCTGGACCGGGTGGGGCTGGGCGCGGCAGCCGGCAAGCGCTACCGCACCTACTCGCTCGGCATGAAGCAGCGGCTGGCCATCGCGGCCGCTCTGCTGGTGCCGCGGGAGCTGCTCATCCTCGACGAACCGACCAACGGCCTGGACCCGCAGGGCACCCGCGAGGTGCGCACGCTGGTCGGGGCGCTCGCCGCGGAGGGCGCGACGGTGCTGCTCAGCACGCATCTGCTCGCCGAGGTCGAGCAGGTCTGCACGCACGTCGGGGTCATGCACCGCGGCAGGCTGGTCGCCCAGGAGCCGCTGGCGCAGCTGCGCTCGGACGCGGCGCCGCGGGCCCGGGTGCTGACCGACCAGCCCGCCCAGGCGGCCCGGGTGCTGCGCACGCTGGGCCTGACCGAGGTCGCCGAGACGGCGGCCGAGGCCACCGGGCAACTCGGCGCGATCGCGCCGGAGAAGGTGGTGGCCGCGCTGGTGCACGACGGGGTGGCGGTACGCGGCTTCGCGGCCGAGTCGCCCAGCCTCGAGGACGTGTTCGTCTCCCTGACCGGAAGAGGCTTCGATGTCAGCGGTTGAGGTGTCCGGGCTCCCGGCGACCCCGGTACGCCGGGTCTCCACCCGGTTCCTGCGCTCCGAGCTGCGCCTGATCGCGGTCCGCCGGCGCAATCAGGTCGGCCTGGCCGCGCTGGCCGCCGTACCGGTCGTGCTGGCCGTGGCCATGAAGGTGGCCGCGCCGGACACCTCGGACCGCCCCGGCGGCGGTCCGGACTTCTTCGCCCAGATCACCGGCAACGGCTTCTTCGTGGCGCTGGCCGCGCTCGGCGTCGAGCTGGGACTGTTCCTGCCGATCGCCGTCGCGATGCTGGCCGGGGACGCCGTGGCCGGCGAGGCCAACCAGGGCACGCTGCGTTACCTGCTGACCGTGCCGGTGAGCCGGACCCGCCTGCTGGCCGTCAAGTACGCCGGCATCGTCGCCGGCGCGTTCCTGGCGCCGCTGGTGGTGGCCGTCTCGGGGCTGGTGATCGGGCTGATCCTCTTCGGCGGCGGGGACGTCACGCTGCTGTCGGGCACTCAGGCCGGCTTCGGCGAGGCCCTGCTGCGGTTGCTCGGCGTCTGCCTGTTCCTCGGGGTGTGCCTGTCGGCGCTGGGCGCCCTGGGGCTGTTCCTGTCGACGCTCACCGAGCAGCCGATGGGTGCCACCATCGCGCTGACCATGCTGACCGTGGCCAGCTTCGTGCTCCAGCAGATCCCGCAGCTGGACTGGCTGCACCCGTACCTGCTGACCCGGCACTGGCAGGACTTCGGGGAGCTGCTGCGCGACCCGGTGTCCTTCGACGCGCTGACGCCCGGGCTGCTGTCGGCCGGCGCCTACATCCTGGTGTTCCTGTCGGCGGCGTGGGCCCGCTTCGCCGGCCGCGACATCACCAGCTGACTCACGCGGACCGGCGGGCGGCTCCGGCACCCTCCACGACGACGGCCCGGCCGTAGCGGTCGATGAGCGCGGCTAGGTTCTGTCTCTTAGATCAAGGCCGTCGGGTACGGCGCGGAGCCAGTCGAGCATCTCGATCATGTCGAGGGTGGCTTGGAAATGGGCGCCGAGCTTGTCGTAGCGGGTGGCCAGCCCACGCCAGTGCTTGCGCCGGTTGAAGCCGCGTTCGACCTGGTTACGCCGCCGATAGGCGGCCGGGTCGAACGCCGGTGGCCGGCCGCCGTTACGACCTTTGCGGAGCCGGTTGGCGATCTGGTCGCGCGGTCGCGGGATCGTCGTGGTGATGTGCTTGTCCCGCAAGGCTTTGCGGTTCGCCCGTGACGAGTACGCCCGGTCGCCGGTTAACGAGGTGGGACGTTTTCGGGGCCGGCCGGGCCCAGGTCGTAACACTCGGACCTGATCGAGTAACGGGATCAGCTGCTGGGTATCGGCGGCTTGTCCCGGCGTGATCAGCGAGGTCAGAGACCGGCCTCGACCGTCGGCCAGGGTGTGAATCTTGGTGGTCAGCCCGCCGCGAGAGCGGCCGATGCTTTCCCGTGCCTGCGTCTCGGCGATACTCAGCCCCTTTTTGCGGCCCCGGCCGCGTGCTGATGAGTCCGCACGATCGTCGCGTCGACCTGGGCGTCCCAGTCGATGTCATCGTCAAGTTCGGCCAGCATGATGACCTGCGCTTTCAGCCTTGCCCAGGTGCCATCGGCCGCCCACCGCCGGAATCGTTGATACGGCGTCTTCCAGGGCCCGTAACGTTCGGGCAGGTCCCGCCACGGCGAACCGGTGCGTTTCACTCAGCAGATCGCGTTGATCACCTGTCGGTGATCACGCCACCGCCTGCCTTGAACCGGCTGTGCCGGCAGCAACGGCGCCAGCACAGCCCATTCCTCGTTTGTCAGATCACCACGCGCCACACCCGACCCAACGATCGACGCCCATGATCGGCTCGATGATCTAAGAGACAGAACCTAGCCTGGTCCCCGCTCGGGTCGCGGACGGCGCTCAGACGGCCCCTCCCCCGAGCCCACTCGACGACTACGCGGCTTCGCGCCGGGCCACTTCGGCGTGGTAGGCGGCGGTCAGCCGGGACAGCACCGATTCGGTGCCGGCCGGGCGGGGGACGCCCAGATGCAGCTCGCGCAGCTCGTCCATGAAGTCCTCCCAGAGCGCCGGGCCGCCGCGTTCCAGCAGCTCGGCCCGGATGGCCAGCTCGGGGGTGACCGGCAGGTGCCGGCGGCCCCACGCGCCGAGGTGGGCGAGCACCGGCACGAGCTGGATGGCGGGCTCGGTCAGGCTGAGCCGGATGCGCTGCTTGTGCCGGGGATCGGGCGCCGAGGTCAGCATGCCGAGCGCGGTCAGCCGCTGGAGGCGGTCGGCCAGGATGTTGGACGCGATGCCCTCCTCGCTCTCGGTCAGCAGCGCCCGGAAGTGCCGGCGGTTGCCGAACATCATGTCCCGGATGATCAGCAGCGACCATTTGTCCCCGAGGACCTCGAGGGACAGGTTGATCGGGCACCCGGACCGGTGTTCCTCGGTCATCGTCGGCTCCTCACCGGCGCAGCGACATCGCCGTACCAGTTGCACTCTACAACCGGTATCCGGTACCGTCCAAACCGATTGCAGAAAGCAACCGGTTTGAGAGGACGACGACCATGGCGTACGTGACCTCCGACCCCGCCGTCTCCGCCGACGGCTTCGTGGCCGGGCCCGGGCAGAGCCGGCAGGATCCCATCGGCGAGGGCGGCGAGCAGCTGCACCGCTGGATGTTCGACACCCCGGACGAGAACACCGCCGAACTGGCCGCGATCACCGCCGCCGACGCGTTCATCATGGGGCGCAACATGTTCAGCCCCGGGCGCGGCGACTGGGATCCGGATTGGCGCGGCTGGTGGGGCGAGGACCCGCCGTACCACAAGCCGGTTTTTGTCCTCACCCATCACCCGCGGGCCGACCTGGTGATGCAGGGCGGCACCACTTTCTCCTTCGTCACCGGCGGCCTTCAGGAGGCTTTCGCCCGGGCCCGCGAGGCCTCCGGCGACGGACGGATCTCCGTGGCCGGCGGCGCCTCGACGATCAACCAGGCCCTCGCCGCCGGCATCCTCGACGAGTTGCGCCTGCACATCGCGCCGGTGGTGCTGGGCCGCGGCGAGCGGCTCTTCGACGGGATCCCGCCGGTACGCCTGGAGCAGCTCTCCGGCCGCTCCGCGTCGCTGGTCACCCACCTCACCTACCGGGTGCTGCCCCCGGCCTGAGCCAGCACCTCGTCCATCACCTCGGCGAAGCGGCGCGGCTGTTCCAGGAACGCCCGATGGCCACCGGACGGCACCACGGTCAGCCGCTTGCCGGGCGCCCGCAGCGCCTCGTACCAGGGGGTGAAGAGGGCGGCGAGGCCCCGCATCTCGTGGGCGCCCTGCACGAAATGGACCGGCACCTCCAGCTGCGGCACGTCGCGGCGCAGGTCCACGCTCTGCATCCGGGGGTAGAGCGCGTTCCAGGTGTCCAGCACGGCGTTGACGGTGTGCGCCTTCTGCAACAGCGTGTACTCCGAGGCGTCGATGCCGTCGAAGGGGTCACCCGCCCCGGGCGCGTTGCCCGAGTGGTCGTAGTCGTAGACCTGGTTCGCGTACAGCATGATCGGCTCGTACGAGTAGACGTCCCGGTACGGCGGCGGCCCGAGCGCGGTCAGCGTACGGGAGAGCTCCCCGCGGCCCGTGGCTCGCGCCCAGGCCAGGATGTCGGCGTAGCAGATCTTGTCGCTCGCGGGCAGATCGACGGCCTGCCCGGCGCCGATGTACGCCCGGTACAGCTCGGGCCGCCGCTGCACCGCCAGCACGCCCAGGATCGAGCCGCCGGAGTGCCCGAGCAGGAAGATCTTGTCCTGGTGGAACCGGCGGCGCAGCGCCTCGGTGACGGCGACGACGTCCGCGACCGCACTGTCCAGCGTCACCGTCGCGGTCGGATCCAGAGCGGGGTACGACGAGCCGCCGCCGCGCCGGTCCAGCGTCACCACCACGAACCGCTTCTCCAACTCGGGTAGGTGACGCCGGGCCGCGCCCAGTTCCGAGCCGCCCGGCGCCCCGGGCACGAACAGCAACACGGGTGCCGACCGGTCGACGCCCCGGATCAGTGCGCCGAGCCGGTGGCCGCCCGCGTCGATCCGGGTCAGCTCGGCGATGCTGCGCTCCCCCGCGATCCCGGGCGTCCGGGCCGGTACGGCCACCGCCACCGTCACGGCCAGCAGCACCGCGCTCAGCAACCCTGTCGCCGCACGCCGCAGATACCGCCGGCCGCCGGTGCCGCGCCGGGCGTACACGGCACCGAGCACCATGGGCAGCACCGACAGCAACGCGTGCAGGCCGCGCCCGGTGACCAGCACGATGAAGCCGAAAGCACTGGCGTGCGGCGCGTCGGCCGACGGCCCGTCCACCCTCAGCCGCAGCAGCTCCACCGCCACGACGAAGACCGCCGGCGCGATCAGCAGCGACCACCGTGACCGGCTCAGCCGGCCGACCGCCACCCCCACGGCGACGCTGAGCCCCACCGACCACAGCGCCTGCGCACCCGTCAACGGGCCGCGCGGCATCCACCACCCCGCGACGATCCCCCAGCCGGCCGCCGCCCCGATCCACCCCGCTCGCCTCACCATGGTCTTGAGCCTGGCTTCGGGGGCTGCGCGGCGCATCGGCCCTCGGATCCGGTACGCACCCATACTTCGGTAGGGGTCGCCGGTGACTTCGGACAGTGCCCCCGCGCGGCGCCGGATCGTAGGCTCGGCACATGGCCGGCCTGGTGTTCGCGTTGCTCGTGCCCGACCCGGCGGGCGGCCGCCGGTCGGCCGTTCGGGACAGGCTGGCCGACACCGTCGCGGTGACCGTGGCGCTGGCGTACGGGTCGCTGATGGTGCCGCTCGGCGACGCCACCCGCCAGGGTGCGCCGCTGCCGTGGCTCGCCGACGTCGCGCTCGGCGTGCTGTGCTGCGCCGCGCTGCTGTTACGCCGGCGCCGGCCGGTGGGCCTGACGATCGCCCTGCTGCCGGTGACCACGCTGTCGGTGATGGCGACCGGCGCCGTCATCGTCGCGCTGTTCACCGTGGCGATCCATCGGCGCGGCCCGGTGGCGCTGGCGCTCGGTGTCGCGTACGTCGCGGTGGTGCCGGTGTACTTCGTGCTGCACGACAGCCCGGAGTTCCCGGTGTGGGTGGACCTGCTGGTCCGCGGGGTCACCACGGCGGGGGCGCTGGGGTGGGGGATGTTCGTGCGGGCGTACCGGCGGCTGACCGGGACGCTGCGGGAGCACGCCGCCCGGCTCGAGGCCGAGCAGCACCTGCGGGAGGACCAGGCCCGGCTGACCGAGCGGGCCCGTATCGCGCGGGAGATGCACGACGTGCTGGCCCACCGGATGTCGCTGGTCAGCCTGCACGCCGGGGCTCTGGAGGTGCGCACCGACGCGCGGCCGGAAGAGGTGGCGATCGCGGCGGGCGCGATCCGGGCCAGCGCCCACGAGGCCCTGGAGGAGCTGCGCGGCGTCATCGGGGTGCTGCGCGAGGGCGCGGTGGGCCGCCCGGAGCCACCGCAGCCGGGGCTGGCCGATCTGCCCGCGCTCGTCGACAGTGCGCGGGCGATGGGTACGGCGGTGCACTACACGTGCGCGCTGCCGGAGGGCGGGCCGTCGGTGGTGCTCGGGCGTACGGCGTACCGGATCGTGCAGGAGGGCCTCACCAACGCGCGCAAACATGCGCCGGGCACGCCGGTGCGGGTGCTGCTCGACGGCGCACCGGGCGCCGGCCTGCGGATCCGGATCGCCAACCCGTGCCCGGTTCCGGCCGCGCGGGCGGCGGTGCCGGGCGCGGGGATGGGCCTGGTCGGGGTCGGCGAGCGTGCGGCGCTGAGCGGCGGCCACGTCCGGTACGGCCGGCAGGGCGACGACTTCGTCCTGGAAGCCGAGCTGCCATGGCCGGCATGAACTGCCGGCGCATCCCGGCGGCCGCCGGGCTCGGCACGGCCCGGGAGCGGCAGTGACGACGGACGCCGAGCCGGCCGCCGGGCTCAGCGCGGCCGGGGAGCGGCAGTGACGGCGGGCGCCGGGCCGGCGCGGCCGATCCGGTTGGCCATCGTCGACGACGATCCGCTGGTCCGGGCCGGGCTGCGCATCCTGCTCGGCGGCTCGCCGGACATCGAGGTCGTCGCCGAGGCCGGCGACGGCGCCCAGGCCGCGGCGATGGCCGACGCGCACTGGCCCGACGTGGTGCTGATGGACATCCGGATGCCGGAGGTGGACGGGCTGGTCGCCACCCGCCGGCTGCGCTCGCGCCCTTCGCCGCCGCAGGTGATCGTGCTGACCACGTTCCACGCCGACGAGCATGTGCTGGACGCGCTCCGGGCCGGGGCCAGCGGCTTCCTGCTCAAGGACACCCCGCCGCGGGACATCATCGAGGCGGTCCGGGCGGTGGCGGGCGGCTCGGCCACCCTGTCGCCGGTGGTGATCCGGCAGCTGATCGATCACGTCGCCGATCCGGCCGCCGGCCCGCGGCGGGACCGGGCCCGGCACCGGCTGGCCGCGCTGACCGAGCGGGAACGGGCGGTGGCGCTGGCGCTGGGCCGGGGCTGGTCGAACGCGGAGATCGGCACCGAGCTGGGGATGAGTCTGCCGACGGTGAAGGGCCACGTGTCACGGCTGCTGGCCAAGCTCGACCTGAACAACCGGGTGCAGGTGGCGCTGCTGGTCCACGACGCGGAACTGCTCTAGCGGGCGGTTTCCGTCCGGTATCGCGCGGCCCATTCCTCGTTGAGCCGGTCGGCCTGGCGGCGGTGCCGGGGCTGGATCGGCCGGCCCGCCTCCGGGTCGAGGTCCAGGAAGGTGAGCACGCCCCGGGTGGTGCCGGTCAGGTCGGCGGTGAGCTGCTCGTAGGTGATCTCGTGCGGGGTGATGCCGTACCGCGCGAACCAGGCCCGCCAGGCGGCGGTGTGCTCGGCCACGGTGTCCAGCAGCTCGGTGATGCGGGCCTCGACGTAGTGCGGCTCGGCCGCGGTGCCGTCCGGGTCGCCGGCCCGCCAGGTGCGGGTCTGCTCCGCGCGCAGCCAGGACACCGCCTGGGCCAGCTCGTCCTCGCGCCGCAGGTGGACGAAGCGGACCGGTCCGAACGCGGCCTCCAGCACCGCCAGGTCCCGGCCCTCGGTGGCCGGCGCCAGCTTGGCCACCAGCTCGTCGAGGGTGCCCCACATCAGCTTGGCGCCGAAGACTCCGTTGGGCGTCGTTCCGGCCGCGCGGGCGGCCCGCACGAAGGCCTCGTAGTCGAACGCCGGGTCGGCCGGGCCGGGAATCCCCCAGCGATCCGCCCACAGCTGCTCGTCCGGTCGCCGGAAGTACGACTCCGGGGTGCCGGCCAGCCCGGTCGACGCCAGCAGGCCGAGGAGCAGGGAACTGCCGGTGCGCGGCGTCGCACAGACGAAGTAGGACTCGGTCATCACCCGAGCCAACCCGTTGGTGACCCGCACGACAACCGAAATAAAGTTCTAGAACTCTCCGTCCCGCTATGACACACTCAGCCGAGAGTTATAGAACTTTGGAGGCACACCATGACCATGGTCATGCGCGAACCCACCGCCGGCGGGCGCTTCGGCGAGTACGGCGGCAGATACGTCCCCGAGTCACTGATCCCCGCCTGCCTCGCCCTGGAGGAAGCCTTCCGCGACGCCTGGGCCGACCCGGCGTTCCGGCAGGAGCTCGACGGCTACCGCCGCACCTACGCCGGGCGGCCCACCGCGCTCACCGCCGCCCGCAACCTCTCCGCCGAGCTGGGCATCACCCTGCTGCTCAAGCGTGAGGACCTCGCCCACACCGGCTCCCACAAGATCAACAACGTGCTCGGGCAGGCGCTGCTGGCCCGGCGGATGGGCAAGACCCGGCTGATCGCCGAGACCGGGGCCGGCCAGCACGGCGTCGCCACGGCCACCGCGGCGGCGCTGTTCGGGTTGCGCGCCACGGTCTACATGGGTGAGCGCGACATCGAGCGCCAGGCCCTCAACGTCTTCCGGATGCACCTGCTCGGCGCCGAGGTCGTCCCGGTCACCAGCGGCAGCCGCACCCTCAAGGACGCCACCAACGAGGCCATGCGCAACTGGGTGTCGGCCGTCGAGGACACCCACTTCTGCCTCGGGTCGGTCGCCGGGCCGCACCCGTACCCGTGGATGGTCCGGGAATTCCAGCGGGTGATCGGCGAGGAGGCCCGCGGGCAGGTCGCGGCCGAGCTCAGCGCCGGCCTCCCGGACGTGGTCGTCGCCTGCGTGGGCGGCGGCTCCAACGCGGCCGGCACCTTCGCGGGCTTCGTCGACACGACCGCGCGGCTCGTCGGCGTGGAGGCGGCCGGCGGGGCGGCGGTGTCCGGCGGTGAGCCGGGGGTGCTGCACGGCTCCCGGTCGCTGGTGCTGCAGGACCGGCACGGGCAGGTCGCCGAGGCGCACTCGATCGCCGCCGGCCTGGACTACCCCGGCGTCGGACCGGAGCACGCACAGCTCGGCGGACTGGGCCGGGCCCGGTACGTGACGGTGACCGACGACGAGGTGCTGGTCGCGGTCCGCCGTCTGGCCGAGCGCGAGGGCATCATCTGCGCGCTCGAATCGGCGCACGCGGTGGCGTGGGTGCTGCGCGCGGCCGGGACCCCCGAACTGCCGACCGGCTCGACGGTGCTGCTGACCCTCTCGGGCCGCGGCGACAAGGACATGGTTCAGCTGATGGAGGGACTGCGATGACGACCACGCTCAGCGCCGCGCTGGCGGTCACCGGACGGCCGCTGCTGGTGCCCTACGTGACCGGTGGCATCACCGCGAACTGGACCGAGCTGCTGCTGGCCTGCCAGGACGGCGGGGCGGACGCGATCGAGGTGGGGCTGCCGTTCTCCGACCCAATGCTGGACGGGCCGACCATCCAGGAGGCCTCGGACCGGGCCCTGGCCCGCGGCGCCACGGTGGAGTCGATCCTCGCGGACCTCGCCGCCACGCCGCTGCGGGTGCCGGTCGTCGTCATGACGTACGCGAACATCGTGCTGCGGATCGGGCTGCCCGCGCTGGCCGCCGCCGGGGTCTCCGGCCTGATCGTGCCGGACCTGCCGCTGGAGGAGTCGGCGGCGACCGAGGCCGCCGCGGCGACCGCCGGCATCGACCTGGTGCTGCTGGCGGCCCCGTCGACCCCGGACGACCGGCTGCGGGAGATCTGCGCCCGCAGCCGCGGCTTCGTGTACGCGATCAGCGTCATGGGCACCACCGGCGAACGCGCCCAGCTGGCCGGCTCGGCGGCGACACTGGCCGCCCGGCTGAAGGCCGTCAGCGACCTGCCGGTCCTCATCGGGTTCGGGGTGTCCACCCCGGCCCAGGCGGCCGAGGCGGGACGCGCCGGGGACGGCGCTGTGATCGCGTCGGTGCTGATGCGTAGGGTTCTCGACGGAGCCACGGCGGCCGAGCTCGCCGCCGACGTCGCCGCCTACCGCACCGCACTCGACCTGGGGGTGTCTCCTGGAACGCCGCACGCCGAAATATCAGGTCATCGCGGCTGACCTGACCGCGAAGATCCGCGGTGGCGAGCTGCCGCCCGGCTCGGCGCTGCCGCCGCAGAAGGAGCTCAGCGCCGCGTACGGGGTGACGCTCGTGACGCTGCGGCAGGCGCTGCGGCAGCTGGAGGCCGACGGCCTGCTCTCCCAGCAGCCGGGGCGGGGCACGTTCGTGGCGTCGCCGAAGGCCACCTACCGGCTCGACTCGCTGCGCGGGCTGGCCGAGGATCTGCGGGCCCAGGGCCGTACGGTCAGCACCGAGATCCTCGGCCAGGGCATGCACCGCCCGCCGGCCTGGGTCGCGGCGCAGCTGGGTCCGGGCCGGGTCCTGCGGCTCGAACGCCTGCGCCTGCTGGCCGGGCGGCCGGCGGTGCACCAGTTGTCGTGGGTGCGCCCGCCGGTCGGTGCCCTGCTGCGCACCGCCGACCTCAGCGACACCTCCCTGTACGCGGCGATCGCCGAGCACGGGGTGGTCGTGCACCGCGCCTCGGAGGTGCTGCGCCCGGAGGTGCTCACGGCGCCGGTGGCGGAGCTGCTGCGCCGGCCCGAGGGCACGCCGGTGTTCGTCTCGGACCGGATCACCTACGGCTTGGACGACCAACCGATCGTGGTGGACCGGGCGACGATCCTGGGCTCGGTGATGGAGGTCCGCACCGAACGCGCGGCGACCGGCCTGTCGGTGCAGTGGACGTCGTCGTCCTGACCGCTCTACTGACCGGCTGAGCTAGTGACCGGCTGACGGCCGGCGGGCCACCAGGTACGCCTGCGGCACCTGCTCGACCAGGCCGGGGTGCTCGGCGGGCTCGCGCACCGTTTGCAGCACCGGCTCCAGCCCGGCCGCCACCAGCAGCGCGGCGACAGCTTCCGGGCGGCGGCGGTGGAATGCGATGTCCTTGTTCACCCGGACCTCGTCGCCGGTCTGGAACGACACGATGACCGGCGCGCCGGGGGCCAGCACCCGGTGGAACTCCCCGAACACCACCGGCAGCGCCTCGTCCGGCAGGTTGACGATCGAATACCAGGCCACCAGCCCGGCCAGCGACGCGTCGGGCACCGGCAGGTCCGTCATGGAACCGACCTGGAAGCGGATCTCCGGATGGTCACGGCGGGCGACGGCGACCATCCCCGGGGAGAGGTCGATGCCGCTGACGTCGACGCCGAGGCCGTGCAGGAACTCGGTCGTGGCGCCCGGGCCGGAGCCGACCTCGACGACCGGGCCGGGCGCCACGCTGACGAGCTCCGCGAAGCCGGCCAGCAGGGCGCGGTCCCAGATCTTGGCGGCCAGCTCGCCGCGGAACTGCTCGGTGTACCAGTCGGCGACGGCGTCCCAGCCCGCGCGGGTCTCGGTGAGGAAGGCGGGCTCGCGCAGGCGTTCCCGGACCGCGTCGAGGTGATGCGGCTCGACGCCGATGCCGCGCAGATAGTTCTCGACGCCGCCGTACGCCCGCTCGGCGTGGGCCAGCGTGTTGATCATTGTGGTGGCCGGGCAGTTCTCGGAGCGCGCGTAGTCCTCGGCCACCACCTCCGGGCCGACCCCGGCGACGGTCAGGGCGAGGGCGACCAGGGTGCCCGTCCGGTCCCGGCCGCCGCGGCAGTGCACGAGCACGCCGCCCGGAGGCGCCTCGGCGATCGCCCGGAAGGCGGCCGCCACCCGGCCCTGATTGTGGTCCAGCAGCGGGCCGTAGGAGTCGGCCGGATACTCGTAGTCGGTCACGTCCATGAGCATCGACACGTGGGTGTAGATCGGGTCACCGGCGAACGGGCTGGGCTGCTCGGCGAGCTCCGCGGGCCGGCGCAGGTCCACGATCCGCGACACCCCGGCGGCCCGGACCGTGGCGACGTCGGCCGGGGTCATCGCGGCGTGGTGGTCGGAGCGCAGCAGCGCCCCGTCACGGATCCGGCCACCGTCGAGGGTGGGCAGTCCGCCCAGGTCGCGGGCATTGCGGCAGGCGGGCCAGTCGAGGATCACCGGGCGGGCTCCGTTTCGGCGGCGAGGCGGTCGAGAAGCTCACCCAACAGGGCGGCCTCGCCCGCGGTCAACCCCGCCCGGTCGGCCGCCGGCGCGGCCCGCACCGTGACGGCCACACCGGCCCGGGAGACGTTCCCCCTGCGCGACGGTCTGATCGGCGTGCCGTTCTTTACAATGGAAATCGTTTCCAACAAGATGGAACTGGCTGCCGGCGCCCGCCGGTACGCCGTCCGCTGTTGGAAGGATCCGCATGTCTCTTGCCGTCTCCCCCGATCTGCTCTCCGCCGCCGAGCGTGGCGAGGTCCCGGACGCGGAGTTCGTCGACTGTGTCCGCACGTCCCTGCCGTACGCCTGGGAGGTGGTCAGCAAGGTCATGACCGACCTGGACACCACCGGCGGCGAGTTCGCCGACCACGAGATCCCGCCGCCGTCCGAGCAGCAGCGCGGTGAGCTGCTCCGCGCCCTGGCCAGCGACGCCATCCGCGGCGGGCTGGAGCGGCACTTCGGTGCCAAGCTCGCCTTCCAGAACTGCCACCGGGTGGCGGCGTTCCGCTTCAGCGCGGTGGGCGGCGACCGATACCAGGCATTCGTCTCCCCGCGCGGGCAGCTGCTCAACCAGTCACCGGAACTGCGCAACTGCTGAGCACCGGCCGATCGAGGGCGGCGGGCCCCGGCCCGCCGTCCTCAGGCGCGCCGGGCGTGCCGCCCCGCGACGGCGGGACCGGCCGGGGCGAGGTCCGCCACCAGGGCGGCGAGGGCGGTCGTGATCGGGACCGAGGCGACCAGGCCGATCGTGCCGACCGCGCTGCGCAGGATCTCCTGAGCCAGGTACTCGCTGGTCAGCAGGTCCGTGACGGGTTCGCTGGACGCCGTGATCAGCAACAGCAGGGGCAGCGAGGCCCCCGCGTACGCGAGCACGATCGTGTTGACCGCCGACGCCACGTGCGCGCGGCCGACCCGGATCGCCGCGCGGTACAGCTCCCAGCGGCTCGTCGCGCCGGGGCTCATCTCCGCCACCGTCACCGCCTGGGTGACCGTCACGTCGTCCAGCACGCCGAGGGCGCCGATCACGATGCCGGCCAGCAGCAACCCGCGCAGGTCCAGGCCGGCCCGGGTGACGGCCAGGGCCGCGCTGTCGTCGCTGCCCAGCCCGCTCAGCTGCATCAGCGAGGTGAACACCGCACCGAGCACGCCGGTGAGCACCAGGCTGGCCAGCGTGCCGGCCACCGCCACCGAGGTGTGCACGTTGACGCCGTGGGTCAGATACAGCGCCGCGAACATGATCGCCGAGGCGCCCACCACGGCGATGAGCAGCGGCGGCGAGCCGTCCAGGATGGCCGGGATCACGAACAGCAGCAGCAGCGCGAAGCTCACCGCCAGACCGGCCAGCGACGTCAGCCCCCGCCGCCGCCCGAACGCCAGGATCACCGCCACGGCCACCGCGACCAGCCAGATCATCGGGGCCGAGCGCTGCCGGTCCACCACCGAGTACGCCCGCCCGCCGGGAACCGCGTCCGGGAAGTAGAGCAGGACCACGCCGTCGCCGACGTGCAGGGCGCGCGTGCCGGGACCCTGTGGAAGATCCACGGGCTGGTCGGTCCCGGAGCCGGGGCCCTCGGTGACGCGGACCGTGGCGGAACCACAGCGCTGCTGCTGCGCGCCTGCCGGGCACGCCTGCTCGGCCACGGCGGTGACCGTGCCCAGCGCACGCTCGCCGCCGCCCGCGGCAGCCTCGGTGCGCACGTCGCCGGGCCACAGCAGGATCAGCGCGACCAGAGTGGCCAGCGCGGCCGGCACCAGCACCGCGGTGACGATCCGCCGGGTACGCCGGGACGCGGCCGGCGGAGGGCCGTGGCGGTGATCGTGACTCATCGCGGCGAACCGGGACGCGGCGGCGGTTTGTCGTCCCACGTCTCGCGCAGTTCGCGTTTCGTCTCCTGCCACCAGCGGGCGAGCTCGCCGCCCCAGTCGCGGAAGTCACGGCCCAGGGCCTTCAGCGCGTGCAGGAAACCCGGGTCGTCCAGCCGGGCACCGAGCAGTTCGGCCAGGCCCAGACCCCACAGCACCGGCACCGCCGCGAGGGCGAGCACGGCCGTCCACCAGCGGCCCGTCACGGCGTACCCGAGCAGCAGCGCGACCATGACGCCCACCGTCATCATCGCGGCCCGGGTGGCCCGGCGCAGCAGCCCGGGCACCAGCCGCAGGCAGCGCCACGGCAACCGGCCCGCGGGGATCAGCACCCGCAGGGCAAGGCCGGCCACGACCACCGCGAACAGGGCCGCCAGGATGCGGCTGCCGAGGGCCGCCGAGGGCCACCACCTCGCCGCCAGGGCGCCCGCTGCGACCAGCAGGATCGCGGCGGCGAACCAGCGGCGCAGCGCGCTGAGCAGGCTGCGGATCGGCCACGTCATCGAGATGACATCCGGGCGGGCCGGATTCTCCCGGGCCATGTCGTGCAGAGCGCGCATCGAGCGGCCCACCCGCAGCCGCTCGGCGTCGAGCATCGCGAGCAGCCAGCGGCCGTAGGCGTTGGCCGGCTCGATCGCCAGGGCCGCCCGGGCCGCCTCCTCGGCCGCGTCCCGGCTGCCCGCGTCGCGTTCCACGTCGGCCACGGTCAGCAGCCCCTCGACCGACCGCGGGGCCAGCGCCAGACCCTGCCGGGCGCAGGCCCGGGCCTCGGCGAAGCGGCGGCCGGCGGCCAGGGCGCGGGCCAGCACCAGATGCCCCGAGGGCTCGAGCGGGGCCAGCCGGACCGCCTCCCCCGCCGCGGCGATCGCGTCCCGGTCGCGGATCAGGGCGAGCAAGGACTCGGCGCGTTCGGCGTGCGCGTCGGCCAGCCGCGGGTCGGCCGCCACGGCGGCGTCGCAGGCCGCCAGCGCGGCCGCGTAGTCGCGCTGCTGACGCAGTACATATCCGAGCAGGGTGAGCAGGTCCGCGTCGGCGGGCGCGGCGGCCAGCGCCGTGCGCAACCGGGCCTCGGCGTCCGCGGGCCGGCCGACCTGGGCGAGCTGCCGGGCCTGCCGGTACGCGTCGTCGCCGCTCACAGCAGCTTGCGCTTCCGCAGGTACGCGGCCAGGTCGTCGTACTCGCCGCCGGCGTTGCCGAACATGACCACGCTGCGGGCCGTGGCGAACCAGGCGTCGGTGGACGGGCGCACCTCCCGTACGGCAGCCGTCATGTCCTGGTGCGAGATCATCCGCACCTCACCGGTGGCGATGGCGTCGCGCATCGCGAACTCGGCGGCGGTCTCGCACACGTGCGCGAGGTCCGCACCGGAGAAGTGCTCGGTGGCGGCCGCCAGCGCGCGCAGGTCGATGCCGGCGACCGGCCGCTCGCGCAGGTGGTACTCGAGGATGGCCGCGCGGGCGGTCGCGTCCGGCGGCAGCACCAGGACAGTGCGGTCGAGGCGGCCGGGCCGGCGCAGCGCCGCGTCGATGTCCCAGGGAGCGTTGGTCGCGGCGAGCACGAACACCCCCTCGTTGCCGCCGCCGACCCCGTCCAGCTCGGTGAGCAACTGGTTGACCAGGGTCCGCATCGCCGAGGAGCTGAGCTGACTGCGCTTGTGGCCGAGCGCGTCGATCTCGTCGAGGAACAGCACGCAGGGCGCGTGCGAGCGGGCCGCCTCGAACAGGTCGTGCAGGTTGCGCTCCGAGCTGCCGACCCACATCTGCAGCACGTCGACGATCGACAGGGAGACGAACGCGGCGCCCATCTCCCCCGCGACGGCCCGGGCCAGGAACGTCTTGCCGCAACCGGGTGGGCCGTACAGCAACAGGCCGCCACGCAGGCTCTTGCCGAACAGCGTGCGCAGCCGCGGGTTGCGCAGCGGGCCGAGGAAGGCCAGCTCGAGGCGCTGCTTCACCTCGTCCATGCCGCCGACGTCGGCGAGGGTGACGGTGGCCCGTTCGACGTCGAACGCGCGGTCGTCGGCACCGGCCGGGGCGAACCTGGGCGGGACGACGCCCTCGAACTCACCCTCCAGGGCATCCCAGTCCACGCTCGGGCTCGGCGGGGATGTCGGCGCTTCACCCGGAAGAGCGCTGGTCATCACCCGCCGGGCGGCCTCGTTCGCGGGGTCCCGGGCCAGCACCTGGGCGGCGTGCCCGATCGCCTCGCCGGTCCGCCCGGCCGCGACCAGCAGCTCGGCCAGGTGCAGCCGCAGCGCGACGTCGTCGGGCCGGGCGGCGACCGCCGCCGTGAGGCTGTCGATCAGGGCGTCGCTCATGAGAGGCGATTATGCCCGGCTTCCCCCAGCGCCCCCGTCAGCGGTCGAGCAGGCGCTCCAGCCCGTCCAGGATGCGGTCGAGCCCGAAGCGGAACGAGCGCTCCGGGTCGCCGACCGCGTTGTACTCCAGCCCGGCGGCCTGCCCGACCCGGCCGGAGATCGGGTACGCGTCGCCGGGCATCACCCGTTCCAGGACCGGCGCGTTGACCGCCCACCACTCGGCGTCGGAGATGCCGGACTGTTCGGTGGTGCGCCGGGTGTCGACGGAGGACCGCGCCGCCCCGGCCGTGAAGCTGCCCAGCATCGTGATCACCTGGTCCATCTCCAGGTCGGTGAAGCCGGCGCCCTCGATGGCGGCGAGCTGCCACTCGTAACGGTCGGAGACGTTCGGGCCGATCCACGGCCGGCTGTTCTCCACCTGCAGCAGCCAGGGATGCCGGTGGAACTCGTCCCAGATCTGCTGCGCGACCCCGGTGATCCGCTGCCGCAACGGGCCCTCGTGCGGCGGCAGCGGCTGCTCGCCGGCCACCTCGTCGATCATCAGGCCGATCAGCTCGGCCCGGCCGGGGACGTAGGTGTAGATCGACATCAGCTTCAACCCGAGCCGGTCGGCGACCTTGCGCATCGAGAACGCGGGCAGCCCCTCCTCGTCCGCCACCGCGATCGCCGCGCGCACCACCTCGTCCACGCTCACCCGCTGCCGGGGCCCACGGGTGCCCTGCGGGGTGCCGAGCGTGCGCCGCCACAGCAGGTTGAGCGTGCGATCGATGTCCTGATCCATGTGCGCAGATTACCCCGTGGGGTGTACGGTGTTGCCCGGCAAGATTTCCGTAAGGCATACGGAGTTAGGAGCCACCGTGACCGACCACGCCCTCACGGCCGACGGACTACGCAAGAGATACGGCGCTCTGGACGCTCTGGACGGCTTCGACCTGAGCGTGCCGCCCGGCGTCATCCACGGGCTGCTCGGCCCGAACGGTGCCGGCAAGACCACCGCGGTGAAGGCCCTGGCCACCCTCATCCGTACCGACGGCGGCAGCGCGCGGGTCGCCGGCTTCGACGTGCGCACCCAGGCCCACGAGGTCCGGCGGCGGATCGGCCTGGTCGGGCAGAACGCCGCCGTGGACGAGATCCTCGGCGGCCGGCAGAACCTGGTCATGTTCGGCCGGCTCTTCGGCCTCACCACGGCCCACGCCCGGGCCCGCGCCGACGAACTGCTCGACACGTTCGGGCTCACCGACGCGGCGGACCGGGCGGTCTCCACCTACAGCGGCGGGATGCGCCGCCGGCTCGACCTGGCCGCCGGTTTCATCCTCACTCCGGCGGTGCTGTTCCTCGACGAGCCCACCACGGGTCTGGATCCCCGGGCCCGCAACGAGGTCTGGGAGAGCGTCCGGCAGATCGCCGCGCGCGGCACCACGGTCCTGCTCACCACGCAGTACCTGGACGAGGCCGACCAGCTGGCGGCCCGGATCTCCGTGATGAACCACGGCAAGGTGGTCGCCACCGGCACGCCCGACGAGCTCAAGCGTCAGGTCGGTGGCGACCGGGTGACCGTCACCGTGCCGCGGTCGGAGTCGCTGGAGCCGGTGGCGCAGCGGCTGGCGGCCGCCCTGGGCGAGGCCGCCGTCACCGACGCGGAGACGCACCGGGTGACCTTCGAGGTCGGCGCCGGGGTGGTCGCCCTGGCCGACATCGTCCGCGCTCTCGATCAGCTGGGCATCGCCCCGGAGGACCTGGTGCTGCGCCGGCCGACCCTGGACGAGGTCTTCCTCACCCTGACCGACAAGGAGGTGGCACGATGACGACACTGCGAGCCGGCTGGGTCATCACCCAGCGGGACCTGGCCCACTGGGTACGCCAGCCCTGGGCGCCGCTCTTCGGCCTGCTCTTCTCGATCATGCTGCTGCTGGTTTTCGGTTTCCTCTTCGGCGGCGCGATCACGGTCCCCGGCGGCGGCGACTACATCAGCTTCCTGCTGCCCGGCATGCTCGCGCTGAGCATGATGTTCGGGGTCGAGAGCACGGCCACGGCGATGGCCGCCGACGCCCGCAAGGGCATCACCGACCGGTTCCGCTCGATGCCGATCGGCAGCGCGTCGGTGGCCCTGGGCCGGGTCGGCGCCGACCTGGCCAACTCGGCGGTCGAGCTGCTCGTGCTGATCCTCGGCGGCCTGCTCATCGGCTGGCGGATCTCCGACGGCCCGGCGTCCGCGCTGGGCGCCGTGCTGCTCCTGCTCCTGCTGCGGTTCGCCGTGCTGTGGATCGGGATCTTCGTGGGCCTGAGCTTCCGCGGCGAGGGCGCCACGATGGCCGTACAGGTGCTGGTCTGGCCGATCGGCTTCCTGTCCACCGCGATCGTGTCCGCCGAGACGATGCCGGGCTGGCTGGGCACGATCGCCGCCTGGAATCCGTTGTCCGCGACCGCGTCGGCCACGCGGGAGCTCTTCGGCAACCCGACCGGGATCACCGAGGGACCGCCGGCCGGCGGGGCGGTGTGGCTCGCGGTCGGCTGGCCGCTGCTGCTCACCGCGATCTTCCTGCCGCTGTCGGCGCGCGCCTACCGCCGGCTGCGCGACTGAGCCGGACCGGCCGGACCGCGGGCATGTCCCGCGGTCCGGCCGGGCGGACCCGTCAGGGCAGGATCGCGTCGACATAACCGCCGTCGACGCGCAGCGCGCCACCGGTGGTGGCCGACGCCTGCGGGGAGCTGAGGTAGACCACCATGTTGGCGATCTCCTCCGGCTCGATCAGGCGCTGCAACAGTGACTGCGGCCGGTGCAACCGCATGAACTCGCGCTGCGCCTGGTCCCACGGGAGGTCACGGTCCACGAGCTGATAGACGAACTCCTCGACGCCGGCGGTGTGGGTCGGTCCGGCGATGACACTGTTGACCGTCACGCCACTGCCGGCCGCCTCCTTGGCGAAGCCGCGGGAGACCGCCAGCAGCGCGGTCTTGGTCATGCCGTAGTGGATCATCTCGGCCGGCGTCACCACCGCCGAGTCGCTCGCGATGTACTGGATCCGGCCCCAGCCGCGCTCGCGCATACCCGGTAGATACGCCCGGGTCAGCCGGACCGCGGTCAGCACGTTGACCTCGAAATACCGCCGCCACTCGGCGTCGGAGATCTCCAGCGCCGGCCGGGCGCCGAAGATGCCCAGGTTGTTGACGAGGATGTCGACCTCCGGCAACGCCTCCAGCAACGCGGCGACGCCGTCGTCGGTGGTCAGATCGGCCGGGGCGGCGACGTGGTCACCGTCGCTCGGGAGCGCGGCGAGCACCTTGTCGCGGTCCCGGCCGTTGATCGCCACCCGGGCGCCGGCGGCGGCCAGGCCGGTGGCGATCGCGAGTCCGATGCCCTGGGTCGAGCCGGTGACGAGAGCAGTCCTGCCGCTGAGATCGAGTCGCATGCCTCCACTCTTCCCCGTGCCGGGCGCCGCGACGCGGGACCCGCACTACAGTGCGGGCGAGATCACCAAGCCGCGGAAGAAGGCGCGGATGTCGGCGGCCAGCTCGACCGGCACCTCCAGCGCCGCGAAGTGGCCGCCGCGCGGCAGCTCCGTCCAGTGCCGGATGTCGAAGAGGCGCTCGGCCAGCGGGCGCACGCTCAGCACGATGTCGTGCGGCAGGACGGCCACACCCATCGGCGCCGGGCAGGGTGTGCCGTAGCCGCTCTCCTTGGCAAGCCGGGCCGACGAGCCCGCCGTCCGGGTGAACCAGTAGATCGACACGTCGGTGAGCAGGACGTCGTCGCTGATGGTGGAGGACGGGTCGACCCACTCGGTGAACTTCTCGGCGATCCAGGCGAGCTGGCCGACGGGCGAGTCGGTCAGCGCGTACGAGATGGTCTGCGGCCGGGTCGCCTGCAGCACCTGGTAGCCGGGTCGGTTCGCGGCGAACGCCGCGGTCCGCTCGGCCCGGTCGCGGTCCGCGCCGGTCAGGCCCGTCGCCGGGCCGGGCGTGGGCAGGTAGTTGACGTGTACGCCGACGACCCGTTCGGGGACAGCGGCGCCGAGAGCGCGGGCGACGCCGGAGCCCCAGTCACCCCCGTGCGCGCCGAACCGCGGGTAGCCGAGCCGGGTCATCAGCTCGGCCAGGGCCCGGGCGATGCGGTGCAGGTCCCAGCCCCGTTCCCCGGTCGGCCCGGAGAAGCCGAAGCCGGGCAGTGACGGCACCACCAGGTGGAAGTCGTCGGAGAGCAGACCGGTCAGGGCCTGGAACTCCAGCACCGAGCCGGGCCAGCCGTGCAGGAGCAGCAGCGGCAACGCGTCCGGGTCGGCCGAGCGGACGTGCAGGAAGTGGACGCGCTGGCCGTCGATCTCGGTGCGGAACTGCGGGAACTCGTTCAGCTCGGCCTCGTGGCGCCGCCAGTCGTAGCCGTGGCGCCAGAGCTCGGCGAGTTCGCGTACGCGGGCCAGCGGGATGCCGTAGTCCCAGCCCGCGCCGGGCAGCTCGTCGGGCCAGCGGGTGCGGTCGAGGCGGTCGGCCAGGTCGTCGAGGTCGGCCTGCGGGACGTCGATCCGGTACGGCGCGATATCGTTCATGCGACTAACGTTAGTCACACTAACGTTAGTCGAGCAAATGGTAGAGTCGACACATGGAGCACCTCCCCAGCTGGCTGCTGACCCAGACCGCCGCCCACGCCGGCCGCCTGGTCACCGATCGTTTCGCCGAGATCGGCGCCCGCGGCTACCACTACCGGCTGCTGGAGACCCTGCTCGGCGGCCCGGACAGCCAGGCCGAGCTGGGCCGGCGCACCGGCATCCACCTCAGCGACATGGTGGCGGTGCTCAACGAGCTGACCGCGGACGGCTACGTCGAGCGCAGCCCGGACCCGGCCGACAAGCGCCGCAACGTCGTGACGATCACCGGCCGCGGCCGCGAACGCGCCCAGGAGCTGGCGGCCCGGGCCGAGGCCATCCAGGACGAGCTGCTCGCGCCTCTGACCACCGCCGAGCGCGCCGAGCTGGTGCGACTGCTGAGCCTGCTCAGGAAAGGCGCGGCGCCAGCTTGAACGCCACCCGCAGCGCCTGACCGGGCGTCGGGTCACCGCCGTCGGCGTCCCACACCTCGGAGAGCACCGCCTGCACGAATCCCCAGGCGACCACCCGGTCGACGGGCAGGCCGAGACCGTCGGCGAACTGCTCCACCCGGGCCGGCAGCAGCTCCAGCACCGGCTCGTCGCCGTCGAACGGGTTGTAGAGCGCCGCCCCGACCTCGTAGCCGGGATCGCCGAGCACGCCGTGCGGGTCGATCGCCAGCCACGGCTCCCGGGTCGCGGCCAGCACGTTCTCGTGGTGCAGGTCCCCGTGCAGGACCACCCGCTGCGAGGCGGAGGCGCACAGCTCGACCAGAAGCTCGCGGGCCTGCTCGACCAGGCGCCGGGGGAACGGGTGGTCGCCGGCATACCGGGCCAGATGCGCGTCGAACGCCGCCACCCGCGACGACAGCTCCTCCAGCACCAGCCCTTCTGGCGCCGGCCGGTGCAGGCGCCGCATCATGTCGACGAGCACGGCCGTGGCCTGCTCGTCGTGCTCGCGGACCAAGGCCCGCAGCGTGCCGCCGGGCTCGGCCCGCTCCAGCATCAGCGCGCCCCGGTCGTCGTCGCGGGCCAGCACGGCGACCGCGCCCCGGCCACCGAAGAAGCCGAGCGTGTCTGCCTCCGTCGCGACGTGACCGGCGGCGGGCAGGCCGAGCTTGAGCACGGCCGGCGACCCGTCGGGCCGTCGCGCCGGCGCGACATAGTTGAAACTCAACGGGTACGGCGCACCGACCGTCAGCCCCCACTCCCGGGCGACGTCCTCGACGAGGGCGGGCAGCTGCGTGAGCCAGCGCCGGCCGTCGTCGCCCCAGTTGCCGGTGACGTTGCGGACGAAGGCAGCGGGAAACATGTCACCCAGTCTCCCAGCCATCATGATCGAACACATTGGAGCCCACCGTTGCCGTCGGAGCCATGGCAGCCACCACGCGGTCCGTCGTCAACGCCGAGAGCCGCAGGCGCCGCGCCTGACTCTGGCGCATCCTCGAGTGTGTCGTCGTCACGGTGGTCGCGCTTTCCACGGCCGTCGCCGGCGGATCCGGGGCGGTCCTCGCGGTGGCCGGCCGCACTGCGACCTGCGAGGTCGAGTCCGTTGAGCGGCTGCGCTGCCCGGACGGGACCACCCTGACCGCCGACCACCAGGAGGCGGGCGACACGGCGGTGGTGGTCTACCACCCGCGGGGCTGGGTCAACGCCCAGACGGAGACGACGTACCGCTCGGCGGATTACGGGTCATGTCGCTCGGAGGGGACCTCGGCGGCTTCTGACGAAGTCGATGTATTCCTCGCCGGCCACCGCATCCGGGCAGCCTAGCGCGGACGGCGACGAGTCACCGACCTGCTCAACCGGAGGACGGCGCTGCGGAGCGGTCCCAAGGAAAAAGCCGCCACGAAAAGTGGCGGCTTTTCCGTCGTGCTCGGTGCCGGCGTCAGCCGGTCGGGCGGCGGATGCCGGTGATGGCCCCGCTGCGATCGATCGACGCCATGCGGACGTGGTCACCCGTGTGCGGTGCGTGCACCATCGTGTTGCCGCCGACATAGATGCCGACATGATGGACCGGACTGCCGTAGAAGATCAGGTCGCCCGGCTGCAGCTGACTGCGGCTGACCGCCCGGCCCGCTCCGATCTGGTCACCGGTGAAGTGCTCCAGGTGCACCCCGACCACCGCCCAGGCCACCTTGGTCAGGCCGGAGCAGTCGTAGCCGCCCGGCCCTTCCGCACCGAAGACGTACGGCTTGCCGATGAGGTCGCACGCCTTCTGCGCCGCCCGGCCGCCCTTGTCGTCGGTGTAGTCGACCGGGCACGGGCCGGTCTTGAACGCACCGTCGGAGCCGCCGCTCGCGCCGTACGCCCTGATCCGCAATTTCTGCAGCTCGTCGACCTTCTTCTGGATGTCCTTCTTCTGCTGGGCCAGCGCCTTGTCGCGCGCCGCCACGGCTTTGGTCAGGGTGTCCAGGTCGCGCTTGTCGCCCGCGAGCTGGTCGCGGAGCTTCGCGGCGCCCGAGACCGACTCACGCTGGTGCCGGCTGATCTGGTCGAGGAACGTGAGTTTCTCGGTCAGAGAGGTCGGCGAGCCACTGACGACCATGGCCTTCATGGCGCTGGGCGAGCCCTGCATGTAGGCCTTTCCCGCCATGTTGCCCACCTGCGACATGGCCAGGTCGACCTCCAGCTCCAGCGGTGCGAGCCGTTTGTCGATCTTCCGGAGCTGGGCCTGGTTCTTGAGCAGCTGGTTGTGCACGTTGTTGTACTGCTCGATGACCGGTTCCAGCTTGTTCCACTGCTCGTCGATCTGCTTTTCGATGCTCGACGGGGACGGTGTCGCATTCGCCACCCCGGGAGTGAGAAGAATCCCGACCGCGACGACGGCGCAGGCGATGCTGCGCAGAATTGCGGCGCTGCGCGCCTCAATCCGTTTCACGTAGGTGCAGTGTCCTTTCTTCCCTCGGCCGCCGACCGGGTTAGCTGACGGGTGCGGGCGGGAAGCGCGCCCGGCCACCGTGCTGCTGGTGGCTTGACCCCAGAATTCTTGGGTCCCCGGTTCGTCTCGCGACGATTAGGCGGTGGCCCGTCAGTTCGCCCGGATTGGGACGAGGGGGGACTGCCGAGCCGGGCACTACCGTACTCCCGATCAACGGCGAATTGAACCCGGCGGTATCAGGACACACTGCGCCGAACATTGGTCGACGCAGCGTGAGTGAATGGCCGTCACAGGGGCCAGGCCGAGAGCGCCCGGTCCAGCCAGGGCAACACCAGAATCACTGTGGGTAATACCAGCAGGCCGACCGCGCCGGTGGCCGCGGCCAGGCTCAAGGTCACGGTGACCGGGCGCGGATCACTCACATTCAGCCGGTCGAGCCGGCGCCGGCGCTCTGCCGCCGCGCTGCCGAGCTCCGCCGGCGCGTCCGGGCTGACCGCGTCGCTGAGCAGCGCCAGGGCCGTGCGCAGCGGCGCCGCGCCGCAGCGCCGCCGGGCGGCGTCGTCGGCGACCATCTCGAGCAGCAGGTGTACGGCGTCGAGCGGCGCCCGGCTGCGCAACGGCCGCGGCACCGCCCGGTAGAACGCGGTGAACGACTCCATGACCACGTCGTGCCGGTGCCGCAGATGGGTCTGCTCGTGCGCGATCACCGCGGCCACCTGCTCGGCGTCGAGCACCCGCAGCGCGCCGTCACTGAGCACCACCCGCGGCGAGCGCCCCGGCAGGCAGTACGCGAAAGGCAGCGGCCCGTCCAGCACCCGCAGCCCGGCGGGCACCTCAGCCGGCAGCTCGCCGTGGCGCTCGGCACTGTCCAACAGGTCGACCAGCAGCCGGTGCCGGGACCGGCGGGCCCGCGACCGGATGCTCACCCGGACGAGCGACACCAGCAGCCGCACGATGATCACCGCGGCGATCACCAGCGCGAAGATCAGCGCGGCCGCACCCACCGGCCGGTCCGAACCCAGCTCACTGACCAACTCCTGAGGTCCGGCCAGCACCACGCCCAGCGCGCAGAGCACCCCGGTGAGGGTGATGCTCTGCCAGAGCGCGACGGCGGCGGCGGGCGCGCGGTCAGGCCAGCGCGCGCCGGCCAGGATGCCCGGCACGACCAGCGACAGGGTCAGCCCCAGAGCGCCGAGCAGCAAGGCGGTCACGGCCGAGCGCCCGGGTCCTTCCGTGCCGCCTCGATGGCGGCGGTCAGGGCCGACGGGTCGATCCGGCCGACGAAGTGCGCCAGGGCCGCGTCGCGGACGCCGTCGGGAGCCGCGCTGAGGGCGTCGAGCATCAGGGCGGCGGTCATCTCCTCGCGCGACTGCGCGGGGGCGTAGCGGTACGCCCGGTCGGCGCGCTGCTGGGTGACGACACCCTTCTTGGCCAGCCGGTCCAGCACGGTCATCACGGTCGTGTACGCCAGCTCGCGGTCGCGGCTCAGCCGTTCGTGCACCTGGCGCACGGTCAGCGGCTCGCCGGCGTTCCACAACTGCGTCATGACCTCACGTTCGAGGTCTCCCAAAGCCATGTGAACCACTCTACTGCACAGCGTCGTACTACGAGGCGTAGTATCTACTACGGAACGTCGTAGAGGGGGCCATCCATGGACGTGCTCGAGCTGACCCGGCTGCAGTTCGCGGTCGTGACGATCTACCACTACTTCTTCGTGCCGCTGTCGATCAGCCTGGCCGGAACCGCCGCCGGCCTGCAGCTCGCCTGGCTGCGCACCGGCCAGGAGCGCTACCGGCAGCTCACCAAGCTGGTCGGCAAGCTGCTCATCGTCACCTTCGCGGTCGGCGTGGTCACCGGGCTGGTGCAGGAGTTCCAGTTCGGGATGGGCTGGAGCAACTTCGCCCGCTTCTACGGCGACGTGTTCGGCCCGACGCTCGCGATCGAGGGCATGCTCGCCTTCTTCCTGGAGGCGACGTTCCTCGCGCTCTGGTACTTCGGCTGGGACCGGCTGCCGCGCAAGCTGCACGCCGCCACCATCGTCATCGTCGCGGCCGGCACCGTGATGTCCGCGTTCATCATCCTGGCCGCCAACTCGTTCATGCAGAACCCGGTCGCGTACTCGCTGGACCCGGTGACCGGGCGGGCGCACCTCGACGACTTCGGCGCGCTGCTGCTCAACAAGGTCAACCTGGCCGCGTTCCCGCACACGCTGGCCGGGGCGGTGATGGCCGGCGGGTCGCTGCTGCTGGCCATCGGCGTGTGGCGGCTGCGGGCCGGGGGTGAGGCGGCATTCCGTACGCTGGCCCGGCTCGGCGCCTGGCTGACGCTCACCGGGGGCGCCCTCACCGCCCTGACCGGCGACCACCTCGGCAAGGTCATCACCGAGGTCCAGCCGATGAAGATGGCCGCCGCCGAGGCCCTGTACGCGACCACCACCGGCGCACCCTTCTCGGTCTTCGCGGTCGGCGGCCCGGACGGCGGCGAGCCGTTCTTCAGCCTCGAGATCCCCCGCCTGCTGTCCATCCTGGCCAAGGGCGACCCCGGCGCGACCGTGCAGGGCATCGACGACCTGCAGGCCCAGTACGCCGCCCAGTTCGGCCCGGGCAGCTACATCCCGATGATCCCGGTGGCGTTCTGGACGTTCCGGCTGATGATCGGCATCGGCATGCTGGCGGCGGCGGTCGCGGCGTACTACCTGTGGAGCACCCGGCGCGACCGGCAGGCCCACCGGCTGCTGATCCGCTTCCTGCCGCTGATCCCGATCCTGCCCGCCGCGGCCAACACGTTCGGCTGGATCTTCACCGAGACCGCCCGCCAGCCCTGGCTCGCGTTCGGCATCTCCCGGGTCGCCGACGGCATCTCCCCCGGCCTGACCCGCGGCGAGGTGCTCGTCTCCCTGATCGGCTTCGCCGTCGTCTACGGCATCCTCGCCGTCGTCTGGCTGCGGCTGGTCCGCCACCTGTCCCGGCAACCGCTCGAAGCCGCCGCGCCCGCCGCAACCGCCGGCGAGCAGGCCCCCGAGCGCGAACCCGTCCCGGTCTACTGAGGAATCACCATGATCACACTCTGGTTCGCGCTGGTCGTGCTCTGCTGGGTGCTGTTCTTCGTCCTGGAGGGCTTCGACTTCGGCGTCGGCCTGCTCTCCCCGGTCGTCGGCCGCGACGACCACGAGCGGGGAGCCGTCGTCCGCACCGTCGGCCCGTTCTGGGACGGCAACGAGGTCTGGCTGGTCGCCGCGATCGGCGTGACCTTCGCGGCCTTCCCCGACTGGTACGCCGCCCTGCTCTCCGGCCTCTACCTGCCGATGGTGGCGCTGTTGCTGCTGCTCGCCGTCCGCGGGGTGGCGCTGGAGTTCCGCGGCAAGGGCGACGGGCCACGCTGGCGCCGCCGCTGCGACGCGGCCCTGGCGGCCGCCTCGGCCGGCATCGTGCTGCTCTGGGGAGCCGTGCTGGGCGTGCTCACCCACGGCCTGGCCCTCGGCCCGGACGGCCAGGTCACCGGTACGGGCCTGAGCCGCAGCACCGGCGCCCTGCTCAGCTGGCCGGCCCTGGCCGGGGCGGGCGCGGCCCTGTTCGCCGCCCTGCTGATCGGTGCGATGTTCCTGACTCTGCGCACCACCGGCCCGGTGCACCGGCGGGCCCGCCGGCTCGGCGTCACGCTGGCCACCGGCGGCACCGCCGGGCTGGCCGCGATCGGCTTCGCCACCGAGTCGCGGCCGGCGCTGGCCGCGGCCGCGCTCTGCCTGGGCATCGCCATGCTGGCCCGCAACGGCCGGGAAGCCCTGGCCTTCGGCGGTACGGCGCTGAGCATCGCCGGCGCCGTCGTCACCGTCTTCACCGTGCACGGCGACGTCGTGCTGCGCAGCACGCTGGACCCGGCCTGGTCGCTGACCATGACCGGCGCGGCGGCCACCGACTCGGCGCTGCGGCTGATCAGCGTCGTCGGCGTGGTGGTGCTCCCCGGCGTACTGGTCTATCAGGCCTTCTCGTACTGGGTGTTCCGGCGCCGGGTGGCCAGCGAGCGGGTGCCGTCATGAGCCGTGGACCCCTCGACCCCCGGTTGCTGCGGCACGCGCGCTCCAGCCGTACCGGAATCGGGATCTCGGCCCTGCTCGGCGCCGGCCAGGCGGCCGCGACGGTCGCCGTCGCCGTCGCCCTGGCCCGGATCGTCACCGGCCACGACGCGCTGGCCCTGCTGGCCGCGGCCTTCGTGCTGCGGGCCGCGCTGACCTGGGCGGAGCAGGTGGTGGCCCAGCGTACGGCGGCCGCGGTCACCGACGAACTGCGCCGCTCGGCGCTCGCGGCGGCCCTGGACCACGGTCCCGCCTGGGTGGCCCGCTTCGGCGGCAACCGGCTCACCGCCGTACTGGGCAGCGGCCTGGACTCGCTGCGGCCGTGGTTCTCCGGCTACCTGCCCGCGCTGGTCCTGGGCGTGGCGCTGCCGCCGCTGGTCATCGTCGCGATGGCCGTCACCGACCTGACGTCGGCGCTGATCGCCGTGGTCACGCTGCCCCTGATCCCGGTGCTGGGCGCGCTGATCGGCTGGGCGACCCGCGAGCGGGCCGAGCGGGCCTGGGCGGCCGACGCCCGGCTGGCGGGCCACTTCCTCGACGTCGTGCGCGGGCTGGCCACCCTGCGGTTGTACGGCCGCGCCGACCGCCAGACCACCGTGGTCCGCGACATGACCGACCGGCACCGCACGGCGACCCTGCGGGTGCTGCGGGTGGCGTTCCTGTCCTCGACGGCGCTGGACCTGGTCGCCACGCTGTCCGTGGGGCTGATCGCCGTCGAGGCCGGGCTCCGGGTGGCCGCCGGCGACCTGACGCTGGGCCCGGCGCTGCTGGTCATCCTGCTCGCGCCCGAGGTGTACCGTCCGCTGCGCGAGATGGCGGCCCGCTACCACGCGAGCGCCGACGCGTCGGCGGTCATCGCGGACGTCGACGAGATCCTGGCCCCCTCCGACGCCGATCCGGCCTTCCTGCCGACCGGCGCGGTGCTGGCCGCGGACCGCGACGGACGCTTCGGCGCCGGCGGCGAACGCCCGGCCGTGTACGCCGCCCGGCTGCGGGTGCGGCACCCCGGATCCACCGTGGACGCGCTCGGCCTGGACGCGCTGGCCGTCCGCGAGGGGGAACTGGTCGCCCTGCGCGGACCGTCCGGTGCCGGTAAGACCACGGCACTGCGGGTGCTGGCCGGGCTGCAACCAGCGGTCACGGGACGGGTCGAGCTGAGCGGTCCCAGCCTGCTGTACCTGCCCCAGCGGCCGACCCTGCCGCACGTCCGCACGGTCGCCGACGTGTTCCCGGGGTGCAGTCCGGACGCGGTGCGCGACGCACTGCGCACGGTGGGCCTGGACGGCGAGGTCGGACCGGCGACGGTACTGGGCGAGCACGGAGCCGGGGTGTCGGCCGGCCAGCGGCAGCGACTGGCGCTGGCGGCTCTGCTGCGGGCGGCCGGACGCGCGCCGGCGGTGCTGCTGCTCGACGAACCGACCGCGCACCTCGACGCGGAAGCCGAACGGCTGGTGATCGAGCGGCTGCGGGCGGCGGCGGACCAGGGGTGTGCGGTGCTGGTGGTCGCGCACCGGCCCGGGCTGCTGGGCGCGGCCGACCGGATCGTCGACGTCACTCCCCCGCTGCCTGACGTCACGGCGGCCTCAGGGCCGATCGGCCGTGGCGGCCCGCATCACGCCGTTCCGTCGGCGTCCGGCTTCACCGCTTGGCCGCCGCCCGGCCCGACAGAGCCGGACTCCGCCTCGGCAACGCCGTCACCCGGCATGCCCGAGGACCTGGACCGGCTGGAGGGGGTCACGGCTGCCCGGCGGCAGGCCGGCGAGATCGGGCCGCCGGCTGTCGTTCCCGCTTCAACGGCCGCGCCGGGCGCCGTACTCACGGCTGCGCCGGGTGTTGTTCCCGCCCGCGCGGCCGGTGGGTCGTTGGTGGGGCGAGCTGCCGGGTGGCTTGTACGGCGCCCCGGCACGGCCGTCGGCTTCGGGGCGGCCTCCTGGCTGGCCGGCATCGTGCTGACCGGGGCGGCCACCTGGCTGCTCGTCCGCGCCGCGACGCTGCCGCCGGTGCTCACCCTGTCGACCGCCGTCGTGCTCGTCCGGGGCAGCGCCGTCGCCCGGCCGCTGCTGCGCTACGTCGAGCGGCTGGTCTCGCACGACGTGGCCTTCGCCCGGCTCGGCGAATGGCGGGCGCGGGTCTTCGCCGACCTCATCCCCCGGGTGCCCGGCCCCCGGCTGCGCCGCCGCGGTGACCTGCTCACCCGGGTCGGTGACGACGTGGACGCCCGCGTCGACGGGCTGCTGCGGGGGCGCCTGCCCGCCCTCGCGGCGGCTCTGACCCTGGCGCTGGTGACGGTCACCGCTGTGGCGGTGCTGCCCGCGGTCGCGCTTCCGCTCGCGGCGGGACTGCTGATCAGCGGGCTGGCCGCCCCGGCGCTGACCGCGCGGCAGGCGAACCGGCTCGACGCCGCCACCGGTCAGGCGCGGGCCGAGCTGCGGGACGCCGTGGTGGAGACCGTCGACGGCGTCGAGGAGCTCGCCGTGGGGAACCGGGGCGGGGAGGCTCTGGCCGTACCGGATCGGCGCAGCCGGGTGCTGGCGCGGCTCGAAGCGCGGGCGGCCCGCTCGGCCGGTGCCGCCGCCGCGCTGGGCCTGCTCGGCTGGGGAGTCGCGGTGACCGGGACCGCGGTGGTGGCCGCCGGTAGTGGGCTGTCCGACGAGTGGGCCGCGGTGCTGCTGCTGGCGGTCGTGGCGCTCGGCGAGCCGGTCGCTGCGCTGCCCGACGCTGCTGTCGCCCGGCGCCGCGCGGCCGGTGCACGCGCCCGGCTCGCGGAGATCGCCGCGCAGCCACCGTCGGCTGATCCCGAACTCGCCGCTGCTCGCGGTGCCGCGGGCGCCGCCGGTGCCGCCGGTGTCGCCGGGGACATCACGATCCGTGGCCTGGTGGCCGGCTGGGATCCGGCCCGGCCGCCCGCCCTGATCGGCATCGACCTGAAGCTGCCGGCCGGCTCCCGCACCGCGGTGCTCGGGCCCTCCGGCGGCGGCAAGTCCACCCTCGCCGCCGTGCTGGCCCGGCTGCTGGACCCGCGCGCGGGCACGGTCACCGGGGTGGGCCGCAGCGCGCTGGTCGGTGACGAGGCCGACCATGTCTTCGCCTCCACGGTCCGGGAGAACCTGCGGCTGGCCCGCCCGGACGCCACCGACGTGGAACTGCACGCCGCCCTGGGCCGGGTGCGGCTCGACGGCTGGCTGGCCGGTCTGCCGCAGGGGCTCGACACCTGGCTCGGCACCGGCGGCGGGACGATCTCCGGCGGTCAGCGCCGCCGGCTGGCGACCGCCCGGGCCCTGCTCGCCGAACCGGACCTGCTGATCCTGGACGAGCCCACCGAGGGGCTGGACGAGGCCGGCGCGGCCGCGCTGATGGCGGATCTGCTCACCGCCACCGACGGGCGCACGGTGCTGCTGCTGACCCACCGGACCGAGGGGCTGGACCGGGTGCACGCCCGCTACGACCTGCGCGACGGACGGCTGACCGCCTGTCGGCGAGCGGACACCGCGGCGGTCGGGGCTCGGTGATACTGACCTCCTTTGTGGAGGTTGCATGAACAGCTTCGTGCTGGTCGGGGGTTCGGGCTTCCTCGGCACCGAGGTCGCCGCCGCACTGCTGGCCGCCGGGGCCGCGGTCACCAGCGTGGACCGGGTGGCGCCGCCGGAGGCCACCGCGGCGGCCGGGCTCGGCTGGATCAGCGCCGACCTGCTCACCGACGAGCTGCCCGAGCTGCCGCCGGGCGTGGTCGTGCTGCTGCTCGGGGCCAGCGATCCGCGGCCACGCCGACCGTGGACACTGCCGCTGCACAATGCGATCAGCACGGCCCGGCTGCTGCCCGCTCTGGCCGGGCGAAGGGTCGTTCTGACGTCCTCGGTCGAGGTGTACGGGTCAGCCGACGGCCCGCTGACCGAGGACACCACACCGGTGCTGCCGTGGCCGGCCGCGGAGATCGACGCGTGGTGCGCCGACGCCCGTGATCTGGCCCGGGCCGCCTGTCCCCCGTGGCGGGCCGCGCCGCTCGCCCGCCGGATGGCCGACGCGGATCCGGCCGGGCGGTGGACGTACGCGATGGCCAAGCTCGCCCAGGAGCGGCTCGTCGCCGGGGCCGTCCGGAGCGACCGGCTGACCGTGTTGCGGCTGGCCAACGCGTTCGGTGCCGGTCAGGACCGGGTCGCCACCCGGCTGGTCCGGCGGGCGCGGGCCGGGCTGCCGCTGCCCGTCACCGCCGGGACCGTACGCAGCTTCCTGCCGCCGGCGGAGCTGGGCCGGATCCTCGTCGGTGGCATCGGGCCCGGCGTGTTCAACGTCGGCGGGCCGCCGGTGTCGCTGCACGCCCTGGCCACCGAGATCCGTACGCTGTGCGGCTCCGCCTCCCCCGTACGCGAGCAGCCACGCCGCCTGCCGGACAGTTCGGGGTTGGTGGTCACCAACCGGCTCGCCGCCGCCGGCTACCGGATCGGTTCGCTGCGCCCGCACCTGGCCCGGCTCATCGAGCAGATCAGCGACGACCGGGAGCCGCTGTTCCGCCCGCCGCTGCCGGTCGTGGTGCCGCCGCGGCCGGTCCGTCCGGAGCTCGTCGTCGCCCGCCAGCAGCAGTGCCTGGTCAGCGGCGAGGTGAAGCACGGCAACCGGTGGACGCGGGAGCTCACCGAACGCCTCGGCAAGGAGCTCGACCTCGACGACGACCGGCGGGTGCTGCTCACCGCGTCCGGGACCGCCGCGCTGCGGATCATGGTGGCGGCGACGGTGGGCCGTGCGGGGCCGGGGGACGTCGCGGTGCTGCCGTCGTACACGTTCCCGGCGACCGCCGAGATCCTGGTGCAGCTGGGCTACCGGCTGCGGTTCGCCGACGTCGACCCGGCGACCTGGACGCTGTCACCGGCCGCGGTGGCCGAGGCACTGCGACCGGGTGACGTGCGGCTGGTCATGGCGGTCGACACCTTCGGCAACCCGTGCGACTACCCGGGGCTGCGCGCGGTCTGCCGGCCGGCCGGGGTGGCGCTGCTGGCCGACTCGGCGGCGGCGCTGGGCAGCCTGCACCAGGGCCGGCCGGTGGCACAGCAGGCGGACGCGCACGCGTACTCGATGAGTTTCGCCAAGGTCCTGTCGGCCGGCGGCGCGGGCGGCGCCCTGGTCCTGCCGGCCGAGGCGGCCGAGCGGGTGCAGGCCGACCCGGCGGGCTGGACCCGCTCGGAGCTGATGAACGAGCTGCACGCGGTGGTGGCGCTGGATCAGCTGCCGGTGCTCGGCGACCTGGTCCGGTGGCGCACCGAGGTCGCAGCGGTCTATACCGGCCTGCCACTGGAGACACAGCAGGTGCGCGACGGCAACCGGCACAGCTACGTGCACTGGGTGGCCCGGGTGGCCGACCGCGACGGGTTGCAGCGGCGCCTCGACGCGCTGGGGGTGGGAACCAAGCCGTACTTCGCGGCGGTGCACCGGGGGCCGCTCGGTGCGGGCGAGACCCTGCCGGTCACCGACGCGCTGCACGCCGAGGCGCTGGCCCTGCCGATGTCGTCGGAGCTGACGCCCGAGCAGGCCGAACGGGTGGTCGCGGCGGTCCGGCGCGGTCTGCCCTCAGGATGAGGTGAACGCCGAGCCGGTGGGCTCGCCCTGTGCGGGACGGGCCAGGCAGTGCACCAGCCGCTCATCGGTACCGGGTACCTCGATCGGCCAGGCCTCACGCTCCCAGCCGCCGGTCGCGGCGCGGTCCCGGCTGCGGTCGGCCATGACCCGCGCCGAGCAGGCGGCCGCGATGTCCTTGCGCAGGAGCAGTTCGTCCTCGTGGCTCCGGCTGACGTCGGCGGGCAGGGCGGTGGCCGCGAAGGTCTCCCAGGTGTGGTCCCCGGCGCAGGCGAGATCCCGCGGCGACGACGCCCGGCCGTTGATGGCGGTCACCCCGGCCCAGCACAGCGGCTCTTGCGGACAGAGCAGCGGGCCGCAGGTGACGAAGCCGGCCGGCCGCACGGCGCCGGGCGCGGCTGCGGCCGGGGTGTCGGCGCCCGGGGCCGGGGTGCCGGCGCCCGCGGCCGGCCCGCCGTCCGGGTCCGGCCGCAGCGTCTGCCACAGCCCTATGACTCCGGCCAGGACCAGGACAACCAGTGCCGCGGCCAGCACCGCCCAGCGCCGGGAGCGAGACGTGGACGGCAGCGGCGCCCGGCCGGGACCGACCGCGGCCGGGGCGGAGCCGGCCGGGGCGGAACCGGCCGGGGCCGGCGCGGAACCAGCCAGGGCCGGCGCGGAACCAGCCAGGGCCGGCGCGGAACCGGGTGCGGCCCAGGCCGGGTCGGCCGGGGCCCGTAAAGGATCGGCCGCGGCCTGGAAAGGGTCGCCCGAGGCCGGGCCGGGACCGACCGCAGCCCAGGCCGCGCCGCTTGAGGTCTGGAAAGGGTCGCCCGAAGCCGGGCCGGGACCGACCGCAGCCCGAGCAGGACCGTCCGGGGCACGGCCAGGATCGGCCGGGGCACGAGCGGGACCGGCTGCGGCCCGGGCGGCGTCGGCCATCGCGGCCGCCGACGGCCAGCGGTCGGCCGGGTCGGTGGCCAGCGCCCGCTCGACCACGGCCAGCACCGGGGCGGGGATGTCACCGCCGAGCGCGCGGGGCGCGGCCTGCAGCCGCTGCAGCGCCACCGCGTACGGGTTGTCGCCCTCGAACGGGCGCCGTCCGGCAAGGCACTCGTATGCGGCCAGCCCCAGCGAGTAGATGTCGCTGCGGCCGGTGGCCGGGCGCCCGAGCACCTGTTCGGGTGACAGGTACGTCGGTGTGCCGAGGACCGCGCCGGAGGCGGTGAGCTTGGTGCCGTCCTCGGTGCGGGAGATTCCGAAGTCCGTGATGAGCAGGGCGCCGTTACGGCGTACGAGAAGGTTGGCGGGTTTGATGTCGCGGTGCACGATGCCGCGCTCGTGCACCGCCTCAAGGCCGTCGGCGGCCTGCGCGACGAGCCGCATCGTCGTCACCGGGTCCAGCCGCCCCCGGCGGGCCAGCAGTTGCGACAGGGACTCGCCGTCGATGAACTCCATGACCAGGTACGTGATCCCGGCGCCGCGCCCGTAGTCGTGGATCGACGCCACCGCGGGATGGTTGACGCTGGCCATGGCCTTGGCCTCGACGAGGAACCGCTTGGCGAAGTCGGGCTGGTCGGCGACCCCGGGCAGCATGGCCTTGACCGCGACGACCCGGCCGAGCACCTCGTCGACCGCCCGCCAGACCTCGCCCATGCCGCCGGCGCCGATCCGCGCGTCGAGCCGGTAGCGGTCACCGAGCCTGAGACCGGCGTGCAGCATCGCCCTTCACCGTCCGTCCGTCGGACCGCACCCAGCGGCCGCCCGCCGCGCATCCTGTCATGTGGCGGCGGGCGGCGGCCGGGGGCTCCCGGTCCGTGGATGTCAGGCGGCGAAGCGGGCGGCGATCCAGTCCGCGACCAGGGTCGTCGAGGCGAACACCGCGCCGTCGTGGTTCTCGTTCTCGAGCGTGACGAGGTGGACCGGCTGCGGGTAGTCGTCCAGCTGGTCCTCCAGCGCGTCGGTGATGAAGGCCGGCACCGCCTCGTCGGCCGAGCCCTGCACGAGCAGGATCGGCGCGCTCGGCGCCACCTGGGCCGGATTGTCGTAGCGGGCCAGCTGGTCCACCACCGCCGGCGGCAGGGCGCCGCCGAGGAGCAGCTGACCGGCCTTCAGCGACTGGTACTGGGCCAGGATCTCGTACAGGCAGCCGGATTCGAGCACGGCCACGCGTTGCCGGGCCGGCGGGGCCAGCACGGTGAGCGGGTCGAACGACGGCTGGACCGCGGCCAGGCCGTACAGGGCCATCACCAGGTAACCCTGGCCGGGCGTGCCGGGGATCAGCGGGGCCAGCACGTCGACGTTGGAGACCGGGGCGATGGCCGCGACGCCGCGCAACGTGAGGTCGCCGTCGTAGCCCGGTGCCAGTTCCCCGGCGAACAGTGCGCCCTGGCCGCCCTGGGAGTGGCCGTCGAGGACGTACTCGGTGCCGAGGTTGGTGTCCAGGTGCCGGGCGGCCCTGACGCTGTCGATCATCGAGCGGGCCGCGCTGCCACCGATCAGGTACGGGTGTGCTTGCGGCGTACCCAGGCCCGGATAGTCGGGGGCGGCGACGGTCCAGCCCCGGGTGAGCAGCTCGGCGACGGCCGCTCGGGCCTCCGGCCAGAAGACCCCCTGGTTCTCGGAGGGCGCGCACTGGTCGGCCAGCCCGGTGGTGCCGTGCCCCCACACCACGGTCTTGTTGGCCTTCTTGCGCTTGGGGCTGAGTACGAGCCCGGTGGTGGTGATGCTCGCGCCGGTGACACTCGTGCTGACGTACGAGACGCGCTTGCCGGTGGCCAGCGCGGTCAGCTCCGGTGGCAGGGTGGCCGCCGCCGTGGACAGGACCGTGCCCGGCGGGTCGGCAACGGCCGCCGCCGGGCGGGCACCGGGGAGAGCACCGCCGATGACCGCCAGGACGGATCCGACGACGGCGGCCCTCCTCGCGTGATGCCGCAGGACTGCGTTCATACGTGCCACCCCTTCCGGGTGCGATCTCGCCTGACACGTCCATGCAAGCCCGCTGACCAGGGCGATCTCGCACTGTGCGTGCGACGGTGCCGAGGACTCCCCGTTCGGTGCGGCACCCGTCAGCCGATCGACGGCGCGGGCCGGCTGTGCGACGGTGGACCCATGACGGCCATCGCCGGGTTGACGCAGTCGGGTTCGGTCTACATCGGCGGGGACAGTGCGGGTGTGTCGGGCCTGAGCCTGACCGTGCGCGCCGACGCGAAGGTCTTCCGCAAGAACCGCTACCTGTTCGGTTTCACCACCTCGTTCCGGATGGGTCAGCTGATCCGGTATTCGCTGGCCCTGCCGAAGCCCACCGGTGACCTGGACCGGTTCATGGCGACGACGTTCATCGACGCGGTGCGCGACTGTCTCAAGGCGGGCGGCTGGGCGGCCAAGGAGAACGACCGTGAGGAGGGCGGCACGTTCCTGGTCGGCGTACGCGGGCAGCTCTTCGCCGTCCACGACGACTACCAGGTGGCCAAGGCGGCCGACGGTTTCGCCGCGGTCGGCTGCGGTGACCAGATCGCCCTGGGCGCGCTCTACGCCACGGCGGGCACCGCGCTGGGCCCGCGCCGCCGGGTGAAGAAGGCCCTGGCCGCGGCCGAACGCTTCAACGCGGGCGTCCGTGGCCCGTTCGTGTGCCTGAAGGGCCGGCCCTAGGCCGACGCGGCGCGCAGCTGCGTGACCAGGAGCTCGATGCGGGCGGTGTCATGGCCCGGGCGTAGCCGGCCGTTGCGGCCGAGCACCACCAGTCCGTGCAGCGCCGACCAGACAACCTCGGTGAGAGTGTCGACGTCGCGCCCGCCGGCGATCGTGGCGACCGCCGCGCGCAGCTCGGCGAAGGCTTCCTTCAGCGGCACCGGCGTGTCCTCGGCGGCGAAGTGCAGTCGGGTGGACCGGATGAACATCGCGTCGAACAGCGCGGGATTCTTCGTGGCGAAGCCGCTGTAGGCGGCGGCGACCCGGCCGAGCTCGTCACCGGGCGCCCGGCTGTCGCCGCGGGCGGCGCGCAGGGTCTCGGCTAGCTCCTCGAAGCCCTCGACCGCGACGGCTTCGACGATGTCCTCCATCGAGCCGAAATGCTTGTAGAGCACGGGCTGGCTGTATTCGATCTCGGTGGACAGCCGGCGCGTGGTGACCGCCTCCCAGCCCTCGGTCTCGGCCAGGGTGCGCGCCGTCGCCGTGATCAGCCGGCGGCGGGCGTCGCGCTCGCGCTGCCGGCGGTCCTCGATAGCCATGCCCGACTATAGCACCGACAGCTTCGCTAGCACTGCTATTGACGCGAGCGGAATCGCGGATTAGCGTCGCTGGCGCTAGCAGTGCTAACCGCGATCGGAGCCTGACATGACCACGCCCGGACACCAGCTCGCCGACCTCTTCGTCGAGATGACCAACACCCACAACCCGGACCTGGTGGACAGGTTCATCGCCGAGGACTACCGCAACCACAACGACTTCGTCGCCGACGGACGCGAGGCCAACCGCCAGTTCTGGTCCGCGTTCTTCACCGGCCTGCCCGACGTGCGGGTCACCATGGAGGACCTGATCGTCTCCGGGGACCGCGTCGTCGGCCGCTTCGTCTACCGCGGCACCCACACCGGGGACCTGCTGGGCATCCCGGCCAGCGGCCAGCCCGTCGAGATGCGCAGCATCGACATCTGGCGCGTGCGCGACGGCCTGTTCGTCGAGCACTGGGACCAGCTGAACCTGATGCAGATGTTCCAGCAGATCGGTGCCCTGCCCGCGCTCGGCGGTCCCGAGGCCCAGGCATGACACTGGTGTCGCAACTCGCCGCCCTGCTGGCCGTCCTGAGCACCGGAATCGTCTACGGCACCGACGCCTTCTGCGCGCTCGTCCAGCGGTCCGCCCTCGCGCGCGTCGACGACAGCACCCTCACGGCGGTCATGGGCAACCTGCACCGCGTCGCTGACCGGCGCATGCCCGTACCCGGGATCCTCGGGGTCATCGCGGCGGCCGCCGCGGCCGTGCTCGCCGCGCTGGCCGGCCGTCCCGCCGCGGCCGCGACCGCCGGGGCGGCATTCGTGCTGCTGGTGGTCTGGGTGCTGCTCTACCTGCGGGTCAGCGCGCCCATCAACCGGCGGCTCACCGTGGCCGCCGACGCCCACGAGACTCCGGCCGACGTCCGCGGCTGGCAACGCGCCTGGGACCGCATCATCGTCCCCCGGGCCGTCCTGCAGGGGCTGGCCGTCCTCGCCCTGGGCGTGAGCCTCATCAGCTGATCGCGCGCCGTAAGCCGGTCGCGATCAGGAGTAGTCCGGGGAGCGCCCCGAACAGCCACAGAATCGGCAGCGGCCAGTGCACAAGCGTCCCCACCGCCCCGCGGATCCGCGGGACCCGGTTGACCGAGTAGGTCGCGGCGGCGACGCTCCCCCGGCAGGTCAGGGAGTACTCGCTCGCCGCGGGCACCTGAAATTCGCCGATCCAGCGATACGCCGGAGTGGCATCGACGCCGGGTGTGCCGGGCTTGACGGGGAGCAGCTCCACCGCCCGATCGGGCTGGCCGGCGCCGGTCACCTGGCAGTCGGGGTCGGTCGGTGCGGAACCGACCGCGTAGAGGCCGTACCGGCCGGCTGCCACGAGGGTGAGCGGCACCGGCCGATCGACCCGGATCTCGTCCGGTCCGGCGGGAAAGCTGCGGAAGCTGAACTCGGCACCCCGCTGCACGGTCACGGGAACCAGCGACGCACCGACCACGGCGATCAGCGCGCCGGCGACAACCCGGCCGGGCCACCGGCCACCGCGCGCTCCCGGGCGGCCCAGCCGGTAACCGATCAAGGCTCCGGTCGCGGCCAGCGGCAGGCCGAGAAAGGCCTCCGCGCCGACCGTCCGCCGCACCGGGATGCCCCAGCGATACACCGCCCAGGAGAGGCCCAGATATGCGGCCGCGACGACGGTGCCGATGGTGACGGCACGCCACATCCGCCCGCCGGCGCGCGCGGCGGAGACGGCGGCGAGCAGCGGCGGAGGGGCGAGCATCCACCACACCACCGTCGGGCCCTCGGACATGACTTCCTCGGCGCGATGGAAGAACGGGTACAGGACCAGTGGGGCCGACACCGACACCACCGCCCACAGGAACATCCAGAAAGGCCCCGGAGCTGCCCGCCTCGCCACCCGCACAGCATGGACGACGCTAGTTGCCCACGCCGAGGGAAGCCATGAAAGCCGCCGGGTAACGGTCGCCGCGGGCCGCCCCCGCCGGCACTGCCTGCTCGATCTCGGCGAGGTCGTCCGCCGTCAGGGTCAGCTCGGCCGCGGGCAGCGCCTCGGCCAGCCGTTCCCGGGTGCGCGCGCCGACCAGCGGCACGATGTCCGGCCCCTGCGCCCCCACCCAGGCGATGGCCAACTGCGCGACCGTGCAGCCCTTCGCCCCGGCGACCCGGCGCAGCGCTTCCACCAGGGCGAGATTGTGCTCCACGTTGCCGCCGGCGAACCGCGGGCTGAAGCCGCGGCTGTCGCCCGGTCCGGGCGGTCCGGCGGACCAGTGCCCGGAGATCAGACCGCGGCCCAGCACCCCGTACGCGGTCAGCCCGATCCCCAGTTCCCGCAGCGTGGGCAGCACCTCGGCCTCCACCGCCCGGGACAGCAGGGAGTACTCGATCTGCAGGTCCGCCACCGGGTGCACGGCCTGCGCCCGGCGGATCGTCTCCGCACCGACCTCCGACAGGCCCAGGTGCCGCACGTAGCCGGCGTCGATCATCTCCTTGATCGCGCCGACGGTGTCCTCGATCGGCACCGCCGGGTCCAGCCGGGCGGGACGGTAGATGTCGATGTGGTCGACGCCCAGCCGGATCAGCGTGTAGGCCAGGAAGTTGCGCACCGCCTCCGGGCGGCTGTCCTGGCCGCCGAACGTGGCGCCCGGCCCCCGCTGCATGCCGAACTTGACGCTCAGCTGGTAGCTGTCCCGGTCGCGGCCGCGCAGGGCCTCGCCGAGCAGCAGTTCGTTGTGGCCCATGCCGTAGAAGTCGGCGGTGTCGATCAGGGTCACGCCCGCGTCCAGCGCGGCGTGCACCGTGGCGATCGCTTCCGTGCGGTCGGTCGCGCCGTACGCGCCCGACATGCCCATCGCGCCCAGGCCCAGCGTGGAGACGGCCGGCCCGGTCCTGCCCAAGGTTCGTGTCTGCATCATGGATCAACCGTGGACCCGGCCCGGCGCGGGCGGGAGCGGAGCGTTCATCGTGGGAGAGCCGCTCCCTGGATACCCGGGCCCGGCGCGGAGCACCATGAGGTCATGCATCGTGAGCAGCTCGCCGACTTCCTGCGCCGCCGCCGCGAGGCCGTCCGGCCGGCCCAGGTCGGCATCGCCGAGGGGCCGCGCCGGCGTACCACCGGCCTGCGCCGCGAGGAGGTGGCCATGCTGGCCGGCATGTCGGTCGACTACGTGGTACGCCTGGAGCAGGGCCGCAGCAGTCAGCCCTCGACCCAGCTGCTCGGTGCGCTGGCCCGGGCCCTGCGCCTCTCCGACGACGAGCGTGACCACCTGTTCCACCTGGCCGGGCACCGTCCCCCGCCCGCCGAGGGCATCGCCGGCCAGGCCCGGGCCGGTCTGATGCGCATGCTGGACCTGCTCGGTGACACCCCGGCCATGGTGTTGTCCGACCTGGGTGAGGTGCTGGCCCAGAACCGGATGTCCTTCCTGCTGACCGGCGATCTCACCCACTTCTCCGGTGACCGGCGCTACGTCGTGTACCGCTGGTTCACCGACCCGGCCGCCCGCGCCACCCACGCGGACGACGACCGGCAGGAGCACAGCCGCCGGCTGGTCGCCGACCTGCGCGCGACCGCCGGCCGCCGGTCCGGTGATCCCGCCGTCGCCGGGCTCGTCGACCGGCTGCAGGCGGCGAGCGCCGACTTCCGGCGGCTCTGGGCCGAGCACGAGGTGGCGGTGCGGCGCATGGACCGCAAGACGTTCCGGCATCCGCGGGTGGGCCGGCTGCGGATGGACTGCGAGACCCTGGTCACCCCGGACCAGGGTCAGGAGCTGGTGGTTCTCACCCCGGCCGACGACGAGGCCCGCGAGCGGCTGGCGCTGCTGCGCGTGCTCGGGATCGAGGAGTGGCCTACGCCGGACCAGCCGGCCCGCGACGGCGGCCGGTGACCAGGAGCTGCTTGCCGGTGTCGGCCAGCAGGGGCGACTCCAGCAGGTGCCGTTCCAGGGCCAGGTGGGCGTCGCGGTCGGTGGTCAGCCGGCGGGTGAGCTCGTCGCGGCCCAGGGGTGTCGCCGTGACCAGCAGGCCGCGGGTGCGGATGCCGGTGAGGCCGGCCGCCGTGAACGCCGCCTCGAGCCGGGCCCGGTCGAGCAGGTGCAGGTCGGCTTCCAGGCCGTGCTGACGCCACACCCCGCGCCGGGTGGCCAGCCGCTGCCGGGCCTCCTGCTCGCGGCCGTCGCGCAGCAGTTCCAACACCAGGGCGACCAGCGAGTCGACCAGGACGGCCAGGACGCCGCCGGGACGCAGCCAGCCGGCCAGGTGGGCGATCGCGGCCTCGGGGTCGTCGGTGTACTGCAATGACCCCATCGCCAGCACCATTCCGGCGTCCGGCGGCAGCCGCGCGTCGGTCATCGACCCCTCGACGAGGGTGAACCCGGGATCGCTCGGGTGGCGGCGCAGGGCGGCGATCATGCCCGGGGACTGCTCGACCCCCGTCACGTCGTACCCCAGGCTCCGCAGGCGGCGCGCCCAGCGCCCGACGCCGCAGCCGGCGTCGACGATCCGGTCCGGGGGCGGCGGCAGCAGGGCCGCCGTCTGCTCCCAGGCCAGGTCGTCGTAGGCGCGGCGGTGCGGCACGGCGAAGTGCTGCTCGTAGCCGTCGGCGAGCGCGTCGTAGAGGGGCCGGCTAGGCCGCAAGGGACTTCCGTCCCGCGCGCCATTGCAGGTCCGCGAGGTACGTGCCGGGCCGCCACCGCAGGTTGAGGCTGTAGTTGCTGCCGCAGCCGACGCACTCCTTGCGGAACAGCCTGGCGTGCTCCTCGCGGTATTCGGGGGCGTCGACGATGGCGGCCAGCGACCGGGAGCGGACGGTGGCGGTGGGGTCGTGGGCCCAGCACCCGCCGACCTGGCCCTGCGAGTGGATCATCAGCTTGAGCTGCGACTCGGCGCACGGCAGGTCACGTTGCACCAGGTCGCTGAAGTGGCCGCGCAGGTAGCGCAGGTCGGAGTAGCGCGGCAGCCAGCGGCGGTCCCGGCGGGCCAGGTCCTCCAGCTCGGCCAGCGCGGCGTCGAGGCGGCCGCGGTCGACGGCGGTCTGGTCGGTCACCGCGTCCGTGCGGAACAGGAACGTACGGTCGGTGACCAGGTTGAGGTAGAGGGCGACGCCGAGCTCCTGGGCCAGCGCGGCGATGGCCGGCAGGCTGTCCACGTTGTCGCGCATGACGGTGAAGTTCATCCGCACCTTGAGCCGGTGCCGGTCACGCTGGGCGATCAGGTGCCGCAGGTGCCCGGTGGTGGTGGCGAACGCGCCCAGGCGGCCCCGGATCCGGTCGTGGACCAGGGCGGTCGGGCCGTCGACCGAGACGTTGAAGCTGCGCACGCCCGCGGCGATGACCTCGTCCAGGACGGCCGGGGTGAGCCGGATGCCGTTGCTGTTGAGGTGCAGGTGGCGTACGCCGGCGCTGCGGGCGTACGCCATCAGCGCGATCGCGTCCGGCCGGATCAGCGGCTCCCCGCCGGTGAAGTTGACCTTGTGGATGCGCAGCGCCACGAGCTGTCGCAGCACGTCCTGCCACTCCTGGGTGGACAGTTCGCCCTTGGTGTTCGAGGTCCAGCAGCCGCAGCTGGTGCAGCGCAGGTTGCAGTTGTCGGTGAGGAACAGCTCGGCGACCAGCGGCCGCACGTGCAGCCGGGGCGCGAACCGTTCCTTGACCGCCAGCCGGCCGAAGAACGCCGCCAGCCGGGCCTTCTCACCGAGGGTCATGGCAGTCTCCTCGCCGCGACGAACAGATTGGCCGAGCGGAACAGCCGCCCGTCCAGATGGATGCCGCGCTCCAGCAGCCGCCGCAGCGCGCCGCCGGTGAGCAGGGCCGGGATCTGCAGCCAGCGCCAGAACAGGTTGGCCCCGGTCACCACCACGGGCTCGAAGCCGTTGTCCCGCAACAGCCCCAGCAGCTCCGGCGTGCGGTAGTTGGTGTGCCGGTCCTTACCGACGGACATGTCGCCCCGCAGGTCGTTGGCCAGGTCGGTGAAGCGTTCGTGGTAGACGCGGGCGCCGAAGCGGCGGGTGTAGACCCAGCGGTGCAGCCGCGGCAGCCGGAACTTGGCGTCGTCCGGGTCGAGGAACGAGAAGACGTGCCGGCGCGGCACGGTCACCACGAGCAGCCCGCCGGGGACCAGCACGCGGTGCGCCTCGGCGAGCAGCTTGGCCTCGTCCGGTACGTGTTCCAGCATGTCGAGCGCGGTCACGGAGTCGTAGGAGGCGTCGGGCAGCTCCAGCGGTGCGCCCACGGTCAGCTGGTGCAGCGTCAGCCCGGGGTGCCGCGCCCGCACCTGCGCCAGATATCCGGGATGCGGGTCGGCCCCTTCCGCCACGACCCTGCCCGCGGTGTGCAGCACGCCGAGGAAGTCGCCGGTGCCACAGCCGAGGTCGAGATGCCTTCCGGTGCGCCCGTCGAGCTGCTCCCAGGCGAAGGCGTACCGGTGCAGCGGATGGCCGGCGAACGGGTTCATCGCACCAGCCGCCCGCAGAGCTCGTCGAGGACGGCCACGAGCCGCTCGTCGGAGACGGCCGGCGGCAGCGGGCGCTCGGCGAGCAACCGCCGCGCGTCCTCGCGGTGGCGGGCGACCGCCCCGGCCAGCTCGCCGACGTCCCAGACCGCGACGACCCGGCCGGCCCGCTCCTCGGCCCGCAGATATTCGACCTGGTGATCGTTGCCCATCTCGCCGCGCGCCGCCTCCCGCGCCACGGCCACCGGCACGCCGCCGAGCCGCTGCACCAGCCGCACGGTGTTGCCGGCGTGGGTGAGCACGACGTCCGCGGCGGCCAGCCGTTCCTGCAGGTCGTCCAGCGGCAGGAAAGCCGCGTGCGGGCAGGGCGGGACGACGGTGGACGGGCCGGTCTGGGCGAACACCTCGTGCTCGGCGCACAGCGGGGCCAGCGCGGCGATGAGCCGGTCGAAGGGCCACGGGCCCATCCCGACGGTGACCAGAACGCGGGCCATCAGTAGAGCTCCCCGATCAGCACCGCGCGGCGGCGGGTCTCCAGCAGGGCCGGCCGCTGCACCAGCACGGCGGCGGCGAGCCGGGCGCAGATCCGGGCCGCGGCCCCGGGCGGACCGGTCATGTTGAACGTCTCCAGCCACAGCGCGGGCACGCGCAGCAGCCGGGCCGCGAGGAAGAAGCCGACCGCCACGCCGGTGCCGGCCGACACAATGACGTCGGGCCGCTCCGCGCGCAGCAGCCGCAGCGCTCGCCAGGCCGCCGGGACGACCCGCAGCTTGGTGCCGGTGGTCAGCTCGGGACGCCAGTGCACCCGCTGCCCGGCCAGGGCGACCTCGGTGTCCGGGGCCGGCACGGCGACCCAGACCGGGTCGTGACCCTGCCACCACGGTCGCAGGGCGAGCAGATCCAGCAGCACACCGCCGCTGCTGGAGACGAGGAGCACCCGATAGCGCCGGCCCATAGGGCGTCAGGCTAGCGCAGCGCCCGCCCCGGCCCTTCCACTGTGGAAAGGCGGATTCCCGACAGTCAGCCGAGCTTCTTGACGAAGAAACTGCAGTCCCGGAGCTCACCCGCCGGGTCGGCCGCGTAGTCCGGGACGATGCCGTACCGGTGCCAGCCCGCCGACTCGTAGAGCCGTTCCGCCGCGCTGGCCGTCTCCGTGTCGAGCAGCAACAGGGTGATCCCGGAGGCGGCGGCTGCCTCCTCCGCGGCGGCGAGCAGCCGGCGGCCGAGGCCGTGGCCCCGCGCGTCGCGGCGCACGGCCAGCTTGATCACTTCGGCACGGTGCCGGGCGTTGGGCTTCTCCGCGTACGCCAGGCTGATCGTGCCGGTGACGCCGGCCGGACCGCTGCTGATCCACACGGCCAGGCTGCCGTCCGCGACCGCGCCGGCGCGGGACTGCCACCAGGCGGTCGCGGCCGCGTGGTCGAAGCCGGCCAGGAAGCCCACGGAGGCGCCGCCGGCCACGGCGTCGACGAGCAGGTCGGCCAGGGCCGGCAGGTGAGCGGCGAAGTCGTCGCCGGTGAGCCGGGTGACGGTCACGGCAGCACCACGAAGACGGCGTAGCGGACCGGGCCTGGACCCGGGTTGTGGAAGCGGGTCGGGCCCCAGAGGCGGAACCGCAGGCAGTCCCCCGCGTCGAGGCGGTGCGGGGTGCGGTCGTCGGTCAGCTCCAGCCGGCCGTCGAGCACCCACACGTGCTGCTCCATGCCGCTCACCGGGGGCGCGTCGTAGGAGATGTCGGCGCCGGGTTCGAGGACCCCCTCGATCAGCTCGCCGCGCAGGCCGGCGTGCGGCGGGGAGACGCTGCGGCGGGTGAAGCCGGCGGACTCGTCGCGCCAGCGGGCCTGGTCCGCGGCGCGGACCACGGCCGGTGGCTCGGCCTCGACCTCGGCCAGCAGGCGGGACATGGTCCAGCCGTACGCGGTGCAGAGCTTGCCGAGCAGCGAGGCCGTCGGGCTGATCTCGCCGCGTTCGAGGCGGGACAGCGTGGAACGGCTCACGCCGGTGCGGCCGGCCAGGTCGTCCAGCGACCAGCCGCGCGCGACCCGCAGCTCGGCGACGCGGGACGCCAGCCGCTCGTCCAGGGCATCTCTCATATTCGGGATGCTATCCCAGATCTGATCAGTCCTCGCGTTCGGCCTTCAGCGCGCGCCGGCTGGCCGCGTCGTTGGCCCTGCCGATCGCCTCGACCAGCTCATCCTTGGTCATCCGGGAGCGACCGGTCACGTCCAGCCGCTTGGCCACCTCCAGCAGGTGCTTCTTGCTCGCGTTGGCGTCCACGCCGCCCGCCGTGGGTCGGTCGGTGTCGACACCACCCTCGGCCTGCGCGTCGCTCGGGCCGCGCTGCTCCTTGGGCTCCCAGTGGTCGCCGACCTTCTCGAACGAGTGCTTGAGCGACGACAGGGCGGTGCGGTGCGCGCGCTCGCCGTCGCCGTACTGCTCGACGGCGCTGTCCAGGGTCGCCGCGTAGGTGTCCTGGGCTTTGCGCGGCGACCGCTTGATGGTGCTCGGCAGATTCTCGCGTGCGGGCATACCGTCGAAGTTCCCGCGGGCCGAGGCGCGAAACTAGTCCGAGAGCAGGTCCAGCACCGCCTGCTCGACCGGCTCGTCCTGCGGCACGGTCCGGCCCTTCTCGAACTCCTCCACGACCCGCGGGTCCACGTACGAGCTGCGGGCGACCGCCGGGGTGTTGCCGAGCATCTCGGCCACCTCCTTCATGGCGTGCGAGACAGCCTTCTTGCGACCGGTCTTCGTCTCCTGCGGCCCGGCGGCAGCCAGTTCCTCGGCCGCTTTGACCGTGCCGTGCCAGGTCCGGAAGTCCTTCGCGGTCATCTCCTCGCCGCTGATCTCCCGCAGGTACGCGTTGATGTCGTCGGCCCGGATGTCGCGCCACCGCCGCCCGGCCGGATCCCAGTACGCGAACAGCCGCTGCTCCCCCCGCCGGCGCCGCTTGAGGTCACGCAGCACCTGGCAGACCTCGCCGTCCTCGACCGGGTTGGCGTGCTCGACCCCGGACTTGCCGGTGAACTCCAGCACCACGCAGCCACCCCGGACCCGGACGTGCTCGGGCAGCAGCGTGGACAGGCCGTAGGAGGGGTCCTCGTCGCGGCGGGCGTACTGGTCGCTGCCGACCCGGAACATGCCCATGTCGAGCAGCCGGGCCACCGCCGCCAGCACCCGTTCGCGGGTCAGGCCCCGCCCGCTGAGGTCGGTGCAGAGCCGCGAGCGCATCTCCGGCAGCCGCTCGGCGATCTCCAGCGCGTGCTCGAACTTCTTCTCGTCGCGGGCCGTGCGCCAGTCCGGGTGATAGAGGTACTGCTTGCGGCCGGCGGCGTCCTGGCCCGTGGCCTGGATGTGCCCGCGCGGATCGGTGCTGATCCACACGTCGGTCCACGCGGGCGGGATCACCAGTTCCTTGATCCGGGTGACGGCGTCCCGGTCGCGCAGCGTCGTGGTGCCGTCGGTGTCGAGATAGCGGAAGCCCTTGCCGGAGCGGCGCCGGCCGTAGCCGGACTTGCTCAGATCACTACGCCGCAAACGCATGACGCGCCTTCTCCGCCTCGCCGGCCGCCGCGAGCACCTCGTCGACGCTCACCCGCAGCAGTGCGGGATGCACCCCGGGGTCCATCGTGTCGCCCCGCTCGGCCCGGGTGCCGTGCCAGATCGCCCGGTGGTACGCGCGGTCCGGCGGCGGCCCCCAGCGGCGCGGCGGCACCGGCCCGAACAACACGACCGACGGCGTCCGGTACGCGGTGGCCAGGTGGGCGATGCCGGTGTCCCCGCTGACCAGTAGCCGCGCGTGGGCGACGAGCGCGGCCAGCTCATCGAGGCCGGTGTCCCCGGCCAGGACGGCGGCCGGTGGCAGGCCGGCGTCGCGGGCCACCGTCATGGCGAGCTCCCGCTCCCCCGCCGAGCCGGTGACCACCACGTCGTGGCCCCGCGCGGCCAGCTCTCGGGCGACCACCGCGAAGTGCGGCCAGCGGCGCGCCGGGGACTTCGCGCCCGGATGGACGATCGTGACCCCTCGCCGCCCGTCGACCCCGGGCACGGCCAGGGACAGATCGCCGGGATCGGCCCGTACGTCGTAATGGCTCAGCAGCCGGCACCAGCGTCGCACTTCGTGCTCCTCCTCGGCCCAGGTCGGGCCGTCGAGATGCCCCGCGCCGGCGCTGGCAAACGCCCACATCCGCGCGGGTCGCAACGCCTGGAGCAGCCGGTGCGACTCCGGGCCGCTGCCGTGCAGGTTGACCGCCAGTTCCGGGGCGGGCACGGCCGGCGGCGCGGCCAGCCCGTCGGTGGCCACGATCCGGTCGACGCCGCCGATCAGCTCGATCAGCGGCGTCAGCCAGGCCGGTGCGGCCAGCGCCAGGGTCCGGTCCGGGAACGCGGCACGCAGCGCCCGCAGTGCGGGCACGCCCGCGGCGAGGTCGCCGACGCCGAGGGCGCGCAGCACCAGGATCACGGGTACGACGTCTCCTGCTCGGCCGCGACGATGAGCTCCCGCACAGCGCTGCCGGCCGGCTGGGTCAGCGCGAACATGATCGCGTTGGCCACCTGGGCCGGGTCGTTGAGGATCGCGTCCGGGCCCGGCTTGTACTGCTCGTCGCGGTCGTCGAAGAACTTCGTCCGCATGCCACCGGGGATCAGCAGTGTGACGCCGACCTGCCCGGCCAGCTCGGCGGCGAGCGAACGGGTGAAGCCGACGACGCCGAACTTCGCGGCGCAGTACGCGGTCGCGTCGCTGACCGCCTTGATGCCCAGTGTGGAGGCGACGGTCACGACCGTGCCGTGCGACTCCTTGAGGGCCGGGATGGCCGCCCGGATGACCGCGGCGGTGGCCAGCAGATCGATCATGACGATCCGGTCCCACGTCTCGCCCGGGATGTCGGCCAGCGCACCGGGCACGTCCATGCCGGCCGCGGTGACCACCCCGTCGATGCTGCCGCCGGCCTGGGCGATGACCTCGCGGGTGGCCGCCTCGGCGGCCCGGGTGTCGGCCAGGTCGCACTCGACCCACGGGACACCCTCGGCGGGCGGCTGCCGGTCGATGACGAACGGACGGCCGCCGGCCTTGAGCACGGCGTCCACGACGGCGGCGCCCAGGCCGCTGGATCCGCCGGTGACGATGACAGCGTCGGTCATGAGTTTCCTTCCGAATGGCCGCGCGCGGCGGCGATGGTCCTGGTGGTGGAACGGCCGTCGAGGTAGGGGACGATGACCGTCTGGCCACCCCAGCGGTGCATGAGCTCGGCCTCGGGCAGGTCCGGCCCGCCGTCGGCGTAGTCGCCGCCCTTGACCCAGATGTCCGGGCGCAGCCGGGCCAGCACGGCCTCGGGCGTCGGCTCGTCGAAGACCACGACGGCGTCCACGCAGTCGAGGGCGGCGAGCAGCCGGGCCCGGTCGCCCTGGCCGGTGAGCGGCCGGTCCGGGCCCTTGAGGGCGGCGACGCTGGAGTCGGAGTTGAGGCACACGACCAGGCAGTCGCCCAGCTTGCGGGCGGCCTGCAGGGTCGCCAGGTGACCGATGTGCAGCAGGTCGAAGCAGCCGCCGGTGGCCACGACCGTGCCGCCCTGGGCGCGGACCCGGGCGATCACCCGGCTCGCCTCCTCGGTCTGCCGGTCGGGCTTGTCCGCGGGCGGGGCGAGGGCGACGGTGACACCGCCGGCCGCCACGTACTCGGTCGCCGCGGTGACCGCCTGCTGGACCGCCTCGGAGACCAGCGCACCCGAGGCCAGGGCCAGCGCGGCGGTCGCGGCGAACCGGTCACCGGCACCGCAGGTGTCGCCGTCGGCGGCGTTCGGAGCGGGCACGACCAGCGGCGTCGACCCGGCGTGACACAACACCGCGCCGTTCGCGCCGACCGTCACAGCGACCGCACCGGCCCGCCAGCGCTGCCGTAACTGCTGGCCCGCGCGGTGCACCGTGCTCAGCATCGGCCCGGCACCGGCGTCGTCGGCGAGCTTGCGGACCTCGGCCTCGTTCGGGGTCACCAGCCGCACGTTGGGCACCGGGGCCGGCCCGTTCGGGTGCGGGTCCCACACCACGGGCGCCTTGGCCTCCTGCAGCGCGGCGCGCAGGCGGGGATTGCGGGCCACACCGCGGCCGTAGTCGCTGACCAGGATCGCCGAGGCTTCCTTGAGCACCTCGAGGGCTGCCTCGCTCGGGTCGCCCGGTGCCACCGGCTCGCCGCCCCGGTCCAGGCGCACCAGCACCTGACCGTCGGCGCGCAGCCGTACCTTCTCGGCGGTCGCACCGGCCAGCGGCAGCGGATAGACCGCGATGCCGGCGTCGGTGAGCAGCTCGCAGAGCCGGCTCCCGGCCTCGTCGTCGGCGATCGCGGTGACCAGGGCGACGTCGTGGCCCTGACCGGCGGCGAGCAGCGCGGCCAGGCCGGCGCCGCCGGGCCGGTCGGTGACCGACTCCTCCTCCAGCACCGGGGCGGGCGCGTCCGGCGCGACCCGCCGCACTGTGCCCTCGACATCCCGGTCCAGCAGGGTGTCCCCGACGATGACCAGCAGCGGCCCGTTCATGACGCCAGCACCGGCTGCATGCGCCGCACGGGTCGCGCCGGTGCTTTTCCCAGCACCACCGGCAGGGCCCGGTCCAGGTACTCGCACATCACGTGGACCGAGATCAGGTGCAGCTCCTGGACCACCTGGGAGTCCGGCGACGGGCAGCACAGCGCGTCGTCGCAGGCGTCGGCGAGCGGGTTCGGCCCCGGCCCGCACATCGCCCACGTGCGCACGCCGATCTCCCGGGCGGCGTCCGCCGCGGTGAGCAGGTTCGGGCTGCGGCCGCTGGTCGACAACAGCAGCAGCACGTCGCCGGGGCGGCCGTGGGCGCGGACCTGGCGGGCGAAGATCTCGTCGAAGCCGTAGTCGTTGCCGATCGCGGTGACCGCCGACGAGTCCGGGGTCAGCGCGATCGCCGACAGCGGCATCCGCTCGTCACGCAGCCGGCCGACCAGCTCGGCGGCGAGGTGCTGGGCCTCGGCCGCGCTGCCGCCGTTGCCGGCGACCAGCAGCCGGCCGCCGTGGCCCAGGTGCCGGGCCAGCTCGCCGCCCCAGCGGGCCAGCCGGTCGGCGGCCGCCGCGCGGTACGGCAGCAGCGCCGCGGCCATGCCGGTGAGGTGTTCGTCCAGGAGGTCCATCAGGCGACTGCCTCTCGGGTCTGGTCCTCGGCCAGGGTGCGGCCGGTGACAGCGGCGTAGACGGCGGCGAGCCGGAGGGCCACGTGCCGCCAGGAGTAGGAGTGGGTGGCCCGATCGACGGCGGCCGCCGCGTAGGAGAACCGGCGCACCTCGTCGGTGACCAACCGGCGCAGCGCCGAGCCGAGCGCCCGCGGGTCCCGGGCGGGCACCAGGTCGCCGGTGATCCCGTCGACCACGGTGTCGGTGAGCCCGCCGACGGCGGTGGCGACCACGGGCACCCCGCAGGCCATGGCCTCCAGCGGGGTCAGGCCGAAGGGCTCGTACCAGGGGGTGGCGGCGAGCAGGTCGGCGGAGCGGTACCAGCGCGGCATGTCGGCGGCGGCCACGGCGCCGGCGAGCCGGACCCGGTCGCCGACCCGGCTGCGCTCGGCGAGGGCGCGCAGCTTGCGGGCGTACGGGTGGTCGTCGACCGAGCCGTCCGGCGGTCCTCCGACGATGACCAGCTCGGCGCCGGGCACGGCCGGCATCGCCCGGATCAGGTCCTCGTAGCCTTTGCGCTCGACCAGGCGGCCCACCGTGATGATCCGCGGCACGGCCGGGTCGCGGGGCTCGGCCGGGCCGTCCGGGCGGAACCGGTCGGTGTTGACGCCCGAGGGCACCAGCGCCATCCGGGCGCGCGGCACGCCCAGCCGGATCAGCTCGCGGACCTCGTCCTGGCACTGCACGACGACCCGGTCGACGACCCGGCCGAGCTGGCGCTCGTAGGCCACCCGGTGCGCCGGGCTGGTGTCCGCGGCGCCCTGGTGACGGCGCTTGACCGAGCCGAGCGCGTGGTAGGTCTGCACGACCGGCACGTCGCAGGCCCGTCCGGCGGTCACGGCGGCCAGCCCGCTCATCCAGAAGTGCGCGTGCGCGACGTCCGGCAGCCAGTGCTCACGCCAGTCGGCGGCCATCCACTCGGCGAAGTCACCCATGAACGGCAGCAGGTCGTCCTTGGGCAGCACAGCGGCCGGTCCGGCCGGCACGTGCACCACCTGGAACCCGTTGGCCGGGACGACCCGGGGCTGGTCCGGGCTCTCCCGGCGGGTGTAGACCCGCACCTCGTGGCCCTGTTCGACCAGGGCGGCGGCGAGTTCGGCGACATGCGCGTTCTGACCGCCCGCGTCCACGCCACCGAGGGCGGAGAGCGGGCTGGCGTGCTCCGAGATCATCGCTATGCGCATGTCTCCTCCTCCAGCAAGCGGTCCCAGTCGGCGAGGAACCGGTCCAGGCCGTAGCGGGCCAGCGCCACCTGGCGGGCCCGGGCGCCGAGCAGGCGGGCCTGCTCGGGCTCCTCGATCAGCCAGTGGGCGGCGTCGACGAGCGTGTCGACGCGGGTGGCGAGCACGCCGGCGTCGTCCGGTACGGCGGCGATCGCCTCGGTGGTGGCCAGCGCGAGCACCGGCATGCCGATCTGCATGGCCTCGATCAGGCTCAGCCCCAGCGAGGTCCACCGGCACAGGTGCAGGTACGCCCGCCGCTGGGCGATCTCGGCGTGCATCCGGGCCTGCGGCGGGTCGTCGTAGGTGGTGACCCCGTCCAGGTGCAGGCCGGCGACGCCCATGCCGTACACGTCCAGGGGTGCCACCGCGGCGAACCGGGGCATGAGGTCGGTGCCGGTGACCCGGTTGCGCCGGACCGGCTCGTTGGTGACCACCGCGAAGCGGTCCAGCTCGCCGGTCCAGCGCGCGGCCGGCTCGACGATGCCGTGCTCGATCACCGTGGTCCGGGTGCCGCCGACGTCCCAGAACAGGTCGTTGAAATGGGTGACGTGGGCGACGATCAGGTCGTCCCGGTCGGCCATCGGGTGCCGGCTGTTCGGCACGTCGCCCTTGGGGGTGTTGTGCTCGACGTAGATCTTCGGCACGTCCAGGTGCGCGACCCGGTCGAGCTCCTCGGGCCGTTGCAGCACGACGACGTCCACGTCGCGCACGTCGGCCGGGTCGATCTCCTCGACGGAGGCGGGCCAGTCGAAGGTGCGGGCCCGGCCGCGGCCCCACTCGTCGCGGGCGGCGTTCACGGGGACGAGGTAGCGGTGCTTGCCCTGGACGAACGACGTCGTCCAGGAACCGTGCACGTGCCAGAGCAGGATGTTCACGCGGCTACCTCACTGATGACGGGAACGGGGACACCGAGCAGGCGTACGGCGGCGACGACCTCGGCCGGGTCGATCCGGGCCAGGCACGGGTGGCCCGGCACGGGACAGACCGCGGCGCGGGTGTCGCGGCAGGCCGCGCCAGGATCGCCGAGGCGCACGTAGGGCACCCGGTACGGACCCCACTGACCGAAGGGGACGGTCGGGGCGTAGAGGCTGACGACGGGGGTGCCGACGGCCGCGGCGAGGTGGGCCGGACCGGTGTTGCCGACCACCACACAGGACGCCCCGGCGATGAGCCGGGTCAGCTCGGCCAGGCTGGTCGCGCCGGCCGGCGTGCCCACGGCGGCGGCCAGCGCCTGCTCGTCCGGGCCGCCGGTCACGATCACCCGGTGTCCCGCGCGTTCCAGCGCGACGACGATCGCGCGCATGGTCTGCGGCGGGCAGGCCCGGGCGTCGACCGAGGCGCCAGGGTGCACGACAACGTAGTCATCGGCGGTGTCCGGCGCGTCCACCCGCACCCGCAGGGCGCCGTCGTCGCCGTCCGGCAGGGCGAAACCGGCGGCTGCCGCGACCGAGCGGGCGCGCTCCGCCTCGGGCACCCCCACCGGTACGCGGTGCCGGACGTCCAGCAACGAGCCGGGATAGTCGTCACTGATCGCCGTGATCCGCGCGACCCCGGCCGTACGCAGCAGCAACGCCAGCGGCAGCGCGGACTGGTGGAACGAGGTGAAGACCACGGCCTCGTCCGCGCCGACAGCGGCGAGCCGGGCGACCAGCTCACCGGCGAAGTCCGGGCCGACCGGCGCCGGCTGCGGGTCGATCCACGGCAGCCGGGCCTCGATGATCTCGTCCACGCCGGGCAGCAGCTCGGCGGCGGCCCGCCCGCGCGGCCCGCAGAGCAGCACGACCCGGTCGGCGCCGGCCGCGACGGCCCGGATGCCCGGCCCGGTGAGCAGCACGTCCCCGGCCGAGTCGGACCGCACGACCAGCACGGTGCCGCCGGGTCGGCGCGGCTCGCGCGGGGTGACCAGAGTCTGCCGCTCGAGGATGAGGTCGACGGCACCGGCCAGATCGGTGGCTCGGGCGGGCGCCGCGGCGACCTCGGGACTCAGCGTCACGGCGGTCGGCACGATGATCCCGGTGGCGCCGGCCGCCCCGGCCGCGACCATGTCCCGGCCGATGTCACCGACGACGACGCAGCGCGCCGGGCTCGTGCCCAGCACCTCGGCGGCGGCCAGCACGAGGCCGGGGGCGGGCTTGCGGCAGGTGCAGCCCGCGGTGTCGTCGTGCGGGCACACCTGCCAGGTGTCGAACGGGCCGAGCAGTTCCTCGACCCGGGCGTTGACCGCGGCGAGCTGCTCGGCGGTGAACAGGCCCCGGGCCAGGCCGGACTGGTTGGTGACCACGCCCAGCCGCAGACCCGCGGCCCGCAGCCGGTCCAGCGCGGCCCGGGCGCCCGGCATCGGCTCGACCAGCGCCGGGTCGCCGTTGTAAGGGACATCGACAATGAGAGTGCCGTCCCGATCGAACAGGACGGCATCGAAGAGAGCGGTCACGGCGCGGTCTCCAGCGGACGCGCGCCCCGCCATATGAACCAGCCGCGCACCCAGTGCGCGACGGCCACGGGCGGGATCGCGGCGCTGGTGGCGAGCATCGTGACCACCTCCCGGCGGTCCCGGGGACCGGGCTTGATCCGGGCGGCGGCGAACTCCGCGGTGCCGGCACCCCAGGCGGCTGCCGCGGCGGCGGCCACGGTCAGCGCCCCGCGTCGCCGGGTGAGCAGCGCGGTGGCCAGCGCACCGGCGGCGAGGGTGCCGGCGGCGGTGACGGCCAGGTGCCGGGGGCGGCGACCGGGCGGGATGTCGAGCTTGCCGCGCCAGCCCGGGCCGTACAGGTGGCGCAGCAGCGCGTCGTCGGTGTTGCCGCGCTGGGTGCGCACGCTGACCCAGCGGTCCTCGGGGCGCACCGGGTGGGTGACCGTGCGCGAGCCCCGGACCAGGTCCCAACCCGCCGCCCGCACCCGGTACGCCAGCTCGGCGTCCTCACGGAAGGCCCGCGGCAGCCGCTCGTCGAAGCCACCGGTGGCCTCCAGCGCGGCCCGCCGGTACGCCATGTCGGCGGTGATCCACGCGCCGTCGGCGAGCGCCGCGGTGACCCGTTCCCAGTCGGTCGGCCGCCGGTGCTCCGGCAGCGGTACGCGCAGCCGGCCCTGCACTCCCCCGGCCGACGCGGAAGCGCCGGTGAGGTCGGCGGCCAGCCGGACGAACCAGTCCGGATCGGGCAGCACGTCGTCGTCGAGGAACGCCACCCACTCGTGGCTCGCGGCGCGCCAGCCGACGTTGCGGGCGGCGGCCGGACCGGCAGCCCGGCCGGTGAGGATCTTCGCGTCGACGCCCGGCGGGAGCTCGAGCTCCTCGGCCGGGGCCGGGCGGTCGTCGACCAGCAGCAGCTCCACCGGCAGCGGGGCCGGGGCCCCGGCGGCCAGGGCGCTCAGCAGCGCGGTGAGGCTGGGCCGGCCGAGGGTCGGGACGACGACGGAGACTCCGGTCATCGGCCGCCCCCGAAGGCCGCGGCGCGGTGCACCGCGAACGGCCCGAGAGCCAGCAGGTCCACCGGGGCGGAGCCGAACAGCTCCATCGCCTCGCGCGGAGTGTCCACCATGGGCCGCCCGGCGGTGTTCAGCGACGTGTTGACGACCACCGGCAGACCGGTGAGCCGCTCGAACTCGGCGAGCATCTCGGCCACCAACGGCTCGGACCCGGTGTGCACGGTCTGCACGCGGGCGGTGCCGTCGACGTGCACGACCGCCGGGATCCGGTCCCGCCACTCGGGCTTCACCTGGTGCACGAAGAGCATGTACGGACTCGGGTAGACGCCGTCGAAGATGTCGGCGAAGCGCTCGGCCCGGACCATCGGCGCGATCGGGCGGAACTGTTCGCGGCCCTTGACGTTGTTCATCCGGGTCTGGGTGTCCTGGTCGCCGGGGTGGGCGAGCAGCGACCGGTGGCCCAGGGCGCGCGGGCCGTACTCGCTGCGGCCCTGGTACCAGGCCACGATGCCGTTGTCCGCGAGCACCCGCGCGGTCTCGGCGGCGATGGACTCCGGCCGGGTGTACGGCAGGGCCGCCCGCTGCAGCTCGGCCTCGAGCTCCTCGTCGCTCCAGCCCCGGCCCAGGTCGGCCCCGGTGAACGGCACGACCGGACCGGCCTCGCGGGAGACGCTCAGGGCGGCGCCCAGGGCGGTGCCGGAGTCACCGGCGGCCGGCTGCACCCAGACCCGCTCGTACGGGCCCTGCGCCGCGATCCGCGCGTTGGCCACACAGTTGAGCGCGGTGCCACCGGCCATGGTCAGCGTCTTCGGACCGCCGGCGGCGTCGTACGTCCAGCGGGCCAGGTCGAGCATGACCTCCTCGAGCCGGGCCTGGACACTGGAGGCCAGGTCGGCGTGCGCGTCGGTCATCTCGCCCTCGGCGCTGCGGGCCTTGGCCAGCGCGGACCAGTCGATGCGCTCGACGGTGAAACCGCCGTCGTCGTTGGCGTGCACCAGCTCGCGCAGCAGCGGCAGGAACTTCGGCGTGCCGAACGAGGCCAGCGCCATCACCTTGTACTCGTCGCTGGAGTGCAGGAAGCCCAGGTGGCGGGTCAGGTCCTCGTAGAGCAGGCCGAGCGAGTGCGGCAGGCCCTGTCCGGCCAGGACGGTCAACTCGCCATCGCGGTAGACGCCGGACAGATGGCTGGCCACCTCGCCACGCCCGTCGAGGACCAGCACGGCGCTGTCCTCCTCGACGGCGAGGCCGGCCGACGCGGCGTGGGCCACGTGGTGCGGGACGAAGCGGACCTGCTCCGGGTCGAGCCCGGGCAGCGCGGCGGCGAGGAACTGCGGCGCCCGCCGGGCGTAGTCGACGCGCAGGTGGTCCCACGGGTCGGCCAGGCCGAGCTCGGCGGCGTCCCGGGTCAGGCCGGGATCGAAGGAGTACGCGACCGCGTCCAGGTCGCCCGGCTTGAGGCCGGCGCTCTCCAGACACCAGGCGGCGGCGAGCTCGGGCAGCTCCCAGGCGGAGAACGGCACCGGCCGCTTGCCGTGCTTGCGCCGGCTGAACCGCTCCTCCTCCGCGGCGGCGACCACCTGGCCGTCGACGACCAGGGCGGCAGCCGGATCGTGGAAGATCGCATTGATACCGAGGACACGCATGGCGCCCCGGGTACCCCGGCCATTTCGAGTTATTCGCTAGATCACTGACTTGTTCACAACTTCTTCAGCACTTCTTCAGAGCCCCGCGACCTGCACTGATAAAGGACGACGCGGCGTTTGCGGAGCCGGTTGAGGGGCAACCGGCGAGGCATGCATGACGTCGGACAACTCATCGGTGGAACCTGGACACCCGGCAGCGGGGACGCCCGGCTGACCGTACTGAACCCCGCGGACGGGACTCCCGTGACGAGCGTCGCCGTCGCCTCGGAAGCTGATGTGGCCGCCGCGGTGAAGGCCGCGCGCGACGCCGGCCCCCTCTGGAGCCGGACCGCGGCGGGCGCCCGCGCGGCCGCCCTGCACGCGGCGGCGGACGCGGTCGAGGCCGCCGCGGACGAGCTCGCCGAGCTGATGAACGCGGAGATGGGCAAGCCCGTCGACGGCGCGAAGGACTCGATCGGCGCGGGCGTCGGCACCCTGCGCCAGTACGCCGAGCTCGGACCCACCCACCGGGGCCGCACCCTCGCGGGCAACGACGAGGCGATCGACCTGATGGCCTACGGGCCGCGGGGCGTGGTCGCGGTGGTGACGCCGTGGAACGACCCGGTCGCCGTCTCGTGCGGTCTGCTCGGCGCCGCCCTGGTGACCGGCAACACCGTCGTGTACAAGCCGAGCGAGCGCACCCCGGCCACCGGCCGGCGGCTGGCCCAGCTCCTCGCCCCGCACTTCCCGGACGGGGTGTTCTCATTGCTCAGTGGCGACGGCACGGTCGGGGCGGCGCTCGCGTCGGCGGAGGTGGACGTGGTCGCGCACGTCGGCTCGACCGCGACCGGCCGGGCCATCGCGGCGGCCTGCGCGACGACCGGGGCCAAGGCGCTGCTGGAGAACGGCGGCAGCGACCCGCTGATCGTCGACGCGGACGTCGACCCGGCGTGGGCGGCGCAGCAGGCGGCGCTCGGCTCCTTCGCCAACTCGGGCCAGATCTGCGTCGCCGTGGAACGGATCTACGCGCACCGCGACATCGCGGACGCGTTCCTGCGCGAGCTGGCCGAGCAGGCCGGAACCTGGGCCGGCGACATCGGACCGCTGGTCGACACCCGGCTCCGCGAGGCGGTGCACGCACAGGTCAGCGCCGCGGTCCGGGACGGCGCGCGGGTGCTGGCCGGCGGCGAGGTGCCGGACGGGCCGGGCGCGTACTACCCGCCGACCGTGCTGGCCGACTGCACCGACGACATGGCCGTGCTGCGCGAGGAGACGTTCGGGCCGGTCGCCCCGGTGGTCGTCGTCGACTCGTTCAGCGAGGCGCTGGCGCGGGCCGCGGAGTCACCGTACGGGCTGGCCGCGACGGTGCTGACCGGCTCGATGAGCCACGCCCAGCAGGCCTGGCGGGAGCTGCCGGTCGGCACCGTCAAGGTCAACGCGGTCTTCGGCGGCGCGCCCGGCGGTGCGGCGCATCCGCGCGGCGGCAGCGGGCAGGGCTTCGGGTACGGCCCCGAGCTGCTCGACGAGCTGACCGTCATGAAGGCGGTCCACCTGGAGGCCCCGCCGAACGGGTGGTGAGGCCCCCACCGGGTGGTGAGACCTCCTAGTTGGCGAGGACGCGCAGGGCGTCCTCCACAGTGTCCGGGAGTGGCCGGCGTCGGCGCAGCGCCCACGGGAGCAGGCGCGCGGCGTCGGCCACCCCCCGCCGATCGTCCCGCCAGGCCGATACCGCCGTCCGGGCGACCACGGCGGGCGGGCGGCGCAGCAGAGCGGTGAGGACCCTGTTGCGCGCCTCGATGCGGTGCCGGGCGCCGTTGTCCCGGCCGGCCGGCAGCGGCAGGTGGCGCACGGTCAGCTCGGGCGCGTAGGTCTGGAGCCAGCCGGCGGCGGCCAGGTCCATCGCCAGGAGGGCTTCCTCGCCGTACACGTGCAGTTTGGGGTTGAAGCCCCCCACCTGCAGGAACGCCTCCCGCCGGACGGTGACCGCGCAGGCCAGGAAGCCCAGCACGGCCGGGCCGGGCGCGCCCTCGGGGACGCCGAGGGGCGCGGCGGCCATGGCCTCGGAGACCGGGTCGACGCGGGCCCGCGGTCCGACCAGCACGCGGGCGCTGAGCAGCCCGACCCGCGGGTGGTCCCGCAGCAGAGCGGCCGCGCCGGCCAGTGAGCCGGGCGCCCAGTACGAGTCGTCGTCGGCGAACGCGACATAAGGGGTACGGGCCAGCTCCACGCCGACGTTGCGCGCCGCGGCTCCCCTGTTCTCGCCCAGGGAGACCACCGTGACCTGCGGGAACGCTGCCTCGATGGCCTCCGGGCCGCCGTCGTCGGAGCCGTTGTCGACCAGGATGACCGGACCCTCGTGGTGCGGGATGGTCTCGAACAGCCGGGCGCGCCGGTTACGGGTGGCCACCACGACGGTGACTTCGCTGATCATCGCAGCGGCCTACCCCTACCGGCCCGGGACGAAACGGGAACTTTCACAGGCGCTGAAGCTTGTCGTGCAGGTCCTTCTGGAAGAAGTCGATGAAGCCGTCCGGGTCCGGACCCGCGTTCTGCAGGACAATGTGGTCGAAGCCCGCCTCGGTGTACTTCTGCACCGCGGCCACGTACGGCTCGGCGTCCGGGCCCAGTGCGAACTGGCCACGGACGTCCTCCTCGCGCACCGTCTGCGACGCCGCGTCGAAGTTGACCGGGTTCGGCAGCTCGCTCATCACCTTCCAGCCGGTCAGCGCCCACCGGGTGGTCTTGAGCACCTCCTGGATGCCGGCCTCCTCGGTCGGGGCCCAGGCCATCGGCACCTCGGCGTAGCGGGGACCGGACCCGCCGGCGCCGGTGTAGCTCTCGACCAGGTCGGCCCGCGGCTCGGTGGCGAACAGCCCGTCACCCAGCTCGGCGGCCATCGCGGCCGCGTCCTTGCCGCCGGCCGCCACGGCGATCACCGGCAGCTGGTCCGGCAGGTCGAAGATCCGGGCGTCCTCCAGCTGCAGGTGCTTGCCCTCGTACGACTGGTAGCCGCCCTGCCAGAGCAGCTTGATGATCTCCAGCGCCTCACGCAGCCGCTCGTGCCGGCCGCGGACGCTCGGGAAGCCCTGCCCGACGACGTGCTCGTTGAGCCGCTCCCCCGCGCCGATGCCCAGCGTGAACCGGTTGTCCGACACGATGGCCAGCGTCGCGGCCGCCTGGGCGATGATCGCCGGGTGGTACCGCACGGTCGGGCAGGTCACGCCGGTGGCCAGGCCGATCCGCTCGGTGCGCGCGGCGATCGCGCCGAGCACGGTCCAGGCGAACGGCGAGTGGCCCTGCACGTCCAGCCACGGGTGGAAGTGGTCGCTGATCTCGACGAAGTCGAAGCCGGCCTGCTCGGCCCGCACCGCCTGCTGGATGAGCTCCTTCGGGCCGAAACCCTCGGCCGACAACTTGTATCCGAACTTCATAGTCATGCGGTTCCTGTGCCCGAGCGGTGTACCGACAAACGCCGGGCTTGCCCCCTTCGGGGCAGCCCGGCGTCGGTCGTACGAAGGTCAGGACCGCGCGTCGCTGACCGCCTGCTTGCTCTGGTCCTTGGCGTCCTGCGCCGAGGACTGGGCCTGCTGCTTGGTGGTCTGCGCGGCGTCGGCGGCGGTCTCCTTGACCTGGCCGACCGCCTGCTGCACCGTGCCCGAGACGTCGTCCTTCATCTCGGCCGCGACGTCCTTGACCTTGTCGGTCAGGTCGCCGCTGTGCTCCTTGAGCTGCTGGCCGGCCCGCTTCTCGGCGTCGGTGACGGGGATCAGCGTGGCGGCGAGCATGCCGACACCGAAGGCGATGATGCCCGCGGCGAGCGGGTTGCCCTGCGTCTGCTGGGCCACCGCCTGCGGCGCGCTCCGCACCGCGTCGGCGGCGCTGTGGGCCTTGTCGCCCGCGGCGTCGCTGAGGTTCGACGCCTTGTCCTGCACCGTGCCCAGGGCCGAGGAGGCCTTGTCCTGCACGGTGCTGGCGGCCGAGGAGGCCTTGTCCTGCACGGTGCCCGCGGCGTTGCCCGCCGAGTGCCGCGCGTGCTCCGAGCTACCCATGACCTTCTCCTTCACGGCGGTCCAGCGGCGCTGGGCGGCCTTGGTAGGGCTGGTCTTCTCCGCCAGCAGATCCACGTGGCGGGTCATGGAGGCGCGCGTCGCCTCGATGTCCTGCCTCAACCGGTCGGGTTCTTCAGCCATTGCGCGTCCTCCTTGAGGGTGTCGACGGTGCGCCGCGGGGTTGGGTCCACGGTCTTGAGCTTCTTGCGGCCGTTGCTGTAGAGCACCGCGCCGACGATCCCCCAGAGCACCGCCACGATCAGCGCGGCCCAGCCGGGATCCATCACGTTGCTGAGGGCGGCCACCAGCGCGAAGCTGAGCAGCACCAGCACCAGGTAACCGGCGAAGGCGGCGGCGCCGAGCATCCCGGCCGCCTTGCCGGCCTTCGAGGCCTCCTGCTTCAGCTCGACCTTGGCCAGCTCCACCTCCTGGCGGAACAGCGTGGACAGGTCGTTGCTGATGTTGCCGATCAGTTCACCGACGGAGGTCTCGCTGACCTCCTCGGCGTGGTCCCGCGAGTGGCCGGTCGGGTACGGCGCGGTCATCGCGTGCCGCCCGGGTAATCCCGCGTGGTCCCGGTGACGTAGTCCTCCTCCACGACGACCGGCGTGCCGGTGCCCGTCGAGGCGTACTCGGTGGACGCCGCGGGGTAGCCGGTGGTGGTGCCGACCGCCGGGTCCACGTAGCCGCCGGTCGTCGTCGTGCCGGTGGTGTAGCCCGTCGTGCCGGTGTCGTAGCCGGTGTCGTAGGTGCCCGGGTTGGACACGAACGAGTCGCTGGCGGGCTTGTCCGACGAGAGGTCGTCGGCCTTGGCCACGCCCTTGCCCAGCCGGGCCACCACGAAGCCGGCGGCCAGTGCGCCCGCGAGGAACGCGCCGGGGCGACGCCGGGCGAAGTCCTGGACCTCGCGCAGTACGCCCTCGGGGCCGTTGTTCTCCAGGTAACCGGCGAGCTGCCGGCCGCTGTCCGCGACACGCGAGACGATCTGGGTGGCGGGCGAGTCGGCCCGGTCGCCGCGCATCTCCTCCAGATGGTCCGCCATCTCACGGATGCTGCCGACGAGCTTGTCGTTCTGCGTCCGGGCCTGCTCGCTCACCTTGCCGCGGACCTCGGACGCGACGTTGCGGACCTGCGTCTTGGCCTCGGAGCCGACCCGCTGGGCCTGCTCCTTGGCGGTGTCCTTGACGTCAGTGGCGGCCTGACCCGCGGCCTGGGCGGTCTGTCCGGCGGCCTGCTTCACCGCGGACTGGTCGCCATCCGAGGAGCCCTGCCCGGTCGCCGGGTACGTCTCGGCGGGGTAGGTCGTCTCGGGATATGTCGTCGCCGCGTAGGTCTCGGTGACCGGCACGTCGGCGAGGGGGTTGGTGTCCGGCGCGCGGGCGCCCGCAGACGGGTCACTCATTGCTGCCTCCATCGTGGTTCGTTCGTCCGTTGGTGCTTCGCGATATTGGTTACCCCTGGTTCCGTCGGCTGACGCATAAAAATGCCCGCACAATACGCCGAATTATTTCTGCATAGATCGTTTTTCAGCGGGTACTCACCTCCTCTCCGTTTTCCTACATCGCCCATCGGTTTACCATGCTGTGGACGATCGAGACCGGTCAGTGCCGCAGAGGAGCACCCTGATGGACGACATGCTGGACGAGGCCACCTACGACCGGCGCCGGCTGGCCCAGTGGCTGGCCGGGGAGGCAACCGGCTTCTCCCGCCGGGACCTGCTCAAACTCACCGCCGCGGCAGGCGCGGGCCTGGCCGGTGGGGCCGCCACGGGCACCGCCGCCACCGCCGCAGCGCCGGGCCCGATCGTGAAGCCCCTGCCCCCGGAGCTCTTCACCGTGCTGGGCAGCAACGCCGAGATGCGCTGGTCCGCGCTGGCCGATCAGGGCTATCTGGTGCCCATCGACCGCTTTTTCGTCCGGAACCACACCAGCACGCCGATGATCGATGCGAAGGATTGGCGACTACACCTGTTTGGCGCCGGGCTGCGACAGGGACCGGTCACATTAATGTATGACGAATTGCGCCGCGGGCCGAGCGAAACGGTCACCGCGACGGTGGAATGCGCGGGAAACGGCCGCAGCTACTTCACCACCCAGCAGGGTCGGACGGTGTCCGGCACGGCCTGGAAGCTCGGCGCCGTCGGCGTGGCCCGCTGGCGCGGCGTCCGGCTGTCCACAGTGCTGCGGCGCGCCGGCCTGAGCCGCCACGCGGTGGACGTGCTGCCGGCCGGACTGGACCCGAACTTCGTCAGCGGGGGCGTGGACCTCGGCCCGGTCCGCCGCCCGCTGCCGCTCCGCAAGGCACTGCACGACGTGCTGCTCGCGTACGAGATGAACGGCGAACCCCTGCCCGCCGACCACGGCCACCCGGTGCGGCTGGTGGTGCCCGGCTGGATCGGCATCGCCTCGATCAAGTGGCTGGGCAGCATCGAGGTCAGCGACGCCCCGCTGTTCTCCCCCTGGAACACCCAGTTCTACCGGCTGTTCGGCCCGGACCACCCGGCCGAGGGCGAACCCTTCAACCGCCAGGTCCTCAAGAGCGCCTTCGAACTCGACCCGGGCGCGCAGGTCCCGGCGGGCCGGCACGTACGGCTACGCGGCCGGTCCTGGTCGGCGGCGGGCGCGATCCGGCACGTGGACGTCAGCACGGACGGCGGCGCGACCTGGCGCCGGGCCCGCCGGGTCGGCGGCAGCGAGGGCCACGCATGGCAGCGGTGGGAGGTGGACTGGCGGCCGGAGGCGGGCCCGCACGAGCTGCTGGCCCGGGCGACCGACGTCCGCGGCAACACCCAGCCGGATGTGGCGGACCACAACGAGCTGGGCTATCTCTTCGACGCCGTGGTCCGGCACCCCGTGGTGGCCGTCTGACCGGTCAGCTGTGCCAGGTGCGCCACAGGGCGGCGTACGTGCCGTCCGCCGCGACCAGTTCGTCGTGCGTGCCCAGCTCCACCAGCCGCCCGCCGTCCATCACCGCCACCCGGTCCGCGTCGTGCGCGGTCTGCAGCCGGTGCGCGATCGCGATCACCGTACGGTCGTGCAGCACCGCGGCCAGCGACCGTTCCGCGTCCCGGGCGGTCGTCGGGTCGAGCAGGGCCGTCGCCTCGTCCAGCACCACCGTGTGCGGGTCGGCCAGCACCACCCGGGCCAGCGCCAGCTGCTGGGCCTGTGCGCCGTCGAGGACGAAGCCGTCGCCGCCCAGCCGGGTGTCCAGGCCGTCCGGCAGTTCGCGTACCCAGTCCGCGCCGACGATGGCCAGCGCCGAACGCAGGTCGTCGTCGGACGCGTCCGGGGCGGCCAGGGTGAGGTTGTCGCGGACCGCGTCGCGGAACACGTGGTGTTCCTGGGTGACCAGGACGACCTGCCGGCGCAGCAGGCTCGGCGGCAGCTCGGCGATCGGCACGCCGCCCACGGTCAGCGTGCCGGCGCGGGGGCGGTCGACCCCGGCGAGCAGCCGGCCCAGGGTGGACTTGCCGGCGCCGGAGCGGCCGACCAGAGCGAGCCGCTCCCCCGGGCGCACGGTCAGGTCGACTCCGCGCAGGACGTCGCGGCCGCCGTCGTAGGCGTACCGCACGCCGCGTGCCTCGATCCGGTCGCCGGCGGGTGCGCGGCGCTCGGTGACCACCGCCCGCGGGATCACCGCCAGCCCCTCGACCCGGGCGAAGGACGCGCCGCTGCTCTGCAGCTGCTCCAGCCAGATCAGGATCGCGTCCAGTGGCACGGCGAGCTGGCGCAGATACAGCGCGGTCGCGGCGACGGCGCCCAGCGAGAGCAGCCCGTTGACATAGAGGGTGCCGCCGACCAGCAGCACGGCGACCACCGGCACCACGTAGGAGACGTCGACCGCGGGGAACAGCACGCTGCGCAGGAACAAGGTGCGCAACCGGGTCCGGCGGGCCCGGGCGATCGCCGCGTCGCCCGCTGCCCGGCGGCGTTCCTGCAGGCCCAGGGCCTCGACCGTACGGGTGCCGGCGATCGTCGAGGCCAGCTCGTCGGCCAGCGCCGACCCGGCCGCCCCCTCGTCCAGGTAGGCCGTCGGCGCCCGGCGCAGATACCACCGGGTGGCCGCCGGGATCGCCGACAGTCCGGCCAGGGCCACCACGCCGAGCAACGGGTCCAGCAGGAAGACGGCGACGATCACGAACAGGGCCTGCGCCGAGGCGATGAGCACCTCGGGGATCGCGTCGCGCAGCGTCACGGCGACCGTGCTGACGTCGCCGGTGCCGCGGGCGGCCAGGTCGCCGGTCGGCACCCGTTCCACCACCGAGGCGGGCAGGGCCAGGGCCCGGTCGACGAACCGTTCGCGGACCCGGGCCGCCGTACGCTCACCGAAGCGGTAGCCGACCGCCAGCGCCGAGCGGGCCAGCAGGGTCTGCGCGACCGTGCACAGCAGGATCGCGCCGGCGAGCTGGTCGACGGCGTGCACGGAGGCGTGGCCGCTGGTGACCGTGTCGACGATGCGGCCCAGCAGCCACGGCCCGGCCAGCCCGGCGATCGCCGCGAGGGCGTTGAGCAGCACCATCAGCACGACGGCCCGCCGGTCGTCGCGGATCAGCCGGATCGCGGCCCGGCGCACGTGGGCGCCGCCGGCGACCGGCAGGGTGCTCACCGGACGACCTCCGGCATCGCGGCCTCCCCCGCCGCCCGGGTGACCAGCGCGCGGTAGCCGGGCTCGGTGTCGAGCAGGGCGCGGTGCGTGCCGGTGGCCGCCAGCCGGCCGTCGACCAGGTAGTGCACGATGTCGGCCCGGTCCAGCAGGGCCGGCGAGGTCGTCGCGACCAGCGTGGTCCGGCCGGCCCGGGCGATGGGCAGGCGCTGCGCGATGGCCGCCTCGGTGTGCGCGTCCACGGCCGAGGTCGGCTCGACGGCGAGCAGGATCTCCGGGTCGGCGTGGAGCGCGCGGGCGAGCCGGATGCGCTGGCGCTGGCCGCCGGAGAGGTTGCGGCCCTGGGTGTCGACGGTCGACGCGGTGCCCTCGCTGAGACCGTCCACGATGTCACCGGCGACGGCGGCGGTCAGCGCGCGGGTGACGGCGGCGTCGTCCACCGGCGACCGGCCCGCGACGATCTCACCCAGCGTGCCGGTGAACAGGTACGCCTCGTTGTCAGCCAGCAGGATCCGGTCGCGGACCGCGAGCCCGTCCATCCGCAGCCCGCCCCAGGTCGCGCGGGTCGGGCCGTAGCGGCCGAGCCGGTCCACCACCGCGGCGGCGTCGGCGGGCCGGGCGCTGGCCAGCACGGTCAGCCGGCCGGGCACCACGACCACCCCGGACTCGGGGTCGCGCAGCACCGCCGGGCCGTCGGGACCGGGCCGGGCCGGCGCCGGATCCACCGGCAGACGCAGGAAATCCACGACGCGGCCCCCGGCGACCAGGGCACGGCTGATGTCGAAGCCGCCCTCGATGAAGAACGCGACCGGGACGACGAGCACGGCCGCGTACCCCCAGACCGCGACCAGCTCGCCGACCGTGATCTGGCCCTGGGCCGCCATCCGGGCCGCCAGCCAGATCACCACGGCCAGGAACAGCGCGGGCAGGCCGACGCCGAGTGCCTGGATCCAGCTGGTCACCGCGCCGACCAGGTAGCCCTCCTCGGCGACCCGCCGGGAGTCGCGGCGGTAGCGGCGGGCGTACGCCTCCTTGCCGCCGAGGCCGTTGAGGATGCGCAGCCCGGCCATGATGTCGACCAGCCGGTCGGCGAGCGCGCCCTGGTGGTCGCGGTAGCGGGCGCCGGCGCGCTGGAGCCGGCTGAGCATCGGGCCGACCACGATGGCCAGCACCGGCACGCCGGCGAGGACCACGACCGCGAGCAGCGGCGAGATCTTCAGCAGCAGCACGGCGACCACGACATAGGCGACCACCGCGCCCAGGCCGGGCCCGGTCACGGTGAGGGCCTGGGCCAGCACCCAGACGTCGGCGATGCCGATGGTGACGATCTCGCCGGCGCCGATGCGCCGCGGCAGCGCGGCGCCGAGCCGGGTGGCGTGCGCGATGACGGCCCGCACGGTGCGGAAACCGCCGTCCAGCCGGATCTTGGTCATGGTGCGGTGCCGCAGGATGGCCAGCACCGCGTTGACCGCGCCGACCACGAAGAGCACGGCCACCCAGCCGGCCAGGGCGGCCAGATCGCGCCGCTGCAGGCCGCGGTCGATGGCCTGGGAGAGCAGGTACGGCGGGAGCGTCAGCCCCACCATCCACAGCGATCCGAGCACCGCGCCGGCGGTGATCCGCAGCTTCTGCCGCCGCACGAGCCACCACAGGTACGGCAGCGGACCACGCACGTCGGCCACCGCGTGTCCCGCTTCCGTCACGCCTTGCACCTTAGAGCAGCAGCGATCATCGGCGGGAGCCCGAATTCGGGCGATGTTCACAGCCCGGTTAGTCTCCGGTCGTGACTGCCTTCGCACCCCCGCTGATCTGCGCCGAACGCGTCATCGGGGGACGCGCGCACGACTTCTCGCGCCGGGTCACGGTGATGGCGATCGTCAACCGCACGCCCGACTCGTTCCACGACCGCGGCCGCACGTTCGCGCTGGAGAAGGCGACCGGGGCGGTGCGCGCGGCGGCCGACGCCGGGGCGGACTGGATCGACATCGGCGGGGTGCCGTTCGCGCCGGGGCCGGAGGTCAGCGCGGCCGAGGAGCTGGATCGGGTCCTGCCGGTGGTGGAGGCGGCGCGCGGGCTGGCCGTGGTCTCGGTCGACACCTACCGGCCGGAGGTGGCGCGGGAGGTGATCGCGGCCGGCGCGGGGGTCATCAACGACACCTCGGGTCTGCGCGACCCGGCGATCGCCGACGCGGTGGCCGGCACCGACGCGTCCCTGGTGATCACCCACAGCCTGGCCGCGCCGCGCACCCTGCACCCGAGCCCGCGGTACGCCGACGTGACCGCGGAGGTGGCCGGGTTCCTGCGCGAGCGGGTGGCGCTGGCGCTGTCCCGCGGCGTCCGGCCGGAGCAGATCATCATCGATCCGGGTCACGACCTGAACAAGAACACGTACCACTCGCTGGAGCTGACCCGGCGGCTGAGCGAGATCACCGCGATCGGCTATCCGACGCTGGCGGCGCTGAGCAACAAGGACTTCATCGGCGAGACCCTGGACCGCCCGCAGCAGGAGCGCCTGGTGGGCACGGTCGCGGCGGTGGTCTTCTGCGTGACGCAGGGTGCCCGGATCGTGCGGGTGCACGATGTGCGCGCGGCAGTGGACGCGGTCCGGATGACCGAGGCGATGCTGGGTCTGCGCGGCCCGGCCTACGCCCGTCACAACATCTGAGCGGCGACCGCCTCGCGGACCGCCGGGGCGATCTCCTCGGCCCAGCGCCCGAGGGACACCTCGTCCGTGGGGCCGTGACCGGCCGCGAAGAGGGTGAAGCCGGCCGCGTCGTGCTCCAGCACCGCCCCGGTGAGCTCCTCGATCCACTGCTGCACCGAGCCGCCGCGCCACCGCCCGGCCTCGTCGCGCGGGGCGGTCAGCGGGCGGTCGGTGATGGCCCCGGGCAGGTTGAAGACGGTGCGGATCTCGCCCGGATCGCGGCCGACGGCGGCGGCCGCCTCGTCGATGACGGGGCGCGAGGTCCGGTAGCGCTCGCTGAGCCAGTCGGCGGCGTGTCCGGGGATCCAGCCGTCGGCGACCCGTCCGGTGGCCGCGAGGGACTTCGGGCCGACCGAGCCGGTCCACACCGGCGGCGCGGGCACGGGCGCGGCCTCCAGCTCGTGCACCTGGTAGTACCGGCCCTCGTGCGTGACCGGCGGCCCACCACCGCACAGCTTCCTGATGAGGACGATCGCTTCCTCGAACGCTTCGACGGCCTCACCCGGGGAGAGCCGGGGCACGCCCAGCTGCGCGATCCGGTCCCACAGACCGCCCGCGCCCACGCCGAGCACCACCCGCCCGCCGGAGAGCGCCATGAGCGACGTCACCGTACGGGCCAGCATGGGAGCGGGCCGGGTCGGCAGGTTGGTCACGTTGGCCAGGGCGGCCAGCCGCTCGGTACGTCCCAGGACGAAACCCACCGCGGCGTACGCGTCCAGCCGCGCACCGAAGTAGGGGTGGTCGGACAGCGAGAGGTGATCGAGCCCGGCCCGGTCGGCCTGCCGGGCGGCCCGCACCAGGGCCGGCCCCTCGGTGATGCCGTGGGGTGCGCCGAAGCCGAAGACAACCCGGGCTCGGGACATGGCAGTGCCTTTCCGATGGCCTATAGTTCGCGGCACGAACTGTATTAGTTCGTGCTACGAACTGCAACCTCCGGCTCCAGGAACACCTCGGGGACCTTGTTGTCCCGGATGACAGCGCCGAGCAGCCCGGACAGCGCGTCGCGTCCGGCGTCGTCCAGGCCCGCGGCCAACCGCGCCACCCGGCGGCAGGTCTCGGCATAGAACCCGGCGGCGAGCCGGCTGCCGTGCGGGGTCAGCGCGACCCGCACCGCCCTCGTGTCGCGGGGATCAGGCTCGCGCCTGACCAGCCCGTTGCGTTCGGTGCGGTCCACCAGGCCGGTGAGGCTCGACTTGGCCAGGGCGAGCATCGTGGTCAGCTCACCCATACCGCGCGGCCCGCTCATCAGCACGCACAGCAACTGTCCCTGCTGCGGGGTCAGGCCGTGCTCCCGCCCCGATTCCGCATAGACCGCATTGACCAGGAACGTGGCCCGCACCAGGGCGGCCACCACCCCGATCCGGCCCTCGTCCGCACTGTCCACCGGGCCATTGTAGGCGGGAACATTCGTGGCACGAACTATGCCGGCGCGGGCCCGAGCCAGCCCTTCTTCTCGTTGTGGACGCCGATCAGCTCGGTCATCCACGGCTCGCGGGGCACCGCGTCCGGGCCGATGATCTGCAGGACCCCCAGCACGGTGAGCAGCATGCCGGACGCCAGGAAGCCGCGGGCCTCCTCCTGGTCAGCGCCGGTCAGCTCCCGGACCGTGCGGTAGATCCGGCCGAAGCAGGCCCGCACCGTGGGCCCGAGCGCCGGATCGGCACCGGCGGCGAAGGCGTGCAACAGCACCGTGATCAGGTCCCGCTCGGCCAGCAGGTCGTCGTAGGCGATGCCCAGGCTCTCCAGATCCGCCCGCTCGGCGGCGGCCTGCCGGAAGCGCTGCTCCACGCGGTCGGTGGCGTGCTCGGCGGCGGCCAGGAACAGCGCCTGCTTGGTGCCGAAGAGCCGGATCACGTACGGCTGCGAGACGCCGGCCAGCCGGGCCACCTGGTCGGTGGTGGTGCCGGCGTAGCCACCGCGGGCGAAGGCGGTGACAGCGGCGGCCACCAGCTGCTCGTGGCGCTCCTCGGCGGTGAGACGGGTCCTGGTCACGTTGACAGGTTATCAGTTGATAACTACGGTGGGCGGCAGCTAGTTATCAGTGAATAACAACTAGGGAGATCCGATGTCCACCCAAGCGGCTGCGCCCGGCCGGCCCCGCCCTCTCGCCGCGGTCCTGGCCGCCGTCGGCATCCCGATTTTCATGGTCACGCTGGACAATCTGGTGGTCACCACGGCGCTGCCGGTGATCCGCGCGGACCTCGGTGCCTCGGTCACCGACCTGCAGTGGTTCGTCAACGCGTACACGTTGCCCTTCGCCGCCTTCCTGCTCACCGCGGCCGCCATCGGCGACCGAATCGGCCGCCGCCGGATGTTCCTGGCCGGGATCGTGCTGTTCACGCTGGCGTCGGCCGCCGCCGCACTGAGCACCGAGTCGTGGATGCTGACCGCGTCCCGCGCGGTGCAGGGCCTGGGCGGCGCCGCGGTCGCCCCGCTGTCGCTGACCCTGCTGGCCCAGGCGGTCCCGGACCGGCTGCGCAGCGCGGCGGTCGGGATCTGGGGCGGCATCAGCGGTCTCGGGGTCGCGGTCGGCCCGGTGGTCGGCGGCGCCGTGGTCGAGGGTCTCGACTGGTCCTGGATCTTCTGGCTCAACGTACCGGTCGGCGTCGTGGCCGTGCTGCTGGCCGCGACCGTGCTGCCCGAGTCGCGCGGCGGTGCCGTCCGGCTCGACCCGCTGGGCCTGTTGCTCTCCGCCGCCGGCATGCTGCTGCTGGTCTGGGGCGTGGTGGACGGTCCGGACCACGGCTGGTCCTCAGCCCGGGTGCTGTCCATGCTGGCCGGTGGCGCCGTGCTGCTCACCGCGTTCGTGGTCTGGCAGCGCCGCAACAGCGCGCCGATGCTGCCGCTGTCGCTGTTCCGCTCGCGGGGCTTCAGCCTGGTCAACGTCGTCACGCTGACGTTCTCGGCCGGCACCTTCGGCGCGGTCTTCCTGCTGGCCCAGTTCTTCCAGGTGGTGCAGGGGCTGAGCCCGCTGGACGCCGGCATCCGCACCCTGCCGTGGACGATGGCGCCGATGGTGGTGGCGCCGCTGGCCGGCATCTTCGCCGACCGCCTCGGCGTGCGGAACCTGATCGTGGCGGGCCAGGCGCTGCTGGCCGCGGGCATCCTGTGGATCGCCCTGGCCATCACGACCGAGGTGAGCTACGGCGACCTGGTGATCGCGTTCGTGCTCAGCGGGGTCGGCATGGGGCTGACCTTCGCGCCGATCAGCACCATGGCCCTGGCCAGCGTCACGGCCCGCGAACGCGGCGTCGCCTCCGGGGCCAACAACACCATCCGCGAGCTGGGGGTGGCCGTCGGCATCGCGGTGCTGGCCTCCATCTTCACCTCCACCGGTGACTACACCAGCCGGCAGGCCTTCGTCGACGGGCTGGTCCCCGCGGTGATCGTCGGCGCCTGCATCGTGGCGGCCGGCGGCGTCGTGGCGTTGTGGCTGCCCCGCCACCCGGCCGCCAGGGCCGACGAGATCCCGCCGGGCGTGCCCGAGGCTGTGCCGGCCCTTTCGCATTGATCGCTCGACCGGCCGCGCCGGGGTCCGATCGTGGGTCCCGGCGCGGCCAGGCGCATTCTTGCGGGCGAGTATCACGATTGTTTCAGAAGTTGGTTCAACTATTGCGGGACTGTGTCGTGCGCTGTCACGATGACCGTCGATCCGACATCCCCCTCCATCCCTAAGTCGGATCGGATCGGAGCATCCCCGTGCCCGTCTCCCGCCGTACCGTGCTGTCCACGATGGCCGCCGGCTCCGCCGCGGCCGCCTCCCCCGCCCTGTTCGCCCGCCCGGCCGGCGCCGCCTCCCCGCCCGGCGACGTCGTCGGCAAGATCACCGTCGGCTACCAGGGCTGGTTCTCCTGCCCCGGCGACGGCGCCCCGATCGGCGGCTGGTGGCACTGGAGCCGCGACCGCTTCCAGCCGCCGTCCCCCGCCAACACCACGATCGTGTCCTGGCCGGATCTGACCGACCTGCAGCACGGCTACCCCACGGCCTACCCGAATCTCGGCAACGGTCAGAGCGCCCGGCTGTTCTCCTCCTACGACCAGCAGACGGTCGACACGCACTTCCGCTGGATGCGCGACTACGACATCGACACGGCGGCGCTGCAGCGCTTCAACCCGACCGGCGACGAGGGCCCGACCCGCGACGCCATGACGGTCAAGGTCCGCGGCGCGGCCGAGGCGACCGGCCGCAAGTTCTACATCATGTACGACGTCACCGGCTGGACCGCGATGCAGCAGGAGATCAAGAACGACTGGCTGACCAAGATGGCCGCGCACACGGCGTCACCCGCGTACGCCCGGCAGAACGGCAAGCCGGTCGTCTGCATCTGGGGTTTCGGCTTCGACGACCCCGGCCGCCCGTTCACCCCGGCCCCCTGCCTGGACGTCATCAACTGGTTCAAGGCACAGGGTTGTTACGTCATCGGCGGGGTGCCGACGTGGTGGCGCCAGGGCATCAACGACTCGCGCCCGGGCTTCGCCGACGTCTACCACGCCTTCCACATGATCTCGCCGTGGATGGTGGGCCGGGCGGCCACCCCGGCCGACCTGGACTCGTACTACGCCAACGCCAACGTCGGGGACTACGCCGACTGCCAGGCGCACGGCATCGACTACCAGCCCTGCGTGCTGCCGGGCGACCTGTCGTCCGGGCACCGCCGGCACGGCGACTACTACTGGCGCAGCCTCTACAACATGATCCGGCTCGGCTCCCAGGGCCTGTACGTGTCCATGTTCGACGAGTTCAACGAGGGCAACCAGATCGCCAAGACGGCACCCACCGCGGCGTACGTGCCGGCCGGTTCGGGCATCCGGGCCCTCGACGAGGACGGCACCGCCTGCTCGGCCGACTACTACCTGCGGATCACCGCCGACGGCGGCCGGATGCTCAAGGGCCGGCTGGCGCTGACCGCGACCCGCCCGACCCCACCGGTGCTCGGCGGCGGCCCCGGGCCGGGCCCCGACCCGGCGCGCGACCTGGCCGCGGGCCGGCCGACCGCGGAGAGCAGCCACACCCAGGTGTACGGCTCGGGCAACGCCGTCGACGGCAATCCGAGCTCGTACTGGGAGAGCGCGAACAACGCGTTCCCGCAGTGGCTGCAGGTGGACCTGGGCGCGTCGACGCCGGTGTCCCGCCTGGTCCTGCGCCTGCCACCCGGCTGGGAGACCCGCACCCAGACCATCGCCGTGCAGGGCAGCACCGACGGCGGCGCGTTCACCACCCTGTCCGCCGCGACGGGCCGCACGTTCAACCCGGCCGGCGGCAACCAGGTGACGGTGACCTTCCCGAGCGCCACGGTCCGCTACGTCCGGATCACCGTGACGGCCAACACGGGGTGGCCGGCCGGTCAGCTGTCGACGCTGGAGGCGTACACGGGATAGCCCCTCTGCGGCTTCCATCCTCAGCCGCAGGGACCCGGGGTGGAGGGCCGGTGCCGGCCCTCCACCCGGTGGTCGCGTCAGTAACGAGGGAACGGCGCCCACTGCTTGACGGCGAACGCGTCGCCGCGGTGGCTCACCTCGAAAGCGCTGTGGCCGCTGATGTGCGCCGGCAGCACCAGCGCACCGGCGTCGGCCGCCCATCCCAGCAGCCGGCGACGGCTGACCCGGGCCGCCGCGGGGTCCTCGCAGAAGCAGCTGTTGTGCTCGGGGTACAGCAGCTGCAACGGCGTGTGCAGCAGGTCCCCGGCGAACAACGCCCGGTCGTCACCCGAGCTGAGCTTGATCACGGCGGAGCCGGGCGTGTGCCCGGGCGCCGCCGCCAGCCGCAGGTTCGCGTCGATCACGTACGTGTCCTGGAAGAACCGGGCCTGACCGGACTCGTGGACCGGGACGACGCTGTCCTCGAAGGCGTCGCCCGCCGTCCGGGGCTGGTAGTCCGCCCGCGGCATCAGGTACGTGGCGTTCGGGAACGTCGGCACCCACCGCCCGTCCACCAGCCGGGTGTTCCAGCCGACGTGGTCGGCGTGCAGGTGGGTGTTCACGACCAGGTCTACGTCCTCCGGGCGTACCCCGGCGGTCGCGAGCCGGTCCAGGAAGTCCCGGTCAAGGTGGTCCCACATCGGCACCGACGGGCGGGTCTTGTCGTTGCCGACGCCGGTGTCGACCAGGATCGTGCGGCCCTCGCTGCGCAGCAGCCAGGTCTGCATGGCCGCGTGCACCAGGTCGTCGCCGGCCCCGAGGTGGTCGGGCACCAGCAGGTCGCGATGCTCCGGCCAGGCGTCCGCCGGCAGCTCCGGGAAGAAGGCGCCCGGCGCCATGATCGGCCCGTGCATCTCCTCCACACGGGTCACCGTGACGTCGCCGAGCTTGATCTCGTGCATGGTCGCTCCAGAGGGGTTGAGGGCGTACGGGGTCCGGCGCTCGTCGTCGGAGCACCCGCGGAGAGAAGGAAAGGTCAGTCGGTGAGCGCCCGCTCGGCCGGCACAGTGCCGCTCGTCGCCGTGCTGTGCACCAGCAACGTCAACGCCGTCTGGGACGGCGACCCGGGTTCGGTGGTCGCGACCACCAGGACCTGCGCGTGTTCGGTGCGCAGGGTCTGCTGGGTGACCGTGAGAGCGCCGACCAGCGGGTGGCGCATCTCGTAGACGGCGTCGCCCAGGGCCTTGACCCGGTGGTCGGCCCACATCGCGGCGAACTGCGGACTCTTCATCGACAGCTCACCGACCAGCCCGGCGAACAGCGGGTCGTCCGGGAAGTGCCCCGAGGCCATCCGCAGCGTCGCCACCACGGCGCGGGCCTTGGCCGGCCAGTCGGCGTACAGCTCGCGGGTGTGCTCGTCGAGGAAGACCAGGCGGGCCATGTTGGGCCGGTGCCGGCTGTCGGGGGCGGCCACGTCGAGGTGCCCGGCGAACAGGGCGTGCCCGGCGGCGTTCCAGGCGAGCACGTCACTGTGCCGGCCCAGCACCACCACCGGTACGTCGCCGAGCGCGCCCACCAGTTGCCGGACCGCGGGCGTGACCCGTTCCGGGGCGGGACGGCGTCGCGTGGTGCCGCCGCGGGTCCCGGCGGCCAGCTCCCGCAGGTGGGCGCGTTCGGCGTCGTCGAGCCGCAGGGCCCGGGCGATCGCGTCCAGCACCTCCGGTGAGGCGTTGGACGACTGGCCCTGCTCCAGCCGGGAGTAATAGGACGCGCTGACCCCGGCCAGCAGCGCCAGCTCCTCGCGGCGCAGACCCGGCACGCGGCGCCGGTCGCCGTACGTGCTCAGCCCCACGTCCTGGGGCCGCAGCTGCGAGCGCCGGGTCTGCAGGAACTCGCCGAGCTGTCGTTTCGCGTCCATGGCACCGAGTATGGGCAGCCCGTACGGGGGCCGGCCACACCCTGCCGGTGGGAGGCACGGCGGTGGGACCCGCCGTGCCTCCCGGATGCGGCTGTCAGCCGACGCTGATCCAGACGTCGTCGAGGCTGCCGTGGAACTGGTCGTTGTTCACGCCCGTGCCCTTACCGCCGATGCTCAGCGGCTGCGCGGTGACGACCTCGAGCGTCGCCGGCACCGTCGCGCTCGCGCTCTCCTTGTCGTCGACCAGGATGCTCAGCGTGGTGCCGGTCCGCCGGCACTCGATGGTGTGCCAGTCGCCGTCCGCGACCGACGTCTGGCTCTTGGCGACGTGGATGGCCGGGTCGGTCTTGTCGCTCAGCACGCAGCTGGGCTTGCCGGAGATGCCGTCGACCTGGAGCTTGTACTGGCCGCCGGCGGTGGAGTAGCCCTTCTGCATGACGTTCTCGCCCGACGAGGTCTCGGCCGGTGAGAGCAACACGTTCGCGCCGTACCGCAGGTCCTTGCGGCCGGGGTTGAGGTCCGGCACGTCGGTGGCCTGCAGCACGACCCGGGCACACGCGGTGCCCGCGCACTTGGCCGGGAAGGCGATGCCCTGCCCGGCGCCGTGCGGGACGGTCCTGACCGCGCCGCCGTTGACCGCCAGGGCCTTGAGCAGGTGACCGTGGCCGGAACCGTCGTCGAACGTGCCGTCGGTGACGGTGGAGTCGAAGTTGTACGACGCCACGTACGGCGACGCCGGGGCGACCGGCCCCGCCTCGGGCGAGTTCGGGCCCCCGAAGGCGGCGTAGCGCTTCTGCGCGGAACCGGCCACCGTGGTGAAGTCACCGCCGATGCCGAGCAGGCCGATGGCCGGGTTCGCGGCCAGCGTCCGGACCCCCACCACCCCGTTGGCCTGCGGCGCCCAATCGGTCAGGTTGCCGGCACCGTCCACGGCGGCGAGCTTGACCCGCGGTACGGAACCGTCGGTGCAGACGCCCTTGACGCCGTTGTTGGTCGTGGTGCAGGCCTTGTCGAAGTGGCCGCCGACGTATGTCGTGCCGTCGAGGGTGGCGATCGCCTGCGCGTCGCCGTCGAAGACCCGGGTCCAGCGGGCCGCGCCGCCGAAGGTGTAGGCGACGGCCCGGCCGCCCTGGCCGCCGAGGGCGGCGTACACGCCGTTGGCGTCGGCGGTCAGCGCGAAGACCTGCGAGACCGGCTTGGGCAGGAAGCTCTTGTCCAGCTGCGCGGTGCTGCCGTCGACCGCGGTGAGCCGCAGCGTGGAGCTGACCCCGTTGGTCTTGTGGAAGCCGCCGCCCAGGTAGACCCGGTTGCCGTAGACGGCCAGCGCGTTCACGGTGTTGTCGGTGGTCGGCGCCCAGCCGTCGAGCGCGCCGGTGGCCAGCGAGAACGCGGCCAGATTGGTTCGCGGCGCGCCGTCGACGGAGGTGAGCCGGCCGGCCATGTAGAGCCGGCCGTTGCCGACCGCGAGGGCGTTGGGCTGGCCCAGCACGGTGTGCTTGAGGGTGGTCGGCTTGCCGGTGCCCGCGTCGATCGCGGCGACGGCGTCGCGGGCCATGCCGGCGACCTTGTCGAAGTCACCGGCGGCGTAGACGGTGGTGCCGTCGACGGCCAGGGCCCGCACGGTGGCGTCGGCTCCGGGGTTCCAGGCCAGCAGAGCGCCGGTCCGCGCGTCGTAGGCCGCGAGCCGCTGCCGGGCCACGGTCTTGCCCCCGATCAGGGCGCCGGTGAAGTTGCCGCCGACGTAGACCACGTCACCGCGGTGCGCGAGCGCGTACACCGGGCCGTTGAACGACGGCGACGGTGCCGGTCGGCCCGACACGACCTCGGCGAGGGCGACACCGCCCACGGCGGCGACGACGGTGGTGACGCCGACGAGGACCAGCCGGCGTACGACAGATTTTCGGCCATTTCGGTTATTACGCACAACGCAAACTAACGGCGCCCACGCCCAAAGGACGCGAGCGCCGACCCGGCAAACGGCTCGGATGATCCTCCGAAAGGCCACAAAAGGTACGGCGATCATCCGACGGGGTGACGGGAGAGACGGAGTCCGGGCGCGATCTGTATTCGCGAGCCCTAATACGTTTCATGTTTTCCGCGAAGGACTGTGGAATACTTCCGAAAACTGCATCCGAAACTTACGAGGAGACGCCAGTGGCCCGCGTGACCATCGCCGCGATCGCCCGCGAAGCCGGGGTCTCGGTACCCACGGTCTCCCGGGTGCTCAACGGCCGCGCCGACGTGTCGCCGCAGACCCGCGAGACCGTGGAGAACCTGCTCAAGCAGCACGGATACCGGCGGCGGGCCTCCCGCCAGCAGGCCGGCAAGGCGGCTCTGGTCGACCTGGTCTTCAACGACCTGGACAGCCCGTGGGCGGTCGAGCTCATCCGGGGCGTCGAGGACGTCATGCACACCTCCGGGGTCGGCACGGTCGTCTCGGCGGTGCACCGCCGCAGCACCGCGACCCGGCAATGGCTGCAGAACCTCTACGCCCGGGCCTCCGACGGCGTGATTTTCGTTACTTCCGACGTGAGCACGCCGGTCTACGCGGAGCTCCAGCGGCTCAACATCCCGGTCGTGGTGATCGACCCGGCCGGCGGCGCCATGGTCGACGTACCGACGATCGGCGCGACCAACTGGGCCGGCGGCCTGTCCGCGACCCAGCACCTCGTGCAGCTCGGACACCGCCGGGTCGGCTTCGTCGCCGGCCCGAAGAACCTGCTGTGCAGCCGGGCCCGGCTGGACGGCTACCGCGCGGGCCTGGAGGCCGCCGGGCTCACCCCGGACGAGGGTCTGATCCGCCAGGGCGACTTCCTCTACGACTCGGGCTTCGCCGGCGGCGCGTCGCTGCTGGCCATGGCCGACCCGCCGACCGCGATCTTCGCCTCCAGCGACACGATGGCGCTCGGCGTGCACGAGGCGGCCCGGCAGCGCGGCCTGCGCGTGCCGGACGACCTGAGCGTGGTGGGCTTCGACGACCTGCCCGAGGCGCGCTGGGCGTCGCCGCCGCTCACCACGGTCCGGCAGCCGCTGGCCGAGATGGGCGGCCTCGCCGCCCGCAGCATCCTGCGGCTGGCCCGCGGCGAGGAGATCCAGGCGCCCCGGATCGAGCTGGCCACCGAGCTCATCGTCCGCGACAGCACCCGCCCGCCCCGCGACTGAGACGCAACGCAACCACCTCACCACACACGGCGACCGGATCTTACCGACCGGTGACGCCACCTCCGCGAACCGATCGGCGTCGATCCTCCCGGCGTATCCACCGGCGCAGCGGGCCGTCCGGCCTGCCGCGTCCGGAGGGAAATCACCATGAGGGTCAGCAGCAGGACCAGTCGGGCACGGCTGGTCGCCGTCGCCGCCACACTGATCGTGACCGCGGGAGCCACTGGCTACTTCGTGTCCAGCGGCGGCAAGGGCGAGGCCTCGGCGGAGACCAGCCTCGCCGACTACGTGCCCATCGCCAAGGTGGCGCCGAACGTCGTGACGCCGAAGCCGCGGCGGGGAGCCGCCACCGGCACCTTCACCGTGGACTGCGGCACCAACGGCAACGGCAAGTTCAGCCCGGACAACCCCGTCGCGCAGCCGGGCATCAAGAACGGCGCCGAGCACGTCCACGACTTCGTGGGCAACCAGGCGATCACCGCGGACACCCCGGACGAGGCCCTGGCCGCCGCCGGCACCACGTGCCGCAACGGTGACAAGTCCTCGTACTTCTGGCCGGTCGTCCGGATCGACAAGGCGGTCCGGGCCGATACCGCGGCGGCGCTGCCCACGACCGTGCCGACGGTCTCCTGCCCCCAGGTCCGCGACAAGCTGCCCGCCGTCCCGGCCGGGTCCCGGGCGGCGGTCGACCGGCAGCTCGCGAAGCTGGACCGGAGCCTGGCCGCGGCCAACGACCGGATCGCCGCGAGCCGCGGGCAGATCGACGCCGGCTTCAACAACTCGGTCATCAAGCCGCTGCGGGCGGAACGGGCCCGGATCCTGAAGAAGCTCAGCGCTCTGCTCAACGGCCGGTCGGGGCGCCTGGTGTCACTGGTGGAGTGCGAGGTCAGTTACGACGGCCTGCACGCCGGGCACGGCACCGCGGCCACGCGCAGCGTCGCCAACCCGAACGTGCGGTGCCCGTCGGTGCGGGACAAGCTCCCGGCCGTACCGGATCAGGCCCTGGCCGAGGTCGACCGCAACCTGGCCGAGCTGGACCGGCAGATCGCCCAGGCGGACGAGCGCCTGGTGCAAGCGCCGGGCGACGGCGGTGTGCTGGGCGCCCTGCAGGCCAAGCGGACCGCGACGATCGACCGGATCGTCATCGCCATCAGCCGCCGCGCCGCCCGGCCGGCCGGGCTGGACCAGCTCGCCGCCTGCACCGTCGGCAAGGGACAGGACGCCCCGCCCCCGGCCGCGGGTGGCGGCAAGCAGCCTCCGGCCGCGGGTGGCGGCAAGGAACTCCCGGCGCCCAGCGGCCCGAACCTGGAACTGCCCGGCAACACCGGCGCCATCGTCCGCCCCGCCGCCGTGCTGATCGAGTACCGCGGCAACGCCACCGCCAAGGTCACCCCGATGCCGCGCTTCCTGCGGGCGCTGACCGGTGACGCCAAGCCCACCAGCCGGGGCCCGGCCAACGCCCGCGCGACCTGGACCTGTTCCGGCTTCGCCGACCGGCTGTCGGACAAGTACCCGATCTGCCCGGCCGGCAGCAAGGTGATGCGCGTGCAGGACTTCCCCGGCTGCTGGAACGGCCAGGACATCGACAGCGACAACCACCGTGCGCACCTGGCCTTCGCCGACCGGGCCGGTTCCTGCCCGCGGGGTTTCCGGGCCATCCCGCAGCTGCGGATCAGCATCTCCTACGACATCCCGCGCGACGTGCAGGAGAAGGGCCAGTACGCGCTCGACTCGTTCCCCGAGGAGAACCACAACCCGTTCTCGGACCACAACGACTACGTCAACGTCAACACCGACCGGCAGATGAGCAAGATCGCCGCCTGCGTCAACAGCGGCCGGCGCTGCGGCTGAGCGCGGCCGGGGGCGGATCAGCTCTCGCCGGACAGGTCCCGCATGAGCCAGCCCGGCGTGTCCAGCCGGACGGTGTTGCCGGCGAGCAGCCGGCCGAGGGTCTCCTCGAGCGCCTTGACGGAGTCCGTCCCCACCTGCTGTTCCCACTGCCCGCGCAACTCGTCGAAGATCGCTTCCCCCTCGCGCAGCATCGCGAGCCCGTGCCCGGTGACCGTCAGGCGGATCCGCCGCCGGTCGGCCGGGTCGGGCTCGCGCCGCACGAACTCGCGCTCCTCCAGCCCGGCGATCGTCTTGGCCGCGGACTGCTTGGCCACGGACATCCGCCGGCCGAGCTCGGAGGCGCTGTCCGCGCCGGACAGGATCGCCCGCAGCGCGAAGTCGTGCACCGGCCGGACGTCCCGGTAGCCCCGCGCGGCGAGCTCGGCCGTCGCGCGGTCGGCCAGGTCACGGAATCCGCCCAGCAGGAGCAGAGCGAGGTCGGCGCCGGATCGGGACATGCGGGCAGCCTAAGCCTTTGACAAAGACAGCCTGGGTGTCTACCTTAATCGACACCTAGGCTGTCTATCTGAGGAGCCAACCATGCCCGTCGTCGCGCCCGTCGGAGCCACCATCCCCGGCGTCACCCACCATGTCGCCGACGTCAACGGCGCCCGGCTGCACTACGTCTCGGCCGGGACGACCGGCTCCGCGATCCTGCTCGTGCACGGGTGGCCGGAGACCTGGTGGGCCTTCCACAAGCTGATCCCACTGCTGGCCACGACGCACCGGGTCTTCGCCGTCGACCTGCGCGGGTTCGGTGACTCGGGCACCGCCGACGGCGACTACGACGACGCCACCGCGGCCGAGGACCTGCACCACCTGACCGGGCAGCTCGGCGCCGGACCGGTCCACCTGCTGTGCCAGGACATCAGCGGCGGCCTCGGTTTCCGCTTCGCCGCCACGCATCCCGACGATGTCCTGAGCCTCACCGCGGTCGAGTCCACCCTGGCCGGCTACGGGCTGGAGAGCCTGGCCGACGTCAACCACGGCGGCTCGTGGCACGTCGGCTTCCTCGCCGCCCCGGGCATCCCGGAGATGCTCCTGCCCGGCCACGAACGGCGGCTGCTCGCCGACTGGGCCTACCCACAGATGACCGCGGTCGAGGACGCCGTCACCGAGGCCGACATCGACGAGTTCACCCGGTCGTACGCACGCCCCGGCGGCTGGCGCGGCACGGCCGGTCTCTACCAGGCCGTCTTCGCCGACGCGGGCAGCACCCGGGCCCTGGCCGAGGAGCGTCCGCTGACCATGCCGGTGCTCACCGTCGACGCGTTCAGCGCGCCGTTCACCGAGCAGACCTTCCGCCAGGTGAGCGCGGGCGAGCTCACCGCCGTACGCCTCGAGGGCGTCGGCCATTTCGTGGCGCAGGAGGCCCCCGAGGCACTCGCCGGCGCCGTGCTGGACTTCGTGGCGCACGTCGACAACGGCCGCCGGGCCGGCTGAACGGCTGACGCTAGGGTGGGCTGATGGCGTCCAACATCCTCTCGCAGCGCGACCTCGAGTTCCTGCTCTACGAGTGGCTCGACGTGGCCGGGCTGACCGCCCGGCCGCGCTTCGCCGAGCACTCCCGCGAGACGTTCGACGCCTTCCTGGAGGTCTCCGCGCAGATCGCCGAGCGTGAGTTCGCGCCCCACAACCGGCGCAACGACGCCGAGGAGCCGCGCTTCGACGGCGAGCGGGTGCACATCATCCCGGAGGTCAAGGCCGCGCTGGCCGCGTTCAACGACTCCGGGCTGCTGGCCGGGTCGATGGACGAGGCGGTCGGCGGGCTGCAGCTGCCGCACGTGGTGGCCCGGGCCTGCTTCGCCTGGTTCCAGGCGGCCAACATCGCCACCTCGGCGTACCCGCTGCTGACCATGGCGAACGCCAACCTGCTGCTCACCCACGCCGCGCCCGAGCACGTCGCCCGGTTCGTGGCGCCCATGCTGGAGGGCCGCTTCACCGGCACGATGTGCCTGTCCGAGCCCCAGGCCGGCTCCTCGCTGAGTGATGTCACCACGCGGGCGGTGCCGGCCGGTGACGGGAGCTACCGGGTCACCGGCAGCAAGATGTGGATCTCCGGCGGCGATCACGAGCTCAGCGAGACGATCGTGCACCTGGTGCTGGCCCGGGTCGCCGGGGCACCGGCCGGGGTCAAGGGCCTGTCGCTGTTCATCGTCGGAAAGCACCTGGTCGGCGACGACGGCCGGGTGGGCGCGCGCAACGGCGTGGAGCTGGCCGGGCTCAATCACAAGATGGGCTTCCGGGGCACGACCAACGCGGTGCTGTCGTTCACCGACAGCGAGGCGTATCTGGTCGGTGAGGAGGGCCGCGGCCTGGCCTACATGTTCCAGATGATGAACGAGGCGCGGATCGGCGTGGGCGCCGGCGCGGTGGCGCTGGGCTACACGGGCTATCTGCACGCGCTGGCGTACGCGCGCGAGCGCCTGCAGGGCCGCCCGGTGGCCGGCAAGGATCCGGTCGCCCCGCCGGTGCCGATCATCCGGCACCCGGACGTACGCCGGATGCTGCTGGCGTCCAAGACCTACGTCGAGGGCGGCCTGGCCCTGGTCCTGTACGCGGCCAAGCTCGTCGACGAGCAGGAGACCGGTGACCCCGCGGCCGCCGCCGAGGCGCAACTGCTGCTGGACGTGCTGACGCCGATCGTCAAGGCGTGGCCGTCGCAGTGGTGCCTGCTGGCCAACGACCACGCCATCCAGGTGCACGGCGGCTACGGCTACACCCGGGAGTATCCGGTCGAGCAGTTCTACCGCGACAACCGGCTCAACCCGATCCACGAGGGCACCGACGGCATCCAGGGTCTGGACCTACTGGGCCGCAAAGTGGTCATGCGCGACGGGGCCGGGCTCAAGCTGCTGGTCCGCACGATGCGCGAGGCCGCCGGGCGCGCGCCGGCCGAGCTCGCCGACCATGCCCGGCTCCTGGAGGCGGGCTGCGAGCGGCTGGCCGAGGTCACCGGCAAGCTCTGGTCGGACGGCGACCCGGAACGAGCGCTGGCCAACTCCACCGCCTACCTGAACGCCGCCGGCCACCTCGTCATCGCGTGGATGTGGCTGGAGCAGGCGAGCGCCGCCGCCGGCCGGGAGGGTCGGTTCTACGACGGCAAGCGCCTGGCCGCCCGCTACTTCTTCACCCATGAGCTGCCCCGCACGACGGCCTGGTTCGAGCTGCTGGAGAGCGGGGACACACTGCTGGCCGAGCTGGACGACGCGTGTCTGTAGGGGCCCGGCTGCCCTTCCTGGACTCCCCCACCCCGCTGGCGTTCGCCCATCGCGGCGGGGCCGCCGCCGGCGACGAGAACACGGCGGAGGCGTTCGCGCGGGCGATCGCTCTGGGCTTCCGGTACGTCGAGACGGACGTGCACGCCACGGCGGACGGCGTACCGGTGGTCTTCCACGACGCCTCGCTGGAGCGGCTCACCGGCACCGCGGGCCGGGTGGCCGACCTGCGCTGGGCCGACCTGGCGACGCTGCGGATCGGCGGGGCGGGCGCGGTGCCCCGCCTGGACGAGGTGCTGGCCGCCTGGCCGCGGATCCGGTTCAACATCGACGTCAAGGCCGACACCGCGACGGGTCCGACGGTCGACGTGATCCGGCGTGGCGACGCCGCGGACCGGGTGCTGCTCGCCTCGTTCAGCGATGCGCGACTGGCCCGGGTGCGTGCGCTGGCCGGCCCGCGGGTGGCGACCTCGCTGGGCCGGGGCGAGGTGGCGCGGCTGCGGCTCGCGTCCTGGGCGGGCACGCCGCTGCGGCTGCCGGCCTCGGCGGTCGCGGCCCAGGTCCCGACCCGCCACGGCCGGGTGCCCATCGTGGACCGGCGGTTCCTCACCCGGGCGCACCGGCTGGGTCTGCAGGTGCACGTCTGGACGATCGACGATCCGGCGGAGATGGGCCGCCTGCTCGACCTGGGCGTGGACGGCATCATGACCGACCGCCCCGAGGTGCTGCGCGAGGTCTTCACGACTCGCGGACTCCCGCTCTCATAACAACAAGTTCAGTTACGAAAGCATTGACGGTGTGTTATGCGTCGAAGATAATCGGCCTGCGTTGTTAACGTTCACATAGGAGGACGCAGATGTCCCCGTACCGTGCGCTCCTCGGTCTCGCGACCGTGACGGTGCTGCTCGCCACCGTCGGCGGCGCGGCGCCGGGCCTGGCTCAGGCCCCGGCCGCCGCCCCGCCCGACTACACGATCACCGTCGACCGGGGGGCCACCGGACCGGAGATCGCCGACTCCATGTACGGCGTCTTCTTCGAGGACATCAACTTCGCGGCGGACGGCGGCCTCTACGCCGAGCTGGTCCGCAACCGCTCCTTCGAGTTCCTCCCGGCCGACAACGCCGCCTACCAGGGGCTGACCGCCTGGACGCCCGGCGCGGAGGGCGGCGGCGCGGGCACGGCGAGCACCGTCGACGACGCGGCCCGGCTCAACGAGCGCAACCGCACCTACCTCAAGCTGGCGCTGACCAACCCGGCCGGCGGGCGCTACGGCGTCACGAACGCGGGCTACAACACCGGTTTCGCGGTGACCCGCGGAGCCACGTACGACTTCTCGGTCTGGGCCCGCAGCGACTCCCCCGCCGGCACACCGCTGTCGGTGACCCTGCGCGACACCGCCGGCCGGCCCCTTGCCGCGCCGGTCTCACTCACCGTCCGCGGCGACGCGTGGACGCGCTACCCGGCCACCGTCCGGGCGACCCGCACCACCGACGCCGGCCGGCTGGCCGTGCTCGCCGGCGGCACCGGCACCCTGCGCCTGGACATGGTCTCGCTGTTCCCCCGCGACACCTACCAGGGACGCCCCAACGGCCTGCGCAAGGACCTCGCCGAGAAGATCGCCGCGCTGCGTCCCGGCTTCGTGCGCTTCCCCGGCGGCTGCCTGGTCAACACCGGCAGCATGGCCGGCTACGACGCGGCGGCGAACTACCCGCGGGCGCGCTCGTACCAGTGGAAGGACACGGTCGGGCCGGTCGAGACGCGGGCCACCAACGCCAACTTCTGGGGCTACAACCAGTCCTACGGGCTGGGCTACTACGAGTACTTCCAGTTCTCCGCCGACATCGGGGCGATGCCGCTGCCGGTGCTGCCGGCGCTGGTCACCGGCTGCGGGCAGAACCGGGCGACCGACGACCCGGCGCTGCTGCAACGCCACATCCAGGACGCCCTCGACCTGATCGAGTTCGCCAACGGGCCGGTCACCTCGACGTGGGGCAAGCTGCGCGCGCGGATGGGCCACCCGAAGCCGTTCGGGCTGACCCACGTGGCCGTGGGCAACGAGGAGAACCTGCCGAACGAGTACTTCGCCAATTTCCTGAAGTTCCGCGAGGCCATCGCCGCGAAGTATCCGCAGATCGTCGTGGTGAGCAATTCCGGGCCGGACGACCAGGGCGCGACCTTCGACAACCTGTGGGCCAAGAACAAGGCCGCCGGGGTCGCCATGGTCGACGAGCACTACTACAACAGCCCGGCCTGGTTCCTGGGCAACAACAAGCGCTACGACTCGTACGACCGCAACGGCCCGAAGGTCTTCCTCGGCGAGTACGCGTCCCTGGACAACAAGCTGGCCAACTCGCTGGCCGAGGCGTCGTACATGACCGGGCTGGAACGCAACGCCGACGTGGTCAAGCTGGCCTCGTACGCCCCACTGCTGGCCAACATCGACCACGTGCAGTGGAAGCCGGACCTGATCTGGTTCGACAACGACGAGTCCTGGGGCTCGACCAGCTACCAGATGCAGAAGCTGTTCATGACCAACGTGGGTGACCGCGTGGTGCCCAGCAGGTCGACCGGCAAGGTGGTCCAGCCCGAGCCCATCACCGGAGCCGTCGGCCTCTCCACCTGGGCCACCGCCGCCACGTACGACGACGTCAAGGTGACCGCCCCGGACGGCGAGGTGCTGTTCAGCGACGACTTCTCCGGCGGTGCCGGGCAGTGGACGCCGGTGGAGCCGCGCGGCTCCTGGTCGGTCGTCGACGGCACCTACCGCCAGACCGACACGGCCGCGCAGGACACCCTGGTCAAGGCGGGCGACATCACCGCCACCGACTACGACCTGACGCTCAAGGCCACCAAGCAGGCCGGCGCCGAGGGCTTCCTGGTCGCGTTCGGCGTGCAGCCCTCCGGCGAGCTCTACTGGTGGAACCTGGGCGGCTGGAACAACACCCAGGGCGCGATCCAGAAGGGCGCCGGCGGGTCCAAGGAGATCGTGCTGGCCAAGCCCAACTCGATCACCACCGGGACCACGTACGACATCCGCATCGAGGTCCGCGGCACCCAGGTGCGGCTGTTCCTCAACGGGGCCGAGTGGGGCAGCTTCACCGACGACCAGGTGACCGAGCCGTTCGCCCAAGTGATCACCCGGGACGACGCCACCAGGGAACTGATCGTCAAAGTGGTCAACGCGCAGGACGCGCCGGCCGTGACCACGGTGGACCTCGGCGGGCGCAAGGTGGCCCGGCAGGGCCGGATGACCGTGATCACCGGCGACCCGCAGGAGCAGAACACCCGCTCCGCCGAGCCCATCCAGCCCGTCACCACCACAGTCGATGGTCTGTCGTCGACATTCACTCGGACCTTCGCCCCGAACTCCGTGACCTTCCTGCGTATCCGGGAGACCTCGTGAACCGTCGTACCCTTCTTGTCGGCGGCGTGGGCCTGGGCGTCACCCTGGCCGCCTCCCCGGCGGAGGCCCGCAAAGCCCGTACCGATGCCCAGATCTCCGGCGTGACCACCCGCGATCCGCTCATTGAGCAGCGCGCCGACCCGTTCATCACCCCACGGCACCGGGGCCGTTACTACTTCACCGGCTCGGTGCCCGAGTACGACCGGGTCGTCGTCCGCGGCGCCACCACCATCGACGGGCTGGCCACCGCGGCCGAGTCGGTGGTCTGGCGGCGCCCGGCGACCGGGAGGATGGGCGGCCACATCTGGGCGCCGGAGCTGCACCGCATCGACGGCAAGTGGTACATCTACTTCGCCGCCGGCGACTCCGACGACGTCTTCCGGATCCGGATGTACGTGCTGGAGTCGGCACTGGCCGACCCCACCGACCCGGCCGGCTGGACGCTCAAGGGCCAGATCGCCACCGAATGGGAGAGCTTCTCGCTGGACGCCACCACCTTCGCCCACCGCGGGCGGCGCTACCTGGTGTGGGCCCAGAGCGAGCCGGAGATCGCGGTCAACACCAGCCTCTACATCGCCGAGATGAGCTCGCCCTGGGCGCTGAGGACCAAGCCCACCCGGATCGCCACTCCCACGAAGAGCTGGGAGATCCAGGGCTTCAAGGTCAACGAGGGCCCGGCGGTGCTGATCCGCAACGGGCGGATCTTCATGACCTTCTCGGCCAGCGCCACCGACGCCCGCTACTGCATGGGCCTGCTGACCGCGGACGCCCGCGCCGACCTGCTGGCCCGCTCGTCGTGGACCAAGAGCCCGGACCCGGTCTTCGTGACCCGGCCCGAGACCGACCGGTACGGCCCCGGCCACAACAGCTTCACGGTGGCCGAGGACGGCGTCACGGACGTGCTGGTCTACCACGCCCGCGACTACCGCGACATCACCGGTGACCCGCTCTACGACCCCAACCGGCACACCCGGGTCCAGCGCCTGTACTGGCACCCGGACGGCACGCCGCTGTTCGGCGTACCGGTCGGCGCCGGCGGCCCGATCGTGCGGCTGTCCCCCGCCGACGCCCCGCGGCAGTTCGTCACCCACGACGGCACCGCGCTGGTGGTCCGCCCGCCGGACCACGCGCTCGCCACGACCCAGTTCCGCTTCGTCCCCGCCACCGGCGACGTCGAGCACCTGCAGTCGGTGGACTTCCCCGACCGGCACGTGCGGGTCGTCGACGGCGTGGTTCTCATCGAGGCGGGCACACCGACCGGCTTCCGCCGGGTGCCGCGGGGCCGCGGCGTCCACCTCCAGCTGGCCGACGACCCCACCCGCTACCTGCGCCACCGCAACGGGGTGGTGGTGACGGGCGCCGCGTCCGTCTTCCTGCTCAGCTGACCCACCCTGCGCGATACTTGAACACATGAGTGAGCACTACGACCTGATCGTCCTCGGCGCGGGTCCCGGCGGCTACGTCGCCGCGATCCGCGCCGCCCAGCTCGGCCTGCGGACCGCGGTGGTGGAGGAGAAGTACTGGGGCGGCGTCTGCCTGAACGTCGGCTGCATCCCGTCGAAGGCGCTGCTGCGCAACGCCGAGCTGGCGCACATCTTCCACACCCAGGCCAAGACCTTCGGCATGAGCGGGGACGTGAGCTTCGACTTCGGCGTGGCCTTCGACCGCAGCCGTACGGTCGCCGACGGCCGGGTCAAGGGCGTGCACTACCTGATGAAGAAGAACAAGATCACGGAGTACGACGGCCGGGGCGTGTTCCGCGACGCCAACTCCGTCGACGTGACGCTGAGCTCCGGCGGCACCGAGACGCTGACCTTCGACAACGCGATCATCGCCACCGGCTCGACGGTGCGCCTGCTGCCGGGCGTCGAGCTGAGCGACAACGTGGTGACCTACGAGACCCAGATCATGGACCGCGACCTGCCGTCCTCGATCGTCATCGTCGGGGCCGGCGCGATCGGCATGGAGTTCGGCTACGTCCTGAAGAACTACGGCGTGGACGTCACCATCATCGAGTACCTCGACCGGGCCCTGCCCAACGAGGACGCCGACGTCTCCAAGGAGATCACCAAGCAGTACCGCAAGCTCGGCATCCCGATCCTGACCTCGGCCAAGGTCGAGACGGTGACCGACCAGGGCTCCTCGGTCGTGGTCAGCTACACCGCCAAGAACGGCAAGCAGGAGACCATCGAGGCGGACCGGGTGATGATGTCGGTCGGCTTCGCCCCCCGCGTCGAGGGCTACGGCCTGGAGAACACCGGGGTCAAGCTCACCGACCGCGGCGCGATCGAGATCGACGACCACATGCGGACGAACATCCCCCACCTGTACGCGATCGGCGACGTCACCGCGAAGCTCCAGCTCGCCCACGTCGCGGAGGCGCAGGGCGTGGTGGCCGCCGAGACGATCGCCGGCGCGGAGACGATGACGCTGGGCGACTACCGGATGATGCCGCGGGCGACGTTCTGCCAGCCGCAGGTGGCCAGCTTCGGCCTGACCGAGCAGCAGGCCCGCGACGAGGGCTACGACGTCAAGGTGTCGACGTTCCCGTTCACCGCGAACGGCAAGGCGCACGGCCTGGCCGAGCCGACCGGCTTCGTCAAGCTGGTCGCCGACGCGAAGTACAAGGAGCTGCTGGGCGGCCACCTGATCGGCCCGGACGTCTCGGAGCTGCTGCCGGAGCTGACGCTGGCCCAGAAGTGGGACCTGACGGCGAACGAGCTGGCCCGCAACGTGCACACCCACCCGACGCTGAGCGAGGCCCTGCAGGAGGCGTTCCACGGCCTCACCGGCCACATGATCAACCTCTGATCCGCGACGAGGCCGGTCCCGCCCCCGGGCCGGCCTCTTCCCGGCCGCTTTTATATTGCAGTCGTATTGTCAAACGGGTAGCCTGGGATCATGCAGGTTCTCCCGCTCCTCCGCCGGGCCGCCACCACAGAGGCGGCGATGTGGCGCAGCATGTATCTGTGGGCCCGCCGCAAGCCCGTGACCCCGGCCCCGGGCGACCAGGCGTTCAGCTACCTCGGCGTGGTCACCCCGATTCTCGGCGTCTTCATCGGCCTCTCGGTGGTCGAGATCCCGATCCTCGACCTGATCATCCGCAAGGTGGTGCCCTGGGCGCCGGCCCGCTGGATCATGCTGGCGATCAGCGTCTGGGGCCTGCTGTGGATGATCGGCCTGTTCGCCAGCCTGAAGATCAACCCGCACATCGTGGGCCCGGCCGGGATCCGGGTGCGGATGGGCGCGGCCCACGACCTCACCGTGCCGTGGACCGACGTCGCCACGGTCAGCAAGGCCTACCGCACGTTGCCGTCGAGCAAGTCGGTGCAGGTCGAGCCGGACGGCGACCGCACGGTGCTCAACCTGCCGACCGGCAGCCAGACCGCCGTCGACATCAGGCTGCGCCACCCGGTGAGCTACCCCCTGCCCAAGGGCCCGTCCGAGCCCGCCGACGAGCTCCGGATCTACGTCGACGACCCCGACGGTTTCGTACGGGCCTGCCGGCAGGCGACCGGCGCCGAGCATGCGACCATGCGCCATGCCCAAGAAGGTTGATCCGGAGGAACGGCGCCGGCTGATCGCCGACGCCCTGATGCGCGTGGCCGCGGACCAGGGCCTCGAATCGGTGAGCCTGCGCCACGTGGCCGCCCAGGCGGGTGTGTCGGCCGGGATGGTGCAGCACTACTTCAGCAGCCGCGACGAGATGATGTCCTTCGCGCTGACGGTCGTCCGCGAACGCAGCCAGCGCAAGGTCACCGAGGCGCTGGCCGGGCTGGGCGCCGACCCGCCACCGCGGCTGCTGCTGCGCACGATGATCGCGGCGCTGCTGCCGCTCGACGACGAGAGCCGCGACAACGGGCGGGTGGCGCTGGCCTTCCTGGCGTACACGGCGGTCCGCCCGGCCGCGGCGGCCGAGCTGCACGACGACACCGCCCAGATGGTCGACTTCGTGGCGGGCATGCTGAAGGTCCCGGACCCGGTCGGCGCCGCGGCGAGCCTGCTGGCCCTGATGGAGGGACTGGGCATCTACGTGCTCGGCGGCCAGTACCCGGCCCAGCGGGCGTTGCAGGCCCTCGACGCCCACCTGGACCTGCTGTTCCCGGCCTGAGGTAACGTCCGGTCATGCGCCTGGCAGTGGGAGACGTCGATGTCGCCGAGTACGTCACGGAGCCGGAGGTCGACCCGCTGAACGGCCCGCGGCCGTACCTGCACCCGGTGCGCACACTGGCCGGCGTACCGGTGACGGACGTCCTGCCGGAGGACCACCAATGGCACCTGGGCGTCTCGGTCGCGATGCAGGACGTCAACGGCGTCAACCTGTGGGGCGGCCGCACCTACGTGCGCGACCAGGGCTACACCTGGCTCGACGACCACGGCCGGATCATCCACGCCCAATGGCTGGCGCAGGCGGCCGACAGCTTCAGCGAGCGGCTGCTCTGGCTCGGCCCGCAGGACGAGACCCTGCTGACCGAAACCCGGACGGTGGCGGCCCGGGCGGTCCCGCTGGGCTGGGAGCTCTCCTTCTCGTACGAGCTGAGCACGATCCAGCCGGTGACCCTCGGCAGCCCGGCCACCAACGGCCGCCCGGGAGGCGCGGGCTACGGCGGCTTCTTCTGGCGTGCGACCCCCGGCCCGACCACGACCTTCACGGCGTCCCGGACGGGCGAGGACTCAGTCAACGGCAGCGACGAGCCGTGGGTGGCACTGACCGGCCCGGGCCCGTACACGCTGGTCTTCCGCGGCCTCAGCGACGACGACCGCTGGTTCGTCCGCACGGGCGCGGGCGGCTACAACGGGCTGTGCGCGGCCCTGGCCTTCGAGAAGACCGTCACGGTGACGCCGGACGCGCCGCTCTCCCGAAACCTGACCATCCTGGTGGCCGACGGCGCGCTGACCCGGGAGCAGATCACCGCTTGATCATGGCCGTGACTGCCGGCTCTTCGGCAACTTCAGTCCTTGCGGAACACCGCCGGCCACCAGCACCGGCGGCTTCGCGCCCAACTGGACCGCGGAGAGGTCAACCGTGGCACCGGCAAACTCCGCCTGATCGAGCCGGACTGTCGCACCATTGAAGCGCGCATTCCCGAAATCGATCCGCCCGCGGAAGTCGACGAATCCGCCGGTGAACTCCGCGAAGCCGAAATGTACTGTGGCCCCTTCGAACACAGCACCCCGGAAGTCGACTCGACCGGACTCGAACTCGGTGTACCCGAACCGGACCTGGCCGGCCGAGAAGTGGGAGCCGGTGAAGTCCCCGCCGTCGAACACCACGGTGGTGAAGTCGCAGTCGTGTCCCTGCCAGGACAAGGCCGCGTTCTGCCGCAGATGCGCGGCGATCACGCGGCCGATGGTGTGCCGGACCTCGCGGTCATGGGCCCAGGCCAGGGCGGCGGGTGCGTACACCCCGGCCAGCCGAACTGCTGCGTTCTCGTCGCCGAGCTGCGACGACGCGGTAGTGAAGCGTTCATTCAGGTGCCTGGCCTGTTCGCGGCGTTCGCGCTCCTTGTCCAGGGAGGCCCCGATCTCGGCCAACTGGTTGCTCGCCTCAGCGACGCGTTTCCGCCGGTAGGCCATGACGAGAGCGACTACGCCGCCGACGCCCGCGACCGCCGCGAACACTATCTTCAACAAGTCGAAGACGGTCTTTGGATCGACGGTTCGCGGCGCTTTGACGCCGGATATGCCGAACGCGGACAACCCCAGCCAGGTGAGGTCCTCACGACCGTCCTGTGGCATCCCGCGAGTGTAATGGCTCCGGCCGGCGGCCGGTCCACTCGCGAGCCCCCCGTGTCGCGGCGGGAACACCGACGACGCACTATTCATTCAGGCCGTATTTGTGGGGCCGGAATTCGAGGATCACCACTCGGAAATCTGTCTACGACCGCGGCGGCCGGCGCGATGCCGTCGGTCAGCAGGACCACCAGCTCGTCGAGCACGACCTCGAGGTCGTCGACCGTGGCCAGGTCGTAATGCTTGTTGACCATGCGGTCGTCGGTGAGCCGGACCGTGCTGAGTTCCGCCTCGCCGCTGACCCAGATCATGAGGTCACCGACCAGCTCGGCCGACTCGAACTCCGCCTGCACCACAGCCGGGGCCCGGTTCGGCAGCACCGGCCCGATGGTCCAGGCGAGTCCGAGCCGCTCCCAGGTCCCGGCCCGGGCGGTCAGGGCGGGGCCCAGCTCACGCAGCGGAAAGTCCACGCCAGGACTATCGGTCAGGGCCGGTTCCACCGCAACTGTTCGCAGGCCAGCGCCACCGCCGTGCCCGAGGTGGGGATTCTGGTCAGGCCGGCGTTCAGCTCGGTGTCGCTGCGGGCGTCGAGGTCGGCCGCGAAGGTCTGGTTGATGTCGTACAGGCAGGCGGCGTAGGTGAAGCTCGCCTCCTGGCCGTTGTCGCTGCCCACGTGGACCTTGCCGGACCACCGGCTGCCGCTGACCAGGCCCTTCGAGCCCGGGTAGTGCCGCCCGTCCGGCGCCTGGACGAACAGCATCAGCTGGTGTCCGGCGGCCAGGGCACCGCTGAACGCACCACCCAGCGCCATGATCTTCTCCGAGGTCTCGCACGACGACGGTGTGCAGCTCATCGACGCGGACACCGCCGCCTTCCTGATCGGTGCCTTTGTCGAGGGCCGGGACGTGGGCCTGGAAGTGACCTCTCGCGCCGCCGGCTGTTCCTGCGGTGCTCCGGGTATGACCACAGGGTCGACGATCGCGGTGGCTGTGGGCTTCACCTTCTTGCCCGGGGTGGCGACGACCGACCGGCTCGCCGGCGGGCCGGACCGGGACGGATCCGGCGCGGCTGCCTCGGCCGGCGCGGGTTCGCTCTTCAGCCGGTCGGAGAGCCCGATGCCGGCGAGCGTGCCGCAGACGATGACCGCGCAGGCCGCGGCTATCACCCGCGGCAAGGATTCGCGGTACTTCGCCTGCCCGGGGCCGAACAGGGCGATCAGGCCGAGCACGACGATCACGATGTTGACGACGAAGAGCAGGTCGCTGCGGGCCAGGGTGGCGACCTGGGCGACGTTGGCGAACACGCCCAGCAGCTGCGGGATCGCCGTCGCGCCCGCGGCCGTGGCGACCACCCCGGCGATGGCGGTGCTGGCCGGCGCGGCTCCCCCGCGTACGGGCGGCTGACCGTCCGGCGCGGCCGGGTCCTCGACGTCGACTGCCCTTCTCACGATGCGCACGCCCTCTCAGCGGTGAAGGCCACCGGGGGCGCCGGGGCCATCACCTGATACGTCCGCACCGGCGATCCGGTCGAAGATCACCCGGCTGGGCGGCGAATCTCCCTATCGGACATCCGACAGAAGGGCGCGCGGCGGTCGCCGGGGTGTTGGAGCGCCGGCTGTGATCAGTGGCCCGGCACTTCCACCGTGTACGCCGGCACCGCCCACGCCACCCCCGACTCGGACGGCAGCTTGAGCGTCTCCGCCGCCTCCCGCAACACAGCGTTGACGCCCGGGATCACCTGCACCCGTTCCGGCCCGGAGCCCACCGCCGCCAGGAACGCGTCGTCGATCAACGCCGGCGGGGCCGCCCCCGGCCCGGTCAGTGCCTGCACCACCGCGGTGAACGCCGCCGTCCGTTCCAGCGGGGCGACCAGCGCGACCCCGGACCGGTCCCGCCGGTGCGCCACCAGGTTCTCCAGCAGGTCGATGCGGCCGGCCGGCGCGGTGATCCCCGGCAGGTCCAGGCGGTCGGTCGGGTACTCCAGGGTGGAGCGCCCGGCCGCTCCCGTCACGATCACCTCGCCGGCGATGAAGTCCTCCCCCGCCAGCGTCGCCGCCGCCATCATCCGCAGCCCGCCGCTGAAGGTGATCCGGGCGAACGCCGTGTCGTCCACCTCGATGTCGCGGGTGCGGTACCGCTCGGCCTCCAGCAGCGCCGGCTCGCCCGCGCCCGCCGCGGCCGCCACCGCGAGGCTCTGCATGACCGCGTGGGCCAGCGGGTTGACCAGTGCCCCGTCGAGCACCGGGCGGCCGTCGACCACCCGGCGCCCGGACCAGGGCGCGCGGGCGTAGTAGGCGTCGTCGCGCCGCCATGACGCGACAGTGGCCACGCTCTCGACGGCGCCGAGGCGCTCCGCGCGCACCGCGTCGAACAGGGTCTGCGCGGCCAGCGAGCCGAGTGCCTGGAAGCCCACCTGGCACGACCGGCCCGAGGACAGCACCGCCGCCTGCAGGGTGGCGTGCGCCTCGACCGTCGGCACCGGCGGCTTCTCCAGCAGCAGGTCGCAGCCCGCCGCCAGGGCGTCGAGGGCGATCGGCAGGTGGGTGTGCGGCGGCGTGCAGATCACCACGACGTCGGGGGTCGCGGCCGCGAGCAGCTCGCGGTGGTCGGTGAAGACCGCCACGCCGGGTGGGACCGGTGGGTCCGGGTCTATCGGCTGTACGTCGGCCAGCGCCACCAACCGCACCGACCCCGTCCGCTCCAGCTCGGCGATCCGCCGCCGGTGCGACCGCCCATGCCCGTTCGCGCCGATCAACGCCACTGTCGCCGTCATGCCGCACCTGCCAAAGTCGCCTCGACACCGTGTCTGTCCAGCGCGGTCAGCCATTCGACGACCAGCGCTCGTACCGTCTCGTCGGCGGACAGCGGCGCCGGAAACACCGTGCCCAGCCCGAACAGCGCCTCGGCCACGCCCGCCGGGGTGGACTGCGCGGCGGCCAGCCGTTCGCGGATCCGGTCCGCCAGCGGGTCGTCGAGCGGCAGCGCCCGCCCGTCGTCCGCCGTGCCCTGCACGTAGCGCATCCACGCCGCGACGACCAGGGCCGCCCAACGGGGTGATGCGCCGGCCGCGCGCCGGTCGGCGATCGTGTGCAGCACGCGCTGCGGCAGCTTCTGCGTGCCGTCCATCGCCACCTGCCGGGTGCGGTGCGCGATGGCCGGGTCGGCGAACCGGTCCAGCACCGAGTCGCCGTAACCGACGACCGAGACGCCGGGCGGCGGCTCGAGGCTGCCGGCGACGTCCTCGGCGACGAAGCGGGTCATCGCCGCGCGCATCCCGGGGATCTCCAGCGCGGCGGCGATGGTCTCGCGCCCGGCCAGCGCCCCGAGGTACGCCACAGCCGAGTGCACCCCGTTGAGCGTACGCAGCTTGAGCCGTTCCCACGGTCCGGCATCGTCGGTCAGCACCGCACCGGCGAGCTCCCAGGCGGGCCGCCCACCGGGGAAACGGTCCTCGATCACCCACTGCCGGTACGGCTCCCCGTGCACCGCCGCCAGGTCCCGCGCACCGAGCGCGGTGGCTGCCAGCTCCAGCGTCGCCGGCGTGCTCGCGGGCACGATCCGGTCCACCATGGACCCGGGGAACGTCACGCTCGCGCCCAGCCACTCACCGAAGCCGGTCGAGTCCCCCGGCACGAGCTCCCGGGCCTGGTCGACCAGGCTGCGCACCCGGCGCCCGTTCGCGGGCAGGTTGTCGCAGCTGAGCACCGCGATCGGACCGGCGTCGGCGCGGCAACGGGCGAGCAGGCCGCGCAGCAGCAGTCCGGGGATCGTCACCGGCGCCCGGTCGGTGCTCAGGTCGGCCCGCAGGTCGGCGTCGACCGTGAGCCGGCCGGTCGACGGGTCGAGCCGGTAGCCCTTCTCGGTGACGGTCAGCGTCACCACCCGTACCGCTGGATCGGCCAGCAGGGCGACCACCGCGCCGGGATCCGCCGCCGCATGCCGCACGCCCGCCAGGGCGCCGACCACCCGGGTGCCGGCGCTCGGGCCGGACATCGTGGTCACGCTGAACAGCCGGTCCTGGGCCCAGAGGTCGGCGACGATCCGCGCCGAGCGCGGCGCCACACCGATGATGCCCCAGTCACCGCCGGCCGCGGCGATCGCCTCCTCGGTGTAGACCGCCTGATGGGCCCGGTGGAAGGCGCCGAGACCGAGGTGCACGATCCCGGCCGGGACGTCGCCGGGGCGCACCAGCGGACGGCTGCGCGCCGGCAGCCGGGCCAGACCGGCCAGCCCGAGCAGCGGCGTGGTGGTCACCGCCATGCCGGTCCGCCGGGGAAGGAGAACTCCGCGATCGAGGCGGGACGCATGGTGGCGCTGTAACCGGGCTGGTCCGGTAGCAGGTAGCGGCCCTCGCGGGTGCGTACCGGATCCTCGAAGTGCTCGTGCAGGTGGTCCACGTACTCGATCATGCGGCCCTCCAGGGCCGTGCCGACCCGCAGGTAGTCGAAGATCGCCACATGCTGGACCAGCTCGCACAGCCCGACCCCGCCCGCGTGCGGGCAGACCGGGATGCCGAACTTGGCCGCCAGCAGCAGTTCAGCCAGCACCTCGTTGACGCCGGCGACCCGGCAGGCGTCGACCTGCATGACGCCGATCGCCTGGGCCTGCAGCAGCTGCTTGAAGATCACCCGGTTGGCGGCGACCTCACCGGTCGCCACCCGGCAGGCGCCGCCGGTGAGCCCGTCGACGGCACGCCGGATCCGGGCGTGGCCGAGCACGTCGTCGGCGTGCGTCGGCTCCTCGATCCAGTACGGGCCGAACGCGGCGAGCCGGGTCATCGCGGCGATCGCCTCGTCGACGTCCCACACCTGGTTGGCGTCCATCATCAGCAGCGCCTCGGGGCCGATCTCCTCGCGGATGATGCCCGCCCGCCGGACGTCGTCGTCGAGGTCACCGCCGACCTTCATCTTCATGGCCCGCCAGCCCTGGTCGTACGCGGTCCGGGCCAGCGCCCGCACCTTGTCGTCCGGGTAGCCCAGCCAGCCCACCGAGGTCGTGTACGACGGGAAGCCGTCGCGGGCCACGTCGGCGAGGCGCTCGGCCAGGCCCACCCGGCCCTTGTCGAGGATCGCCGCCGCCTCGGCCGGGGTCAGCGCGTCGCTGATGTGGTGGAAGTCGACGCAGGCGACGAGCTCCTCGGTGGACATCTCGGCGAGCAGCTGCCACAGCGGCGCCCCGGCGGATTTGGCCCGCAGGTCCCACACCGCGTTGACCAGCGCCCCGGTGGCCAGCTGGAGGACGCCCTTCTCGGGCCCGAGCCAGCGCAGCTGCGGGTCCGCGGTCAGGCTCCGGACGAACGCGGCCGGCCCGGCGGCCAGCTCGCTCAGCGTCCGCCCGACCACGTGGTGGCTCAGCGCCCGGACCGCCGCGCAGGTCAGCTCGTTGCCGCGGCCGTTGGTGAAGGTGAAGCCGGCACCGGCGTGCGGCCCGTCGGTGCGCAGCTCCACGTACGTGGCCGAGTAGTCGCCGCGGTTGACGGCATCGGAGCCGTCGCCGGTCCGCGACGTCGGGAACCGGACGTCGTGCACCTCGACCTCGACGATCCTGGTCACAGCCGGAACACCTGCTTCGGCAGGTGGTAGGCGAGGTCGGCGATGGTCTCGGCGGCCTCGTCCAGCGGCAGCCGCTCCTCGGCGACCAGCCGGGCCAGGTACGCCGCGTCGGCCCGCCGGGCGACCTCGTGCCGGACCGGGATCGAGCAGAAGGCCCGGGTGTCGTCGGTGAAGCCCGCGGTGTTGTAGAAGCCGGCGGTCTCGGTGACCGCGTCCCGGAACCGGCGCAGCCCGTCCGGGGAGTCCAGGAACCACCAGGGCGCGCCGAGGTAGAGCGCGGCATATCCACCGGCGAGCGGAGCCAGCTCCCGGGTGAAGGTGTCCTCGTCCAGGGTGAAGAGCACCACCCGCAGCCGGGGATCGTTGCCGTACGCGTCGAGCAGCGGTGTCAGGGCGTGCACGAAGTCCGTGGCCTGCGGGATGTCGCCGCCGACGTCGCGGCCGTGCCCGGTGTGCAGGCTCTTGTTGTGGTTGCGGACGGCACCGGGGTGCAGCTGCATGACCAGCCCGTCCTCGATCGACATCCGGGCGAACTCGACCAGCATGTGGGCACGGAACTCCTCGGCGTCGGCCGCCGAGGCGCGCCCGCGCAGGCCGCGTTCGTACAGCCGGGCGGCTTCGGCGGCGGGGAGTCGCACCGTACGGGCGGTGAGGTGCCCGTGGTCGGAGGAGGTCGCGCCGGCGGCCTTGAACGCCTGCCGCCGGGACCACAGCGCAGCCAGGTAGCCCCGGTAGGTCGTGGTGTCCTCGCCGGTCAGCTCGCCCAGCCGGGCGATCCGTCCGGCCCAGCCCTCGAACTCCATGTCCACCACGTCGTCGGGGCGGAACGTGGTGATCACCCGGCCCCCGGGGCCGCCCCAGCCGTCGGCCTCGAGCTTGGCGTGCCGGGTCAGCTCGTCCAGCGGCGACTCGGTGGTGGCCAGCACCTCGATGCCGAATTTCTCGAACAGCGCCCGGGGCCGGAAGGCGGGCTCGGCGAGCTTGGCGGCGATCTCGTCGTAGATCGCGTCGCCGGTCGCCGGGCCGAACCGGGTGGTCACCCCGAAGACCGAGGCGAAGGTGCGTTCCAGCCAGAGCCGCGACGGCGTGCCGCGGAACAGGTGCCAGTTCTCCGCGAGCAGCCGCCAGATCGCGCGGGGGTCGGTCTCGACCGGGTCACCGGTACGGCTGGGCACGCCCAGTCGCGCGAGCGGGATGCCCTGGCTGAGCAGCATCCGGGTGATGTAGTGGTCCGGGACGATGATCAGCCGGGCCGGGTCGGGGAACGGTTCGTCCTCGGCGAGCAGGCCGGGATCGACGTGGCCGTGCGGCGAGATCAGCGGCAGGCCGGCCACGAGCGCGTAGAGCTCACGGGCGATGTCGCGCTGGCGGGGTTCGGCCGCGAACAGCAGGTCTGACATGGACACCTCGTCGGGAGTCTGGACAGGTCGGGTCAGGGCAGGTCGAGCAGGTCGGCCACGCGGACCGGGGATCCGATCTCGATGGAACGGTTCGCGGCGAGACCGGTGAGCAGGGCGAGCGCACCGTCGCGGGCGGTGGCGGAACGCTCGAGCGGGTCCTTGGCCGCGCCGAAGAGCACGTCGGTCATCCGCGAGTCGGCGCCGCCGTGCCCGGACCGCGAGTACCCAGCCGGCAACGGCAGCTCACGCGGCGGCGCCCAGAACGGCCGGAGGGTCAGCGTGGCCCGGCCCTGTTCCTCGGCCTCGGTCACGCCGTGGATCGCGGCCCCCTTGACCTCGCCCGCCCCCGCCGCGCTGACGTGGTCGCTCTCGACCACCTCCAGCTCCAGCCGGCCCCGGCTGCCGTTGACCATCAGCCGGTAGCCCTCCCAGGGCGCGTACGCGGTCAGGTGGTACGTCATCGTGGCGCCGGTGTCGTAGCGCACCAGCACCGCCATGTCGTCCTCGATCGTCACGCCGGGCGCGAAGACGTTCTGGTCGCGCCGGTAGCCGTCGTCGGCCTCGGCGTCGAGGTACAGCTCGCGCAGCCGCGGGTTGTCCCGCAGGCGCAGGGCGAACGGGTCACCCTCGGCAGCCGGGGCGTCGTGGGCACGCTCGTAGTCGCGGGCGTAGCCGTGGCGTTGCCCGGCCTCGCCGTAGAAGAAGAGCCGGCCGTCGGCGTACACCTGGGCCGGCTCGGCGCCGAGCCACCAGTTGACCAGGTCGAAGTGGTGGCCGGACTTGTGCACGAGCAGGCCGCCGGAGTTGGCCTTGTCGCGGTGCCACCGCCGGAAGTAGTCGGCGCCGTGCCGCACGTCGAGCAGCCATTCGAAGTGCACGGACCCGATCTCGCCGAGCTCACCGGCGGCCAGCACCTCACGGACGGCCTCGTGCAGCGGGTTGAAGCGGTAGTTGAACGCCACCTGGACCCGTTTGCCGGTGCGCTCGACCGCGTCCAGGATCCGCCGGCAGCCCTCGGCGTCGACCGTCATCGGCTTCTCGGTGATGACGTCGCACCCGGCCTCCAGCGCCGCCACCACGTAGTCGGCGTGCGTCCGGTCGACGCTGGTGACCAGCACCTCGTCGACCCGTTCGGCGGCCAGCATGGTGGTGAACTCCGCCGCCGGGTACGTGGGCACCGCCGGTACGCCCAGCCCGGTCAGCCAGCGGTTGTGCGCCGCCATCCGGCTCGGGTTGACGTCGGCCAGGGCGACCAGCTCGGCCGTGCCGGCGTGGTCGACGGCCAGGGCCCGCAGGAACATCTCGGCCCGGGCCCCGGCACCGACCAGTGCGTAGCGCCGTCGTGCGTCCACCGCGTCTCCTCACTGCAAACGTTTGCAGCAGAACTAAACACGTCGATCGCTCGCCGTCAAGAATTCAGGGCGGCTACGTCCGCTTTTATGCTAATCCGCAACCGTGACCTGGACCTGCAATGCGGACAGCCGTCATGAACCTGCAACAAAAGGCCGTTGACACAGCTACAACCGTTTGCATTAATTGGCCCCCAGAGTGACCCCGACCACAGGGCACCCCCATCGAAGGAAGGGCCGGCGTGCCAGCCACGATTCGCGACGTCGCACGGGAGTCCGGAGTCCACATCTCCACCGTCTCCCGCACGTTCTCGGCGCCGCACCTGGTCAACCCGGACACCCGTACCCGCGTGCTGGCCTGTGCCGAGCAGCTCGGCTACCGGCCCAACCGCGCCGCCCGGGCCCTGATCACCGGGCGCACCTACAACGTCGGCCTGATCGTGGCCGACATCGCCAACCCGTTCTTCCCGCCGCTGATCAAGGCGGCCGAGAGCCAGGCCCGGCAGCGCGACTACCACATCTTCGTCGCCGACTCCAACGAGGACGCCGCGGTCGAGGAGGACCTGGTCCGCGCCCTGGCCAAGCAGGTCGACGGCATCCTGCTGTGCAGCCCGCGGATGAGCAACAGCCTCATCGAGCTGCTCAGCCGGGAGGTGCCGCTGGTCGTGATCAACCGGCAGATCACCGGCCTGCCCACCGTCGTGATGGACGTGGCCCAGGGCGCCGGGCTCGCCGTCGACCACCTGGCCGGCCTCGGCCACCGCCGGATCGGCCTGATCGCCGGGCCGCGCGGCTCCTGGACCAGCAAGGAGATCCGGCGCTCGGCCGCGCTGGCCGCCCGAGCCGGCGGTGCCGAGCTGACCGTCATCGGCCCCAACCCGCCCACCGAGCACGGCGGCGCCGCCGTCGCCGAGCAGGTCCTGCGCAGCGGGGTCAGCGCCGTGCTCGCCTACAACGACCTCATGGCCATCGGCCTCATCGAGGGCCTGCACGCCCACGGCGCGCGGGTCCCGGCGGACATCAGCGTCGTCGGCATCGACGACATCGCGCTGAGCCGCCTCATCCATCCCAAGCTGACCACGGTGGCCACACCTGCCGCCGCCGCGGGAAGAGCGGCCGTCGACATGCTCCTCGCGCACGGAGACGACCGTCGTACCACTGCCCATGCGAGCCTTCAGACCGAGTTGGTCATCCGCGACTCGACGGGACCGGGCCCGGATCCGCACAGCCATGCGGATCCGGGCAACGCGGCTGCCGCCGCCCCCGAAGCTGTCGCCTCCTACGCCAAGGAGTGAGCACCATGTACCCGGACAAAGCCCCGCCGACGGACGTGCGAACCACGCGCCGCCACGGTACCGCGACCCGACGGCGGCTTCTCGCCGCGGCCCTGGTCATACCCCTGGCTCTCGGGGCCGCCGCCTGCGGCGGCGACGACGAGTCCAGCGATCCCAACAAGCCCGTCGAGCTGTCCTTCTTCTGGTGGGGCGCGGAGAACCGCGCCACGCTGACCGAGAAGGCGCTCAACCTGTACACCCAGAAACACCCGAACGTGACGTTCAAGAAGACCTGGCAGGCCAACCAGGGCTACTTCGACAAGCTGGCCACGCTCACCGCCGGCGGCAACGCCCCCGACGTGTTCCAGATCGACGACAACTTCATCGCCGAGTACGCCGGCCGCAACGTCACCCTCGACCTGACGCCGTACGCGGGCGACGGGCGCCTCGACCTGTCGAAGTTCCCGCCCGGCCTGAAGGACTACGGCGTCGTCGACGGAAAGCTCGCCGGCGTGGCCTTCGGCGAGAACACCCAGGGCCTGGTCTTCAACAAGACCCTGCTGGACAAGTTCAAGCTGCCCGCCCCCACCACGGGGATGAGCTGGGAGGACCACATCGCCTGGGCGGAGAACGTCTCCAAGGTCGCCAAGGTGCCCGGCACCCAGGACGCCAGCGCCGTCTACCAGGCGTTCTGGGTCTGGCTCCGGCAGCAGGGCAAGGACCTGTACAAGGGCAAGGAGCTCGGCTTCACCGAGCAGGACGTCACCGCCTGGTTCGACCTCTGGAAGGGCGCCCGGGACCGCGGCGCCACTCCCACCCCGGACGTCATCCACGAGGGCAACGCCACCGACATCAGCAAGCAGCTGGTGGTCACCGGCAAGGCCGCGACCTCATGGGTCTGGGCCAACCAGATGCCCGAGCTGAAGAAGAACACCAAGGACGAGCTCGGCGTGGTGGCGTACCCCGGTGACCAGAAGGCCCAGTGGGCACGCGCGTCGATGTACTTCTCGGTGTTCCGCGGCAGCCCGCACAAGGAGCAGGCCGTGGACGTGCTGAACTTCCTGGCCAACGACCCCGAGGCCGGCAAGATCCTGGGCACCGACCGGGGCCTGCCGTCCAACCTTGAGGTGCGCCAGGTGGTGGCCGACAGTGTCACCGACCCGAGCATGAAGCAGACCATCGCGGTGCAGACCGAGCTGGGCAAGACCTTCAGCTCGGCGCCGTCCGTACCGCTCAAGGGGCACAGCAAGGTGCGCAGTGAGCTGATCCGGATCGCCGAGGAGGTCCAGTACGGCCGGCAGACCCCGGCCCAGGGCGGCACCGCGTTCATCGCCGCGGCCAAGGCCGCGATCGGTCAGGGCTGACGACAGTCGTGACTACGGTGCGAACGGCCCAGAGCCGGATCGACCCCGCCGGCCCGGGCCCTGCCGACCAGCAGGGCCCGGGCCACCGGCGCGGGAAGCGGCACTCCGAGAATCTGCCCGGATACCTGTTCCTGTCCCCGTGGCTGATCGGGCTGCTCGCGATCACGGCTGTCCCGATGCTGCTCTCGCTCTACCTCAGCTTCACCGACTACGACGTGCTCACGCCGCTGTCGGAGGCGAACTGGGTGGGCTGGGACAACTACCGGCAGATGTTCACCTCGGACCCGACCTACTGGCACGCGGTCCAGGTCACCCTGACGTTCGCGCTGGTCGCCGTGCCGCTCAAGCTGGCGGCCGCGCTCGGCGTGGCCCTGCTGCTGAACCGGGCCATGCGCGGCATCGGCGTGTTCCGCGGCCTGTTCTACCTGCCGTCGCTGCTGGGCGGCAGTGTGGCGCTGGCCATCGTGTGGGTCAGCATGTTCAACCGCGACGGTGCCTTCAACTCGTTCCTGGGGTTGTTCGGCATCGAGGGCGCGCCCTGGGTCAACGACCCGCGGTGGGCCCTGCAGACCCTGATGCTGCTGGCCATCTGGCAGTTCGGCGCGCCCATGGTGATCTTCCTGGCCGGGCTCAAGCAGGTGCCGACGGAGCTGTACGAGGCCGCCTCGGTCGACGGCGCCGGGCGGTGGCGGCAGTTCCGCAACGTCACCCTGCCGATGCTGTCCCCGGTGATCTTCTTCAACCTGGTGCTGGAGACGATCAACGGCTTCCAGGGCTTCACGTCCGCCTTCGTGCTCAGCAACGGCACCGGCGGGCCGGTCGACTCCACCCTGATGTACACGCTGAACCTCTACATCAAGGGCTTCGTCGAGCTGGACATGGGTTACGCCTCGGCGATGGCCTGGGTGTTCCTGCTCGCGATCGGCCTGATCACGGTGGTGCTGTTCCGCACCGGCCGGTTCTGGGTCCACTACTCCGACGCCGAGGAGCACTGATGCGCGGCCGGCTGCGCCTGCTCGTCCTGATCCTGATCCTGCTGGTGGTGCTCTACCCGCTGATCTGGATGGTGGGCACGTCCTTCAAGTCACCCGAGGAGATCGCCAGCAACATCGGGCTGCTGCCGGAGAGCTTCACTCCCGGCAACTTCAGCTCCGGCTGGCAGAAGTTCGACGTCAACTTCGGCCGGTTCTTCCTCAACAGCGCGATGGTCTCCGGGCTGACCGTGCTCGGCAACACGGTGTCCTGCCTGCTGGCCGCGTACGCCTTCGGCCGGCTGCGGTTCCGGATGCGCAAGTTCTGGTTCTCGATCATGATCGCGACCCTGCTGCTGCCCGGGCACGTGCTGATCATCCCGCAGTACATCCTGTTCCGGAACCTCGGCTGGGTCGGCGGCGAGTGGCCGTACCTGCCGCTGCTGGTGCCGCAGTTCCTGGCCACCGAGGCGTTCTTCGTGTTCCTGATGGTGCAGTTCATGCGGGGCATCCCGCGCGAGCTGGACGAGGCCGCGAAGATCGACGGCGCGTCGCCGTACTCGATCTTCCAGCACGTCATCCTGCCGCTGAGCCGGCCGGCCCTGGTGACCACGGCGATCTTCTCGTTCATCTGGACCTGGAACGACTTCTTCCGGCAGCTCGTGTTCCTGTCGGAACTGCAGGACTACACGGCGCCGGTGGCGCTGACGCTGTTCATCGACTCGACGAGTGAGAGCTCGGTGGGGCCGATGTTCGCGATGTCGCTGCTGTCGCTGATCCCGGTGTTCCTGTTCTTCGTGGCGTTCCAGCGCATGCTCGTCGAGGGCATCAACACCAGCGGGCTCAAGGGATGAGGCGCGACTGGCGCGAGACCGTCCGGATCGCCACCGACCTGGCCCTGCTGGGCTTCCTGGTCACCCTGGCGGCGCTGCCGCTGGTCACGGCGGGCGCCGCGCTGGCGGCCGGCAGCGCGGCGGTGCACCACCACCTGGAGCACGACCGGTGGCCGACCGTCCGCGCGAGCTGGGCGACGTTCCGGCGCGCGCTGGCGCCCGGCCTGGTCGCCGGCCTGGCCGCCGCGACGGCGGCGCTGCTGGTGATCGTCGACGTGCTGGCCGTACGCAACGGCACCGTCCCGGGCGGCGCACCGCTGGTGGCCCTCACGGTGGCCCTCGCCGCCGCGGGTGCCGGCTACGGCGCGCTGGTCATCGTGGCGGTGGGCGCCGACCCGGAGCACAGCTGGCGGGCGGCCCTGGCCACGCTGCCCGGTCACGGCCGGGCGGCCGCGGCGGTGGGCGCGGTGGTCGTGCTGGCAGCAGTGCTCGCCGTGCTGGTGCACCCGGCGCTGGTGCCGGTGCTGACCGGGTACGCCCTCTTCGCGGTGCACGTGGTGACCCGGCGGATCGCCCCCGCGCAGCCACTGAACGCGGTGTGAGCCGTTCCGGCCCGGGGGCATCCATGTCCCCGGGCCGCCGGTCAGATGATCGTCCGGTCGCCGCTGCGCGGATCCTCGACCTGCCGGCTGCGATAGATGTCGCCCCGGCTCGCCGCGGCACGCCACGGGCGGGCGAGCTTCAGGGCGATGTGGAACTGCGGCGCCGCACGATCGAGGACGGCGGCGACCGGCTGTTCCGGGGCGACGGCCGCCGTCAGCTCGCTTCCGTCGGGACCGAAGATCGTCGACGGCATCAACCCGGCGCTCTGCGCGGGTACGGACAGGCTGAGCCAGTAGTTGTTGATCGCGGCGTGCGCCTGCGCCTTGCGGAAGAGGATCGCGTCGACGGGCCAGGCGGACAGCAGCAGGCAGTCCACCCCGAGACGGTCGTACTCGGCGAACAGCTGCGGGAAGTTGACCTCGATGCAGATGGCCAGGCCGAACCGGTAGCCGTCGACCTCGAACACGACCGGCTCGAAGCCCGGACTGTAGAACCGGGTGATCTCGGTGTGGGAGCAGAAGCGCTTGTCGTAGCGGGTGACGATCAGGCCCTCGTCGGAGATCACGTAGAGACTGTTGTGCGGGCGGTGGGGCGGGGTCAGCGGGTGCGCCGAGCCCAGCACCACCCACATCCCCAGCTCACGGGCCAGGACGGCGGTCGACCTCAGCTCGTCGCGGACAGCGTCCCAGTCGACGTCGTCCCAGTCGGCGATCTGCTCCTTGGCGTATCCGGACAGGAACCCTTCGGGGAAGTGGAGCAGCCGGACGTCGGCCGCGGCGGCCTGACGCATCAGCTCGCGGACGATGCGGCCGTTCTCGCGGGCGTCGGGCGTCCCGGCGGGCTGGGTGGTGGCAACCTTCAGCGTCACCGTCGCATCGTGCCACTGTCGCTCCCGGCCCGCCTCTGGCCGGGCTCATCTCCAGGGCGTGTCGCTGCCGGTGTACGGCTCGGCCGGCAAGGCTCTTCCGGTCAGGAAGGCCGCGACGGCCGTGCCCGTCTCGGCCGGCTTGTCGGCGAGAACGGAATGTCCGGCGCCGTTGATGGTCAGCATCGTCGCTCGGGGGAACGTGTCACGGTATTCGCGGGTCACCTCCCAGCGGAGGTAGTCGCACTCGGCCCGCAGCACCAGCACGGGGGTGCCGTTGTGGCGTAACGCCGGCCGGGGGTCGGCGGCCTTCGACGCCGAGGCCGAGGTGGCGATGTTGACCCAGAGGCCGTATCCGGCGGTGGCGTCGACGGGCCGTTCGACTCCGGCGGCGTCAGGACAGCCGGAGCTCATGTTCAGACTGCGGACGAACTGCTGATAGAGCCCGTCGGCTGTGTGGTCGGACAGCAAGGTCCGGGCCGCCGGCAGTCCACCCACCTGGCCCAGGAAGAATGTCGCCGCGAAGCGGGTGTGCGCGGCCAACCGGCGGTACTGGTCGGTCCGGCCGGTCGGTGTCAGGCTGCCGTCGCTGAAGGAGTTGTCCCACATGGCCCCGGGACTCGCGACGACCGCCTTCGCGACGGTGTCCGGGTGCGCGGCGAGGTAGTGCGCGATGAGCTCCCCACCCCACGATGAGCCGATCAGCACCGTCTTCGGGGCTCCCAGCTGCTGCCGGATGGCGTCGAGGTCGGCGACATGCCGGGCCACGGTGTACTCCCGCGGATCGAGCCGGCTCGACTGGCCCGCACCGACCTGCTGGTAGTTGTAGACGGCGAAGCCGGCACCGGCGAGGCGCTCGGCGAACTCGTCGCTGTTGCCGGCCGGGGCACCCGGGCCACCGTGGACGAGCAGCACCGGTTCGGGATGCGTCACGGTGCCGGCGGTGCGGACGTAGGCGATCCGGGAGCCCGTCGGCAGGTCCCAGTACCGTACGGCCGGCGAGCCGGGGAACGGCGTGTAGGTGGCCGGCGCCCCGAACCAGGCCCAGGACACTCCGGCCGCCAGCAGGAGCGACGTCGCGAGGCAGACACCTGCGGTCAACCCGCTCCGGCTGTCCCGGAGCCGTACCGACCACCGGGCCAGGACGGTCGCGCCCATGATCGCGGCGAGGCCGGCACCGGCGTAGGACAACAACGCGTTCCCGGTCGTCTGAGCGGTGACCAACAGCGCGACGAAGAACAACACAACGGCGGTGACCACCGCGGCGATGGCAACGAACCAGCCGAAGGCGGCGCGCAACCGGACTCTCGTTACTCGGATCATGGCTCGACGCTACGGAGAAGGAAAGGTTCTCCCATCCACCCGCGGTGCCCTCCGGTCGTGGTACCGCGGTACCTCTCAGACCAGGCCGTGGCGGTGTGCCCAGATGACGGCGTGCACCCGGTCACGGGCGCCGAGCTTGGCCAGGACCCGGCCGACGTGGGTCTTCACCGTCGACTCGGAGAGGAACAGCTCGGCGGCGATCTCGGTGTTCGACAGGCCGCGGGCGATGGCCACGAGGACCTCCCGCTCCCGGGTGGTCAGCTCCTCCAGGAGGCGTTCCCGTTCCGGCGGGGCGGCCGGACCCGCCCGGTAGTGGTCCAGCAGCGTGCGGGTGATGCGGGGCGAGACCACCGCCTCACCGGCCGCCACCGTACGGACCGCCGCGACCAGATCAGCCGAACGCGCGTCCTTGAGCAGGAACCCGCTCGCGCCGGCGCGCAGGCCGTTGAAGGCGTACTCGTCGAGGTCGAACGTCGTCAGGATGAGCACCCGGGTCTGCGGGCAGTGCGCCACGATCTCCCGGGTCGCCTCGATGCCGTCGAGCACCGGCATCCGCACGTCCATCAGCACCACGTCCGGCCGGTGCAGGCGGGCGAGCTGGACGCCCGCGCGACCGTCGTCGGCCTCCCCCACGATCCGCAGGCCGGGTTGCCGGCCCAGCACCATGGCCATGCCCTCGCGCACCAGCGCCTGGTCGTCCACGAGCAGCACGGTCGTCTCAGCCATCGCTTCCCTCACTCCACGAGTGGCAGGCTCACCCGGACGGTCCAGCCGTGTCCCGGCCGCGGACCGGCCTCGACCGTACCGCCGTAGAGCGCGAGCCTCTCCTTCAGCGCGACCAGGCCCTGCCGGGTGCCCACCGACGGCGCGGGTCCGGCGCCGCGCCCGTCGTCGACGACCTCGACGACCAGCGGGTCGGCCCGGTAGTCCACGTCGACGACCACCCGCCGCGCGTCCACGGCGTAGCGCAGCGCATTGGTCAGGGACTCCTGGACGGTACGGAACACGGCGATGCGCAAGCTCCGGGAGGTCGGTTCCGCGCCCTGCCGGCGAAGCTCGACCGGCAGCCCGGCCGTACGGAAGGTGGCGACGAGGGCGTCCAGGTCCTGGGTGGCCGGCTCGTCCTGGCCGCCGTCGCGCAGCACGCCGAGCAGCCGGCGCATGTCGGTCATGGCCTCCCGGCCGATGCCGCCGATCCGTTCCGCGGCCGACCGGGCGCGGTCCGGCTCGGTGTCCCCCACGGCGGCGGCGCCATCGGCCAGGCGCACCATCACGGTCAGGCTGTGGGCCACGATGTCGTGCAGATCGTGGGCGATCCGGGTGCGTTCGCGCACCGCCGCCAACTGTCCCTCCTGTTCCCGCTCCCGCGCGAGCTGGACCGTGCGGTCGAGCAACGCCCGCAGGTACCGGCGCCGGATCCGGACGTTGGCGCCGAAGACCACGGCGATCACCGCGATCACCGCGTAGAGGATTCCCTTGGCTCGCCAGTCGACCGGGTCGGCCGGCGCAGTCAACGCGACCACGGCCAGCACCGACCCGAGCGCCGCCTGGCCCGTGGAGCGGTAGGCGGCGAGTGCGTACAGCCCGCAGGCGAGCGCCACACCGATGAAATGCTCGGTCATCAGGGCGCCACCGGCGGCGACCGCCACCACCGGCCACCACGGCCGCGTACGGCGAACCAGCATCGTGCCCGCCACGATCAGGCTGACGGCTCCCCACGCCGGGCCGACCGGTTGCGGTATCCGGAGCCCCGTGCCGTTGTCGAAACTCCACAGCAGGCAGAGCAGGGCGACGAGCGAGTCCACCACCCGCGGATGGCGGACGAGGAACGCGCGCACCGCACCTGCCGGGTTCGGCAGGCGCGGCGGCTCAGCTGCGGCAGCCACGGTCACGCAGCGTCGCGCACCCGGGTCGCCCCGCCGAGGAGCAACGGGACCGTCCGACCATGGCGTCGACGTTACGGAGGCAAGCGGATCCCGGCATCCACCCACGGTGCCATTGCGCCGTGGCACCCGGGTACCACGGCGACCGGAGCCCCGTCACGAGCTAGAAGCGTTCCCCGGTGATGTAGCCGGCCAGCGAGGAGCGCTCGGTCTCCAGCTCGCCGATCCTCTCCTTCACCACGTCGCCGATGCTCACGATGCCGCGCAGCGTGCCGTCGACGACCACCGGCACGTGCCGGAACCGGCGCTCGGTCATCAGCCGCTCGACATCCTCGAGGGGGGCGTCGGGCGCAACCGTGTGGACCTCGGTGGTGTGGATGGCGGTGACCGGCTCGCTCAGCACCGCGGCACCGCGCGCGGCCAGGGCCCGCACGATGTCGCGCTCACTGACGATGCCGTCGACCCTGGAGCCGTCGGCGGACACCACGATGGCGCCGATCCGGTGCTCGGCCAGCACCGTCAGCAGTGCGTCGACGCGCGTCTCCGGAGACACCGTCACGACCTGCCCGCCCTTGACACGAAGAACGTCATTGATCCGCATGTTTCCTCCCCAGGCCTGGTCCCTTCCACCCTAGGGGTCCGTGAGCCGACTCCGGGTGATCCGGCCTGTCCGATTTACGGGCCCAGGGTCGGCTGACCGACCACGAGGCCGGGGCCGGCCGATGGGAGCTCGCCGGGTGGGCGGCCGGGACCCTCACCTGTACCACGACTTTCCTGGTCGTCACCCTGCTCGCGGCCGAACCGGTGCGGGTACGCAGCGGTCAGCGCCGGGCGAGGACCGCCCGCAGGGCCGCTTCGAGCACCGCCGCCGGATCGCCGGGCAGGCCCGGGCTGCGGAACGCCACGTAGTTGTCCGGGCGCAGCAGCACGCAGCCGGTGTCGCCGACTTCGCGCAGGCGGGCCCAGTCGCCGTACAGGTCCTCGTAGTCGGCCCCCGGGCCGATCGTCGCCGCGGTCAGCGGGACCCCCAGCGCGCCGGCGAGCGTGGCCGCCGCGGCGACCCACGGCTCGCCGCCGATGCCGGTCAGCAGCGTGAACCGGCCGTGACCGCCCACGTCGAGGGTGGAGATCCGCGCGGAGCCGTGGCCCAGCCAGGCGTGCGGCACCTTGGCGCCGGGCCAGGTCGTCGGGTGGTGGAACAGTTCCTCGTCGCGGGGGTTGGCCGGTGCCTGCGTACCGTCGCCGACGACCGCCGCCGAGCGGTAGCGCTGGTCCAGCTCGACGCCGTGGGTGTTGAACTCGTAGTCCTTGAAGGCGATCGCCTCGCGCAGCAGCTGGCGCTGTTTCTCCGGGGCCTCACCGGGGAGCTTGCGCGCGTCCATGTTCGCCCGCATCTGGTCCGGGTCCTCGGTCGAGAGCAGGCCCAGCGCCTGGAAGATGCGGCCGGTCTCGCCGATGCTGCGGTTGGCCCGGGCCACGATCTGCGCGCCGACCGGCGCCCGCTCCGCGCTGTACGACTCCAGCAACCCCGGCCCGGCCGCCCCGGACAGCACCAGCTTCAGCTTCCAGGCCAGGTTGTACGCGTCCTGGATCGAGGTGTTGGAGCCCAGCCCGTTCGACGGCGGGTGCCGGTGCACCGCGTCGCCGGCGCAGAACACCCGGCCCTGGTGGTAACGCTCGGCGTACAGGTGGTTGACCGTCCAGGCCGACGACGACTTGATGGTGACCGGCACGGTGTCGTCGCCGATGAGCTGGTGGGCGATCTGCCGGGCGTACGCGTCGGTGAGGTCCGGCGGCTCGCCGTCGATGTCGTAGCCCCAGACGATCAGCCACTCGTGCCACGGCCGGACGCAGCGCACCAGGCCCATCCCGATGCCGCCGACGTCGGCGCCGGTCTGCAGCACCCAGTAGAGGGTGCTGGGCCGGTGCGCGACGTAGCGGGTCAGGTCGGCCTCGAAGACGATGTTGATGCTGCCGGCGACGCCCATCCGGCCGGCCATCGGCAGGCCGATGTCCTCGGCGACCTTGCTGCGCCCGCCGTCGGCGCCGATCAGGTACTTCGCGCGGATCCGGTACTCGTCGCCGCGCAGCCGGTCGCGCACGGTCGCGGTGACGCCGTCGTCGTCCTGGGTCAGGGACAGGTATTCGGTGTCGTAGCGCAGGTGGGTGCCGCGGGCGGTGGCGGCGCCGGCCAGCACCGGCTCCATCAGGTGCTGGGGCATGTCGCACATCGCCGTGGGCGAGGCCAGGTCGTGGTCGGCCTGCCGGGACGGGTGGGTGTACCAGGTGTGCAGCCGGCCCAGCTCCTCGCCGTCGAGCGCGGACACGAACGGCGTCTGGCCCATCAGGTGCTGCGGCGTGGCCAGGGCGACCACCTGCTCCTCGAGGCCGGCGTCGCGCAGCACCTCCATCGTGCGCTGGTTGGTGATGTGCGCGCGGGGCGTGTCGGCCAGCCGGCTGTACTTGGTGACCATGATGTTCGGCACGCCGTACGTGCTGAGCAGCATCGCCGCCGCACCGCCGGCCGGCCCGCTGCCGACGATGAGCACGTCGGTCTCGACCACGTCTGTCACGGCTTCTCCTCGGCGATCCGGAAGGTGTACGACACCTGGTGCCATTCCGCGACCGCGCGACCGTCCGGCGGAGGACCGGAGCCGGGCGCGAAGTCGACGATCAGGTCGTCCTTGACCCCGAACACGGTGTCGGAGTCCAGGTAGGCGCCGCCGGCCACGAACAGCTGGGTGACCAGCCGGCGGTAGCCCGGCGCGCTGATCATGAAGTGCAGGTGCGGCGCCCGGTACTGGTGGCGGCCGGTCGCCGCGAGCATCTGCCCGACCGGGCCGTCGTCCGGGATCGGGTACTCCGACGGCAGGATCGACCAGAAGCGCACCCGGCCGTCGTCGCCGCTGGTGAACCGGGCCCGCAGCACCGGTCCGGCCTGCTCGGGCAGCTGCACGTCGTAGAAGCCGTCGTCGTTGGACTGCCAGACGTCGACCACCGCCCCGGCCACCGGCCGGCCCGCGACGTCGGCGATCAGCACGTCGGCCCACAGCGGCGTGCCGGGCAGGCCGCCGGCGATGTCCGCGCCGAGCGGCTCCGGCGGCGGCCCGGGCACGTAGAACGGCCCGAGCACGGCCGACGGCGTGGTCCGCGGGGTACGCGAGTTGCTCAGCAGGTCGACCATGCTCGACACGCCGAGGGTGTCGGAGAGCAGCACGAACTCCTGGCGGGTGGGCGAACAGAGCTGGCCGGTGCGGGTGAGGAAGTCGACGGCGTACTCCCACTCCTGCTGGCTGAGGTCGTTGCGGTTGGTGTAGTCGTGCAGGACCCGGACCAGGTCGGTGACCAGAGTGCGGACCCGCGGATCGGGCGTCGCGGCGAAACTGGCCAGGACCTGGCCGGTCAGGGCGCTGAAGTCCGGCACGGCGGCGGGTCCGGGCGGGCGGGTGCCCTCGTACGCGGCCCCGAGCAGCGCCCGGACCCCGTCGGCGTCCACCCGTCGCGCCGCCTCGTCCAGGTCACCGACGGCCATGCCCAACTCGCGCAGTGAGGTCGGGCCGCCCCACGAGGTGATCAGGTCGTACAGGCCGGAGGGCGCGTCGCGGACGTTGAGCGCCTCGGCCACCACCCGCATCGCCTCCGGGGCGGCCGCCGCCTGGTGGGCCATGACCTGCGGCAACATGACCGTGTGGGTGGGCGCGTGGGGCAGCCCGTACGAGCCGCCGAGCAGGTGGCAGAGCTTGTGGTGCAGCCCCATCCGTACGGTGCCCAGGCAGATGCCGGCCAGCCAGGCCCCGGTCAGGGCGTCCGAACGGGCGCCGAGATCACCGGGATCGGCGACGATGCCGGGCAGCGCGCGGGCCAGCAGAGTGATCGCCCGTTGCGCCAGCGCGCCGGTCGCCGGGTTCGCGTCCGGGGAGTACAGGGCCTCCACCGCGTGCGCCATCGCGTTGACCCCGCTGGTGACCGAGAGCGGCACCGGCAGGCCGAGAGTCAGCTGCACGTCGTACAGGACGGTCTCGGGGAGGATCTCCGGCGCCGAGCGGGTGGTCTTGCCGGTCTCATCGGTCTCGCCGAGCACCGGGGTGACCTCGGAACCGGCGTACGTGCTGGGCACGGCGATCTGCGGCAGCCCGGCGCGTACCGACAGCGCCTTGCCCAGCCCGGTGGCCGAGCCGCCGCCCACCGAGACCAGGCAGTCCGCGCCGAGGCCGCGGGCCAGCTCCAGCGCCTCCCGGGTGACATCGACCGGGGTGTGCATCGCGGCTCCGGCGAAGTGCCCGGCGAGCAGCGGACCGAGGCTCGCGGCCGCCCGCGCGGCGGCGTCGGCCGTGCCCGCGCCGGAGACCACCAGCACCCGGCTGCGGCCGAGGCGGCGTACCTCCTCCGGCAGCTGGTCCAGCACCCCGGGCCCGAACACGACCCGGGCCGGGCCGGACGAGTACGCGAAGGACGTCATGGTGCGAACCTCCCACGGTTGCGCCGTTGTTTCCTGCACAGAACCATCGCGTCGCTGCACGAAACGATGGCTCGTTCAACCGTCGCGCCGTACCGCCGCGGGGGTGGTGTGCAGATGCCGGCGCATCACCCGGGTGAGATGTTCCTGGTGGGTGAAGCCGCAGCGGTCGGCGACCGCGGCGATCGGCATGGTGCCGGTGCGCAGCAGCCGGCACGCGGTGTCGAGCCGCAGGCGCAGCAGGTACTGGTGGGGGGCCTGGCCGACGCGGGCCTTGAACTGCCGGGAGAAGTGGCTGACGCTCAGCCCGGCCGCCGCGGCCATGTCGGCCAGCGGCACCGGCTCGCCGAGCCGTTCGGTGAGCAGCTCCCGCACCCGGGCCAGCTGCCGCTCGCTGAGCCCGGCCGGCCGGCGCCGCTCGTCCGGACCGGCCGACGGCCGCCGGGTGCCGTGCCGGCGGGCCAGCTGCGCGGCCAGCAGCCCGGCGACCTGATCCACATAGGTACGCGCGGACGGCTCCCACTGCCGCAACACCGAGTCCAGCGCCAGCACCAGCTGCTCCAGCAGCGGATCGGCCACGCCCAGCTCCTCGGCCAGCGTGACCGGCGACCCGTCCTGCCCCTGCTGCAACGCGTCATCGTCGAGGTACACGTGCACGGTGTCGAGCGGTCCGCCCAGCTCCACGGTCAGGTCCTTGCCGGCCGGGTGCACGAAGAAGCCGCCCGGGGCGACCGTGCGCGCGCTGGTCAGCCCCAGATGCCCGCGGCGGACGGTGACCGGCCCGTTGAGGTGCAGGATGACGAGGTGGCTGCGGGCGGCATCGAAGGCGGCCCGGTACGGCTGCTCGCGCTGGGTGGACACGTAGAGCCCGGACCAGCCCAGACCCGCACTGGTCCGGTCGGGCCGGATCCACGGCTGGCGCAGGATCCCGGTGGTGTCGAGCAGCGACAGCTCGTCCATGCCGCATCCTAACCCCGTACGGCAGGAGTGGCCGGTGCTGTCATCGGGTATGGCGGTGTCATGACAGTGGGCCCGGTCGTCGTCGCCAGTCGTTACCGGCTGGGTGAGACGCTCGGCGTCGGCGGCATGGGCCGGGTCTTCCTGGCCCGCGACGAGGTGCTCGACCGGGACGTCGCGATCAAGGAGATCGTGCCGCCGGACGACATCGCCGAGGCCGACCGCGACGCCGTGCAGCAGCGCACGCTGCGCGAGGCCCGGGCGGCGGCCCGGATCAGCCACCCCAACGCGGCCCAGGTGTACGACGTCATCGCGGCGGACGGCGCCACCTGGATCGTGATGGAGTACGTGAAGTCGCGCTCGCTGAAAGAGGTCATCGACCAGGAGGGCCCGCTGGAGCCGCGCCGGGTCGCCGAGATCGGCCTGGCCGTGCTGAACGCCCTCGACGCCTCGCACCGGGCCGGCGTCCGGCACCGCGACGTCAAGCCGGCCAACGTGCTGCTGGGCGACGACGGCCGGGTGGTGCTCACCGACTTCGGCATCGCCACCATCGAGGGCGACGGCATCGTGACCAGCTCGAACATGGTGCTGGGCTCCCCGCAGTACATGTCGCCCGAGCGGGTCCGCGACGGCACCACCCTGCCCGCCTCGGACCTGTGGTCGCTGGGCGCGACGCTGTACACGGCGGTGGAGGGGCACTCGCCGTACGAGCGGGGGTCGGTGTTCGAGACGCTGACCGCGGTGGCCTCCGACGAGCCGGCCCCGGCCGGGCACGCCGGGGTGCTGGCGCCGGTCCTCGAAGGGCTGCTGCGCAAGGACCCAGCCGCGCGGATCGACCTGGAAGAGGCCCGGGAGCTGCTGGAAGAGGTCGCGAGCGGCGAAACGGCGGCTCCTCCGCGCCCGCGGTGGCCCTGGAGCGGCTGGCGTGACCGCGACCGCAACACGCCGGCCCGGGTAACGGCCGCGCCTGCGTCGCCTGCCCCGGCACCGGCGCCCGCCCCAGCTCCTGCGCCCGCCCCGGCTCCGGCGGCGAAACCGGCACCCACCGCGACACCAGACCCGCCACCCGCACCCACCGCGACACCCGCGCCTGCGGCGACACGCGACGCGCCGCCCGCACCCACGGCGATACCGGACACGCGACCCACACCGGATTCAGCGGCAGCCCCGGCGCTGGCCCCGGCGTCGGCCGTGCCCCGGCAGCGGGTTCCCGAGGCCGAGACCATCACCGAGACCGAGCTTGCGTCCGCGCCCATCACCGACACCGAGCTTGCGTCCGCGCCCATCACCAAGGCCGAGCCCGCCACCGAAGCCGAGCCCGCCACCAAGCCCGCGCCCGCCACCAAGGCCGCGCCCGCCACCAAGGCCGCGCCGATCACGGAAGCCGCGCCCGCCACCAAGGCCGCGCCTGTCACTGAGGCCAGGCCGACCACCGAAGCCGAGCCGGAGGCGGAGACCGCTCCCCCGCGCGGTACCGCGCCGGTACCCGGCCCGAGAACCGCTCCCCCGCGGCGACGGTCTCTGCTGGCCGCGGGAGTAGCCGCCGTGGTCCTGGCCGGCGCGGGCACCACTTGGTGGGCCCTGCACGACGACAGCGACGGGACCCCCCGAACGGCCCCCACCGTCGCGCCTACAGCATCCGCCCAGGCCAGTGCCGGTCCCGGTGTGACCGGGCCGGGCACCGCATCGACGGACCCGGGCGGCGTACCGGGCGGGTCAGCCCCCGCCCCGAGCGCCACCCCGGCCAGCAGCGCGCCCACCGGCCGGGCCGGGGACCCGGTGGCCCGGCCGCCGCTGCCCGACGGCTGGCGTGACTACCGCGACCCCACCGGTTTCCGGGTCTACGTCCCCGAGGGCTGGTCGAGGTCGAAGAAGGGCTCGATCGTCTACTTCCGCGACGGCAAGGGTCACGTCCTCGGCATCGACCAGACCGACCGCCCCCAGTGGAACCCGGTGGCCGACTGGCAGGGCAAGGCCGAGTACCGGGTGTCCATCGGTGACTTCCCGGGCTACAAGGAGATCAAGATCGTCCCGGTGAAGTACTGGCTGAAGGCCGCCGACTGGGAGTTCACCTTCAACGGCAGCAACCGTCGCCATGTCAACAACCGCGGCTTCATCACCTCGAAGAAGCAGGCGTACGGCCTCTGGTGGGAGACCAGCGACGCCCGCTGGAAGGCCGACCGGGACGACCTGCAACTGATCTTCGACAGCTTCCGGCCCAAGGCTTGAGGCCTGAAGAAGAGACGGCGGCGTTACGCAGGTCAGCTCCCTTGCCGCGCCCGGGTATCGAAACGTGTCCTTGCACGTCGCCCCGACGCGCATTATGTTAACGGTCACATTGACTCTATCGGCGTTCGTCGATTGATACGGTCACCGGCATCGAGGGGATTCGCATGCTGAACCCGAGCGGTACGGCCAAGCGCCTTCTCGGTGGCTTGTTGATCTCGATGCTGGTGGCCACGGCCTTGGTGACCAGCGGGGAACCCGCGGCGGCCGCGCCGAACGACGTGGTGGCCACGCCCCCGATGGGCTGGGCGTCCTGGAACACGTTCGCCGCGAAGATCGACTACAACGTGATCAGGACCCAGGTCGACGCCATCGTCTCCGCCGGGCTCAAGGACGCCGGCTACCAGTACGTCAACATCGACGAGGGCTGGTGGCAGGGCACCCGGGACTCGGCCGGCAACATCACTGTGGACACCGCGGAGTGGCCCGGCGGGATGGCCGCCATCGCCGCCTACATCCACAGCAAGGGCCTCAAGGCGGGCATCTACACCGACGCCGGCCGCGACGGGTGCGGCTACTACTACCCGACCGGGCGCCCCGCCGCGCCCGGCTCGGGCAGCGAAGGTCACTACGACCAGGATTTCCTGCAGTTCTCCCGGTGGGGCTTCGACTTCGTCAAGGTGGACTGGTGCGGCGGCAACGCCGAGGGACTCAACCCGCAGACCGCCTACACGCAGATCAGCGAGTCCATCGCCCGCGCCACGGCGCAGACCGGCCGGCCCATGGCGTTCTCGATCTGCAGCTGGGGAAACGGCAACCCGTGGAACTGGGCCCCCGGCATATCGACGATGTGGCGCACGAGCCAGGACATCATCTACTACGGCGAGAAGGCGTCGACGGACCGGGTCCTGGCCAACTTCGACTCCGCACAGCATCCCACCGCCCAGCGGCCCGGCCACTACAACGACCCCGACATGCTCGTCGTCGGCATGCCGGACTTCACCGCGGCGCAGAACCGCAGCCATCTGGGCCTGTGGGCGATCTCCGGGGCGCCCCTGCTGGCCGGTAACAACATCGCCACCATGGACGCGGAGACCCGCGCCATCCTGACCAACCGGGAAGTCATCGCGATCGACCAGGATCCGCTCGGCCGGCAGGGCACGAAGGTCGCGGAGGACACCCCCGGGCTGCAGGTCTACAGCAAACCGCTCACCGGTACGGGAAAACGGGCGGTCCTGCTGCTCAACCGCACCGGTGCCACCGCCACCGTCACGGCCCGCTGGTCGGCGCTGGGGCTGACCGGCCCGGCATCCGTGCGGGACCCGTGGACGGCCACCGACCGCGGGTCCTTCGCCACCGGCTACACCGCCAGCGTGCCGGCCAAGCAGTCCGTACTGCTCACCGTCACCGGCACGGAAGGGCCGAGCGCCACCACCACGACGATCGTGGGGCGGCAGTCCGGTCGGTGCCTGGACATCAACAACTCCAGCACCACGAACGGCACCCAGGCGCAGCTGTGGGACTGCAACGCCCAGAGCAACCAGTCCTGGACCCACACCTCCGCCGGTCAGCTCACCATCTACGGCAACAAGTGCCTGGACGCGTACAACGGCGGCACCACCAACGGCACGCGGGCGGTCATCTGGGACTGCAACGGCCAGAGCAATCAGCGGTGGAACGTCAACAGCGACGGCACGATCACCAGCGCCGCATCCGGTCTGTGCCTGGACGCCTACAACGCAGCCACCGCCAACGCAACGAAGATCGTGCTGTGGACGTGCGGGTCGGGTCTCAACCAGAGGTGGAGCCTGAGCTGAGCCCAGGGCCGTTGCCGCACTAGCCCGCGGCGTTCAGCCGACGAAGCTGGTCCTCGCCGAGCTTGACGTCCAGGGCCGGCAGCGCCGCCTCGAACTGTTCCGGCGTCCGCGGCCCGACCAGCGGAATCGTCCGCGGTGAGGGCTGCTGCACCAGCCACGCCAGGACGAGCTGGTTCGGCGTGACGCCCACCTCGGCGGCCACCTCGGCCAGTACGGCGAGGCGCGCGTCGGTGTCCGGCCCGGCGTACGCCTCCATGGCCCAGTGCCCGGCCCGCTTGGCCGGGTCGTCGTAGATCCCCTTGAGGATCGGCGAGTACGCCACCAGCGTCAGGTCCTCGTGCGCATCGAGGTAATCCAGCTGCTCCGCCCCGACGATGGACACACTGTCGGTGCCGGGCCGCGGCCGCAGGTACGTGTGCTGCTGTTGCAGCGCCACCGGAGCCGGCCAGCCGTACCGGTCGCACAGCTGCCGGATCCGCTCCAGCCGCCAGGTCCGCACGTTCGACCAGCCCAGGTACCGGATCTTCCCGGCCTGCACGAGGCCGGCCAGGGCCTCCAGGGTCTCCTCGAGCGGGGTGGCCCGGTCGTCGACGTGCACGTAGTAGAGGTCGACGTGGTCGGTGCCGAGCCGCCGCAGGCTGCCGTCGAGGGCATGCCGCAGTGTGTCGCCGCCCGCGCCGGCGTAGGTGCGCCGGGCCAGGTCCCAGTTCGCGGTGCCGTCGGCCGCCCACAGCTCCGGCGAGTACGCCGGCAGCCCGCTGCCCTTGGTGGCCAGGAACACCTGGTCGCGCCGCCCGCCCTGGCGCAGCCAGCGGCCCAGCAGTTCCTCGCTCTCCCCGCCCCGGCTGTCCCGCCTCGCCCACCACTCGTAGCAGTCGGCGGTGTCGATGAACGACCCGCCGACCTCGAGGTACCGGTCCAGGATGTGCACCGAGTCCTGCTCGTTCGTGGCGTTGCCCATCTGCATGGCACCGAGCGCGAGCCGGCTGACCTGCTGCCCGGTGGTGCCCAGTTCGATCGTCTGCATGTCGAAGACGTTAGGACCTGGAGCGCGCTCCAGGTCAACACCGCAGCGCGGATCCGGTACGGATCAGCAGGTCAGCAGGCCGGCCCGGTCCTTGGCCCGCAGCACGTGGCGGGCCGCGTCGGTCAGCCGGGTCGCGAACGCCGGTGACGTGCGGGCCTCCGCGATCAGCGATGCCGACATCGGGGCCGCGTCCTGCGGCCGGATCGTCAGCGCCAGGTCGCCGCCCGCGGCCACGAACCGCACCGCGCGCTCGCCGGCGGGCAGCGACGACGCCGAGTCGGCCGCGCCGAGGTCGTCCGACATCACCAGCCCGGTGTAGCCGAGCTTCTCGCGCAGCAGGCCGGTGACGATCGGCTGGGAATACGCCGCGATGGACGAGCCGTCGATCTTCGGGTACGTCGCGGAGGAGATCATCACCCCGGCCGATCCCGCCTTGATCCCGGCCACGAACGGCTTCAGGTACGGGTCGTCGGCCGTGGTCGTGTTGTCGACGACCCGGACGGCGGTGTCGGTGTTGGCGCGGACCCGGCCCAGCCCGGGGAAGTGCTTGAGGATGGTCAGCACCTCGGCGCCCTGCGAGGCCGACACCACCGTGGCGATGTCCGCCGCGACCGCGTCCGGGTCGGAGCCGTACTGGCGGTGGAAGCCGCCGATGGGTGGGTTGCCCTCCCCCAGCTTGGCCGGGACCGTGTCCGCGACGGGCGCCAGGTTGACCGTCACGCCGATCCCGGCGAGGCGCTGGGCGGTGTCGCGCACAGTGCCGCGCAGCTTGGCCGGAGGGCCGGCACCGAGCCGCTGCGCCGAGGGGATCAGCGGGAAGTCGCGGCCCTTGAGGGTCTGCACGCTGCCGCCCTCCTGGTCGAGCGCGACCAGCAGCGGCGTCCCGGCCCGGCGTTGCAGGGCGGTGATGTCGGCGCGCAGGCCCGCGGCGGACCGGGAGCTGCGCCCGGCCAGGAAGACCCCGCCGAGATCATGCCGGGCGACCACGTCACCGAGCTCACGCGGGTCGCCGACCGGGGTGCCGATCATGAGCACCTGGCCGGCGCGCTCGGCCGGGGACAGCCCGGCCAGAACGGTGTCGGCGCAGCCCTGCGGACTCGGACTCGGCGGTGCGCTGGGCACGGGCGCCGCGCTGAGTGAGGCCGGGGGCGAAGGCGGAGTGGACGACAAGGCGCGCGGCGTGGGAGTGTCTGCGCACCCCGTGATCACGGTCAGCAGGACAATTCCGGCACTCAGCCACCGCACTCTACTCGTCATCGCCGCCCACGCTATCGAACGCCGGGTAGGCGCCAGCGGGCCGTGCGAGGGCTACCGGCGGCGGAGCCGCTTGAAGCCGGCGGCGGCCAGCACGCCCGCGATCACGATCAGGGCCGCGATGATGATCTGGTGTCCCAGGGCCACCCGGTCCAGCGTGTCCTGCGACTGCGCCGCCGGGCGCAGCCAGGTGTCGTCGCTCTGCTGCGGCACCCCCGCGGCGGCCGGTCCGGCCGCCTCCTGGGGCGAGGCCACCACTCCGGGCTCGGCCGAGCGGGACACCTTCGGCCTCGGCGCCGCGGCGGCCTTGCCGGGCTTGGTCGTGGCGACCGTCGCCGGGGCCTTGAGCTGCAGATCCGAGCACGAGTAATAGGTGTCCGGGGTGCTGGAGGTCTGCCAGACCGTGTAGAGCACGTGCCGTCCCGTACGGTCGGCGGGCAGCTCGGCGCTCATCCGGTAGGCGCCGGAGCGCAGCGGCGGGTCCTGCACCGTCAAGATCGGCTTGCTGCCCAGGTCGTCCCAGCCCAGCGGCTGCTTCGGGTCATAGCCCGGCTTGGTCAGGTAGACCCGGAAGGTGCCCTGGTGCGGGATCGTGGCCCGGTATTTGATGGTCAGCGTGCTGCCCGCGGCCAGCTTCGTCGTCGGCCAGTCCGCGCGGGGCAGGTCCAGGCCCTGGAATTCCGGCAGGTCACCGCTGCACAGGTTGCCGTCCGGGATGAACTGCTTGTCCTTGCCGTTCACGTTCGGCACCCGCACGTTGTCGAAGTTGCCGAAGGACCGCCCGTTCGCCGCCAGCGCCGCCTTGCACGCCGCCGAGCCCGCCTGTTCGCCGCCGGCGGCGCACGCCGCGGTACGGCTGAGCGGCTGGGTCGGCGCGCCGTGCGCGAGCGCGGGTGCGGCCGGGAGCAGTGTCGTGGCCGCGGCGATCCCACCGGCCAGGATCAGCGCAGCGGTACGGCGTACGACGGTCATGCCTTCTCCTCGTGCTCGCGGGGTGCGGCGGTGGCCGGCCTCCCGGCGAACAGTACGGAGATGAGCGCTCAGTCGTTCACCACCGTGGGTGGCGCTGCCCGGAAAAACCTCCCGCTGTGGTTGCATGGCCATGCAGTCACACAAATCAGGAGGACACATGGAGAAGCCCGACGTCGGCCCCATCGTGGGTGAGCCGCCGGCCGAGCTGGTCGTGGAGGATCTGGTCGTCGGTGACGGCGACGAGGCCAAGCCGGGCCACCAGGTCACCGTCCACTACGTGGGGGTCGCGTTCTCCTCGGGCAAGGAGTTCGACGCGTCGTACAACCGGGGCGAGGCGTTCGACTTCGGCCTGGGCGCCGGTCAGGTCATCGGCGGATGGGACCAGGGGGTGGTCGGCATGCGTGTCGGCGGCCGCCGCAAGCTGACCATCCCCCCGCACCTCGGCTACGGCGCTCGCGGCGCCGGTGGCGTGATCAAGCCGAACGAGACCCTCATCTTCGTGGTGGATCTGCTCGGGGTGCAGTAAGCCAGGGCCGGCAGGCCGCGCGGGCCGGGACGGGCGTCGCCTGTCCCGGCCCGCTGCTGTCCGCCTCGTGCGGGGCCGGCCGCCGGACCGGCGACGGGTCGAACGGCTCGCCGATCGGGGTCATCGGCCCGCCTTCAGGTCGGCGCAGCCCGCCTCGTCCGGCAGCAGCGGGCGCAGCAGCACCGACCAGCCGTTGTCCGCCCAGACCCAGGGGGTGGTGGCGGTGGCGTCCTTGGCCGCGGCGAGCACGGCGTCGCGCTGCTCGCCGGTGGCGGTCACGCAGCTGAGCTTCAGATCGGGGTTCAGCGGCTCGCCCGGCAGCGCGGGGCCGGGCCATGCCACCGTCCGGGGACGTCCGGGCTGATCCGCGGGCTCCACGTACGGCTGCACGATCCCGGCGATGACCTCCGGCTTGTACTGCTGGGGTCCGCCGGTCATCAGCTCGGTGGTCAGGTCGCCGAGCTCGTCGACGAACGTGCGCAGCTTCGTCCGGGCCTGCTGCTGGGCCTTGGTGAGCTGCGGGTCGTCCGGCCGGGCCTCGCGCAGGGCCACCGCGCCGACGGTCCGCTCCCCCGCCGCGGTCACGACGGTGACCTCAGTGGTCGGCGCGTCGGCGACCCCGGGCTGGCCGAAGTCGGTGCCGGGCTTGACGCCGGCCGCGACGGCCTTGTCGAGCAGCTGTTGCAGGGTGGCCGGGGAGATGGTGCCCCACTGCAGGTTGGGCAGGGCGGGGCCGGGATAGCTCAGGGTGACCGGGCCGTTGAAGATCACCCGGCCGTCGGCGTACACGCTGGTCTCGGGGAGCCGGCCGACGATCGCGCTCGGGGGCACGAAGCCGCCGGCGGAGGAGACCCGCAGCACCAGCGCGTCGCCGTCGCCGCCGGTGGCGGGGGCCGAGGAGCTGTCCGGCGACGCGCCGGTGCTCGGGGCGCCGGCGGCGGTCGGCTGGGCACAGGCGCTGAGCAGGAACAAGGTCACGGCGGCAGCGGCCGTCCACGAGCCGCGAAGTCTGGTCATAGGCGGTCAGACGTACCCCGGGGCGCACCGGTTCCTACCCCTTTCGGGGAAAAAATTCGGTCCGGGACGCAGTGACCGGCCCCGGGGGGCGGGGCCGGTCACCTCTATCGGGGCGGAGTGTGGATCAGGGGCGGCTACTTGACCGAGCCCAGGGACAGGCCCTGCACGAGCTTGTCCTGGGCCGCGAAGCCGGCCACGAGCACAGGCAACGAAACCACGAAGGCCGCCGCGCAGAGCTGGGCCAGGAACAGGCCCTGGCTGGTGACGAAGCTGGTCAGGAACACCGGGGAGGTCTCCGCCACGGTGGCCGTCAGCACCCGGGCGAAGAGCAGCTCGTTCCAGCTGAAGATGAAGCAGATCAGCGCGGTCGCGGCGATGCCGGGCATGACCACCGGCGCGATGACCGAGCGCAACGTCTTGGCCAGACCGGCGCCGTCCATCGAGGCGGCCTCGAGCATCTCCACCGGCACCTCGGACAGGAACGAGCGCATCATCCAGACCGCGATGGGCAGGTTCATCGAGGTGTAGAAGACGATCAGCAGCCAGATGTTGTCCAGCAGGCCGGTGTTCTGCGCGAACAGGTACAGCGGCAGGAGGCCGGCGACGACGGGCAGCATCTTGGTCGACAGGAAGAAGAACAGGACGTCGGTCCACTTCTTGACCGGCTTGATCGACAACGCGTACGCGGCCGGGAACGACAGCAGCAGCACCAGCAGGGTCGAGATGACGCTGGCGGTCAGCGAGTTGAGCAACGGCGGCCACGGGCTCGCGCCGCCGGAGAAGAACTCGCGGTAGCCCTCCAGGGTCAGCGGGGCGGCCACGGCGGGCGGGTTGGTGGCGGCGTCGGCCTCGCTGTGGAAGGAGGTCAGCACCATCCAGACGACGGGCAGCACGAACAGCAGGCCGACCACCCAGGCGAGCAGCGACAGCCACGGCCCGCCGCGGTCCTTCTTCTTCGGTACGGCCTGGTGGCTGGGCGCGGTGCGGGTCAAGGTGGTGGTCATCGGCCCGGGTCCTCCTTGAACAGCGACGAGACCGTCCGCAGGGCGAACGTCGCGATGATGATCGTGCCGATCACGACCACGACGGCGGCGGCGGACGCCCGGCCGTAGTCGTGGGCCTGGTAGAAGATCTGGTAGATCGTGTACGGCAGGTTCGCCGTACCGAGGCCGCCGGACGTGATGGTGAAGACCGCGTCGAAGTTCTGCACGATGTAGATGGAGCCGAGCAGCGCGCCGAGCTCGAGGTACTGGCGCAGGTGCGGCAGCGTCATGCTGCGGAAGATCTGCCAGCCGCTGGCCCCGTCGATGCGGGCGGCCTCGACGACGTCGAGCGGGCGTCCCTGCAGGCCGGCCAGCAGGATCAGCATCATGAACGGGGTCCACTGCCAGACCAGGGCGAAGATCACCGACCACAGCGGCATGTTGCTGATCCAGTCGGGCTGCGGCGGGTTGTCGGAGCCGAAAAGCCCCCAGACCCAGGTCAGCGCGCCGTTGAAGAGGCCGTACTCGGGGTTGTAGAGCGCGTGCTTCCAGAGCAGGGCGGCGGCCACGGGCACCACCAGGAACGGGGCGATCATCATCGTCCGGACCGCGCCCCGGCCCCGGAACTTGCGGTCCAGCAGCAGCGCGATGCCGAGCCCGAGGACCAGGCTGATCAGCACCACGCCGACGGTCAGCAGGATCGTCGTCCAGACCGCGTCACGCATGTTGACGTCGGTGAAGACCCGCCGGAAGTTGTCGAAGCCGGCGAACCCGCGCTCGTCGGGGTAATAGGCGTTCCAGTCCATGAACGAGATGACCAGCGTCGCCACGAACGGCAGCTGGGTCACCACGATCATGAAGATGAGCGCGGGCAGCAGCGGCGCCCGCCGGGCCCAGCCGGCGGCCCGGCGCGCCGCACCGGGCGGCGTGGGCGTCAGACCGGTCGTGCCGGATCCCGTTTTCTCGGCCACGGATGTCATCGCTGTCGCCCCCTTCAGCCGTTCTCGCGCGATCGGTACCGTTCCGCGACGTCGTCGGCCAGCCGTTGACCCCGTTTCAGCGCCTCGTCGACGGTCATCTGCCCGGCGATGGCGGAGCTGACGTACTGCGAGACCTGGGTGCCGAGGTCGGTGAACTCCGGGATGTCGACGAACTGGATGCCGAGCGCCGGGCGCGGCTGCACACCGGGATTGCGCGGGTCCGCGCTGGAGATGGCCTGCTCGGTCGGCTCGGCGAACGCCGACGCCTCCTTGAGGTAGTCCGGGTTGGAGTAGGTCGAGGCACGCTTGCCGGCCGGCACCTTGGACCAGCCCAGCTGACCGCCGACGAGTTCCTCGTACTGCTTGCTGGAGGCCCAGGAGATGAACTTCCAGGCGTTGTCCTTCTTCTCGCTCGCCTGCTGGATGCTCCACGACCACGCGTACAGCCAGCCCGAGCTCGGCGTCTTGACGACCGGCGCGGCGACGTACCCGATCTTGCCCTTGACCGGGGAGTCCGCCGCCTCCAGCGTGCCCGCGGCGCTGGTCGCGTCGTACCACATCGCGGCGTTGCCCTGCACCAGGTTGTTCAGGCACTCGGTGAAACCGGCCTGCGGGGCGCCGACCTCGCCGTGCGCGCGCACCAGGTCCACGTAGAACTGGGTGGCCTGCTTGAACTCGGGCGCGTCGACCCGGGCGTTCCAGTCCGCGTCGAACCAGGTGCCGCCGAACGTGTTCACCACCGTCGTCAGCGGCGCGAAGACCTGGCCCCAGCCCGGCTGGCCGCGCAGGCAGATGCCGGCCATCCCGGGCTGCTTGCCGTCGACCTGCGCGGCGATGTCCGCCACCTGCTGCCACGTCGGCTTCGCGGGCATCTGGATGCCCTGGGCGTCCAGCACGTCCTTGCGGTACATCAGGAACGAGGACTCACCGTAGAACGGCTCGCCGTAGAGCTTGCCGTCGTCGGCGGTCAGCGACTTGGTCATCGGCGGCAGGATGTCCGCCTGGTTGAACGCGCTGTCGGCCGCGACGTAGTCGTCCAGCGGGGCGATCCACTTGCTCTTGGCGTAGATCGGGATCTCGAAGTTGCTCAGCGAGGCCACGTCGTACTGGCCGGCCTGGCTGGAGAACTCCTGGCTGATCTTGTCCCGGACGTCGTTCTCCGGCAGCACCGTGAAGTTGACGCTGATGCCGGTCTGCCGGGTGAAGTTGGCCTCGGTGAGCCGCTGCAGGTCGATCATCTGCGGGTTGTTCACCATCAGCACGTCGATGCTGTTCGCCCCGCCGGAGCCGGCACTGTCACCACCCCAGCCCGCGCATCCCGCGAGCGACACGGCCAGCAGGGCTGCGGCGGCCCCCGAGAGAACCGCGCGGACATGTGCACGAGACATGGAGCCTCCCCGGCGAGGCGGATCGGACTCCGGCATCTGTGACGCCGGTAACACCGGACTCAGTAGATGCCTGTGATCGACAGGATGTCAACCACTGGTCACACAGTGCTGCATATATGAGTATCGAAGTTGCCCGGAGGTCCTCAGGCGACCCGGGCCGACCGTCCCTGCACGACCACCACGTCCCCCGGCCGCAACTGCCGCCCGCGCCGGGTGTCGACCTCCCCGTTGACCGTCACGTCCCCCGACCCGATCAGGATCTTCGCCTCCCCGCCGGTGTCGATGAGGTCGGCCAGTTTGAGAAACTGTCCGAGTCTGATCATGTCGCTGTTGATGGCCACGTCACGCATGCCGACCATCATGCCGAACTCTCCGAAAAGAAAGTCCGGCACGGTTGAACCATTGACGCGTCCCAGCCGAACTACCCCTCGTGAGGAACCTCGAGAAGCACCGCCGGGCGGGCGTACTGGCCGCCGCCGTCGCCGCGGGTGTGCTCGGCGCGGCATCCCCCGCCGCCGCGGACGTCACGGTCAGCCCGCCCAGCGCACCGCAGGGCAGCGGCACCAACGTGACGTTCAAGGTGACGAACACCGCCCGGAGCCCGATCACCAAGGTCAAGCTGATGCTGCCGGCCGAACTGCCGGTCGCCGAGGCCTACCCGCTCTCGGTGGACGACTGGGCGCCGCTGATCACGACCAGGTCGCTGGCCACCCCGATGGACGGCATCCACGGCGAAGCGATCGCCGAGACCGCCGCGGACATCACCTGGACCGCGATGCCCGGCAAGGCGCTCGCCCCCGGCGCATCGGCCGACCTGCCGGTCGCGATGGGCCCGATGCCGGCCTCCGCCCAGATGAGCTTCACCCTCCAGGCGACCTACGCCGACCCGGCCCAGGGCGCTGCCCTGCCGCCGGTCGTGCTCTCCCTCACCCCGGCGGCGCCCGGCCAGCAAGCGGCACCCCACTCCGGCGGACACAACGGTACGGGCACCAGCGACACCGGAGACGCCGACGCGGCCACCTTCGCCGCCCTGATCGACGCCAACGACGGACCCGGCTTCTGGACCATCGCCGGCTGGGTCGTCGCCGCACTGGCCGCAGCCGCCGGCGCCGTCGCGGTGCTGCGCTCGCGCCGCCGCCCGGCCGGAGCCGCCACGACCGAAGAGCCCGAGACCGAGGCGGACGACAAGGAACTCGTCGGCGCGGCCAAGACGCCCCGGGTCACGTCCTGGAGCTACAAGGACGGCCCGACCGAGTGACAGACGTCCCGCGCAGGTGGGCGCGGGTGTGTCGTGCTGATGCGCGTGGGGCGCGGAACACGACCGGCGGGTGGGGTCCAGGGCAAGACCCACGACCTGCAACTTGGCGGGGCGGGAAGGTTCGGCTTCCCGCCCCGCTGTATTAAATGGCTCTGTTTGATGGCCTCGCCTTCGGCTCGGCGGGATTTGCGCCCACGAGGTCGGTGTCGAGGTCACCGGAAATGACCACGGCAAAAAGGCGCCTAGTCATTTCCGGCGCCCTCGACACCGACGGCGCAAATCCGACTTTCGTCGCGGTTAAACCGAGACCGGGCGCGGGGTCTTGAGGGCGTTGATGATCTCCTGGAGCACTCGTTCTGAGTTTTCGTGGGGGATCTGGCAGGTTCCTGCTGCTTGGTGGCCGCCGCCGCCGTAGCGGAGCATGACTTCGCCGATGTCGACGGGTGAGGTGCGGTCGAGGATTGATTTGCCGCAGGCGAAGACCGTGTTGAGTTTCTGGCGGCCCCAGATGATGTGGATCGAGACGCGGGACTCCGGGTAGAGGGCGTAGACCATGAAGCGGTTGCCCGCGTGGATCGTCTCCTCCTCGCGCAGGTCGACCACCACCACGTCGCCGTCGAGGTGGCTGACCCGGCGCAGCTGCTCCACGAACATCGCCGAGCAGTCGCGGTAGAGCTCGGCGCGCTCGCGGACGTCCGGCAGCTCCAGGATCTCGTCGACCGACTGCAGCTGCAGGCAGGCGTCGATCAGCAGCATCATCAGCTGGTAGTTCGAGATCCGGAACTCTCGGAAGCGGCCCAGCCCGGTGCGGCTGTCCATGAGGAAGTTGAGCAGCGTCCAGCCCTGCGGGTCGAGGATGTCGTCCAGCGCGTAATCGGCCGAATCCGCCTGGTCGACGGCGCGCATCAGCTCGTCGGAGATCTCCGGGAAGCGTTCCGCGCCGCCGAAGTAGTCGTAGATCACCCGGGCGGCCGACGGCGCGTCCGGGTCGATGACGTGGTTCGAACGGTCACCCTTGTTACGCAACGTCTCCGAATGGTGGTGGTCGAACACCATGTGAGCGCCCGGAGCGAAGGGCAGGTTGGTCAAGATGTCACGCTCGGTGATGTCGACCACGCCGTCCTGCACGTCCTTCGGATGCACGAAGGTGATCTCGTCGATCATGTCGAGCACACGCAGCAGGACGGCGCAGACCAACCCGTCGAAGTCGCTGCGGGTCACGAGCCGGTACTTCACGAGCAATCTCCCTCTGCCGATTGGCACCTTACTCCCCAGTTTGCCACTTTCGCGGCTATGGGCCTGGTCGCATCGGCGTACCGGTTTGATCCGGTGGGAGCCCGCGCTGCGTAAAGTTCTCACGGAAGCTCACGTACGCGGTCGGAGGAAGACCTGACGATGGACACCGTTCCCCAGCTCGCACAGGACCGCAACGCCCCGCCCGCCACTCTGGTGATCTTCGGCGCGTCCGGCGACCTCACCCGGCGCAAGCTGCTGCCGGCCGTGGAGAGCCTGGCCCGGCACAACCGGCTGCCCGGCGAGTTCGCCCTGGTCGGCGTCGCCCGCACGGCCATGGAGGACCACCAGTTCGCCGAGAGCGCGCTCGGCGGCCGCAGCCTCGCCGACAAGCCGCAGCTGCAGGGCGGCGGCATCCGCTACGTCTCCGGCGGCTACGACAACCCGGAGACCTACAAGCGGCTGGCCGAGGTGCTCGACGAGCTCGACGCCACCCGTGGCACCGCGGGCAACCGGATCTTCTACCTCTCGACGCCCGCCGAGGCGTTCCAGCCGGTGATCAACGGGCTGGCCGGCGCGGGGCTCAACCACGCGCGCGAGGGCTCGTTCGCCCGGCTCGTCATCGAGAAGCCGTACGGCAACGACCTGCGCACCGCGCACGAGCTCGACGGCATCGTGCACGCCGCGTTCGACGAGCCCCAGGTCTTCCGCATCGACCACTACCTGGGCAAGGACACCGTCCAGAACGTGCTCGCCCTGCGCTTCGCCAACGCGATCTTCCAGCCCATCTGGAACCGCTCGTGGGTCGACCACGTGCAGATCACCGTGGCCGAGACCCTCGGCGTCGGCACCCGCGGCGGCTTCTACGAGCACGCCGGCGCGATGCGCGACATCGTGCAGAACCACGTGCTCCAGGTGCTGGCCCTGGCGCTGATGGAGCCGCCCGCCTCGTTCGACGCCGAGGGGCTGCGCAACGAGAAGGTCAAGCTGCTGCAGGCGATCCGGCTGCCCACCGACCGCGACATCGCCGACCTGGCGGTCCGCGGCCAGTACACCCGTGGCGGCACCCGCGAGGACCTGATGGCCGGCTATCGCGACGAGGTCGGCGTCGACCCGCTGTCCCGCACGGAGACGTACGCGGCCATGCGGCTCAACGTCGACAACTGGCGCTGGGCCGGGGTGCCGTTCTATGTGCGTACCGGTAAGCGGCTGCCCGCCCGGGTGACCGAGGTCGCCCTGCAGTTCCAGCGGCCGCCGCACCTGCCGATCCCGACCAACCAGCTCACCGAGCTGGACGCGGACGCGCTGATCCTGCGGATCCAGCCCAACGAGGGCATCTCGCTGCGCTTCGGCGCCAAGGTCCCGGGTCACTCGTTCCGGGTGCGCACGGCGAGCATGGACTTCTCGTACGACCAGACGTTCAAGGAGGAGTCGCCGGAGGCCTACGAGCGGCTGCTGCTCGACGCCCTGCTCGGCGACCCCACGCTGTTCATCCGCACCGATGAGGTCGAGCAGTGCTGGCGGATCGTCGACCCGATCATCGAGCACTGGAAGAACGACATGTCGCCGATCCCGACCTACGAGGCCGCCTCGTGGGGCCCGACGGACGCCGACCGCCTGATCGGCCGCAGCGGCCGCAAGTGGCGCAACGCCGTCTGACGAGCTGAGCCTACCCGCGGCGGAAAACCCATGAAGTAGAGCATTCAGGGCGCCGATCGGGCCTTCACGACCTCGAGGGCCCGGTCGGCGTGCTCGTTCATGTCGCGCTCGCTGTGGATGACGTCGAGCACGGTGCGGTCGGTGTCGATCACGAAGGTGACCCGCTTGACGCTCAGCGGGCCGAGCGGCAGCCGGCGCTTGATCCCGTACGCCTCGGCCGCGCTGTTCTCCGGGTCGGAGAGCAGCGGGTAGTCGAAGCCGTGCAGCTCGGCGAACTGCCGCTGCTTGTCCACTTTGTCCCGGCTGATACCGACCCGCTGCGCGCCGGCCTCGGCATACTCGGCGCCCAGGTCCCGGAAGTTGCAGGCCTCGGCCGTGCAGCCGCTGGTCATCGCGGCCGGATAGAAGAACAGCACGACCGGCCCGTCGGCGAGCAGAGTGCTCAGCCGCCGCGGCGTGCCGTGCTGGTCGGGTAGTTCGAAGTCCGGGGCGACGTCACCCTTGTCGATGCTCACGTGATCAACGTACTCCGGGCTGAGTCTGCCGCCGAGCGCGTCCTCGCCTAGGGTGGAGACACCCACCTGTCCTGTCCGCCACGACCCCCTGACTGACCTGACTGACCCCTGCCCGCCCCCGACGAAAGCGACACCGCCATGCAGGTCTCGGTCGCGCACCACCCGCCCAACACGGCCGTTCTGACATTGCGCGGCTCCCTGGACATCGACACCGCGCCGTCACTGAAGGCCAACCTCAGCCGCCTCGTGGAACGTCCCAGCCCTCGCATCATCGTCGACCTGTCGGGACTCGACTTCTGCGATTCCATGGGCGTCGGCGTCCTGGTGACGGCGCACGGCCGCGCGATGGAACGCGGTGGCTGGGTCCGGCTCGCGGCACCCTCCGGTTTCCTGCGGCGACTGCTCGACACCCTCGGCCTCATCGACTATCTGTCGCTGCACGCCGACGTCGAGACCGCCATGAAGGACTGATTCCGGCAGCGAGCGGGGGCGCCCCGGATGCCCGGGACGCCCCTGCCGTGTCCGAGGGTCAGCTGGTCAGACCGAAGACGATCCGGCCCAGCGTGTCCTCCGTGCCGACGAAGCCTTCCGCCGGGCTGAACTGGCTGTCGCCGAAGTCGACGTCCGCGTCGTCAGCCGTACCGCCGACGCCGTCCGGGCCGACGCCGAAGAGCACGTCGAAGTTGGCGCCACCCGAGTCCATCAGGTTGGCCGTCTCGTCGGCGTTGTCGGTGTGCCAGTCACCGAAGAAGTGACCCGCCTCGTGCGCGGTCACGTTGCCCACCGCCTGGCCGACGAAGGCCACCCGGTCGCTGGCCGGGGTCAGGTACGTGTTCAGCGAGGCCGGCCCACCGGCCGGGTCACTGAGCACGTCCTGCAGCACCAGGGCGGTCTCCTCGGTCTCGAAGTTGCCCGGGTCGATGCTCTGGGCGATGCCGATGGTCTCGACCCCGGACTCGTCGATCGTGCCGCCGACCACGATGCGGCTCACGTTCGCCTGGCCCCACGGGTCCGCGTGGTCCTTGCTGTTCAGGATCTTCACCCGGAACTTGCTGTTGAGACCGCTGGCGATCAGATCCTGCTTGATGTTCTCGGTGACGCTCGCGACCACCGCGTCGATCACCTCGTCCTCCTGCACACGCGGGATGCCCCACTTGGCGAGGAACGCGGAGAACGGGCTGAGCGTCACGTTCCCGGTGCCGCCGAAGACGCCGGTGTTGACCCGGGCCCCGTCGAAGTCCAGGAACAGCGTCTGTACGGGCTTGGCCCCCTGCAGGACCGGCCGGTAAGCCTCGACGGTGATGTCGTAGCTGCCGGAACCCCGGGCCACGCCCACGTAGTGCCAGCCGGTCTTGGTCGCCACGTAGTCGGTGGCCGCGTTGCCGCCACCGGGCAGCGGGGAGGACGGCGGGTAGATGTAGGTGGCGTCCTGGTCCGACCCGTGCACCTCGCGCGGGTTCGTGTCGTAGACCGTCAGGTACGCCGGCGCGCCCTTGGCCGAGGCGCCGAGCACGTCACCGGCCTTGAGCTTGATCGCGAAGAAGTCCTGGTCGTCCGAGGCCGCCGAGATGGTGACGGTGTACGGGCCCTCGCTGGCCCCGCCGTCCCCGCTGGCCGGATCGAACGGATCGGCCGGCAGCCCGCTGTACGCCGCGACGACCGCGTAGTAGGTGCCCGTGGCCGGGACCTTGTACTGCAGCAGGCTGTCGAAGGAGCCGGCCGCGTCGTCGTTGCTGGCCACGATCGTGCCGTCCGGCGTGTACAGCGCGACCAGCGTGTCCAGCGCGCCCGTCGGGGTGGCCGTCTGCACGGTCACCACCTGTCCGGCGGTGGCCTGCAACGAGTAGAAGTCGAAGTCGTTGGTGCCCGTACCGGCGGAGCCGTGCGGGCCGTCACCGATCTCGGCGCTGGTGACGATGGCCCGGCGGGCGGCGCCGATGCCGGTGGCCCCGGCGAGCGGGATCGACCCGTCGTCCTCCGGGGTGGCGGCCCGGGCGGCGGGGGTGACGCTCTCGGGAGTGAGCGCGCCGAGGATGCGGATGGCCGGGTTCTGGCCGCTGCCGGTGCCGAAGTTCTTGATCAGCTGGGCGGAGGCGGGGTCCTCGTTGGAGCCGCGGGTGCCCGCGGGCTCGTCCTCGTCGACGACCACCGCGGCCGCGGCAGCCTTGGCCGCCGCCGACGACGGTGCCGCGGCGAGGGCCTTGAGGCGGGCGGCGGCCTTGGCCGATGCCTGCTTCTTCATGTAGGCGGCCCAACCGCTGTAGTCGGCCTTGGCCGGGTCGGGCAGGATCGCCAGGAACGGGTTGACCCCGGCGGGCTTGGCGCCGGGCTTGGGCTTGGCGGCCACCGGCAGACCGGCGTCGACAGCAGCCTTGTCGGCCGGGCTCAGCCCCGGATCGGATTGGAGTGGAGCGGCCGGCGTCGCGCCCGGAGTGAGCGCGACGATTCCGAGCACGAGTGCTCCGACGGTCGCGATGCTACGTCGCATCAGTGATCCCCCTTCGGTGCCTCCGGGGCCCCCGCCACGGACGGCACACAGGACGCTACCGAGCGAGTCGATCAATATCTAGTGCTGTCGATGCATCGTCACAGGTGTTAGGAGCGCACGGGAATTGACGGGGGGACGCGCGGTCATGCCCGTTCAACCACAGTGGACAAGTGCGCGTCAGCCGACCGGGCGTACAGTCTCCAGCGCGGCGACGGCCGCTCCCCGGGCACCGGCCATGTCGAGGTCGGGCACCAGGGCGAAAGTCGCCGCGGCCTGCTGCTCGGCCCGCAGCTGGGTGTGCTCGCGGACCGTGTTGAGGAACCACTGGCGGAAGTGCGGCGCCGCCTCTACCACGCCGCCACCCAGGAAGTACGCGGCCGGGTCGGTGAAGTTGGCCGCGATGGTGAACAGCTTGCCGATCGCCTTGGCCTGCTGTTCGAAGACCGCCACGGCCAGCGGGTCCTCCTTCTCGCCGTACCCGCGGAGCAGCTTGGCCGCCCGGCTGATCGGTTCCCCGGCCAGCGGGTGGTCCGGGAACCGCCGCAGCCAGTACGGCAGCAGGTTCTTGGCGATGCCCGTCAGCGACGCGATGCTCTCCACGTCGCCGGCGAAGCCGCAGTTGCACTCCGGGACCGGCTGGTCCTCCTCCAGCACGCCGTGCAACGGGATCTGCACATGGCCCAGCTCGCCCGCCATGCCGGCCGCACCGCTGACCACCTTGCCGAGCTCGACCACTCCCCCGCCCAGGCCGGTGCCGACGATCGCCGCCACGGACGACCGCTCCATGGCCTCGGCGCCGAAGTGCCGGTGGTGGGCGTAGAGCGCGGCCGCGTTCGCGTCGTTGTTGTAGACCACCGGCAGGCCGATGCGCGCCTGCAGGGCGCCGCGGATGTCGAAGCCGTGCCAGGAGACCTGCGAGAAATTCGTCGAGCCCTTCGACGAGATGACGCCGTCGGCGCTGGCCGGGCCCGGGGTGTCCAGCCCGACCGCGCGCACCAGCGTCCGCGGGGTGCTGGTCAGCTCGAGAATGCCGGTGAAGGCCGCGGCGAGCTGCTCGACCGCGGACTCCGGGCCGTCGGTGACCAGGCTCGGATTCTCCACCAGATGATCGACCAGGAACTGGCCCGTCGCGTCCAGGACGGTGGCGTTGTTGCAGGTGCCGCCGTTGTCGAGACCTACCACGACCCAGGACGCCGGGGTCCGTACCGCATCGATCTGATCCACAGCCCCGAGCGTACGTGCCGGGACGCCGTGACGCGACGGGTGCAAGCGCATTGCGAGCGGTGAGAGTCCGGTTGCGGCGGCGCGGCGGGTGCCGGATCACGCCGAAGGGCCTGGCATGCAGACGAAGCCTGAGCCGACCCGCCGCGCCGTTCTCGGTGGCGCCGCCGCCGTCGCCGTGACCGCGGCCGGGGGCCTCGCCCTCGACGTGGCGCTGGCCGCGCCCGCCGCCGCGGCGGCCGTGCCGACCGACCTGGTCTCGGCCGATCCGCTCGCGCATCTGCTGCGCCGGGCCACCTTCGGGCCCACCCCGGCAGCCCTGGCCGAGCTGGCCAAGCTGGGCGTGCCGGCCTGGCTGGACCGCCAGCTCGACCCGGCGAAGATCGACGACTCGGCACTGGACGCGCTGCTCACCCGCCTGCCGCTGGCCGGTGCCGACATCGCGACGGTACGCGCCAAGCTGTCCAAGCACTCGTACGAGGCGTTCGGCCAGCTGGGCCGGGCCACGGTGGCCCGGGCGATCTGGAGCAACCGGCAGCTGTTCGAGACCACCGCCGCGTTCTGGGCCAACCACCTGCACATCTCGGCGCCGTCCAGCGGGGTCTGGGACAGCCGCAGCGACTACGACAAGACGGTCACCCGCAAGTACACCTTCGGGCGCTTCGCGGACATGCTCAAGGCCTCAGCCCGGCACCCGGCGATGCTGACGTACCTGGACAACCGGTCGTCGACCAGGACCCTGCCGAACGAGAACTACGCGCGCGAGCTGATGGAGCTGCACACCGTCGGCATGATCTACACCGAGGCCGACGTGCAGGCCGCCGCCCAGCTGCTCACCGGCCTGACTGTGACGACCACGGGGACCTACACCTACACCGCGGCCAAGCACGCGACCGGCGCCGTCCGCATCCTGGGCTTCAGCCACGCGAACGCGACCGCCGAGGGCGGCGAGGCGGCCGCGCTGGCGTTCCTCGACTACCTGGCCAAGCACCCGGCCACCGCCGAGCGGCTGGCCACCAAGCTCTGCCTGCGCTTCGTCGCCGACGAGGCCCCGGCCGCCCTGGTCGCCAAGCTGGCCAAGGTGTACCTCGACAACGACACGTCGATCGGGCCGGTGCTGCGGGCCCTGTTCACGTCGCCGGAGTTCGCCGCGTCGATCGGCCAGAAGGTCCGTACGCCGTTCGAGGACCTGACCGCCACGGTCCGTGCCCTGGGCCTGGGCCCGGAGACCTCCGGCGTGAAGGCGCTCGACGCGCTCTACAACAACCTCGTCAATGCCGGCAACGCCCCGTTCCGCTGGAGCCCGCCGAACGGCTTCCCGGACGTGGCCGCCGCCTGGGCGTCACCGTCGGCGTTCCTCATGCGCTGCAACAGCCACTTGAACCTCGCCGCCGGCTGGTACCCCAAGCAGCTCACCCGTCCCGCCGACCTGCTCACGTCCCTCGTGCCGGTGCTGCCCAGGACGTACGGGGCGCTGGTGGACGCGCTGGCCCGGCGGCTGGTCGGCACCCCGCTGCCCGCCGATCACGTGGCGGCCGTGCTAAGCGTCGCCGGCAAGCTGCCGACGAGTTCTCTGACCAGCAAGGAGTCGGTCGCCGGGAGTCTGCCGTACCTGATCGCTCTCGTCCTCGACTCGCCCTCCTTCCAGCTGAGGTGACCACCGTGACTGCACAGGCCTGCTGCGACGAGAACAAGCTGCTCACCCGCCGGGGCGTCCTGGGCCGCGGCCTCGCGGCCGGCGCCGCCGGGGCGCTGGCCGGCCTGGTCGGCGAGGGGCTGTCCACCCGGCTGGCGTACGCCGCCGAGGGCTACACCGGGGACACCCTCGTGGTGCTGTCGCTGCGCGGCGGTTTCGACGGCCTGTCGGCGATCGCCCCGATCGGCGACCCCGACTACTACAAGCTCCGCCCGACGATCGCCCTGCCCAAGAGCCAGGCGATCGGCGGCAACAGCATGTTCGGCCTGCACCCGGGCCTGGCCCCGCTGCTGCCGATGTGGAAGAACGGCAGCCTGGCCGCGGTGCACGCGGTCGGCCAGCCGAACCCGACCCGCTCGCACTTCGCCGCCATGGAGGAGATGGAACGCGCGGCCGCGGGCACGTCCCTGCGCAGCGGCTGGCTGGACCGGATGCTGGGCCTGACCGGCGCCACCGGTCCGCTCGCCGCGGTGGCGATGGGCAACGCGATGCCGGCCCGGCTCCTCGGCGGCGCCTTCTCCGACGTGTCGATGGCCTCGGTCGACGGCTTCACGCTGGCCGGCGAGAGCGCGAACCGCCCGATGGCGGCGTCGCTGCGCAAGATGTACGCGACCGCGCCCGGCCTGCTGGCCGGTCCCGCCCTGGCGGCGGACGCCGCCCTGACGGCAACCACGGGGGTACGCGCAACCGCGTACGCACCGGCGAACGGCGCGGCCTACCCCGCCACGCCCCTGGGCAACGCCCTCAAGGACGTGGCCCGGCTGATCAAGGCAAAGGTGGGCCTGGCCGCGGCGGCGGTCGACTCCGGCGACTGGGACATGCACGAGGGCCTGGGCACGGCGGTCAAGGGCCAGCGCATGTACGACAACCTGCTGGAAACCTCGACGGCACTGGCGGCGTTCGCGGCCGACCTGGGCCCGGCCGGCATGGCGTCGGTGACGGTGGTGACGGTCAGCGAGTTCGGCCGGCGGGTGGCGGAGAACGCGTCCCGCGGGGTCGACCACGGCCACGGGAACGCGATGCTGCTGATGGGCGGCGGCGTGCGCGGCGGCACGGTGTACGGCACGTGGCCGGGCCTGGCGGCGGGCGCTCTGGTCGCCGGCGACCTGGCCGCGACGACGGACTATCGCGCGGTGATCGGCGAGATCCTGCAGAAGCGGTGCGGTTTCGGGTCGCTGGCCGAGGTCTTCCCGGAGGTCACCCCGGCCGGATTCGGCCTGGCCGCGGCCCGCTGACTACGTCGCCGGCGGCGGCCCCTCGGAGGCTCTGCTGGTGGCGCGGCGTACGGCCCAGCGGATCGCCTGGTGGACCACGATGCCGGCCGCTGTGTTGGCCGCGGACACCCCCGCGGCGGCGGCGATGTTCCAGCCCGGTTCGATCAGGTCGTCGGCGAGCAGCAGGATGGGCCAGCCCAGCGTGGCGGCCACCAGGGTCGTACGCCACCAGCGGCCGAGCACCAGGCCCACCAGCATCAGTGTGGGCACCATGGCTTCACTGTCCCAAACTTCCGGACCTCGGACGGCGAAACGGTGTGGCGGCAAGTCGCTGCCGCCACACCGTGATCGTCTGCGTCGGGTCAGCTCAGGCTGAAGCGCTGGTTCGCCTGGCTGTTGCAGTCGTAGAGCTGGACCTGCTGGCCGTTGCCGGTGCCCCAGACGTCGAGGCAGCGTCCCGATTGCACGCCCGTGATGGTGCCGTTGCTGTTGACGTTCCACTGCTGGTTGGTCTGTCCGTTGCAGCTGTAGATCTGCACCGCCGAGCCGTTGGCCGAGCCCGCCGCGTCCAGGCAGCGGCTGCCGTACACGGTCAGCTGCTTGCTCGACGTCAGCGTCCAGGTCTGGTTGCTGCCGCCGTTGCAGTCGTAGAGCTGGACCCGCGTGCCGTTGTTCTGGGTCGCGTTCGGGACGTCAATGCACCGGCCGGACTGGGCGCCGACGATCCGGGTGCCCGAGCCCGGCGGGGTCGAGGGGGTCGGGGAGCCGGGGCCCGCGGTCGGCGAGGTCGGCGTGCCCGGTCCGGCCGCGTTCAGGGCGTTCAGAACCGAGGTGTACGCGGCCTTCTTGTTGCCGTTGCCGTCGAACAGCAGCGGGTTCTCGTTGGAGCGCCAGGAGTCGCTGTCCCGTACGCCCCAGACGGTGATGCCGGTGCAGCGGGGCACGTTCAGGCAGGCTTGGGTCAGTCCGGCGTACTGCGAGGTGGACGAGTTGGTGACGTCGACCTCGGTCAACTGCACGTCCACGCCCAGCGCGGCGAAGCTCGACAGTGTCGTCTGGAAGTTGCCCGGCAGCGAGCTACCGCCGGTGAAGTGGGTCTGCAGGCCGACGCAGTCGATCGGCACGCCGCGCGACTTGAAGTCGCGGATCATGTTGTAGACGCCCTGGGTCTTGGCGTACGTCCAGTTCTCGATGTTGTAGTCGTTGTAGCAGAGCTTCACACCCGGGTCGGCGGTGCGGGCCGCGCGGAACGCCGCCTCGATCCAGTCGTTGCCGGTGGACTGCAGGTTCGACGAACGCCGGCTGCCGTTCTCGGCGAAGGCCTCGTTGACCACGTCCCAGGCGTAGAGCTTGCCCTTGTAGTGGGCCATGACGCCGTTGATGTGGTCGATCATCGCCTGCCGCAGGCTGCTCCCGCTGAGGCTGCCCCAGAAGCCGGGCTGCTGGGCGTGCCAGGCCAGGGTGTGACCGCGTACCCTCATGCCCCGCTGAGTCGCCCAGTTGTAGATCTGGTCGCCGGCGCTGAAGTTGAACTGGCCCCGGTTGGGCTCGGTCGCGTCGGGCTTCATCTCGTTCTCAGCCGTGATCATGTTGAACTCGCGGCCGGCGATCGTGGAGTACGTCGAGTTGCTGAGCCGGCTCGCGGCGATCGCCGTACCGAAATAGCGGCCCGACTGGGCCGCCGCCGCGCCGAGGGTGGACTCCGCGGCGTTCGCGTTCGGCATCAGCGTCACCGCGCCGGTCGCCGCGACGACGGCGACGGCCCCGGCGAGCAGCGCGCGGGCCCGTAACGAGCGGCGCCGCGGGGTGCCGGCGGAGTGGACAGGAGGGGGGATTGCCACGATGGCCTCCTTCTCGGATCGCACGACCTGATCCAAAGAACGACGGGTTTCAATGCCACCGTCATGCTGGCATGGCAACATCGCGGAAACAATGGTTCCCGGAACACTTCCGGAATTTGTTACCGCGCACAACGCCCGCTTTTAACCGGTTTCCAGCTGGTATTTCGATGCGCCTCAGGACCAGTTCGGGGGTGGCGCGGGTCACGAGCTACCGGAAGTTTCGGAATGTCGACCCGGACATGCGAAACGGCGGCGGTCCCCCCAAGGGCCGCCGCCGTTTCTCCCCTATCACCCGTCGCCCGGAACCTCCCTAACGGGAAGCGCCGGCGCGGCGCTTGCTCCAGACGTCGAAGGCCACTGCGGCCAGCAGGACTGCACCCTTGACCAGCAGGACCGTTTCGCTCTGGGCACCGATCAGCGACATGCCGTTGTTGATCACACCCATGATCAGGCCACCGGTGATGGCTCCGACCACCTTGCCGACGCCGCCCTGGACCGCCGCGCCGCCGATGAAGGCCGCCGCGATCGCGTCCAGCTCGAAGTTGGCGCCGGCCGTCGGGTTCGCCTGGTTGAGCCGGCCGGCGAAGATCACGCCGGCCAGGGCGGCCAGCACGCCCATGTTCACGAAGATCCAGAAGATGACCGACTTGACCTTGACGCCGGACAGCGTCGCGGCCTGCAGGTTGCCGCCGACCGCGTAGATCTGCCGGCCGAAGACCGCCCGGTTGGTCAGCAGCGAGTACGCCAGCACCAGGAACGCCAGCAGCACCAGCACCCAGGGCAGGTTCTTGAACCGGGCCAGCTGCACGATGACGGCGATGACCAGGAACGAGGCCACCGCGATCCGGCCGATGAACAGCGGCAGCGGGTCGACGACCTGGCCGTACTGCTGGCGGGCCGAGCGGGTGCGCCACTGGGTGAAGACGATGCCACCGACCGCGATCACGCCGACCAGCAGGCTGAACAGGTCGGCGCCGCCGAGCGCGCCGAGACCGACGTTGCCCAGGTAGCCCTCGGTGAAGCCGTTCGACAGCGTGCGGACCTCGTCCGGGAACGGGCCGATGCCCCGGTTGCCCAGGATGGTCAGGGTCAGCGCGCGGAACAGCAGCATGCCGGCCAGCGTGACGATGAAGGCCGGGATGCCGAAGTAGGCGATCCAGTAGCCCTGCCAGGCGCCGATCAGACCACCGACGACCAGCGTGATGAGCAGCGCCAGCGGCCAGGGCACGTTCTGCTCGACCATCAGGACGGCCGCGACCGCGCCGCAGACCGCGACCACCGAGCCGGCGGACAGGTCGATGTGCCCGGCGATGATGATCAGGATCATCCCGATCGCCAGGATCAGGATGTACGAGTTCTGCACGATGATGTTGCTGATGTTCTGCGGTGCCAGCAGGTCACCGCCGGTGAGCACCGAGAACAGCACGACGATCAGCGCGAACGCGATGTAGATGCCGCTCTGGCGCAGGTTCAGGTTGTACCGGCGGGGTGAGTCCCCGGTCGGGCCGGCCGGCGCCGCCGGTGACTCGTCCACCGCGAGGTCGGCGTTGGTGGGTGCGACAGACATCGCGGTTACTCCGTTCCCTTGGTCATCAGCGTCATCAGGTTCTCCTGGGTGGCCTCGGCCCGCGGCACCTCACCGGTGATCCGGCCGGCCGACAGCGTGTAGATCCGGTCGCAGATCCCGAGCAGCTCGGGCAGCTCGGAGGAGATGACCAGCACCGCCTTGCCCTCGTCGGCGAGCCGGTTGATGATCGTGTAGATCTCGTACTTGGCGCCGACGTCGATGCCGCGGGTGGGCTCGTCGAGGATCAGCACATCCGGGTTCGTGAAGATCCACTTGGACAGCACGACCTTCTGCTGGTTGCCCCCGGAGAGCTTGCCGGTGATGCTCAGCACGCTCGGCGCCTTGATGTTCATGCTCTTGCGGAAGGCACCGGCGGTCTTGAACTCCTCGTTCTCGTCCACCCAGCCGCGCTTGGCCAGCTTGCCCAGGGCGGCCGCGGAGATGTTGCGCTTGATGTCCTCGATGAGATTCAGGCCGTACCGCTTGCGGTCCTCGGTCGCGTACGCGATGCCGTGGTCGATCGCATCGCGCACCGACCGCAGGTGGATCTCCTTGCCGTCCTTGATGATCCGCCCGGTGATGCCGGTGCCGTAGGAACGGCCGAAGACGCTCATCGCCAGTTCGGTGCGCCCGGCGCCCATCAGCCCGGCCAGTCCGACGATCTCGCCACGGCGCAGGCTCAGGTTGGCGTTGCTGACCACCACCCGGCCGTGCTGGGTGGGGCTGTGCACGGTCCAGTCCTCGATCCGCAGCACCTCCTCGCCCACGTGCGACTCGTGCGGCGGGTAACGGTGGTCGAGGTCGCGGCCCACCATGCCAGAGATGATCTTGTCCTCGGTGACCTCGTCGGTCGCCAGGTCCAGGGTGGAGATCGTGCGGCCGTCACGCAGGATGGTGACCCGGTCGGCGATGGCCATGACCTCGTTGAGCTTGTGCGAGATGATCACGCAGGTGATGCCCTCGTCGCGCAGCCCGCGCAGCAGGCCCAGCAGGTGCGCGGAGTCCTCGTCGTTGAGCGCCGCGGTCGGCTCGTCGAGGATGAGCAGCCGGACCTCCTTGGACAGGGCCTTGGCGATCTCGACGAGCTGCTGCTTGCCGACGCCCAGCTCCAGGATCGGGGTCACCGGGCTCTCGTGCAGGCCCACCCGCGCCAGCAGCTGGCCGGCGGCGTGGTTGGTGCGGTTCCAGTCGATCAGGCCACGGGTGGCCTGCTCGTTGCCGAGGAAGATGTTCTCGGCGATGGACAGCTGCGGCGCCAGCGCCAGCTCCTGATGGATGATGACGATGCCGCGGTGCTCGCTGTCGCGGATGCCGGAGAACCGGCACTCCTCGCCCTCGAAGGTGATCTCACCCTCGTAGGAGCCGTGCGGATAGACCCCGGACAGCACCTTCATCAGGGTGGACTTGCCGGCGCCGTTCTCGCCGCAGATCGCGTGGATCTCGCCGCGACGTACGGTCAGGTTGACGTCCTGGAGCGCTTTGACCCCGGGAAACGTTTTGGTGATGTCCTGCATCCGCAGGATGGTGTCGCTCATGGCACTCCCCAGGGTCGCACGCGCGCGAAGGAGGCGGTGCCCGCCGCCGGGTGGGCGGCGGGCACCGGTACGGATTACTGGAGGTCCGACTCCTTGTAGTAGCCCGAGTCGACGAGCTCCTTCTTGTAGTTGCTCTTGTAGATGATCACCGAGTCCAGCAGCTGGGCCGGGACGACCTTGACACCGTTGTCGTAGTCCTTGTCGTTGTTCGTCGTGGGCTTCTGGCCCTTGAGAACGGCGTCGGCCATCTGCACGGTGGTGTCGGCGAGCTTGCGGGTGTCCTTGTAGATGGTGGCGAACTGCTCACCGGCGATGATCGACTTGACCGACGCCTGCTCGGCGTCCTGGCCGGTGACGACCGGGTACGGCTGGCCGGCGGTGCCGTAGCCGTTGCTCTTGAGCGCGGACAGGATGCCGATGCTCAGGCCGTCGTACGGCGACAGCACGCCGTCGACCTTGGCGCCGCCCTTGTACGTCGAGGTCAGCAGGTTCTCCATGCGGTCCTGGGCGACGGCCGGCTTCCAGCGCAGGATCGCGACCTTCTTGAAGTCGGTCTGGCCGCTCTTGACCACCAGGGTCTTGTTGTCGATGTACGGCTGGAGCACCGACATCGCGCCGTTGAAGAAGAACGTGGCGTTGTTGTCGTCCGGCGAGCCGGCGAACAGCTCGATGTTGAACGGGCCCTTGGCGTCGCCCTTGGTGGTGCCGTCCTCCTTGAGCAGCTTCAGGCCGACCAGCAGCGAGGTCGCCTGCTGGACGCCGACCTTGAAGTTGTCGAAGGTGGCGTAGTAGTCCACGTTCGGGCTGTTGCGGATCAGCCGGTCGTAGGCGATGACCGGGATGTTGTTCTCCTTGGCGCTCGCCAGCTGCGTGGTGATCGCGGTGCCGTCGATCGACGCGATGATCAGCAGCTTGGCGCCCCGGGTGATCTGGTTGTCCAGCTGGTTCACCTGGGTGGGGATGTCGTCCTCGGCGTACTGCAGGTCGACCTTGTAGCCCTTGGCCTCGAGCTGCTTCTTGAGGTTGTCACCGTCACCGATCCACCGCTCGGAGGAACGCGTCGGCATGGTCACGCCGATCAGCGCGCCCTTGTTGTCGGCGGCGCCGGCGCCTTCCTGGTCGGCCGTCTTCTCACTGGAGCCACAGGCGGCCAGGGCCACCGTGAGCGTCATGGCCGTGGCCACTGACGCGAGCCGGGTCAACTTCATCGTTCTCTCCTTGCGATGGTGGGCGCACGACCGGGCAACTTTCCCGCACGTGCGATCATAAGTAAACATTTCTCGACACTGTTGTTACGCAGGCGATACGTACTTACCGCGCGTATTGCCGGTAGTACGCCTGGTTCCACCGAACCCGATCGGCAAAGTCGTGCGTGGTCGTGTTCTCGTCGATGAGCAGCAGTTCAGTGTTGAGCATCGTGGCGAAGTCGCGCAGCGGCTCCGCCCCGACCGCCTGGGTGAGCACGGTGTGGTGCGGCCCGCCCGCGGTCAGCCAGGACTCGGCCGACGTGGCCAGCGACGGGGCCGGCTTCCAGACCGCGCGGGCCACCGGCAGCCTGGGCAGCGGCTCGTCCGGCGCGGTGACCTCGATGGTGTTGGCGACCAGCCGGAACCGGTCGCCGATGTCGGCCAGGCCGATCACCACACCCGGGCCGGGCGCGGCGTCGAAGACCAGCCGCACCGGGTCCTCGCGGCCACCGATGCCCAGCGGGTGGATCTCGCACGACGGCCGGTCGGCGGCGATGCTCGGGCAGACCTCGAGCATGTGCGCGCCGAGGATCTTCTGCTCACCCGGGCCGAAGTGGTAGGTGTAGTCCTCCATGAACGAGGTGCCGCGGCCGGTGCCCGTACCCATCGCCTTGACCGCCGCGAGCAGCGCGGAGGTCTTCCAGTCGCCCTCGCCGCCGAAGCCGTAGCCGTCGGCCATCAGCCGCTGCACGGCCAGGCCGGGCAGCTGGCGCAGGCCGCCCAGGTCCTCGAAGTTGGTGGTGAAGGCGCCGAAGCCGCCCTCGGTGAGGAACTGCCGCAGGCCGGCCTCGATCCGCGCGGCGTAGCGCAGCGACTCGTGCCGGTCACCGCCGCGGGCCAGCTGCGGGTCCAGCGTGTACGCGTCCGCGTACTCCGCCGCCAGCGCGTCGACCTCGCTGTCCGGAACCGCGTCGACCACCGCGACCAGGTCGTTCACGCCGTACGTGTTGACCGAGACGCCGAAGCGCAGCTCGGCCTCGACCTTGTCGCCCTCGGTGACGGCCACGTCGCGCATGTTGTCGCCGAAGCGGGCCAGCCGCAGGCTGCGCAGGCGCTGCACGCCCGCCGCGGCCCGCACCCAGCCGTCGATCCGGGTCACCACGGACGGATCGGACGCGTGCCCGGCGACGGTCTTGCGGGCCACGCCGATCCGGGTCTGGATGTAGCCGAACTCCCGGTCGCCGTGCGCGGCCTGGTTGAGGTTCATGAAGTCCATGTCGATGGACGCCCACGGCAGCGCCTGGTTGAGCTGGGTGTGCAGGTGCAGCAGGGGCTTGCGCAGCGCGTCCAGGCCGGTGATCCACATCTTGGCCGGGGAGAACGTGTGCATCCAGGCGATCACGCCCAGGCAGGCCGGGTCGGCGTTGGCCGCCAGCATGACCGTCCGGATCGCCGCGCTGTCGGTGAGCACCGGCTTGCTGACGATCTCCGCGGAGATGCCCCCGGACGTCGTCAGGAGCTGCTGGATCTGCTGCGACTGGGAGGCGACCTGGTCCAGGGTCTCGGGCCCGTAGAGGTGCTGGCTGCCGGTGAGGAACCAGATCTGCGGCTTCATCGGGTGGACTCCTGTCCGTAGGCGTGCTGGTTGCGATCGAGAGGTTTCACCGGGCGGCCACCCGGCGCTGGACGGCCCGCAGGTTGCGCATGACCTTGTTGGCGCCGCGGCCGAAGTAGTCGTGCAGCTTGGTGTACTCGGCGAACAGCTCGTCGTAGACCTCGGCCGCGGCCGGGTCGGGCTGGTAGACCGCGGTTTCCTTGCGGCCCATCGCCGCCGCGGCCGCGCGGACGTCCGGGTACGCGCCGGCGGCGGCCGCCGCGTGGATCGCCGAGCCCAGCGCCGGGCCCTGGTCGGAGCCGATCACCGACAGCGGCATCCGCAGCACGTCGGCGTAGATCTGCATGAGCAGGGGGTTCTTGACGAGCCCACCGGCCGCGACGAACTCGCGCACCGGCACGCCGGCGGCGTTGAACGTCTCGACGATGGTCCGGGTGCCGAACGCGGTCGCCTCGATCAGCGCCCGGTAGACGTCCTCGGGCCGGGTCGCCAGCGTCTCGCCGACGAGCAGGCCGGACAGCTCGTGGTCGACCAGCACCGAGCGGTTGCCGCTGTGCCAGTCCAGCGCGATCAGGCCGTGCTCGCCCGGCCGCTGCCGCGCGGCCAGCTCGGTGAGGTGCTCGTGGGTGAACTCGGGGGCCAGGTAGCGCAGGTAGTGGGCGAAGATGTCGCCGACGCCGCTCTGGCCGGCCTCGTAGCCGTACAGGCCCTCGACGATGCCGCCCTGCACGACGCCGCACATGCCGGGCACCTCGGCGACCTCGGCCCCGTTCATCACGTGGCAGGTCGAGGTGCCCATGATGGCGACCATCTGGCCCGGCTCGAGGGCCTGGGCCGCGGCCGAGGTGACGTGCGCGTCGACGTTGCCGACCGCCACCGCGATGCCCTCGGGCAGGCCGGTCCAACCGGCGGCCTCGGCGCTCAGCGTGCCGGCGGCGGCACCGAGCTGCCCGATCGGCTGGTCCAGCTTGTCGGCCACGAAGCTCGCGAAGTCCGGGTTGAGCTCGCTCAGGAACTCCGGCGACGGGTAGTGCCCGTCCTGGCGGATGCCCTTGTAACCGGCCGTGCAGGCGTTGCGGACGTAGGAGCCGGTGAGCTGCCAGATGATCCAGTCGGCGGCCTCGACCCAGCGGTCCATCCGCGCGTACAGCTCGGGGTCCTCCTCCAGCAGCTGCAGCGCCTTGGCGAACTCCCACTCCGAGGAGATCAGGCCGCCGTAGCGCGGCAGCCAGGGCTCGCCGCGCTTGGCGGCGAGCTGGTTGATCCGGTCGGCGTGCGGCTGGGCGGCGTGGTGCTTCCAGAGCTTGACGTACGCGTGCGGCCGGCTCGCCAGCCCCTCGAGCTCGCTGAGCGGCGTGCCGTCGGCCAGCGTCGGCACCATGGTGCACGCGGTGAAGTCGGTGCCGATGCCGACCACCTGGGCCGGGTCGATGCCGGCGGCGCGCACCGCGGCGGGCACCGCCTGCTGGAGGACCTCGACGTAGTCGCCGGGCACCTGCAGCGCCCAGTCGTGGCCGAGCGGGGTGCCGTCGGGCAGGGCCTCGGTGAGCACGGCGTGCGGGTATTCGTGGACGGCCGAGCCGAGCTCGGTGCCGTCGGACACCCGGACGACCACGGCCCGGCCGGAGAGGGTGCCGAAGTCGACGCCGATCACATAGGTCTCGGACGGAGCGACAGGCATGACTGAATACCTCCGGGAAGGGGGATCCGGCGTGGCGCCGGCGTGTCACAGACCACACGACAGGCGGCGTGGGATCGAGTGTGAGCGCTAACATTTCCGATGTCAACGGCTCTGTGGTTACAACGCGGCAACCTTGGCGAAACCGTTCAGGCAGGTGGGGCCACACTGGCCCGTTCGACCAGCGACGGGGCGATGACCACGCGGTTCGGCGGCGTGGCGGGGTCGGTGATCTGGGCCAGCAGCAGGTCCAGGCCGGCCTGGGCGACCGCGTCGAAGGACGGCCGCACGGTGGTCAGCGGCGGGATGAAGAAGGCCGCCTCCGGCACGTCGTCGAAGCCGATCACGCTCACGTCGTGCGGCACCCGGCGGCCGTGCTCGCTGAACGCCCGCAGCAGGCCGAGCGCCTGGTGGTCGTTGGCCGCGAAGACCGCGGTCACCTCGGGCATCCGCGCCAGCATCCGGCCCGCGTCGTAGCCGGAGGCCGCCGACCAGTCGGCGTTCACCAGCGGCGGCACCTCGGCGCCGGCCTCGTGCAGGGCGGCCCGCCAGCCCTCGATGCGCCAGGCCGCGTCGTACCACTCGGGCGGGCCGGAGATGTGCCAGACCGTACGGTGCCCGGCGGCGAGCAGATGCCGGGTCGCGGCGCGCGCCCCGGCGGCCTGATCCACGGTCACCAGAGTGTGCGACCGCTGCGGATCACCGTCGATGGTCACCAGCGGCACCCCGGCCGGCATGCCCTCGAGGGCGTCGTCGGCGGACTTCACCGGCGCGATCACCACCAGGCCGGCGACCCGCTGGTCCAGGTGCCGCTCGACGGCCCCCGCGATCGACTCCCGGTCCAGGCGCCCGACGCTGCCCACGCTGACCGCGAAACCCGCCTCGGCCGCGGCCTGCTCGAAGGCCGCCAGCAGCGAGGCCGGGCCGTAGAGGGTGCTGTTCTGCGCGACGATGCCGATCAGCTGGGAGCGGCCGGTGACCAGGGCCCGGGCCGCCCGGTTGGGCCGGTAACCCAGCTCGGCGATGGCCGCGCGTACCCGCAGGCGGGTCTGTTCGCGCACATTCGGATGGTCGTTGAGGACCCGGGAGACGGTCTGGTGCGAGACTCCGGCCAGCCGGGCGACATCGGTCATGGCGGGGCTGCGCGCCGCGTGCACATCCATCGCCGCACCTCGTCCCGTCGCGCACCACCATGGGCGTGGGTGTCCCGGAGGGTGGACCCGACGGTCATTGTTAGCGATAACAAGACCCTCGTCAACAGCCGGACCGGTGCGGACCCGTACGCTCGGCGGTGATGGACGCAGCACCGGTTTCCCCGCCACCGGCCGGCCACGTCGTGCTCGACACCCGTCGTGACCACGGCTTCGCGTCCCTGCGCAAGTCCGCGCCGTCGCGCGCCGAGCGCTACGAACTCGGCCGCTCCCTGCGCGAGCGTTCGCCGCGTTCCGACCTCGCCCACTGGACCCCGGCGCCGGACCGCGTCGACCCGGTCCAGCAGATCGCCGACGCGCACGAGGGGCGGCTGCCCCGGCTGGTTCCGGTCCGGGTGGGCCGGATGATCGCCTCGCCGTACGCGTTCCTGCGCGGCTCGGCCAACATCATGGCCGACGACTTCGCTCCCCTGCCGCACACCGGCATCACCCCGGTCATCTGCGGCGACGCCCACCTGGGCAACTTCGGCTTCTACGCCTCCCCCGAACGCGAACTGGTCTTCGACCTGAACGACTTCGACGAGGCCCATCCCGGCGCCTGGGAATGGGACCTGCGCCGGCTGGTCACCAGCGTCTGGGTGGCCGGCCGGCAGAACGGCTTCCGCGAGCACGCCTGCGCCGACGCGGTACAGCACTGCGTCGAGGAATACCGCGAGCAGATCGGCCACCTCGCCGAGCTGCCGCTGCTGGCCCGCTCGTTCGCCGCCCTCGACGTGGACGACCTGCGCAAGGCGGCCACCAAGCCCGGCTTCCGCGACGAGATCGAACGGGCCGCCCGCCGGGCCCGCCGGCGCACCAGCGACCGGGCGCTGCCGCGCTTCACCGAGCACCGCGACGGCACCGTCCGGCTGGTGCAGGAGCCGCCGCTGATCACCCGGCCCAGCGACAAGGAGCTCGACCACCTGGCCGCGGCCCTGGACGGCTACCTGAACACGCTGCCACCGCACTGGGCGCGCATTCTGGCCGGCTACCGGATCGTCGACATCGCGCACAAGGTGGTCGGCGTGGGGTCGGTGGGGCTACGGGCGTACGTCGCGCTGTGCGAGGGCAGCAGCCCCGACGACGTGGTGTTCCTCCAGCTCAAGCAGGCCCGCCGGTCGGTGATCGCGAAGCACCAGCACGGCTCGGTGGCCTGGCACCGGCACCAGGGCCAGCGCGTGGTGGAGTACCAGCAGGCGCTGCAGACCGTCAGCGACCCGCTGCTGGGCTGGGCCACCGTGGGCGAGCTGCAGTTCTACGTGCGGCAGTTCCGCGACATGAAGGGCGCGATCCTGGTCGAGGACATCAACGCGGGCGCGCTGGCCGACTACGCCGGCATCTGCGGTTACCTGCTCGCCAAGAGCCACGCCCGGACCAGCGGCGCTTCCATGATCGCGGGCTACATCGGCGGCAGCGACAAGCTCGACGACATGCTGTGCAAGTTCGCCCGCGCGTACGCGGACCAGGTCGAGAGCGACCACCAACGCCTGGTCGCCGCCGTGCGCCAGGGTCACCTACCGACGGAGCAAGCATGAGTGGTCGGCTGTCCCTGTCAGCCCCGGCAGTTCTGGAGTTCTGGACCGAGCGGCACCTCTGCACGCTGACCACGCTGCGCACCGACGGCTCGCCGCACGTGGTGCCGGTCGGTGCCACCGTCGACCCGGCGGCGGGCCTGCTGCGGGTGATCGCCTCCGGCGGCTCGGCCAAGGTCCGCCAGGTCCGCGCGGGCGGTGACCGGGTGGCGATCTGCCAGGTCGACGGTCCACGCTGGAGCACGATCGAGGGCCGCGCCGTGGTCCGCGACGACCCGGAGTCGGTGGCCGAGGCCGAGCGCCGTTACGCCGAGCGCTACCGCCGGCCCCGGCCCAACCCGCAGCGGGTCGTCATCGAGGTGACGATCACCCGGGTGCTGGGCTCGGCCAGCCTGGGCGCTACTGGAAGCTCACCAGCTCGGGAACGGGCTTGAACCTGAGCACGTCGGCCGCCCGGTAGCGCTTGACGTCCTCGTCGTAGAACAGTTTGTAGCCGAGGTGGAACTGCTGCGGGCGGCGCAGCCTGTTCCAGGTGGCGTCCTTCTCCGAGCGGGTGCCGAAGCCGTCGACGTGCTGCACCAGGGCCAGCCCGGGCTGCTTCCTGATCCGGGTGATGTCCGGCAGCATCGACGCCCGGAACTGGTGCAGCACGAACAGTTTCTCCGGCAGCTTGTGCGCCCGGACCAGGCCGGACAGGTAGCCGGAGACGCGGTTGACCTCGGCGGCGCCGACCCGGCCGATGGTCTTGCCGGGCACCTTGCCCTCCGGCATCCGCCATTCCGGGTCCAGGGCCAGCCCGACGTGCGGCTGCACCAGGAAGCGTTCCAGCCGGCGGGCCTGCGGCAGGAGTCGCCGCGGCCCGGCTGCAGGTCCAGGATGAGCAGGACCTGGTGCCGGCGGGCGTGCTCGACGTACTCCTGGATGCGGCTGAGCGGGATCATCCGGCTGTAGTTGCCGTCGGCGCCCGGGCCGGCCTGGGCGACGCTCGCGATCAACTCGTACGCGGGCTGCACCCGGCGGCCACCGGCGAACGGTTTCGCCGCGGCCCGCAGCTTCGGCAGCATCTTGTCCGGGCTGCCCTCGCCCAACACCCCGAGGCTGCTGTTGCCCGCGGTGCCGTAGTAGGCGACGACCCGGTACGCCGGGAAGATCCGGGTACCGCCCTGCGGCAGCTGCGCGGGCGTCACCGGCCGGGCCGAGGATGTCGGCACGGCACTCGGTGCCGCTGCGCTGGGCGGGCTTTCCACGGGCTTCGGCTTGTCGGCGCTGCAACCGGCAAGAGCCGCGACGAGCAGGGCAGCGAGTACGGGACGCACGTCGACCTCCCGGTCGGAGAAGCAGCGGCCACCGTACTGCCGGCAGCGCCCGTTGTCAGCGCCGGTACCCGGTCGGAGTTGAGTACGCACACCCATCCGCCCAGGTCACCGGCCCGGCAGGGTATCCGGCATGACCTCCACCACCGTGCCCGGCGCCTCCGCCGCGTCCCTGGCGGCCGCGACCCCGCCCGGCCGGGACCGTTACGTCGACCTGCTCCGCGTCGCCTCGCTCGGCGTGGTGATCGCCGGGCACTGGCTGATGGCCGTACCGGTCACCGGCGCCGACGGCGGCACCCGGGTGACCAACGTGCTGGCCCTGGTCCCCCGGTTGCAGCCGATCACCTGGCTGCTGCAGGTGATGCCGGTGTTCTTCCTGGTCGGCGGCTTCGCCCACGCGACCGCCCTGACCTCGATCCGGCGCCGCGGCGGCGGCTACGCGGACTTCACCCGGTCCCGTACGGCCCGGCTGCTGCGCCCGACCGCGGTCTTCCTCACGGTCTGGCTGGCCGTGGCCCTCGGCGTGGCCCTGGCCGGCCACGACCAGGGCCTGATCCGGGTGGCGCTGCGGACGGCGGTGCAGCCGCTGTGGTTCCTCGCCGTCTACCTGGGACTCGTCGCGCTGGCACCGGTGATGTGGCGGCTGCACGAGCGCTTCGGCGCGAAGGTGCCGGTGCTGCTGCTGGCGGTGGCGGTCGGCGTGGACGTGCTGCGCTTCGCCGGGCACCCGCGGATCGCCGTGCTGAACCTGCTGGTGGTCTGGGCCGGCGTGCACCAGCTCGGCTTCTTCTACGCCGACGGGACGCTGCAGCGCGGTGGCCGGCGACTCGCCCTGCTGTTGGCCGGTGGCGGGCTCGGCGCGGTGCTGCTGCTGACGACGGTGGGGCCGTACCCGGTGTCGATGGTCGGGGTGCCGGGCGAGACGGTGTCCAACATGTCGCCGCCGACGGTGGCGCTGGCCGCGCACGCGGTCTGGCTGATCGGTCTCGTGCTGCTGGTCCGGGTTCCGGCCACCCGGCTGCTGAGCCGGGCCCGGGTGTGGCAGGCCGTGGTGGCGGCGAACGGGCTGGCCATGACGGCGTTCCTCTGGCACCTGACCGCCGCGTTCGTCGTCCTGGTGGCGGCCCGCGGCCTGACCGCCGGAGCACCCGGGTCGGCCGGCTGGTGGGCGACCCGGCCGCTCTGGCTGGCGGCTGCCGCGCTGGTCACCGCCGGCCTGGTACTGGTCTTCCGCCGCTTCGACACACCCCGGCCCACGATGATCACCGCGGGATCGGCCGCGCGGGCCGCGCTCGGAGCGACGATGTGCACGCTGGGCGTCCTCGGCGTCTCGATCGTCGGCTTCGGCGGGCTGCTGGCGGGCCGTACGGCGACGCTGCTGGTCGTGCCGATCACCGCGCCGCTCGCCCTGGCCGTGGTGGCGCTGGGCGCAAGCCTGCTGCGAGCCGCTCCGCTGAGCGCGGGAACGGCGGTAGCTTTCAACGGTGAGCATTCCTGACGTGACGACGCCCCCGGCCGGGGTGGAGATCCTCGAAGGCACCCCGGTCGCCCTCGGCGGGCCGCGCGGGCTGACGGTGACCCGGACGCTGCCCAGCAAGCACCGGCGGATGGTCGGGGCGTGGTGCTTCCTGGACGCGTACGGGCCGCACCGGCTCGCGGGTTCGGCGGGGATGCGCGTCGGCCCGCACCCGCACATCGGGCTGCAGACGGTGAGCTGGCTGGTCGCCGGGGAGATCGTGCACCGCGACAGCCTCGGCAGCCTGCAGGAGATCAGGCCGGGCCAGCTCAACCTGATGACCGCCGGGCGCGGCATCTCCCACTCGGAGGAGACCCCGGCCGACAACAGCGGCGTACTCCAGGGGGTTCAGCTCTGGGTGGCTCTGCCGGACGCGACCCGCGGCGGACCGCCGGCCTTCACCCAGCACGCGGAGCTGCCGGTGCTCACCGACGGCGGCCTCACCGCCACCGTGCTGATGGGCGACCTGGCCGGGGCGGTCTCCCCCGCCCGCTGCGACACTCCCCTGCTGGGAGCGGAGATCACCCTGGCTGCCGGGAGCACGGCCGCGCTGCCCCTGAGACCCGATTTCGAGTACGCGGTGCTGGTCATCGACGGCGCGGTGACCGCGGCGGACGTGCCGGTCGAGCCGGGACCGCTGCTCTACCTCGGCGAGGGACGCACCGAGCTGCGCCTGGTCGCGGGACCGGCGACCAGGCTGATGCTGCTGGGCGGCGAACCGTTCAGCGAACGGCTCGTGATGTGGTGGAACTTCGTGGGCCGCGACCACGACGAGATCGTGACGGCCCGCCAGGCCTGGGAGGACCGGGCCGCAGGAGGACCGTTCGGCGTGGTCCGCGGCTACGACGGCCCGGACATCCCGGCGCCGCCGATGCCGATCACCCGCCTGGTGAGCCGCGGCCGCACCCGCTGACCTGCGGAGATCCACTTCGGGCGTCGCACAGATCCGGCTTGACGGTGATTGCGGGCGGGCGGATCGTCAGAGAGGTGTCCATGCACGCGGGCTGAAGGAGCGCACCGTGAGCCTGCTCGACGTGGGGAAACTCGCCCTCATCACCGTGACGCCCACTTTGATCGGCGCGGTCGTCATCTACTCGCCGCGCTGGTGGGCCGGTGTGTCGCAGTCCTGGCCCGGTCGCCGGGCGGAACAGCCGCAGCCGCTCGGGCCGCCGATCGAGAAGCTGGCCGCCGACCTGCGCCGGTTGCTGCGGCTGCACGAGGAGCTGACCCGCTCCGCGCACATCGCGATGCTGGCCCAGCGGTTGTGGGCGGTGGAGGCGGCGATCGGGGCACGGGCCGTGGAGGCGGCGCGGGCTCTGGACGTGCCGCATCGGGAGCCGGAGCAGTTGGAGATGCTGACCCGGGCTGAGCTTTCGCGGTTGCTGCACGATCTGTGCCGCGCGGGGTTGGCGTTGCCGGCGCTCATCGCACCGTTCAACAAGGACGGCCGCTTCTGAGCGGCGGCGGTCGGCGGACCGGATACGCCCGGGGGCAGGTCGGGGATCGAAACGGCGGCGGGTGCACCCGCCGCCGTTCCTGGGCCCCGGCGGATGGCGGCTTAACGGGGGCGTCGGCCGCCGGCCGGGGAGTTCATCGTGGACAGGGTCCAGGAGTCCAGGCGGCGCAGCGCCACCCGGCAGGTGGCGCGTACGGCGCCGAGGTCGAGACGCGGCATGATCCGCTCCCTTCCGTTCGGTGTCGTGTTTCTGTCACTCAGCGGTCGCGCCGGGAGATGAGGTGGCGCGCCGCGGGCCGGCACAGCGCCGGGCCGGCCCGTGCTTCCCACCGTGACATCCGGGGCGGCCATGATCCGTGGATACGCGACGTGTCCCTCGCCACGGTCACAGTGGGTGAGGGCAAGATCGCCCGGTCCGGCGCCATTCTTCGTTGCTTTCCTCAGCCGGCCATTAAGAATGGCTTAAATTCCGTGGCCGGCCACCTCACCAAAACAATGAGAGCGGTTCATGAATGGGGTACCGCCGCAGCCGCCGTCGTCACTCAACGTCAATTGTCAAAAACCTTCCGTTTGCCCACGCCGGAGAATGAACCGCTGGGCGCCCGCGTCCGTACTGTCTGTCGATGGAACTCTTCCGGCGGGCCGCGGCGCCGGGACGGCTCCCGGGGTCGGGGGACCACCAGGGCCGGATGAAGCGCTCCCGCGGGCGGTAGCGCGCTACGCAAATCCGTGGTTAACCTTCCAACTCGTACGGCGGGGAAGGGCTACCGGGCGCGGGTGGGCGTGCGCGGCGGCGAGGACGGGGGGCACGGATGCGACAGCGGGCCGGCTCGGCGCAGCCACTGTCGTGCCCCTCCGCGGGTCGTGCCGGGGTGACCCGATGAGCTTCGAGGACGACGAATACTGGGAATCGGAGTACGACGACGGCCCGAAACAGCCGTACGCGGACACCACCGCGACCGCCCGGGATCCGTACGCGGACGCAGTCGCGGCCCGCTGGGGCGCTGATACCCGCCGTCCCCCGATTCGCGCCCGATACGTCGAAGACGACGAATTCGCCGACATTCCGGAACCCCCGCTGAAGCCGGTCATTCCCCTCGATCCGGGCGTCGACGAGCTGGCCGAACGCCGCCGCCAGCGCCGCCAGGACGGCTACCAGCGGTCACCGAACCGCGACAAGCGCATCAAGCAGGCCTTCGACGGTGAACGCCCCAGCTGGCTCGACGACCCCGCGTTCACCCCGGCCGACCTCGACGCCGCGCCCGTCTCGCCGCCCGGCGCCGAAGGCTGGCAGCGCCGCAGCCTCGACTTCGACGAACTCGAGTACGACGACCGCGACTTCGACGAACGGGACTGGGAAGAACAGCAGCGCTACACCGCGTCCCGCCGCTCCCGGGTCATCGAGAGCTGGGACGACGAGCCGATCGACGAGCCGGTGCGCCGGGGCCGCCGCGACGACGTGCCGCAGCCGGTCACCGGCCGCGCCCGGGTGTCGCCGCCGGTGCCGGACGAGCCCGAGGAAGAGGTCGTGGCCGACCTCTACCGCCCGCGGCGTGATCAGAACTTCGACCCGCTCGTCGACGACCTGCGCGAGGAGGACCTGCTCCCGTACGAGCGTCGGCCGGCCCCGGGGCGGGACCGCCGGCCTTCGCGGACCACGTGGGATCGGCCGGCTGCGTCCGTACCGGATGAGGAGTCGCGGATCGCCCCGGCCGAGCCGTGGTCCGACCGGCCCGCCGCCGAGGCGCCGCGGCCGGCTGCGGCGGCGGCCCAGACCGAGGAACCGCAGACGCCGGACGACGGTGCGGGCCCGCGGGTGCTGAGCAAGGCACCGCCGCCGGTGCCGCCACGCGTGCTCAGCAAGGCCAAGCCGCCCGCGCCGCCGCGGGTGATCAAGAAGGCCGACCCGCCGGCTACGCCGCGGGTGGTGAAGGCGGCGCCGTCGACGGCGACGCCTCGGGTGGTGACGCCGGCGCTGCCGAACGTGCCGAAGGCGCCGGCGGCGGCCGGGCCGGGGACGCGGCGGCAGGGTGCGGCACCGGCTGCGGTCGACCAGGGGCGGGCCGGAGGTGCGCGGAAGCCGCGGGTCGGGTTCGTCTCGCCGTCCGGGGTGACGGACGAGGCCCCGGTCAGTCCGGCCGCGCAGGGTGTCGCGGGACGGGCACCGGTCAGTCCGGCTGCCTTCGATTCCACACCGGGTGTTGCGAGGCAGGCTCCGGCCGCGTTCGATCAGGGGCGGGATGCTTCCGGTGGCGCCGGGCAGGCTCCGGCCGCGTTCGATCAAAGGCGGGATGCTTCCGGTGGCGCCGGGCAGGCTCCGGCCGCGTTTGATCAGGGACGCGATGCTTCCGGTGGTGCCGGGCGGGCTCCGGTCAGTCCGGCCGGGCCGGTTCCTGACGGTCTGCGGCCGGGGGTGATGCCCTCGGCGGATCGGCGCGCCGCGGAGGCGCCGCCCGTCAGCCCGGCGGGGCCGCGTGACCGGCCGCCCGTCATGCCGGCCGCTGCGCCTCCGCCGGTGCCGCCGTCCGCGCCCACGCCGATCCGGCGGCCCGCGGTCGGCGAGTCGCCGCAGAGCCCGGCGGCGGCGCAGGCCCCGGCGGCTTTCACCCCGTGGGCCAATGATGGTCAGACGCAGGATCCGCGCGTCGCGTCCTCGCTCGGCTTCCCGGCCGGGACCGATCCACATGGCGTTCCGGTGCACGGTCCCCGGTTCTCGCCGCGGGGTGCGGTGCCCGGGCCGGACCCGCGGCTCATCCAGCCGCCTGCGCAGGACGCCTGGGCCGCTCAGCAGTTGCCTGGTCAGGATGCTCAGCAGCCGGGGCAGAACGCCCGGCTCGCTCCGCCGCCGCAGGGTGCCGACGCGCGGCTCGCGTCGCCCCAGGCGTTTCCGGCGGCCACCGATCCGCGCGGTGTGCCGGTGCACGATCCGCGGTTCTCGTCGCCGCAGGACACCGATCCGCGCCTCGCCACACCTCGGGGTCGTCGTGGCGGGCCGGCTGCCCCGCCCGCCGCCAACGCTTCGCGCGGCCGGGCGTCGTTCGACGACGGGTCGACCGCTGAGCGGCCGATCGTCGGTGGGCCGCGGACCGCGATGATTCTCTCCACGGGTACGCCGACCGCTGTGCCGCCTTCGCAGCGGCCGCCGTCCCGTACTGCTCCGACCGTTGGCGCACCGCAGCCGGGGGTCACCGCGTACGACGTTCCCGCCCAGGTCCGACCTGTCACGGGCGGGCCGACCGCGCTCGAGGGCGAGGTTCTTCCGGCCCGGCCCGGCGTCGATGGCCCGGTCACCGGTGAGCTGCCGCTCATCAGCCCTCAGCCGGAGATGCCGACGGTCGGCATGGTCCGGCCGGGTTCTCCCGCGCCCGCCGGTGGCGAGCCGGCGGCCTACGCCGACGTACCGGGGCAGCACCGCAGCCCACAGCAGCCTCCCGTCGACCGGCCGTTCCAGGTGCCCGCGCAGCGGCCGGGCGAGGCGGACGGTTCGGGGCAGGCAGCCCAAAGCTATCTCGCCGATCCCGGCGTTCAGGGCCGGCCCGGTCAGCCGCGGCACGGTGGTCCGGATCAAGCGGAGCCCGTGCTTCCGGTGCGGCCGATGGGCGTGCCCGCGCAGCCGCGTCACGGCGATCCGGCGGACCAGCACCGGTCGGAAGAGGCAGCTCGGCGGGCCGCGGCGCAGCAGGCGGAGGCCGCCCGCCAGGCCGACGCGGCACGCCAGGCCGACGCCGCACGCCAAGCTGAAGCCGCACGCCAGGCCGACGCCGCACGCCAAGCTGAAGCCGCACGCCAGGCCGACGCCGCACGCCAAGCCGACGCCGCACGCCAAGCGGAACAGGCTCGCCAGGCGGCAGGCGCCCGTCAGGCCGAAGCCGCGCGTCAGGCCGAAGCCGCGCGTCAGGCCGAAGCCGCGCGTCAGGCGGAAGCGGCCAGGCAGGCGGAGATCGCTGCGCGACAAGCAGAGGCCGCCCGGCAAGCCGAAGCCGCACATCAGGCCCAGCTGGCTGTCAGGCAGGCCGAGGCCGCCCGCCAAGCCGAGGCCGCCCGCCAAACCGAAGCCGCACGCCAGGCCGAAGCCGCGCGCCACGCTGAAGCAGCACGCCAGGCGGAAGCCGCACGCCAAGCGGAAGCCGCACGCCAGGCCGAGGCCGCCCGCCAGGCGGAGATCGCAGCCCGCGAGGCTGAAGCGGCCGCCCGCCGCGCCGAAGCCGCCCGCCGAGCGGAGATCGCAGCCCGCCAAGCCGAAGCGACCGCCCGTCAAGCCGAAGCCGCACGCCAGGCCGACGCCGCCCGCCGAGCCGAGGCCGCACGCCAGGCCGAGGAAGCCGACCGCCAGGCCGAAGCGACCCGCCAGGCAGCAATCGCGGCCCGCCAGCTCGAAGCCGAACAGCACGCCGAAGCGACCCGGCAGGCCGAAGCCGCCCGCCAGGCGGAGGAGGCCCGCCGCGCCGCGGAGCTCGCCCGCCAGCAACAAGCGAAGCAACTGGCCGAAGCCGCCTTCCGGACCGGCGGAGTGCCGACCACGCGGCCTGCCGAAGCGCAGCCGGCCACTGCCGCCCCCGCGGAGGTCAAGCCGCAGCACAGCCCGAAACCCGGTGCGGGCAGCGCCACGCCGGTCTCCCCGGTCCCGCCGGCCACCCGGCCCGGCCCGAACCCCGCCGCGAACGCCGCGCCGATCGGGCGGCTGATCACGTCGGGGCCGTCGGAGCCGCGCAAGTACGCCGACTCGGATCTCGGGCCCACGTGGTTCGGGGCCAAGCCGAAGGCGGCCCCGGAGAACGCCGAGCAGGCGAAGGCCGACGGGGTCGTGCTGAACCTGGACATCACCGGACTGATGAACGGGATCGCCGGCGCCACCACCACGGTGTCACCGGAGGAGGTCGCCGCCCCGGATCAGCCCGAGCCGAGCGACGCTCAGCCGACCAGCGGCGGGCCGGCGCCTGGTGCGCCCTCGAAACTCGACGACGAGGCCGGGGCGCTGCTCGTACCCGGGCCGGAGCCCACCGAGATCAAGCCCGCCGCCCCGGGCCGGCCCAGGCCCCTGGGTCCGGAGGATCTGGCCGCGATCCGGTGGCGGCTGGACGGTGCCACGCTGCGCGAGGTCGTGGACGACCGGGACGCGCTGCGGGAGCTCGGTGAGCGGCTCGACGGGCCGCTGGCCGACGAGCAGGACAACGTCGCCCGGGCCGGGCTGCTCAGTGTGCGGGCCGAGGTGTACCGGCTGCTGGGCGAGCTCGGTATGGCCGCGGCGGCGAGCCGGCTGGCGCTGGCTCACGCCGAGTCGGCCGGGGATGTGCAGGCCCTCGTCATCGCGCAGGCCGAGCTGGCGCACGTGTTGCGGTTGCGGGGGGACTACGCCGAGGCCGATCGGCTGTTCGAGCAGGCCGCCAGTTCGGAGGCGCCGGAGCTGCTGCGCAGCGTTGTGCACGAGAACGCCGGTCGCAGCGCCTTTGATCAGGGGCGGCACATGGAGGCGCTCGATCACTTCGCCCGGGCTGCGCGGCTCGGGCTGCCCGATGATCAGGAGCTGGCGCAGCGGATCGAGGTGGCGCTCGAGGCGATCTACATCCATGTGCTGCGGGACGGCTGGGGTCCCTACCCGCGGATGCGCCGGGAGATTCTCGGGCTGGTCAGGACCGGGACTCCGGAACAAAGCTAGGCACCTGGTCGACGTTGTGCCGTTCGCCGGCGACGGACACCCGGCCGCGGCCCGACGTCTTCGCCTCGTAGAGCGCCGCGTCCGACGCCGCGACCAGGTCTTCCACCGTGCCGGCGTCGCCGGGCAGCACCGCGATGCCGATACTCACGCCCGGCGGGCCGCCCAGCAGGTCGGTGCGGTCGGCGATCGCGGAACGCAGGGCGTCGGCGACGCCCACGGCGGCGCGCCGCCCCATCCGCAGCAGCATGACGAACTCGTCGCCGCCCAGCCGGGCCGCGACGCCGGTCTCGCCGACGACGTCGCGCATCGCGTCGGCGACCGCCTGCAGCACCCGGTCGCCCTCGGCGTGGCCGAAGGTGTCGTTGATCGTCTTGAAGTGGTCCAGGTCGACCGTGAGCAGGGCCAGGGCGCCGTCGGTGCGCCGGGCCCAGGCGGCCTCGGCGACCAGCGCGTCGTCGAAGTAGCGGCGGTTGGCCAGGCCGGTGAGGTGGTCCGCGTTCGCCTGCCGTTCCAGGACGTCACGCAGCCGGTCGGCGCGGACCCGCAGACTCTGCACCACGGTGGCGGCCATCGTCATGGCCAGCACCATGGCGACCCAGTCCGAGGCGCCGCGCTGGGGCCCGAGGACCGCGAACACGGTGGCCGCGTCGCCCGCGTACACCAGGAGCAGGTTGAGGTACAGGACGCGGCGGCTGAGGAAGTTCGCCGCGTACAGGATGGGCCAGAGGTAGAAGAGCTGCGAGCCGGTGGACGCGTCGTGGGTGGCGAAGTTCAGGCCGGCCACCACCGCGGTGGCCAGGATCGGGGCGATGAACCAGCCCGACCGGGGTAAGGCGGCGGGCCGGCGCCAGCAGAGCACACCCGTGAACGCCATCAGGACAGAGATCACCGCGGACACGATCAGAGTGATCAGGTTGACGCCCGGGTCGATGTACGACGTCACGAACACGTAAGGCGACGCGGCCAGCGCGAGGTACGCGACCGCACGAGAGGCTCCGTGCAGATCGCGTAGCTCGTATGCGGGGGCGTGGACCCTGAGCGACACGTTCTTTGTTCGGCCTCCCGGGCCCGGACATGAGGTTTTGGCCGCGCCGGTCAGGCCGGTGAGGTGGGTGGGGGTGCCGGTTCGCGCTGGGCCAGAGTGACGCCCAGGCTGGCCAGACTCACCAGCAGCAGCGCCACGACCTCGCGCAGGCCGAGCCGCTGGTGCAGCACCACGAGGCCGGCGACGGCCGCGGCGGCCGGCTCCAGGCTCATCAGGATGCCGAACACCCGGGTGGGCATGCGCCGCAGCGCGTTGATCTCCAGACCGTAGGACAGGACCGACGACAGCAACGCGACCGCGGCCGCGCCGGCGAGCAGAGACGGATGATCCAGTACGGCGGAAGCACCGCTCGCGCCGAACGGCAGAACGAGCACCGCCGCCACGGCAAGCGCCACCGCCAGCCCGCCCGTGCCCGGGACCAAGGTGCCCAGGTGCGCGCTGGCCAGGATGTAACCGGCCCAGCAGAGCCCGGCCGCGAACGCCAGCAGCAGTCCACCCAGCGGCGCCGTGAACCCGGACCCGAGACCGAGCAGGGCGACTCCCCCGGCGGCCAGCACGGCCCACAGCAGGTCGACCAGCCGCCGGGTCTGCACCAGCGTGAGCAGCAGCGGTCCGAGGAACTCGACCGTCACGCCGACGCCGAGCGGGACCGTGCGCAGGGCCAGGTAGAAGAGCAGATTCATGCCCGCCATGGCCACGCCGAGCAGCCCGGCGGCCCGCCATGCCGCGGCGGACCAGCCACCGATCCGGGGGCGGAACGCGACGCCGAGGACGACGGCCGCGATCAACAGGCGCAGCAGCGTGACGCCGGCCGCGCCGAGGTCGTCGAACAGTGTGCGGGCGACGGCGCTGCCGACCTGGACGGACGCGATGGCGGTGAGGACGAGCAGTGGAGCCGGCACGGTGCGGCGCTCGCGGACGGTCGTGGTCATTCGGTCCGCAGCGCGACGACGGGATCGAGGCGGCCGGCGCGTTGCGCGGGCACGACGCCGAAGACGATGCCGACCAGCGCCGACACCCCGAACGCCAGGGCCAGCGACCACCAGGTGACGGCGGCCGGCACCGGGGACAGCCGGTCGACGAGCAGCGCGGCGGAGATGCCCAGCGCCATACCGATGACGCCTCCGATCGTGGTGAGCAGGACAGCTTCGAGCAGGAACTGCACGCCGATGTCGCGGGGCCGGGCGCCGACCGCCTTGCGCAGGCCGATCTCTCTGGTGCGTTCCCGCACCGACACCAGCATGATGTTGGAGACGCCGACGCCGCCGACCAGCAGGCTGATCCCGGCGATGGCGGCCAGGACACCGGTCAGCACGCCCAGGATGTCGCCCAGCACGCCGAGGATCTGCTCCTGGGTGACCGCGCTGAAGTCGCTCTCGGGGTGGCGCTTGCCGAGGGCCGCGACGATGTCGGTGCCGAGGGTGTCGATGCGTTCCCGGTCGGGCGCGCGGATCGCCAGGGCGTCGATGCGGTCGGTGCCGAGCAGCCGCTGGGCAGCCGTGACGGGGATGTGCACCTCGCTGTCGCGGTCCACGCCGAGGCTCTGGCCGAGCGCCTCGAAGGTGCCGATCACCCGGAACCGGACACCGCCGATGGTGATCTGCCGGCCGATCGGATCCCGGTCGCCGAAGAGCTGGCCGGCCACGCCGGCGCCCAGGACCGCGACGCGGCGGGCGGTGTTGACGTCCGAGCGGGTGAGGTAGGTGCCCCGGTCGAGGCGCCGGACGAAGACGCTCGGGGTGGTCTCGAGGACACCCTGCATGCTGGCGAACGAGCTGCGGCTGCCCGCGCGTACGGTCTCGCCGGAGGCCACCGTCACCGCGACCCGGTTGCGGTCGCCGACGACCCGGGAGACGGCGTCGACGTCGTCGAGCGACAGCGTCGACACCGACGGCGCGGAGCCGGCCTCGAGCCGGCCCGGCACGACGATGAGCAGATTTGAGCCGAGGCCCTCGACCTGCTGCTCGATCTGCTGCTTGGTGCCCGTGCCGATGGCCACCAGCGCGACCACCGCGGCCACGCCGATGACCACGCCGAGCATGGTGAGCACGCTGCGCAGCCGGTTGGCGCGCAGCGCGTCGAGGGCGACCCGCCAGGCCTCGGCGACTCTCACGCGGGGCCGTCCCCGGCGGCCGGGGCGGGCTCGACGATCAGCCCGTCGCGCATCACGATCTGCCGGTGGGCGCGCTCGGCGACCTCGCGGTCGTGGGTGACCAGGACGACGGCCACGCCGTCGGCGTTGAGCGACTCGAGCAGGGTCAGCACCGACCGGCCGGTGGTCGTGTCGAGATTGCCGGTGGGCTCGTCGGCCAGCAGCACCGACGGCCCGGTGACCAGCGCGCGGGCGATGGCCACCCGCTGCTGCTCACCGCCGGACATCTGGTTGGGCCGGTGGTCCATCCGGTGGGCCAGGCCGACGCGTTCCAGCATCTCGCCGGCCCGGGCCCGGCGTTCCCGGCGGCCGACGCCGCGGTAGACCAGCGGCAGGGCCACGTTGTCGCGGGCCGTGGTGCGGGTGAGCAGATGGAACGACTGGAAGACGAAGCCGATGGTCTCGTTGCGCAGCCGGGCCATCTCGGGCGGTGAGAGCGTGGCGACGTCCCGGCCGCCGATGAGCAGAGTGCCGCCGGTGGGCCGGTCGAGCCCGCCGAGCAGGTGCATGAGGGTGGACTTGCCGGAGCCGGAGGTGCCGACGATGGCCAGGTAGTCGCCGTCGTGCACGGTCAGGGAGACGCCGCGCAGGGCGGCGACGGAGACGCCGTCCAGCTCGTACGTGCGCGAGACGTCCGTGGCCACGATGGCCGGGATGTCGCTCACGGCACGGTCTGCCCGGGACTGACCTGGTCGGCACCGCCCACGATGATCTGCTGGCCGGCGCCGATGCCGGAGACCACCTGCACGACGTCCTCACCCTGGACCCCGAGCGTGACCGGCACCCGCTCGGCCTTGCCGCCGCGGACGGTCCAGACGGTGTCGCGGCCGTCGGCGGACACCACGGCGGACGCCGGCACGGTCACCGCGTCGTCGGCCTGGCGCACCTGGAGCCGGACGATGGCGCTCATGCCCGGCCGCGGCGTGGGCGCGGGCCGGCCGTCCGCATAGCGGCCCTTGCCCAGAGTGAGCCGCACACGATAGGAGACGCCGCCGCGCGCGGACGTGGTCGGCAGCAGGTCGACGGCGCGCACGCTCGCCTCGTAGGTCGCGCCGGTGGCAGCGTCGAGCTCCGCGGTCGCCTTGCCACCGGCCCGCACGAGCAGCACGTCGGTCTCGTCGACCTCGGCGGCCAGGCCGAGCTTGCCGGTGTCGACGATGGTGAGGATCGGGGTGCCCGCGCCGACCGTGGCGCCCTGCGGCACGGCCGGATCGACCCCGGCGACGGGCGCCTGCGCCGGCGCACCGGCAGCGGCCGCGGAGGCCGGGTCGGCGAGCAGATCGGTGAGCGAGGACGTGCCGCCCGCGGCGGTGCCGCCGAGCTGGACGACGCCGGAGACGGGGGCGCGCAGGGTGAGCGCGTCGACGGCCGCCTCGGCCAGGTCGTACGCCTGCTGGGCCTGGAGCCGCTGGGCCGTGCCGAGGGCGTTGACCGCCTGGCCGAGGCCGGCGACGCCGCGCTGCACCGAGCGCAGGGCTGCGCCGGCCGCGTCCGAGGCGGCCTCGTATTGCTGCTGGGCGGCCCGCACCTGGGCCAGGAGCGCGGTCTTGAGCTCGGCGTCAGTGACCTTGTCGGCGGCCTTGCGGGCGTCGGTGAACGCCTTGTCGGCGCGCTGGTCGGTGCGGTGCTGGGCGGCGGTGAATGCCGCGGTGCCCCCGGTGGACGGCACGCCGCCCGAGGAGGCCGCGTCGAGGGCCCGGGCGGCCTGCTCCAGGCGGCGCTCGGCGGCGGGTGAGTCGACCACCGCGACCACCTGGCCCTTACGGACCTGGTCACCGGCGTCGAAGCGCAGCTCGGCGAGGGTGCCCTCGGCCGGCGAGGTGACCGTGGCGGCGGCGCGGGCGGTCACCGAGCCGGAGGCCTCGACGATCTCGGCGACGGTGCCCATCGCGGCGGCGCCGACCGTGAGGCGGGACGGCTCGTCGCCGCAGGAGGCCGCGGTCAGGGGTGGCAGCAGGACGAACGCGACCAGCAGGGTGCGGGCGCGGCGGTGGGGGCGGGACACGAGCGCCACTCTATGCCGGGGCACCGACGAAAAACCCGGGCCGATCGGACAGCTGATCTATATCGGTCGGAACGATTTGATACCAGGTAGGTGTCGGTAATCCGCCCGACGGCCGACCTGTGGCCGACTGCGCAGGTCAAGGCGAGGCGGCAGGCTCAGTGGCGGGCCTGGTCAAGGGGCCTGCCGGAAGGCACAATCGGCCGACGGATTGAACCGGGGGCGGCCCGGCAACCGTAATCCAGGTCACGTGCACCACCTGCGTACGCGAAGGACGGGACCATGCTGCGCGCCGACGAACTGACGATCGTGCACCACGACGACACGGTGAGCCACTTCACCGACGTCACGTACACGCTGACCCGGCAGGGCCTGCGGGTGTTCACCGCGTCCGGCGACGAGAAGGCCTTCCCCGGTCACGACGTGCTCACCACGCACGCCCGGACGAGCCACCAGGAGCTCGCGGCCTGACCCCGTACCGGAAAAGAAAGACGGCCCACCGGCTCAGGCCGGCGGGCCGTCTCTGCGCTTGCCTACCTGATCAGGTGCCCGACCGACGGCCGATGACCTTGACCGTCATGCCGATCTTGCCGATCTTGTAGTACTTCTTGGCGTCCGCCGGCAGCAGGTTGACGCAGCCGTGCGAGCCCCGCCACGCATCGTGGATGTACGTGGTCGTCTGGTGGAAGCCCCGGCCGCCGATGAAGCGCTGCCAGTACGGCAGCCACACCTCGTACGGGTCGGACCATTCCTTCTTGGTGCGCTTGTTGATCTTGAAGGAGCCCGACGGCGTGCGGTACCCCTTCATGCCGGTCCGGGTGACCGTCGGCTTGGCGTAGACCTTGCCGTTCTTCATCACCCAGGTCGTCTGGTTCGTCAGGTCCACGCAGAACGTGTAGCCCGACTTCTTGGCCTTGCACTTCGACGTCTTCGTGGCGGCGAGCCGCTTGGCCACTCCGTACGTCGTCGGCCCGGCCAGGCCCGCGGCCGGCTTGATGCCGAAGCGGACCTGGAACTTCTTGATCGCGGCGCAGTCCTTGGCCGACTGCTTGCCGTCGACCGAGACCGTGCCGTAGCCGCCGATCTTCTTGAGGTAACCCTCGACCTGCTTCTGGTACTTGCCCGTCGAGCACGAAGCCGCGGCGGCCTTCGTGACGACGACGGCGGTGACCGGTGCGGCGCTCACCGTCCGGGTCGCGGCGCCGGCCGCGCCCGGGGACAGCACCACAGCGCCGAGCCCCCCGCCGACCGCCACCGCCAGCACGGCGGTCGCGAGGCGTGCGGAAACCCGCTGCACTCCCAAAATCGTCCTCCCCAGGAGATGTGTCCGCACATCGAAGCACATCCGTGCACCTGGGAAGGTCCGCCGAACGACTGTGGCATCAATCCGGGACGTCAAACACAGGGGTGGTCGCTCAGCGCTTTCTCCCGGTCACTGCGGGGTGGCGAAGTCCTGGACCCAGTACGGCGTACGGTCGACACTGAAGGCCAGCCCGACGCCCACCTCGCGCAGACCACAGTCCATGATGTTCTCGCGGTGCTCGGGGCTCTTCATCCAGCCGTCGACGACCTCGGCGACGCTGTCCTGGCCACGGGCGATGTTCTCGCCGTAGCGCGACCACCGGTAGCCGGCGTCCTCGACCCGGTCACCGGCCCGCTGCCCGCGCGAGTCCTCGTGCGCGAAGTAGCCGCGCCGCGCCATCTCGGCGGCATGCCGGTTCGCCGCCACGATCAGCCGCCGGTCGACGGTGAGCTTGTCGCAACCGCCACGCTGCCGGTTCTCGTTGACCAGCGTCAACGCCTGCTGCTGGACGCTGCCGCCGGGGTCGGTGGAGAGGGCCTGGCTGGTGGTCACGTCCCGCTGGGCGGCCGAGAAGGCGTTCGGCTTGCCCCCGCGGGTGGGCTTGTCGGCCGCCGGCTTCTCGTCGGCCCGGTCGTCGGCCTTGACATCGGGCTTGGCCGCCGCCGGGGCGCCGGCCGCCGGTCGGGTCGCCGCGTCAGCCGCCGGGCGGGCAGCTGTGGTCGCGGCGCCGGGCGCGGCCGGCTGGTCCGCCGCCGGCTTCGCCGGATCGGCGACACCCCCGGGCCGGGCGGGGGCATGAGCGCCGGAGGTGGGCGTCAGCTGACCGGCGGGAGCAGCCGGATCCCCGGGTACGGCGGGCAGCCCGGCAGTCGCGGGTACGCCGCCGTCGGCCGGAAGTTGCGGGATGGCCGGCAGGTCGGGCAGAACCATCGACGGCGCCGCCGGCGTGGCCGGAGTCTCCTCCGCACCCGCGGTGGTGGCCACCATGATCCCGCCGGCCAGCACCGCCGAGACCGCGGCGGTCACTACGACAGCAGGCTTGCGCATCCCGTGTGTCTCCCTTTGCCTCATGCGCCGCGCCCGTGCACGCCGCCTCCGAGGAGGACCAACGGCGGCACCACGCAACGGTGACTACCGCAGGTTTCGGCCAGTTCTCCCCCACAACCCGGCGACAGGCATCCTGACCTGGACTTTCCTGACTCCGGACAGATCACCGGCGACGCACAATCGCACTGACAATCCGGACACTTCACCCCTTCGGGGTAACCCGGCCGGGCGTACTTGTGGACCGCTCCGGAGGTGCTGAAAGGGAGGTGGGCATCGCTAGCGTGCTCCGGTGCGCAACCGCTATCTGGACCTGCTCCGCGCCGCCGCCATCGTCCGGGTGATCGTCTACCACCTGTTCGGCTGGCCGTGGCTGTCGATCCTGCTGCCCGCGATGGGCATCATGTTCGCCCTGGCCGGATCGCTGACAGCAGCATCCCTGGACCGGCGCTCGGCGGGCTCGGTGATCACCTCGCGGCTGCGCCGGCTGCTGCCCCCGCTGTGGCTGCTGGCGGTGATCGCGGTGCCGGCGATGCTGTACCTGGGCTGGACCGACGAGGACGGCGGGGACGAACCGCTGAGCTGGAAACTCGGCCTGTGGCTGCTGCCGATCGGAGACCCGCCGGGCAGCGAGAAGGGGATCGACGTCTGGGAGCCGCTCTGGTACATCCGGGCGTACCTGTGGTTCGTGGTGCTGTCGCCGGTGCTGTACCTGGCGTACAAGAAGATCGGCTGGGCCGCGGTGGCGGCGCCGATCGTGCTGATCGCGATCCTCGACAAGACGGGCTTCTCGCTGCCGTTCGGGCGGGCGGACGCGGCCATGTGGGATTTCGCGACCTACGGCGCATGCTGGATCGCCGGCTTCGCGCATCACGACGGTCGACTGGCCCGGATCCGGCCGGGCCTGGTGGTCGCGGCCTCGGCGCTCATGGGGCTGGCCGCGTTGTACTGGCTGCGGGGGCACGCTTCGGAGTCGGGCTGGGACCTCAACGAGGTATCGGAGTCGCAGGCGTTGTGGTCACTGGCCTTCGTCCTGCTGGCGTTGCGGTGGCAGCCGGACATGTCGTGGCTCGAGCGTCGGCCGCGGGTGGACGGGGCGGTCAATCTGTTGAACGCGCGGGCGGTGACGATCTATCTCTGGCACAACATCGCGATCGCGACCATCTGGCCTGTTCTGACGGTGCTGGCGCTGGATGATCTTGGGGAGTTGGACGGGCCTACGGATCTGGTCGCTTCGCTGGGGTTGACGTTGCTGGCGGTGGTGGCGTTCGGGTGGGTTGAGGATCTGGCTGCTCGGCGGCGGCCTCGATTGTGGCCTGTGGGGAGTGGGCGGCAGGGGGCTGCTGGGGCTGGGGCTGGGGTCGGGTCTGGGCTGGTGGCTTCGGATGAGGTGGCCGCCGGGTCCGGGTCCGGATCTCAGGAGCGGGAGGGGTCTGGGTCTGGGCTGGCGGCTTCAGCTTTGAGGGCTGCCGGGTCCGGAGCTGGGTTGGACTCGCGGACCGGGTCCGGGTCTCAGGAGCGGGATGGGTCCGGATCTGGGCTGGGGTCTGGGTCGGGTTCCGGGCTGGCGACTTCGGATGAGGTGGCGGCCGGGTCCGGGACCGGGCCGGGCTCGCGGACCGGATCCGAATTTCAGCCGGGCTCGCGGACCGGATCCGAGTTTCAGCCGGGCTCGCGGACCGGATCCGAGTTTCAGCCGGGCTCGCGGACCGGGTCCGTGCTTGAGCAGCGGTCTGGGTCCGGGTCCCGGTCCGAGCTGGGGTCCGGGTTCGGGCTCGGGTCCAGGTCTGGGTCTGGGTCTGTCGTTTCGGACTCGGAGTTCGCTTCGCGGCCTACGGGTGATCTTTCTATGCCGGGCCAGGCCGGTTCGGGGTCGTCGGTGACTCGTCCTACGGCTGGGTTCGGCGGTGGCGAGGTGCCGTGGGGGTCGGCCGGAGCCGCACCTGTCGTGGTGGGTGACGCGGGGTTCGGGTCTCGGCGGCGGGAGTCCGTGGTCGAATTTCCTGAGGCCGAGGTGTCATTCGGCTTGCCGGAGGTTGGGCGCGGGTTCAGTGATCGAGAGGAGATTGCGGACGCAGGGCGGCATGCCGCCATGTCTTCTGCTCCTCGTTTTCCTTCTCTTCCCCCTCCTGCTGCTGGGCCAACTCCCCCAAGTACCGACCCGACTTCCCCAGGTGCCTCGCCAATTTCTCCTGTTGCCGGGCCAATGCCGCCGGAGTCTCCCGCGGCGGAGTCTTCCGCGGCGGGGTCTTCGGCGCAGGCGCAGGCGCGGAGACACGGTGACGACGACCATGCGCCGGCCGGATCGTGGTTCGGCGGGGAACACGACGAACCGAAGTGAGGCAGCGCGTGCGGGCGGGCCTGCTCTCCCAGGTCCGCCCGCGCCCCACTCGCCCGTTGCCGCTCACATCCTCGATGGCGCTCTGCCCGTCCACCGCCGCTCACGCTCTCGACGCACCCTGCTCGTGCGCTTCTCTTCACACCCTCGACGCGCTCTGCTCGCCCGCTGCCGCTCACGCTCTCGACGCGCCTCGCTCGCTCGCGTCCATTCACACCCTCGACGCGCCCTGCTCGCCAGCTGCCGCCCACACCCTCGACGCGCCGTGCTCGCCCGCTGCCGCCCACACCCTCGACGCGCCCCGCTCGCCCGCCGCGGCTCACAACTGCGTAGCGGCTCTAATCGGCCGCCACTGCGCGCCGAGAACCCGTCACCCGGTCCGCCGTCAGCCGGACTTGGCGAGGATCGCGGCGGTCAGCTGGTCGATTCCGATCAGGTTGAACTCGTTGCCCAGCGATCGCATCATCGAGTTCTCGCTCGGCCTGTACACGCCTCGGTCGTAGTAGGCGGCGCCCTCGAAGGTGCCGATCACGCCGCCGTCCGGGGTGGGTTTGCCCAGGTAGCTGAACCATTTGAGCCGCTGGGCGCGCATCGTCGCCTCGTTGGCCACCGAGGTGTTGGGGTCGCCCGGTTCGCCGCCGGGATAGGCGGTCGGGTCGCCGCCGTATTCGTCGGCCAGGCCGCCGATCGAATGGCCGAGTTCGTGCACCACGATGTCGCCGGAGAGTGCGTTGCCGCCGCTGGACACCGTCACGCTGCCGCCCGAGCCGCCGTAGGTGGTGCTGTTGACCAGGACGAGGGCCTGGTCGGCACCCGGCGCCAGCTGGGCGTACTGCTCGGCCACGGTTTCGTCGACGCAGACCAGCCGGTCCAGGCCTCCGCACCAGAACTCGCCGTCGAGGGCGGTGTCCTTCTCGATGCCGAGGGTCGGATCGTTGTCCGATCCGGACTGGGCCGAGATCGCGTTGACCTGCCACACGTTGAAGCTGTTCTTCAGCGTCCGGAACGGCTCCACCGCACTGAGCTGGGCCCAGCGAGCGAGGACCTGGCTGTGGAACAGCTCCTGCTCCGCGGCGGTGTAGCCGTCACCGACGAAGACGAGGTCGTAGCGGCTGCCCGGCGCGCCGGTCTGCTGGATCGTCACCACCTCGGCCGTCACGTCGACAGACTTGTCGGTCCGCGGGAGATCGGCCACCCGGAGGTTCTCCTTCCGGATCGAGCCGTTCGGCGAGAACACCTCGCGCACTTCAGTCCTGGTGTCCGCGGACGCCGGGAGCTGCACCAGCCCGTAGATCGTCGCGGTCATCGCGACGGCTGCCGCCACCAAAGCCGCCCTTCGGCTTCGCACTCGTATCACGGGCGCCTCCTCGATCTCGGCAATGGAGCAACCAGGCTACATCTACCTTTATCTATGCATTGGGCCGGACCAGACCGCTCTCGTACGCGAGCACCACCGCCTGTACGCGGTCCCGCAGCTCGAGCTTTCCGAGGATCCGGCCGACGTGCGTTTTCACGGTGGTCTCGGCGACATGCAACCGCTCAGCGATATCGGCGTTCGACCGGCCCTGAGCGACCAGCAGAAACACTTCGCGTTCACGGTCGGTGAGGGTCGCCAGCCGCTTGGCGGAGCTGTGCACCGCCGGCACCGCGGGCACCAGTTGCCCGGCGAAGCGATCGAGCAGCCGCCGGGTGACCCGGGGCGCAACGATGGCATCGCCCGCGGCGATGGACCGGATCGCCGAGAGCAGCTCGGTGGGCGGAGCATTCTTGAGCAGGAATCCGCCGGCCCCGGCCTGCAGCGCCGCGAAGGCGTTCTCGTCGGTGTCGAATGTGGTGAGCGCGAGCACCCGGGCTCGGTTTCCCGATGCCACCAATTCTCGGGTAGCGGCGACGCCATCCATGACAGGCATCCAGATGTCCATCACCACGACATCCGCATCGACGTCCCGCAGCACCCGCAGGGCCTCGGCCCCGTCGGCGGCCTCACCGACGACCTCCATGTCGTCCTGCGCGGACAGAATCGACCGGAACCCGCGCCGGACGAGCTCCTGGTCGTCCACGACGACAACTCTGATCACCCGCCACCACCCCGGGCACTGCCTGCGCCGTTCACCGCGTCGCCCCCGTTCACGTCGTACTCTTTGCCGTCATCGGTGCCACCTGACGTCCGTGGAATGGTCGCCATCACGCACCAGCCGCCATCCTCTCGCGGCCCGGCCTCCAAGGTGCCACCGTGCAGGGCGGCCCGTTCCCGCATCCCGGCCAAGCCGTGACCCGGCCGAGCGGTCACCGCCGTCGCGACCCGTCGCTTCCCGCCCCCGTCATCGCTCACCTCGACACGCATGGACTTCGGCGTGAAGGCGAGACGCAGGGTCACGGCGGCGTCGGACCCGGCGTGCCGCAGGGTGTTGGTCAGTGACTCCTGGACGATCCGGTAAGCCGCAATCTCCTGCGCCCGGCTGAGGCGACCCAGCGCACCCGTGGTCTCGCGCACCACGCGCAGGCCGGACCGTGCCACAAGTCCGTCGATCTCCCTGAGCCCGATCGCTCTGCGCTCTGTTCCGTCGCCATTCGCGCGGTCCGCCTCGGCCAGCAAACCGTCGAACGCGGCACCGCGACCTGTGGCACTCTGCCGACGCTCCAACCTTCGCGCCACGGCAGCCCAGGATCGATCACTCGAATGCGCGACGGGCTCGACCACCGCTTCGGGCACCGGCAGCGACGCGCCTCGCAACAGCTGGATCACCCGGCCCATGTCGTCGAGCGCTTCGCGGCCGGTGGAGGCGATCGTCGCCAGGGCTTCGCGGGCGGGCGTCTCGGATCCTTCGAGCGTGAAACCGGCGGCATCGGCCTGGACGATCATCACGCTGAGGCTGTGCGCCACCACGTCGTGGATCTCGCGGGCGATGGCTGCCCGTTCTTCGGCAACGGCGAGCAGGGCCAAGTGGTCGCGTTCGCGTTCGAGAGTGGCGGTACGTTCCTCGAGCGTCTGCACGTACAGCCGCCGGGTGCGCAGGCCGTAGGCGGTGACCCAGGTCGCCACCGTCACCGCGCCCACGACCCAGAACACCACCCAGAAGTTGCCAGAACGGTTGTTCTCCACGAGAGCAGCGACCAGCACCGCGACGCCCGCACCAGCCCCGGCGACCACTCCCCAGCGGAGCTCGGGCCTGTACAGCACCGCGGCGTACATGGCGATCAGAACAGCGATGTCGAACATCCGCACGTAGCTGCTCATCAACAGGTGCAGCGGCGCCAGCAGATAGACCACGGCCACCACGATCATCGGCAGGTGCCGCCGCCAGATCAGCGCTAGCGCCATGGCCAGACCACAGATCTTGACGGGCCATGGCAGGCGGTACTCGAAGAGGGTCAGGGCAGCGACGAGCGCCGCCACGGCTCCATCGAACAGCCAGGGTCGGATCCACGCGCCGATGCGCCACACGACCACCACGATAGAAGGCCTCATGCGTCCGCCATGGCGCTGACGACAGAGGCGCGGGCCGCTCGGCGTGAGGGCAGCACCGCCGCACCGGCTCCGGCCACTGCTGCGATCAGCACAAAACTCAGGAGTTGCCCGCCCGGAACGGTCAGCAGCGCATCGGTGGGACCGAAGGCCGCCTCCGACGCCAGCCAGCCGTAGAGCACCCCGAACGCCACTCCGACGACGGCGCCGGCTGACGCCATCAGCAGCGCCTCGACGAGCAGGGTCGCGCGCAGCTGACCCCGGGTCAGGCCGAGTGCGCGGACGAGAGCCGACTCCCTGGTGCGTTCCAGGACGGAGAGGGACAGCGTGTTGGTGATGCCGACCAAGGCGATGACCAGCGCGAAGCCCAGCAGGACCGCGATGATTCCGAGGATCTGGCGGATCGCAGCGCCGCGCTCGGCACGGACCGAAGCGAGGTCGTCGACCTGCACCAGCGGATGCGCGGTCAGGGCGGCATCGACGCGTTGCCGTGCGGCTGAGGTGTCGACGCCGGGTGCCGACCGGACCAGGATCAGGCTGTCGTCCCGCTGCGACGGGTAGAGCGCCGCGAAGTCGCTGGGCCACAGGATCACGTCGCCGACAAGGCTGGAGGCCTCGACCAGCGCGGCGATGCGCACCTGGTGCTTCCGCCCTGCGGCCGAAACCGGCAGCTCGTCACCGACCTTGCCTTGACCTGTCGCCACGAGCGCTGAGCCGGGTCCGAAGTCAGCCAGCCGTCCGGCTGTCACCTCAGGCCGGTACGCCGTACCGATCGCTGCGCTGTCCAAACCGGCGACTGTCACCGTGTCGCCGGCCACCCGCCCGTCAACCTGCTTGACCTTGGCGACCAGGTCGAATGTCGGGTCACCGGTGAGACGTGCACCTACCGCCGGCGAGATGCCCCGCTGCCCTTCGGCCGGGGTGAGCAGATAGTCGACCGGATACGCCTCGTTGAGCTGAGCCTCCGCCGTGCGGTCCACCGTGGCGGCGATGGTGCTGCCGCCGGCCATCAGCCCCACACCGACGAGCAACGCGGCCGTGGTGGCAGCCGTACGACCGGGGTTGCGCCGGGCGTTGGCGACCGCCAGCCGTGCGGGCACCCCGAACAGACGACCCGGCAGCCACCCCAGCGCGGCGACGAGCCTGCCGATGACGAGGGGCGAGATCAGCAGCAAGGCCAGGAAGTTGCCGATGCCACCGGCCACCACCAGGATCATCGCCGCTTCGGGCTGGTCCAGTCGCAGCCCCGCCACCGTCGTCAGCGTGCCGGCCAGCGCCACCAGAGCCGCGGCGACGATCAGCACGCGCCGCGATCTGCCGGTGGCGGGCACCACCATGCGCAGAGCGGCGACCGGCGGGACGCGGGTGGCCCGGGCCGCGGGCACCACAGCGGAGACCATGGTCACCAGCGGCCCGAGGAGGAGTGACACGAGCAGAGGGTAGGGCGTGAGGACGAGGCCGCCGGCCGGCAGCCGGACCCCGAGCGCCGCCGAGCCCTCCAGCAGCCCCCACGCGACCGCGTATCCGAGCAAAATGCCCAGCATCGCACCGGCGACGCCCACCAGGGCGGAGTCGGCGAGCAGTGAACGCAGGATCTGACCTCGGCGCGCGCCGACACAACGCAGCAACGCCGTCTCCCGTTGCCGCTGGGCGACCAGGATTCCGAACGTGTTCGCGATGACAAATCCGGCCACCAGGACCGCCACTGCGGCGAACAGGTACAAGCCGATCGTCAACCCGTTGATCTGCGCGAACGCTTGCTGGGCGAGATCCTGGCGGAACTGATCGCCGGTACGGGCCGACGCCGCGGCCGGCACCCGCAGGCGATCGCGAACTGCCTCCGGATCGACTCCGGCGCTGACGGTGGCCACCACGTTCCGGTAGCCGGTGGCATCGGTGAGCCGAGTGAGGGTGGCCCGGGTGACCACGGTGGTGGAGACGTCTCCGGTGATCGCGACGATGCCGACGATGCGCAGTGTGCGGCGCTGCTCCGAGGCGTCCAGGACAGTGGCGGAGTCACCGATCCGGTAACCCGTGGTTTGCGCTGTCTTGTTGTCTATCGCCGCTTCACTGTCGGAGGTGGGCAGGGAGCCGGCGCTGAGGTCGTACGAACGCAGGGTCGGGTCGTCGCCGACGTCGATGCCGTAGCCCGGAGCGCCGAAGGTCGCCACGAGGCGGCCGTCGCGGTCGAGCAGTGGTAGCCGCTCCCGCATGCGGCCGGTGGCCGACGCGACGCCGTCCGTGCGGCGCACGGCATCCAGATCGGCCGGGGTGAGCCGGCCGCCCGACGCGGCAGAAACCACCACGTCGACGTTGCGCGCCGCCCGGGCGAACTGGTCGACCAGGGCACTCCTGGCGCTGTCACTGAAGATCATCGTGCCGGCCACGAACGCGACGGCGAGCACGATCGCCAACCCGGTCGGCACCAGGCGGCGCGGGCGCAGTCCGGTCCGCCGCACGTCAGGCCCCCAGCCGCTGGAGCCGGTCGGCGACGCCGTCCGGGGTGGGCGCCCGAAGGTCGTCGACGATGCGCCCGTCCGCCAGCACGACCACACGGTCCGCGTATCCGGCGGCCACCGGGTCGTGGGTCACCATCACGACGGTCTGACCCCACTCCCGGACGCTGCGCCGCAACAGCTCGAGCACACCGGCGCCGGTCCGGGTGTCCAGGCTGCCGGTCGGCTCGTCGGCGAACACCACGTCCGGACGGCTCATCAGCGCCCGCGCACAGGCGACCCGCTGCTGCTGGCCACCGGAGAGCTGGGCCGGGTAGTGGTGCAACCGATCGGCCAGACCGAGATCGGCCGCGACCTGCGCGAGGCGCTGACGCTCCACGCGACGCCCGGCGAGCTCGCCGGGCAGCAGGATGTTCTGCTCGGCGGTGAGCGTCGGCAGCAGATTGAACGCCTGGAAGACGAACCCGATGCGGTCGCGGCGGAGCACCGTGAGGTCGCGGTCGGCCAGGCCGGTCAACTCGACGCCGCCGATCAGGATCGAACCGGACGTCGCGGTGTCGAGACCCGCCAGCAGGTGCATCAGGGTGGACTTGCCGGAGCCGGACGGGCCCACGATCGCGGTGAACTGCCCCGCGGGGAACGTGACGCTCACCCGGTCGACGGCTGTCACCGCTGTCTCGCCCTCGCCGTACACCTTGACGAGCTCGTCCGCCCGCACGGCGTGCGTGGTGGTCATCTCGGCCTCCTGTTCCTGTGGTCGGAGGCGAATCTATGGACGAACGGGCAGCGGCCGCGTCGTCAGCAGGAACGGTCTTGGCGTACTCCTCAAGGAGGACACGAGCGCTGCGCGTCCTCCTGAAGTCCACGACGGGATCGTCGCGCGGGCGGACGACAGGCGACGCGTACGGGTCGAAGCTGAGCGGGCGCAGGTGCCGCGGCCGATCGCCGAAGGGTCCGGCGTCCGGTTGCCCCGGAGCGACGTCTGTGCCGCATGGGACCCAGCAGACTGAAACATTCTCGCTAATGAGGGAGAAATGACCGCTAGCCTGAGCGAATGGTGCAGCCCGGACAAATGGCGCCACCGGCAGAGGAGCCCGCGGGGGACAGCTCGCTCGTCTTCCGAGCCGGGCCGCTGCTCTGCGCCCTTCGCCTGGACGAGGTCATCGAGACCATGCGGCCTCTGGCCACCCATCCCCTCGCCGGCACTCCCGCGTTCGTGAAGGGCATCTGCATCATGCGGGGCATCCCCACCCTGGTGATCGACGTGGCCCGGCTCCTCGGCGGGGCCGACGCCGAGGTGTCGCGCTTCGTCGCGGTGCGGACCGAGCGTGGCCCGGTGGCGTTCGCGACCGGTGAGATCCATGGCGTGCGGCCGGTCAGCACGGGCACCGAAGGGCGCCATGAGGCTCTGCTCGGGGACGCGCCCGCCCGTCTCATCGCCGCCGTCGGCACGATCGACGCCGCGCCGGTGCTGCTGTTGCAGAGCATGCGGCTCGTGCCCGATGAGGTCTGGGCTGCCGCAGCCTCCCTGGCGGTGACCTCATGAGCGCTTCCGCGGAGGTCACGATGTTCCGCGGCCTGCTCGCCACGAAGCTCGGCTGGACGTTCGACGACAACGACACGTCCCAGCTGGCTGAGGTGCTCGGCAAGCGGTCGGAGACGCACGGACTCAGCCGCTCCCGGTATCTGGGCCGGCTGGCCCAGGAGGACTGGGACGACGAGCTGACGACGCTGGCCGAGGACCTGACCATCAACGAGACCTACTTCTTTCGCCACGGTGAGCAGTTCCGCGTCCTCGCCGAGGTGGCGCTGCCCGAACGGATCGAGGCCCGTTCGACCCAGCGGGTGCTGCGGATGTTGTCGGTGGGCTGTTCCTCCGGCGAAGAGGCCTACACGATGGCGATCGTGGCGCGCGAGACGCAGCCGGGCCCGGACTGGATCATCTCCGTGCAGGGGCTGGACGCGAATCCCGCCGTGCTCCACCAGGCCCGGACCGGCCGGTATTCGGCCTGGTCGTTGCGCGAGACCCCGGACGCGGTGCGGCAACGCTACTTCCACGCCAACGACGGCGAGTTCGAGCTGGACGCCGGCATCCGGTCGGCGGTGCGTTTCCAGCAGTACAACGTCGCGACCGACGACGAGGTGCTGTGGCGCCCGGACCAGTACGACGTGGTGTTCTGCCGGAACCTGCTGATGTATCTGACACCTCAGGTGCGCGAATCCCTGATCCAGCGGATGACCAGGGCGCTGTCGCCGGGCGGATATCTGTTCCTCGGGCACACCGACTCGCTCGGCAGTCGTCCGGACGGGCTCGAGCCGCAGCACACGCGCCACACGTTCTACTACCGTCGGCTGCAGCACTCGGTTCCCTCCGCCGGCGCAGTGCCGGCCCTCACCGCGCCGACTCGCGGTCATGTGCCCGTGCCGCCGGGCCCGGTGGAGTCCAGCGTCCATGACCGTGCGATGCGGCTGCTGCTGGATGAGCGCTTCACCGAGGCGCTGCGCCTGATCGAGGCCGAGCCGACAGACGGGCGCGCTGCGCGTGATGTCCTGCTGCACGGCGTGCTCCTGGCCCACGCCGGCCGCCTCGAAGAAGCCGAGATGCTGTGCCGGCGTCTGCTCGACGTCGACGGGCTCTACGCTGACGCCCACCACCAGCTCGCGGTGTGCCTGGAGGGCGGGGCTGCCGTGGATGTGGCGATCGGACACTACCGGCTCGCCGCGTACCTGGATCCGGACTTCGCCATGCCCCGCCTGCGGCTCGGTCTGCTCGCCCGCCGCCGGGGCGAGAACCGGATCGCCGTGCCCGAGCTGGACCGGGCGCTCGGCCTGCTCCGCCGGGAACGCGACGAGCGGATCGCACTGTTCGGCGGCGGGTTCGGCCGGATCGCCCTGACCACACTCTGCCGTGCGGAGCTCGACGCGTGCGGGGCGCACCGATGAGCCCCAGTGACGTCAAGAACCGCCTCGCCGAGTTGCGCGACGACTTCGATCGTTCCTTCACGGAACCGGCGCGCCAGCATGACGCCGAGTACGCCGAACTGCTGGCCGTCCGAGCCGGCGGCCGCCCGTACGCGTTACGCCTCTCGCAGGCCTCCGGGGTGCACTCCGACCGCCCGGTCACGCCGTTGCCCGGACCGCAGGCGGCGCTGCTGGGCGTCGCCGGGTTCAGTGGCGCGATCGTGCCCGTCTACGACCTCGCGGCACTGCTGGGGCATCCCGTGCCCGACCGTCCGCGCTGGCTCGTGGTCGCCGCAGGGGCTCCACCGCTCGCACTGGCGTTCCACGATCTCGACGGTCACGTCCGGGTGCCGGCCTCGATCATCGTCGACGAGGCCGACGGCAACACCGGACGCGACGTGTTGCGCGGCATGGTCCCGCTGCCGGGTGGCATCAGGCCGATCGTGGACCTGCTGTCGGCCCGCGCGGTCGTCCATCAGCTGACCGGACACACCACGTACAACACCGAGGAGCGGTGACGGGCATGGCCAAACGTACATTCGGCAACAAGCTCGGGCTCGGATTCGGGCTGACCGTGGCCCTGACCCTGATCATGGGGGCGTCCTCGGTGGCCGCGCTGTCCATCGTCGTGGACGCCAAGGACGACGCGATCCGGGAAGCCGTCGACGATCTGGGCAGCGCCGAGCACCTGACGACCAAGGCGGAGAGCCGGATCAGCGACTATCGGGCGTATCTGCTCAACGGCAACGAGGAGTATCTGAACCTCACCACGCAGGACCGGGAGGAGTTTCTGGGACTGGTGGTGCAGTTGCGTGGCACGCTCACCGATCGCGCCGCGATCTCCCTGCTGGAAGCCGTCGCCACCGCGGAGGCCCAGCATGCGGCGGTCCTGCAGCCGGTCATCGAGAAGCGCAAGACGATCACCGACCTGCAGACCATCAGTCAGCTCAACGCCACTGAGGTCGGCCCGGCCCGCCGGGCACTCCAGGAATCGATCTCCGCTCTGACCGCCAAGGTCCGCGCCGACGTGGAGACCGCCCGGCGCCAGTCGTCAGCCCGGGCCACCCAGGGCATCATCCTGATCATCGCGCTCGGCCTGCTCGCCATGGCCTGCGGTGCCTCCATCGCCTGGCGGCTCAATCGCGACCTGCGTCGTGAGGTCGGCGCCGCTGTCGGGCACATTCAGAGTTCGTCGGCCGAGCTCGAGGCGGCCGCCGCCCAGCAGGCGACCGGCGGGCGCGACCAGGCGAGCGCGATGAGCGAGATCACCACGACGATCAGCGAGCTGCTGATCACGTCGCGGCAGATCGCCGAGAGCGCCCAGCGGGTGTCGAAGATCGCGGAGGACACGGCTGACGCTGCGCAGACCGGCGACGCCACGATCGACCAGACCCGGGCCTCGATCTCCGCCATCCGTTCCCAGGTGGATCAGATCGTGCAGCACATGCTGGCGTTGGGTGAGAAGTCCCAGCAGATCGGCGGCGTCGTCGACCTGGTGTCCGAACTCGCCGAGCAGACCAACATCCTGGCCATCAACGCGACCATCGAGGCCAGCGGCGCCGGCGAGTGGGGGCGGCGGTTCGCCGTGGTGGCCGAGGAGATCCGCAAACTCGCGGACCGTACGGCCGGGTCGGCCAAGGAGATCCGTGCGCTGATCGACGACGTCCGCGGGGCGGTGAACACCACGGTGATGGCCACGGAGATCGGCGCCAAGAGCGTGGACGCGGGTTCGCGGCAGTTCGACGACGCGACCAGCTCGTTCCGGCGCATCGCCCAGCTCGTCGCGACGACCAACGACGCCACTCGCGAGATCGAGCTGTCGACGAAGCAACAGACCACGGCGGTCGAGCAGGTCAATGTGGCCGCCTCCGACACCGCGCGGGTGACCCGGGAGACGGAGGCGAGTGCCGTGCAGACGAAACAGACCGCCGCGCACCTGTCGAGTCTGTCCGGTGACCTGCTCGACCTGGTCGGCACCGGTCGGCGCTGATGAGCCAGGATCCGCTGCGGTACTTCCGGGTCGAGGCCCGCGAACTGATCGACCAGATCAGCGCGGGCGTCCTCGACCTGGACCAGCAGCCCGGGCCGGACCTGGTCGCGCGGCTGCTGCGCTTCGCGCACACCCTGAAGGGCGCCGCCCGGGTGGTACGCCAGCAGGAGATCGCCGACCGGGCGCACGCCTTCGAGGAAGTGCTCGTGCCGCACCGCAGCGCCGGCGAACCCCTGCCCGCGGACCAGATGCGGGAGTTGTTGCGCCTCAACGACGAGATCGAGGAACGGGTCGCCGCCCTCGAACCGCAGCGGCCGCAGGCGCAGCCACCCTTGCGGTTCCCGCCGGGAATGACTCCGGGGGGTGCGAGCCCCTCCCCCGGCCTGCGGGCCCCTGGCGATCGGGGTGCGGGACCCGGGCGAGCCGCGGAGCAGGAGGATGAGTCCCGGACAGGCAACGCGCGGCTGCACGAGAGTGAGCCAGCAAGCCTCGGCGCGCAACAACATGACGGCGATCCGGGACGCCCGATCGGGGACCGAGCTGACGGCCCGGAAGCCATCAGCGGGCCTCAGGCCGAAGAGGTCGTCGGAGCGATCAGCGCGCCACAATACGACAACGAACGTCGGATCCAAGTGCCGGATGTCCATGATGGACAAGATCGGCAGAGTGATCAGCCGCAAGGCTCCGCACCGCAGACCGACAGTGGCCAAGAAGATGTCGACAGGTCCGAGACTAAGAGGCGCCAGACGGCCAATCCGTCCGCGGCCGGCGACCTGGGCGGGATCAACACTGCTGCGGCGTCCGCATCTCAGCCGGCGCCCGTCGACGGACCGGACGATCACCGGACGAAAGCAGACGACGGCACCAGCCGCTCCGAACAAGGTCGGCCCGCGGCAGACGTTCCCGGCGGTGCCGAAGCAACGACGAAGAGCGAGGAGGCCGCCAAGACCCCCTCGCATCCCGACGCCGCGCCCGCCGCGCGCGGTGCGACCGCCGATGTCGATGAGCTTCTCGATGCCGTCGGCGAGGCCCACGCTCGCTTCGCTCCGTTGCGCACCGGGGGGCATGCCCTTGATCAGTTGACCCGTTCCGCGGAGGCTCTCGCCGACCAGCTCCGCGTCGGGCGCACGGCCGCGCACACCGATGCGGCCAGGGTTGTCGCCGCCCGTCTCGCCGCGGACCTCGGTGCGCTCGGCAGGCGGATCACCGACACCGTCGAGCAGGTCGAGCGGGAGCTGGACGAGGTGCGAGGCCGGGCTGAGCGGCTACGACTCGTGTCCGCCTCGAGCATCTTCACCGGCCTGCACCGCGCGGTTCGCGACGCTGCCGACGCCCAGGGCAAGCGGGTGCGGTTCGAGGGCCGGGGTGGCGACCTGCGACTGGATCCGCAGGTGTTGACGCTGGCCAACAACGCATTGCTGCACGTCGTTCGCAACTCGGTCGCGCACGGCATCGAGCCTGACGCGGACCGCCTGGCGGCCGGCAAACCCGTCGAGGGCCGGGTGGTCGTGGAGGTCGAGCGGCGTGGACGGTACGTGGCTTTCCGGTGCACGGACGACGGACGGGGCTTCGACCTCGCGGCGGTCCGGCGCACCGCCGAGGCCCGTGGGCTGCTGATGCCCGGCGGGACGCCGCCCGACGAGCAGACGCTGGTCGAGCTGGTGCTGCGGGGCGGCATCAGCACTTCCCCGACCGTGACCGAGGTGGCCGGCCGGGGCATCGGGCTCGATGTCGCCCGGGACGTCGCCGACCAGCTCGGGGGCGACGTATCCGTACGGACCGAGGCCGGCCGGGGCGCCGCTGTCGAGCTGGTGCTGCCGCTCGCGCTGATGTCGATGCACGGACTGATTCTCGAGGCGGCCGGGACCATCGCCACCGTGCCGCTCGACTCCGTACGCACGTGCGTACGGTTGCTGCCGGAGCAGGCCACGGCCGCGGCCGTCACCGGGAAGATGGCGCACGACGGCGAGGCAGTGCCGTTCCTTCCGCTGGCCCGGGCGCTGTACGCAGGCACGACAGTGCCGGACGGCGGCGGGCCCACTGTCGCCGTCATCGTGGGCACCGATGACCAGGCCGTGGCCGTCGGCGTCGACCGGCTCGCGGGCACCTCCACACTGGTCGTGCGGCCGCTGCCCGACCTTGCCCCCGCGGCATCGGTCATCGGCGGCGTGTCGATGGATCTCGACGGCAATCCACGGCTTGTGCTGGACGCCCAGGGACTCATCGCGGAGACCTACCGGCTCGGCGCGGGCGGCCCCGCGCCGGCCGAGCCACCCCGGCGCCTGCCCATTCTGGTTGTCGACGACTCGCTCACCACCCGGATGCTCGAACGCAGCATCCTCGAGTCGGCCGGGTACGAGGTCGACCTCGCCGCCTCCGGCGAGGAGGGCCTGGACATGGCCCGGTCCCGCCGTTACGGGCTCTACCTCACCGACATCGACATGCCGGGCATCGACGGGTTCACCTTCGTCGCCGAGACGCGCGCGGATCCGGAGCTGTCCGAGGTGCCCGCGATCCTGGTCAGTTCCCGGGCCAGCGCCGAGGACCGGCAGCACGGCGTTGCCGTCGGGGCCAGCGCGTACGTGGTCAAGGGCGAGTTCAACCAGGAGGAGCTGCTCGCTCACATCCGCCGGCTGGTGCCGGCATGAGCGTGAACAGCCGGTGCACCGGGAGCCGGGACATCCGTCGGCGGGCCATGCGAAAGGGGAGCCACGCATGATCCGCGTTCTGGTGGTCGAGGATTCGGCGACCATGCGCCACGCCCTGCGCGAGGCGCTCGCGACCGACCCCGAACTACAGGTGGTCGGTGAGGCACTCGACGGCGGGCAGGCCGTCGAACTGGTCGGACGGCTACGGCCCGACGTGGTCACCATGGACATGATGCTGCCCACGATGAGCGGGCTCGTCGCCACCGAGCACATCATGGCCGAGTTCCCGACGCCGATCCTGGTCGTCTCCTCTGCCGACCGGCAGGAGCTGTTCAGCACCTACAACGCGCTCGCCGCCGGCGCGGTGGACGTGCTGGAGAAGCCGCGTGGGGACGATTCCGACGCCGGGTGGGCACGCCGGCTGTGTTCGACCGTACGGCTGGTGTCGCGGATCCGCGTGATCACGCATCCGCGGGCGCGCCTCGACGGCCGCAGCCGTACGACGCCCGAGCCCGCCGTGCGTCCGCCGGCCGCTCCCCCGCTGCTCACCGCCGATGAGCCGCGCATCAAGGTGGTCGCTCTCGGGGCCTCGACCGGTGGTCCCGGGGCTCTGACCGAGCTGCTTCGCGCGCTGCCGGCCGGTTTCGCGCCGCCGGTGCTGTGCGTGCAGCACATCGCGGCCAGCGAGCCGTTCGCCGTGGCCTTCTCCGACTGGCTCGCCGGGCAGACCGGGCGCAACGTCAGCTATGCCGTGGACGGGATGTCCATGCGGGTGCTCAACGGCCGGATCCTGCTGGCCCCGCCGGACCGTCACCTGCTGGTCAGCGACGGCCACCTGCGGCTCAGTGAGGGACCGCCCCGGCATTCCTGCCGGCCGTCCGTCGACGTGCTCTTCGAGTCCGTTGCCGCCGAATACGGCCCGACGGCAGCCGGGTGCCTGCTCACGGGCATGGGTCGGGACGGTGCCCTCGGCCTCCTGCAGATGCGCGCGCGGGGCGGGCACACGTTCGCCCAGGACGAGGGGAGCTGTGTCGTCTACGGCATGCCGCGGGAGGCCGCGCTGCTCGGCGCGGCCGGTTTCATCATGCCGCCCTCGCGGATAGCCGGGCGCCTCGGTGAGTTGTCGTCCGACGTGGGGGTGCGGCGATGAGCCATCCGACCCACGAGGCGGTCGGCCGGCTCGCCCAGCCGTCCACGTCCGCGACCACCGTTCATCAGGCCGATCGCGGCACTGAAGAGCGCCGCGACACCGGTATCGGCCCGCCGGTGGACAAGCACACGGTGCTGATCGTCGATGACAGTCTCACCGTACGGATGGATCTGCACGAGGCTTTCGAAGCCGACGGCTTCCGGTCGATTCTCTGCGCCAACGGCGCCGAGGCGCGGGCGGCGTTCGCCGGTGCGCATTTTGACGTCGCGGTGCTCGACGTGCTGTTACCCGATGCCGACGGGGTCGAACTGCTGCGGGAGTTGCGAGCCCATCCCGGCCGGGAAGGCACGGTCACCGTGCTGCTCTCCAGCGAGGCGGAGGTCGCCGATCGGCTGCACGGGCTGCGGACCGGGGCTGACGAGTACGTCGGCAAGCCTTACGACGCCGGTTATGTCGTGGCGCGGGCGCGGCAGTTGCTCGGCGAGGACCCTTTCCGCATCGACGACCGCACTACGGTGCTGGTCATCGACGACAGCATCACCTTCCGGGAGACGCTGCGGGAGCTGCTGGAGCCCGAGGGGTACGCCGTCATCACGGCCAACTCCGGCGAGGAGGGCCTGCGCACGGCGGCCGACCGCAGGCCGCAGGCCGTCATCGTGGACGGGGTCATGCCGGGCATCGACGGCGCGACCGTCATTCGGCGGCTGCGGCTCGATCCGGCGCTGCGGGACATTCCTTGCCTGTTGATGACGGCGTCGGACGACTACGCGACCGAGGTGCAGATGCTGGAGGCGGGCGCCGACGCGTTCGTCCGCAAGCAGCAGGACCTGGCCGTCGTGCTCGCCAAGCTCGCCGCCGTGCTGCGGACCAGCGCCGAGCAACTGCCCATCGAGGTCACCGGGAGCCTGCACGGGCCGGGCAAGGTGCTCACCGTGACGTCGGACCGGCAGCGGCTGCTCGCGCTGGGCGATGCGCTGCGCGACGACGGGTACGACGTGGTGCCCGCCGGCACCGCCGACGACGCCCTCGATCTGCTGGCGGCGCAACCGGTCGACTGCATCGTGCTGAGTCTCGACGGCGCCGGTGCCGACGCCCGGGAGATCTGCCGCCGGATCAAGGAGGTTCCGCAGATCGGCGACACTCCCGTCATCATGATCGGGGACCACGACGACGCCATGCTGGACTGCCTGGCCGCGGGGGCCGACGACTACGTGCGCTCCGCCGACGGGCCGGAGACGTTGCGGGCCCACGTACGCGGGCAGATCCGCCGCAAGCAGTCCCTCGACGAGAGCCGGCGGATTCGCGAGGAGCTGATGCGGCGTGAGCTCGACGCGGCCGGCGAACGGGCGGCGCGGCAGCTCGCGGAGACGCGGGCGGCGCTGGTCGAGGAGCTGGAGTGGCGCAACCGCGAGCTGGAGGCGTTCAGCGGTTCGGTCTCCCATGACCTGCGCGGCCCGTTGCAGGTGATCAGCAGTTTCGCGGAGACCATCCTGGACGAGGACGACGAGCCGCTCAGCGAGCAGGTCCGGCACCGGGTGGAACGCATCCACGCCGCGGCCGGGCGGATGGCGGATCTGGTGGAGTCGCTGCTGATCCTGGCCCGGGCCAGCCGTGGTGAGCTACGCCGGGAACGCTTCGACCTGACCGCGACGGCCTGGCAGGTGATCGGCGAGGTCACGGCTCGAGAACCGGACCGTGAGATCCGGTTCACGGTCGCGGACGACATGACCGCCGACGGTGACGAGGGGCTGGTCCGGGTCATCCTGGAAAACCTGATCAACAACGCCTGCAAGTTCACCCGGCGGGTGACCGAGCCCGTGATCGAGGTCGGCTGGAGCGGGCCGGGTGAGAGCCCGAGGTACCACATCCGTGACAACGGGGCGGGCTTCCCGTCCGGGAAGGCGATCGAGCTGTTCCGGCCGTTCGCCCGGCTGCACAACGCGGCCGACTTCCCCGGCACCGGCATCGGCCTGACAACCGTGCACCGGGCCGTGGAACGCCACGGCGGCGAGATCCACGCCGAGGGCGAGGACGGGCGGGGCGCGACTTTCTGGTTCACCCTCCCGCCGGCGCACCGATGAGATCAGCGCAGGCCGAACCACGGCAGGCACGGCGTGAGCCCATCAACGGTCACCTCGGGCCGGGCGTGAGGGTGGGCGCCCGCGGGCGAACTGCCGTGTCCCGCGGCCCGCCAGGCGTCCACGGTGAGCCGGAAATTCCGTAACTCAGCCACCTCACCACCGGGCACGACGATCAGGCCGACCCCGTTCTCGGCGTAACCGATGCGGCGCGACACCCCTAGGGACGCCGCGTTGCCCGCGACGGCCGACGACACCGCCGCGACCGCTCCCAAGTGGTCGAAGGCGAGGCCGAGCACCGCCGTTCGCATCGCCACCCCGAGCCCACGCCCGCGCACGCCCGGGACCAGCCAGGACGCCGAATCCACGGTACGCAGCGCCGGGAAGTTCTCGGCCTCCAGCGTCTGCACCCCGACGAGCTCGTTGCGGTACGTGACCGCGAAGTGCAGCACCCACGCCGAGGGTGACCACGTGCCGAGCGACTTCCAGTAACCCTGGTAGAAAAGCCGGCGCTGGTTCGCCTCGGCGCTCAGGTCCGGGAAGAGTTCGAGGCTCGGGTCCTGCTCGAAGTCGGCCGGCAGGATCGCGGCCAGCGCGGGCAGGTCTGCCTCGCGGACAGGCCGTAGAGAGACCTCGCGGCAGGTCAGCCGCAGCTCGGTCAGTGGCCAGTCACTCACGCAGACCCAACTCCCTCGTCAGACGACCAGTCGCCACTATCGCCGGGGTCCCGGCCGAGCCTGGGCCTGCCGGCGCCGACCACCACGTCGTCCAGCCTCGCGGCGAGCCCGGGCAGGGATGCCGAGCGAGTAGACGTCCAGGTTAGTGGGCGCCCGCCGCGACCGGTCTCACCGCCCGCCGGAACCGCACCGAATGGGACCGCGCCGCCTTCGAGTGCCGGCCACCGCGTTTTGCCGCCGCTGTCCCCGCACCCCGGTCCTGATCACCGCGCGTGGCCCGATGGTAGGGGACGCGACCGGGCTGTTCATCCGAAGCACCCGGCTACCGGCCATGGCGGGTGCGTCGGTCACGGCGTGAATCCGGTGTGGCGGACCACGTCGGCCTGGCACTCGTTCAGCGGCCGGGTCGTATCGACGATCAGCCGCTCATCGCTGCGCGGCTCATAGGCGTCCGCCGCCAGCGGGACGAGCAGATCCGGTTCCCGCTCGGCGATCCGGTCGAGCCGGGCCGCGTCCGGGCAGGCAGTCTCGATCACGACGTGCCGGGCCTGCACCGACCGGGCCAGATCACGCCAGCCGAGACGGGCCGCCTCCACCGGGTTCACCGCGTCCGCGATCACCGTGAGCCCGCGCCGGAGGTGGCTCGCCGCCACGTCGTGGGCGATCGAGTACGCCGCCACCCCGGTCTGACCCGCCGTCAGCCCGTTGCGTCGCATCGCGCCCTCGATCTCGTCGATACGCAGCCACACCGCTCCGCTGCGGTCCGCGAGATGAGCGGCCAATGTGGACTTGCCGGTGCCCGGCAGCCCGCCGAATTCGATCAACGTTCCATTCGCCATACAGCGTGTATAGTTATTCGCTATACACGGCGTCAAGTATTTGGGAGAGCGACGATGCGGCGAGCCGAGGCCACCGCGGCGACCCGGCAGGCGGTCATCGTCGCTGCCCGCGAGCTGCTTGCCACCGTGCCGTGGCGGGAGTTCACCCTCGAAGCCGTCGCCACCCGGGCCGGGGTCACCCGGGTCACCGTCTACAACCAGGTGCGCAACAAGGCCGGGCTGCTCGACGCGGTGCTCACCGAGCTGACCAGCCGGGCCGGCATGGATCAGCTGCTGACCGCGTCGCGTGACCTGGGCTCGGACGAGGCGCTGGCCTTTGTCGTCGAGCAGACCTGTCGCTTCTGGCACGGCGAGCGAGCGGTGCTGCGGCCGCTCTTCGGGCTGGCAGCGGTCGACGCCGGCATCGCGGAACATCTGGCCGCACGCGAGGACCGGCGGCGCGAGCAGTTCCGGCGGTTGCTGGCCGGGCGGGGCGAGGCAGTGCCGCCCCGGCACGGCGAGACAGCGCCGCCCAGACAGAGCGAGACAGCGCCGCCCAGACAGAGCGAGACAGCGCCGCCCAGGCAGAGCGAGACAGCGCCGCCCAGGCAGAGCGAGACAGCGCCGCCCAGGCAGAGCGAGACAGCGCCGCCCAGGCAGAGCGAGACAGCACCGCCCAGGCAGAGCGAGACAGCGCCGCCCAGGCAGAGCGAGACAGCGCCGCCCGAGCAGGGTGAGGCGGTGCTGGCCGGGGTGGTGGCGGCGACGTCGTTTCCGGCGTACGACGCGCTCGGGGTGGTGGGTGACGATCCGGCGCTGGCCGCGGGGCTGGTCCTGCGGATGGTTCACGGCCTAGTGTCGAACGGGTGATCGCACGCATGTGGCGTGGCTGGGTCGCCACCGACCGGGCCGCCGAATACGTCGCCTACATCGAGGAGACCGGCATGGCCGCCTACCGCGGCACGCCGGGCAACGTCGACGCGCAGATGTGGACCCGGGATCTGGGTGACGGCCGCACCGAGGTCGTCACGCTGAGCTGGTGGGAGTCGATCGAGGTGATTCAGCGCTTCGCGGGCTCGGACATCTCCCGGGCCGTCTTCTATCCCGAGGACGACGAGTTCCTGATCGGCCGCGAGGACACGGTCGCGCACTACACGGTGACGTAGGGACCGGTCTGGAGGATGCGCCACAGCCATCCGACCCGCGCGGCCCGCGCCTCGCCCGAGATCCGCACCTCCGGGGCCAGGTGGTCGAACGCGTGGAATCCGCCCGCCCACACGTGCAGGTCGGCCCGCCCGCCTGCCGCCCAGATCCGCTGGGCGAAGGTGACGTCCTCGTCCAGGAAGATGTCGGCGGTGCCCACGTCGATGAAGGCCGGCGGCAGACCGGACAGGTCGGTGGCGCGCGCCGGCGCGGCGTAAGGCGGGACGTCCGGGCCGCCGCGGGCGGCCCCGAGCAGGGCGGTCCAGCCGGTCAGGTTCGAGACCGAGCTCCACGTGTCGTACGGGCGCACCGGCGCGTCCACCCTCCGGTCGTCCAGCATCGGGCACATCAGCAGCAGCCCAGCCAGATCCGCGCCGCCGCGGTCGCGGTGCAGCAGCGCTGTCCCCGCCGCCAGCCCACCACCGGCGCTGGTGCCGGCCAGCACCACCCGGCCGTCGATGCCCAGCTCGTCGAGGTGGGACAAGGTCCAGGTGAGCGCGGCGTGACAATCCTCGACGCCGGCCGGGTACGGATGCTCGGGCGCCAGCCGGTACGCGACCGAGACGAGCACGACGCCGACCCGCTCGACCCATTCCAGGATCCCGGGCAGGTCACTCCGCTCATCTCCGGCGATCATCCCGCCGCCGTGCAGGTAGACGACCCCGGGCAGCGGCCCTTCCACCCCGGCCGGCCGGGCGATCAGGACGCTGGTCTCCCCCGCTTGCCGGGTCTCCAACGTGATCCGGCCGTCCCGCGACAACAACTCGTCGGTGGGCCGCAGCTCGGCGCCGAGCGCCCGCCGGGCCGGCAACAGGTCGAGGGTCAACGGGCGCGGAGTCGCCGCCATGATCGTCGGCAACGGCTCGCGCAGCTCGGGATCCACCGCCGCGAGATCCGCACGATAGAGCGGCTCGGTTTCGGCGGCACGGTTTGCGGGCTGATCGGTCACCTCAGAAATCTATCCGCCGGGTACGACAACAACGAGGCTGCGAACGCCGGAGTCGTCGCGGACATCGGCCCGCAGGACGGACCGGCGCAGAGGGAGCGGAGAGGAGCGCAGACAGACCAGCACAGCGTGAGCGGAGGGAGACGCGAACGGCCCGGCACAACTGAGCGGAGAGAGACGAAAACGAACCGGCACAGACCGTGCGGAGCTAGAGGCGCAGAGGGACTGGGGAGGGAGGACGCGGAAGCGCGGAAGCGCGGAAGGCCCGGAAGCGCGCAAGGCCCGGAAGCGCGCAAGGCGCGCAAGGCGCGGAAGCGCGGAAGGCCCGGAAGCGCGCAAGGCCCGGAAGCGCGCAAGGCCCGGAAGCGCGCAAGGCCCGGAAGCGCGCAAGGCCCGGAAGCGCGGAAGGCCGGAAGCGCGCAAGGCGCGGAAGCGCGCAAGGCGCGAAAGCGCGCAAGGCGCGAAAGCGCGCAAGGCCCGGAAGCGCGCAAGGCCCGGAAGCGCGGAAGGCCCGGAAGCGCGCAAGGCCCGGAAGCGCGCAAGGCCCGGAAGCGCGCAAGGCCCGGAAGCGCGGAAGGCCGGAAGCGCGCAAGGCGCGAAAGCGCGCAGGGCGCGCAAGGCCCGGAAGCGCGCAAGGCCCGGAAGCGCGCAAGGCCCGCAAGCGCGCAAGGCCCGCAAGCGCGCAAGGCCCGCAAGGCGCGGAAGACACCAAGCAAGCCGAAGAAGCCGAAGGAACGGAGGGCACGGAAGCCACCGAACAAGTCAAAGAAGCCGAAGAGACGGAAGAAACGGAGGGCGCCGCATACAAGCCAGGCCCAGGAAACGAGGGCCACCCCCGGCGGAAACGAACCGCCGAGAGCGACCCCCGCTCCCACCTGATCACCCGTCAGTAGCCAGCGCAGCAACCGGACTGACCCGGGAAGCCCGCCGAGCCGGCAACACCCCCGCGACCGCCGTGAAAATCACCAGCGTCAGGAACACCGCCGCCAGCTGCCACACCGGCAGGGCCAGCGGCGCGTTCACTCCCAGCGCCTTGATCGACAGCCACGCGTACGGCACCCCCAGGATCAGGCCGATCGTCGCGCCGATCACGCCGTAGAGGCTTGATTCCGCGGTCAGCATCGCTCGCAGGCCGCCGCGGGACAGGCCCACCGCCCGCAGCAGGCCTGATTCTCGGACCCGTTCCACCACCGACAGCGCCGTTGTCGTGCCCACGCCGACCACGGCGATCAGGACCGTCAGTCCGACCAGGCCGATCGCCACCGCCAGGACGCCGTTCAGGATCAGGTTGAACTGGTCCCGCTGGTCGGCCAGGACCGTGACGCCCAGGCCTGTCCGTCCCTGGACCAGCTGCTGCATGGCCTTCTGTCCGGCGGTGCGCCCGTCCTCGCCCGATTGTGCCGCGTCGGCCAGCAGTCCGGAGTAGGTCGCCGGCGCTCCGAGCTTGGTCAGGTCGCTCGGGTCCAGCAGCAGGGACGACTGCAGCGGCCCGGTGTCCGGCAGGACTGCCGCGACCGTGACCTGGAGCTTCTTCTTGCCGCTGGTCAGCGTCGTGGTGTCGCCGACCGCCAGTCCGGACAGGTCCGTGGCGAAGCCGGAGATCGCCACCGCGCCGGGTTTGATGCCGGCCAGTGTGCCGGCCGACACGTCGATGTTCTTCATGGTCGGCAGCGCGTCCATGTCGAGGTCGGTGGCCTGCAGCTGGGACTCGTCGGCGCCGATCGTGACCGTGTCGAGGCGCCGGTACGGCGTCACGTGGGCCAGGTCGGGGCTGGCTTTCGCCTGGTCGACCAGGGCAGCCGGCACCCGCTCGTCGGCATTGGCGGCGAGTTCGTAGTCGGCGGGTACGGCCGAGGCCATCTCGCGGTCGGCGAGGACCCGGACCGAGGCCCCGGTCACCACGACGCCGGCGATCAGGGTGACGCCGAGCGCCACGACGACCGACACCGCTGCGGCCCGCCGGGGCGCTCCGCCGACTCCGCCCACCGCGAGCCGGCCGACGGCGCCGAGGCGGCGCAGCGGCCAGCCCACCGTGGCCAGTACCGGGCGGACCAGGACCGGACCCAGCGCCATCAGGGCGAAGAAGGCCAGCGCTCCGGAGACGACCACCGTCAGCAGCATCGGTCCGGGCGTGTAGTTCTTGGCGTCGCGGTCCGGCAGGTTGGCGATCACGTACGCGGCCGCGCCGGCCGCCATCAGCGTGAGCAGCAGCCCGAACGCCCAGCGCAGCTTGCCGATGTCACGCCGGCCGCCGGTGGTGCTGGCCGAGCGCAGCGCCTCCAGCGGGGCGACCTTCGCGGCCGAGAACGCCGGGGCCAGCACGGCCAGCACGGTGATCAGCACGGACAGCAGGATCACCCCGACCGCGGGCAGCAGCGGGACACCGGGCGAGGACACCGCGACGTCGAAGGCGCGCAGTACCGGTGGCAGGGCGTGGCCGACGGCCAGGGCCCCCAGCACGCCGACCAGGCCGGCGACGAATCCGGTCAGTGCGCCTTCGGCGGCCAGCGCCCGGCTGATCGAGCTGCGTCCGGCCCCGACCGCCCGCAGCAGCGCCAGCTGGCGCATCCGCTGGGCGAACACGATCCGGAACGTGGAGGTGGCGACCAGCCCGGCGGCGACCACGGCGATGGCCACGAACATCCCGACGACGGCGAACAGCTCGTTGAGATCGGAGGCCGCGCGGTTCGCCTCGTCGGTGCGCACGTCCGCGCCGGCCCGGATCAGCGCGCGTTCGGCGCCCTCGGGCGGGGCCGGCATGCTCTGCACGATCCGGTCGAGCTCCGCGCGGACGGCGGTGGCGTCGGCTCCCGGGGCCAGGCGCAGGTCCACCTTGAACAGGGTGGTGTCGGGGCTCAGGGCCAGGATGGTGGCCGTCGGGGCGTACGCGGTGGAGCCGTAGTCGTCGCGGGCGTCGGCCAGGCCGGTGACCGTGAGCCGCACGGGTTTTCCGGGCTTGCCGTCGTCGTCCCAGCTGGTGACCAGTGAGACGGTGCTGCCCACGGGCAGGCCCATCCGGTCGGCCGTGCGCGGGGTCACCGCGATCTCGCCCGGCGCGGACGGGTACCGGCCCTGGGTGACGTGGGCGACGGCCAGCGGGCCGCTGCCCGGGTCGGCCGTGATGTTCAGGTAGTCGCTGCCGGTCTGGCCGCCGAAGTCGGTGCGCCCGGCCGCCTCGGCGACACCGGGCACCGCCTGGAGGCGGGCCAGGTCGGCGCGGGTGATGGTCGGCATGTTGCCGGTCTCCGACTCCCCGCCGACGACGAGGTCGACGGCGGCGGGCGTGCCGCTGAGGCCGTCGAGCATGGTGCGCTCGGTGATCTGCTGGGCCAGGACGGTGGCGTAGACCACGAAGGACGCCACGAGCATGGCCAGGCCGGTGAGCAGCAGCCGGGCCGGGCGCCGGGAGACCCCGGCGAGCTGGGTACGGAGCACGTTCACCGGTACGTCCCCAGGTGCTGCAGGGCGTCGGCGATCGACGCGCGGTCGGGGCGGTCGAGTTCGCCGGCCACCTTGCCGTCGGCCAGCAGCACGACCCGGTCGGCGTACGCGGCCGCGCCCGGGTCGTGGGTGACCATGACGATGGTCTGGCCGAGTTCGCGGACGGAGTTGCGCAGGAACGACAGCACCTCGGCGCCGGAGCGGGAGTCCAGGTTGCCGGTCGGCTCGTCGGCGAAGACGACCTCGGGGCGGGAGACCAGCGCCCGGGCCAGCGCGACCCGCTGCTGCTGGCCGCCGGAGAGCTCGCTGGGCCGGTGGGTGAGCCGCCCCTTGAGGCCGAGCACGTCGGCGAGGTGGGCGAACAGCCCGGACTCGGCCCGCCGGCCGGCCAGGTCCAGCGGCAGGGTGATGTTCTGCTCGGCGGTGAGCTGCGGGAGCAGGTTGAACGACTGGAAGACGAAGCCGATCCGCTCGCGGCGGACCCGGGTCAGGACCTTGTCGCTGAGCACGGTCAGGTCGGTGCCGCCCAGCAGCGCCCGGCCCGAGGTGGCCGTGTCGAGCCCGGCCAGGCAGTGCATCAGCGTGGACTTGCCGGAGCCGGACGGTCCCATGATGGCGGTGAACTGGGCGCGGGCGAAGCCGACCGTCACGCCGTCGAGGGCGCGGACGGCGGTCTCTCCGCTGCCGTACACCTTGACCAGGTCCACGGCGGCGACGGCGGTCATGCCGTCGTCGGGGCCGGCCATCGACGACGTCGGAGAGGCGGCCGGGGACTGCGTTCTCATCAGGGATCCTCCAGGGGTCAGCGAAACTGGGAGCAGCCTGATGGTCGGGAGGCACCGCGCACATCAGCCCGCAGCGGGGATCGGCGGCTGCGGCGGATCTGTCTTTCGGCCGATGGAGCCGCGTTGAGCAGCGGTTACGCTGGGTCACGATGTTGACGCGACCGAACCTGATCCGCCGTGGCGCTCAGCTGGCCACCCTGCTGGTGATGGCCATGCTGGGGCTGATCGACCTGGCCTCCGCCGTGTCCGCGGGCGGGTTGCCGCTGGCCCTCGCGCTGTTCATCGGCGCTCTGTCGACGGCCGCCGTGTGGCTGCCCGCCCACCGGCAGGGTTCGGCCCGGCTGCCCCGGGCGGCGATGCTGCTGGCCGCGTTCTCCCTGCTGCTGACCATCGGGATCGGGGGCGCCTCGGGCGGGGTCGGGGGCAGCTTCGGCCTGGCCGAGTCGGTCGGGCTGCTCGCGGTCATGTTCGTGGTGTGCCGCCGGGGCGACAGCCGGTGGGCGGTCGGCGCCGTGCTGCTGCTCGGCATGGCGATCGGGTTCATGCCGCTGCGGGCCGGCGCCGGCTCCGAGAACGTCATCGCCGGCCTGGCCCTGGGGCTGGTCGCCACCGCGATCATCGCGCTGGCGGTCTACCTGCGCATCATCGAGTCGACCCGGGTACGCGCGATGGACTCGGTCCGCGCCGAGCAGCGCGCCGAGTTCGCCCGGGACCTGCACGACTTCATCGCCCACCACGTCACCGGCATCGTGGTGCAGGCCCAGGGCGCGCGGTTCATCGCCGAGCAGGACCCCAAGCGGGTGCTGCTGGCACTGGAGCAGATCGAGGCGGCCGGTGCCGAGACGATGGCCTCGATGCGCCGGATGGTCGGGGTGCTGCGTGATCCGGACGCCCGGCCGGACGCGCCGCTCGCGCCGCTGGCCGGGGTGGACGAGCTGGCCCCGCTGCTGGAGCAGTTCAGCAACGCGGGGGACGTGCTGGCCCGGCTGCACGTGGACGGCAGCACGGTGGGGCTCCCGGTGGAGGTGTCCACGTCGGCGTACCGGGTGGTGATGGAGGCGCTGACCAACATCCGCCGGCACGCCAAGGACGCGCGGGTCGCGGACGTGTGGGTGCGCCGTACCGCCGATTGGTTGCTCGTCCGGGTGGCGAACGACGGCGCGGCTCCGCGCGCCGCGATGCCGCGCGAGGCCCCGGGGTACGGTCTCGTGGGCCTGACCGAACGGGTCCGCGCGGTCGGCGGTCGCATCACCGCCGGGCCGGGCATCGACGGCGGCTGGGTCGTCGACGCCGCCCTGCCGCTCGACCAGGAGGTGACGCGGTGATCCGCGTGATGATCGCCGACGACCAGGCGATGGTACGGACCGGCTTCGGCATGATCATCGGCGCGCAGCCCGACATGGAGCTGATCGGCGAGGCCGCGGACGGCGTCGAGGCGGTGGCGATGGCCCGCAAGCTCAAGCCGGACGTGGCGCTCTTCGACATCCGGATGCCCCGGATGGACGGCCTGGAGGCCCTGCGGCTGCTGGCCGGGCCGGGCGTCGCGGATCCGATCAAGGTGGTCGTCGTGACGACCTTCGACCTCGACGAGTACGTGCATCAGGCGCTGCGCAACGGCGCGGCTGGTTTCCTGCTGAAGGACTCGGGGCCGGCGCTGCTGGTGGAGGCGGTACGCGCGGCGGTGTCCGGGGACGCGCTGATCAGCCCGTCGATCACCGTACGGCTGCTGGAGCATCTGTCCCCACCGGCCCCGACCGGCGACGACGGCGGATTGTCCCCGCGTGAGCTGGACGTGGTCAAGCTGGCCGCCCGCGGGCTGACCAACGCGGAGATCGCGACGCAGCTGTTCATCTCGGTCGGCACCGTCAAGACCCACCTGGGCAGCGTGCAGACCAAGCTCGGGGCCCGCAACCGGGTGGAGATCGCCGCCTGGGCCTGGGAACGCCGCCTGGTCGGCTGAGCGGCCCTACGCCACCACCTGCCGGACCAGGGTCTCGACGAAGTCCGGGGTGACCGGCTGCCCGGTGACCAGAACGCGGTAGTAGACCGGGCCGACCAGCCGGTCGACGGCCGCGTCGAGGTCCGTGTCCGAGGGCAGCTCACCGCGGGCGACCGCGCGTTCCAGCGGGCGGCGGTCGCGTGCCCGCTGGTGGGTGAGGTGCTCGGCGCGCAGCCGGGCCGCCAGTGCGGGGTCGTGCATCGACTGCCCGGTGAGCGCGCGGAAGACCGCGCCGGCGTCCGACCGGGTCAGGTACTGCGCGAGGTTCTCCAGGTGCGCGCGCAGGTCACCGGCCAGGTCGCCGGTGTCCGCCGGTTCCAGGTCCTGCGCGGCGTCGGCGGCGAACGCGTCGAACAGCACGTCGGTCTTCGAGGGCCACCAGCGGTAGATGGTCTGTTTGGCGACCCCCGCGCGGGCCGCGATCCCCTCGATCGTCAGCTGGGCGAAGCCCTTCTCGGCGAGCAGGTCGTCCGCTGCCTGCAACACACTCAGCCGGGCCTGCTCGCTGCGGCCGTGCCGGTTCCCGCGATGGTTCACGCCGTCTCCTCCGTCTGCCCGCAACCTTGCCTGGACGCAACGTTGCGTCTACTCTACCGCCATGCCCAACACCTTGCACCGCGCCCCCGTACCCGCGCTCCTGGAACGCCTCTTCGACGCGGCGGCGCGCGACCCCGACCTGTGGCCAGCCGACCGTCCCTTCGTCACCGCGCCGCCCCAGGAGCGAGCAGACACGCTGGACCGGGTGTACATGCCGATCTCGGCCCGCGGCGGCGACCTGCTCTACACCCTGGTACGCGCGACCCGTCCCGCCACGGTGGTCGAGTTCGGCACCTCCTACGGCGTGTCGACGATCTACCTGGCGGCCGGGGTCACCGACAACGGCCGGGGGCACGTCTTCAGCACCGAGCTGAGCGGCACCAAAGTGGCGGCGGCCCGGGCCAACCTGGCCGAGGCCGGACTCGACCGGGCCGTGACGGTCCTGCGCGGCGACGCCCTCCAGACGCTGGCCGCGGTGCCCGGTCAGGTTGACTTCCTGCTGCTGGACGGCTGGAAGGACCTCTGCCTGCCAGTCTTGCGCTTGCTGGAGCCGCGGCTCGCTGCGGGCGCGCTGGTGGTCGCCGACGACACCGGCATGACGAGCATGGCGCCCTATCTCGCCTACGTCCGGGACCCGGCCCACGGCTACACCACTGTGGACTTCCCGGTCGAGGACGGGATGGAACTCAGCTGCCGGACGTGGTGATCCAGTAGCGGCGCAGCCGGCCGATCTCGGTGTCGCGGATGTCCTCCAGCTCGCCGCCGTTGCGCTCGATCGTGCGGCGGGAGCCCTCGTTGGCCACGTTGCAGGTGACCAGGACGCGGGCCAGGCCGAGCTTGGCCGCGTACGGCAGGACCTCGCCCAGCGCGAAGGACGCCAGGCCGCGGCGGCGGGCCGACGGCCGTACGCCGTAACCGATGTGCCCGCCGGCCCGCAGCAGGAAGTCGTTGAGCTCGTGGCGCAGCGCGATCGCGCCGAGCACCTCGTCGTCCTCGACGATCCACCAGTACGTGCAGTGGACCAGGCCCTCCGGCTGCGCGACGGCCGGATCCGCGTCCCGCAGCAGCCGGCGCACCCAGGCGGCGAAGCCGTCCGGGGTGTCCACGTCGTCCTCCGGCCGCAGGCCCGCACCGTCCTGGTGGGCGCCGCCCCACTCGTCGCGCGAGCGCAGCCAGGATTCGCGGAGCCGGGCGGTGGGTGCGATGAGTTCGGCCATGCCGGCGACATTATCGGCCGGGCGCTCAGCCCGGAAAGGCATTACGGGCGTCGCCCGGCTCCAGGCGCTCCAGCAGGCGGCGGGCCATCGCGCCGAGCTGGTCGAGCTCCTCCGGGGACAACGCGTCCAGCACCAGGGTGCGGACGGCTTCCACGTGCCCCGGCGCGCTGGCCAGGACCTTCTCCCAGCCGGCCTCGGTGAGCACCGCGTTGGTGTAGCGGCCGTCCGACGGGCAGGCCCTGCGCTCGATCCAGCCGCGGGCCTCCAGGCGCTTGACCACGTGGGAGAGCCGGGACAGCGAGCCGTTGGCCAGCGCGGCCAGGGCGCTCATCCGGCGGGTCCGCTCGGGGGCCTCGGAGAGGTTGGCCAGGACGAGGTACTCGAAGTGGCTCAGGCCCGAGTCGCGCTGCATCTGGGCGTCCAGGGCGGCGGGGAGTTTCAGCAGCAGGCCACCGACGGGCAGCCAGGCCCGCAGCTCGTCGGGGCTGAGCCAGCGCGGCGGTTCGGCGGTCACCGGCCCATCGTACTGTGGTTTGAAGCTTCAATCACGGTCTGAGGCTATGCGGCCAGGGCGAGCATGGCCTGGATCTGCGACTGCCGCTGGGTGGTCATCGTCTCGGCGAGGGCCTTGGCCGGCGGGTACTGCCCACCGGCCACCTCCATCCGGGTCACCTCGACACAGTTGTGCAGGTGGCCCAGGAGCAGGCTGACCGCCGTACGGTCGAAGTCGGCGCCGCGGGCGGCCTCGAGCTCGGCGATGTCGGCGGGCCGCAGCGAGTGCAGGTCGCCGTGCCCGGCGTGGGCGCCGGCGGCCGGGTCGGCCGACGGCGGCTGCTGCCAGCCGGTCAGCCAGCGCCCCATGGTGGCCGCCTCGCTCTGCCACTGCCCGCCCAGCTCGTTGATCAGCGTGCGCACCCGGGGGTTGGTGGCCCGCGGCCCGGCCAGCGCGACGACCTGCTCACCCTGGCGGATGTAGTCGAGGCTCATCTGCAGGAACATCACGTCGGTGCTGTTGAACGCCGGCGGTGGCGGCTGCGCCGGATCGGCGGCACAGCCGGCCAGCGTGATCAGCATCAGCAGGGCGGTGGCCAGGCGACGCACGGTGACACCTCCTCCGGTGCCGGGCGGACGGGTCCACGCCGGTGGCCGTGGACCCGTCCGCGGGGCGTGGATCAGATGCGGGACCAGAGAGCCGGCACGTTCGGCGGCTCCCAGCCGGCCAGCGCGGTGTGCGCCTGCCGGCAGCTGTACGAGGCCCCGCCGTAGGTGACGACGTTGCCGGGCGAGTACGCGGTGCCGGCCCGCCAGGTGCCACCGGCCGGCGGCTGGGTCGTCGGCGGCGGCGTGGTGGGCTGGGTGGGCGGCGTGGTCGGCGGCGGCGTGGTGGGCGGCGGGTTGCCGCCCCCGCCCCCGATGTTCACGTCCACACAGGAGTAGAACGCGTTGACCGTGTCGGCGATGTTCCACCGGGCCAGCACGGTCTGCCGGCCGGTGAAGCCGCCCATGCTGACGGTGTGCGACTTGGTGGCGCCGGGCTGCGCGCCGCCGTCGTTGAAGGAGGCCAGCCGGGTGCCGCCGATGAAGTACTCCCACGTGCTGGTGGAGTGCCGGGCGGTGAGCACCCAGTTGAACGTCACGGACGAGCCGACGCTCGCGGCCGGCCAGTTGCGGCTGTTGTCGTTGAGGACGGCGAAGCGGCTGCCACCGCCGTTGCACTGCGTCGAGCCCTTGGGCGCCTCGACGCTCTGCGGCTCGTAGATGATGTCACCGCAGTTGGCCACCGCGCCGCGGGCGCAGTTGGCCTGCCGGCTGGGCGGTGAGGAGATGTAGCCGTGCGCCGAGGCCGGCGCGACGGCGACGAACAGTGAGGCGCCGACCGTGGCCACGGTCAGCAGCGGCAGTGTGGTTCTTCTTCTCATGAAGCGCTCCTCTACATGGGGGGCGGCAGGCCGGAGTTTGGGGGAACCCGGCCTGCCGCGGGCACGCCGGTACCACGCCGGAAGTCCGGTCGGTATCGACATTGCCCGATGGATGGAAGCTCCGTCGGCGATACGCTCAACGTAATTTAAAGCTTGTTAACAGTAAAGAGAGCCAACGAAGTTTTTCGATACCCATCTATGTGGGAGCGCTCTCTGACCGTCAGCCGGCGCGCGCGATGCAGATCCGGGCCTGCAGGCGCGGCCCGGCCTCGTAGAACATGTACGGCGTACCACCGTCGGTGCCGAACGACGGCGCGGCGGCGCGGCCGTTGTCGGAGGCGATCGGACTGTAGAAGACACCCAGGTGGTTCTCCCGGTCGAAGGCGTTGCCGACCTCGGTGATCCGCATCCTGCCGTCGTTGCCGTGGTACGCCACGTACGTCGTGTTGTTGCGCTTGACCAGGGCCGGCGCGGCGATGTCGGTGAGGCCGTCGCCCTCCGGGTTGACCAGCGGGGTGGAACTGAACTGCCACTGGTCCCAGCCGTTGGGTGACCAGCCGTAGAAGATCCGCCGCCCGCTCTTCACGCCCATGAAGACCATGACGTACTTGTTGCCGCGCCCGGGCAGGGTGTGCTCGAAGACCCGGGCGTACGAGGTCTCCGACGTGCCGGGCACGAGCCGCGTGCTCAGAATCGGCGTCTCGTCGCGGAAATTGATGCCGTCCGCGGAACGGGCCACCCGGGTCGTGGTGTTCTCGCCGTGGAAGTAGCAGAAGAACTGCCGGGTGGCGGCGTCCCAGATGACGTGCGGGGACGACACATGGCTGACTGTCGTACTGGGCAGGACATTGTCGATCAACGGGTTGGCGGAGTATTCGGTGAACGGCCCGGCGAGCGAGTTCGCGTACGCGACACAGATGCCGCCCGGCTTCTCGTGCGGCGCGTAATAGAGGTAGTACCGGGCCCGCGCGCCGCTGATCTTGTCGTAGACCCCGCGGATGCACGGGAAGATGAACTCCCCGGTCGGGTTGTAGTTCAACGGCAGCGTCAGGGCGTCACGGAGGTAGGTGTAGGTCGGCATGCCGGCGGGCAGGGCGGCCCGGGCCGCGGCGGGGACTACGGCGGCGCCCGCCAGTCCGGCAGCGGCACCTTTCAACAGGGTGCGTCGATTCATGTCCGTGACGCTAAGCGGCCGTCGGCTGCTAATAGAACCACTGATAGTGAGGTAATTCGTATTAACATCGATCCAACTCCTCAGCCGTCCGCCCGCACTGCCGATGTCGAAGACGTGCGGAACATCCATGACGTCATCGACGGCCGCGCCGTGACCTCCGTCTTCCAGCCGCTGGTGGAGCTCGACACCCGGCGCGTGCTGGGCTACGAGGCGCTCAGCCGCGGCCCGGCGGGCAGCCCCTGGGAGTCGCCGGTGACGCTGTTCGCGGCGGCCCGGGCGGCCGGACGCGACAACGAACTCGACTGGGTGTGCCGGGCTTCGGCGTACCGCGCCGCGCTGGACGCCGGCCTGGAGCAGACCCTCTTCGTCAACATGGAGCCGACGGCCTGGCACACGCCCTGCCCCGGCGATCTGGCCCCGGTGGTGGCCCGGGCGCAGAGCCGGCTGCGCGTGGTCACCGAGATGACCGAGCGGGCGATCGCGGCGGACCCGGCCGGACTGCTGTCCGCGACGGCGAGCTGCCGGGCGGCGGGCTGGGGCGTGGCCCTGGACGACGTCGGCGCCGACCCGATGTCGCTGGCGCTGATGCCGTTCGTCCACCCGGACGTCGTCAAGCTGGACATGAGCCTGCTGCACGCCCCGCAGGATCCGCACACCTCGCACGTGGTGGCCGCCGTCGCGGCGTACGCCGAGGCCAGCGGGGCCACGATCCTCGCCGAAGGGGTGGAGACGGCCGAGCACGAGGCGATCGCCCGCACGATGGGCGCGACCGTCGGCCAGGGCTGGCTGTACGGGCGCCCCGGTCCCCTGCCGCCCGTCCCCGCTCCGCCGGGTGCCCTGCTGCCGTTGCTGCGACCGGTGATGAGCGGTCCCACCGGCGCGACGCCGTTCGAGATCGTCGCGGCCCGGCGTCCCACCGTGGTCACGACCAAGTCGACGCTGATGCCGATCAGCAAGCACCTGGAAGCCCTGGCCCGCGACAGCCACCAGCCGCCCGTGCTGCTCGCCTGCTTTCAGGAGGCCCTGCACTTCACCCACGCCACCGCCCGCCGGTACGCCGCGATCGCCGAGCGCAGCCCGATGGTCGCGGCGCTGGGCACCGGCCTGAGCGACGAACCGGCCCCCGGCGTCCGCGGCGCCCACTTCACCGCCGGTGACGCGCTGCGCGGCGAGTGGAACGTGCTGGTCGTCGGCCCGCACCAGGCGGCGGCGCTGGTCGCCCGCGACCTCGGTGACACCGGGCCCGAGGCGGAACGGCGGTTCGTGTTCGCCACGACGTACGACCGGGCGCTGGTGATCGCGGCGGCCCGCTCGCTGCTGCACCTGCTGGCCCCGACCGATCCGGGCCGGATCCCCCACCTGCTGAGCGTCTGACCAGCCAGCATGTTGTGTCCGCGACGTCCGGGTCACCGTGTGCGGTTGCGGGCGTTCTCTAGCTTGCCCATGTGATCTTGCCGATGTCCCGCCGAGCCCTCGCCACCGCTGTCGTCTGCCTCCTGGGGCTGCCGCTGGCCGCCTGCTCGGCCGGCTCCGACGCGCCGGAGGCGCTGCCCTCGGCCTCGCCGCCGGCCGAGCACCTGATCACAGCGCCCGCGACACCGACGACGCCGACCAGCCGGCCCGCGGCGCCGACCGGGGGCAAGGGCTGGACCTCCGCCGACATACCCGTCTTTCCGCCGGCACCGCCGCCCGTGCCGATCACCCTGCCGGCGTCGGGCAGTGTGCCGTACCTGTCGCGGATCCCGACGCAGCAGCCGGTCGCCTTCATCACCATCGACGACGGCTACCTGAAGGTGCCGGAGGCGCCGGCCTTGCTGGCGGCGGCCGGCGTCCCGGTCACGCTGTTCCTGACCACCGACGCCATCCACGACGACGAGGCGTACTTCGCGCGCCTGCGGGAGCACGGCGCGGTCATCGAGGCGCACACGATCACCCACACCGAGCTGCGCGGCAAGTCGTACGCGTTCCAGCACCGGGAGATCTGCGGTTCGGCGGACCGGCTGGGTCACCGCTACCAACGCCGGCCCGTACTGTTCCGGCCACCGTTCGGCACCAAGGACGCCACCACACTGCGGGCGGCGCGCGACTGCGGGATCAAGGCCGCGTTCATGTGGAAGGAGACGGTCCACAAGGGCAAGGTGCGCTACCAGGAGGGTCACCGGGTCCAGCCGGGCGACGTCATCCTGATGCACTTCCGGCCGGCCTTCGTGCGGGATTTCCTGGCGGCGCTGCGCGCGATCCACAAGGCCGGACTGACGCCGGCCCTCCTGGAGGATTACATCCCGGGCTGAACACGAGCGGATCAACGACTCAACGCCCGGAAAACCCGCCGGACGTGCGCATAGTGATCACGAGGAGATGGTCGCTATGAGGTCGGGTGTGATCCGTCTGCCCAGAGGCCGGCGGTGGCTGCGACAGCACGTGACGGTGGTGGCCGAGCCGGGCCGCCGTACGGCGGTGGTGACCGCGCGGACCACAGCTCCGGAGATCGTCATCGCCGTGGTCCGGCATCCCGCGACGGGCCGGACGACGATCGAGGAGGCGGGATCGTGACCGGCCACCTGCGCGACTTCCTCGGCGCCGACGACGCGACCCTGACCCGGCTGCTCACCGAGGGCGGCCCGGTCAAGGCGGCGCTCGGCGCGATCCCCCGCCGCCTGTCCCGGCCGGCCCGCGACGCGCTCGGCGCGGAGCTCTCCGCGGCGACCGGCGGGCTGCTCGAGGAGGACCTCGGCTCGATCCTGCTCAACGGGCTGATGGGCTACCACTGCGTGGTCGCCGCCGCGCGGGAGACGGCCGCCGACGCCGACGTCACCCGGCTGGTCACGCTGGACGACCACCTGGTCCGGGTCACCTACGACCCGCACCTCGACGTGCTCGTGGACCAGGAACGCGTGTACGAGCTGCGGTTGTGCCTGTCCGTGACGTTCACCGTGCAGGGTCTGGCGGCCACCGTACGGGCCGGCCGGCTGGCGCACGTACGGGTGGCGACGTGCTCGGCCGACGTCCGGCTGTCGTGGGAGGAGCACACCCTGCTGGAGCACAGTGACCTCGTCGACGCTCCCCTGGTGATCCGGCTCGGCGCCGGGATACCGGTGGCCCGGGCCACCGTGCCCGAACAGGCGCGCGGCACCGCCCGCGTCGCTCAGCGCCGCGCCTGATCCCGGTCCGGCCGCTCGGGCTCAGCATCCTCGCACGAGGATCGGTGAGCGGGGCTCGGCCGGTGCCGGTCGCAGGGCCCCCGCGACCAGCATCGTGAGCACGATCCCGGCCGCGACCGTCAGGACCGCCGCGCGGATGCCGTGCTGGGCGACGAGGACCAGGACGGCCAGGCCGAGCGCGGCGCCGATCCCGGATCCGGTGGAGGCCAGCCCCGAGGCGATGCCCTGCTCCCGGTCGCTGACGCCGGTGGCCGCGGCGATGAACATGGCGGTGAAGACCACCCCGTCACCGATGCTGATTGCGACCAGTCCGGGCAGCAGTGCCGCGTACGAGCTGTCGCCGGTCATCGCCAGACCCAGCGCGGCGGCACCCGCCGCACCCACCACCAGCGCCGCGACGAGGGTGCGGCGCAGGCCGAAACGGGTCACCACCTGACCCGCCACCGTGGAGCCGGTCACGACCACGGCGGTGGGCACCAGGAAGGCCAGACCGGTCCGCAGGGAGTCGTAGCCGCGGACGTCCTGGAAATAGATCGACAGGAAGTACAGCACCGAGCCGAAGGTCGCCGCGAACATCGCCGCGAGCCCGACCGCCACGACGACGTTGCGGCGCAGCAGCCCCGGCGGCACCAGCGGGTCGGCGGCCCGCCGCTCGATCACGACCAACGCGGCCAGCAGGACCAGCCCGGACAACGCCGGGCCGAGCACGACCGGCTTGGTCCAGCCGGACTCCGGCCCCTTCACCAGCGCGAACACCAGCAGCGTGCTGCCGCCGGTGGCACTGAGCGCGCCCAGCAGGTCGAATGACCGCCCCTCGGCGCGCCGGGCATCGGCCGGCAGCAGCGGCAACGCCAGCACCAGCGCCGCGGCGGCCAAGGGTGCGTTGACCAGAAACACCGCCGGCCACCCGAACGCGCGCGTGAGGACACCACCGAGCAGGACGCCGAGGACCAGTCCGGCCGCGCCCGCTCCGCCCCACACGCCCAGCGCGCGGTTGCGGGCCCGGCCCTCCGGGAAGGTGACGTTGACCAGCGCCAGCGTCGTCGGGAAGACCAGGGCGCCGCCCAGTCCCTGGACCGCGCGGGCGCTCAGCAGCACCTCCGGGCTGCGCGCCAGACCGCCGGCCAGGGCCGAGGCCGCGTACAGGGCGAGGCCGGTGACCAGGACCCGGCGCCGGCCGAGCAGGTCCGCGGCGCGGCCGCCGAGCAGCAGGAAACCGCTGGACGCGACGGCGTAGGCGGTGACCACGGCCTGCAGGGTCTGCGCGGAGAAACCCAGGTCACGCCGGATGTCCGGGAGCGCGACCACCACGATGTACTGATCCAGCGAGACGATCAGCATGGCGAACGCCAGCAGCGCCAGGGCGCCCCGGCGGCGCCCGGGGCCGGTCATCGCCGGACCGCGTACGAGTGTCATGATCGTCCCCCGTTCCTGGATGTTGGAGGTCCAGGATAGGCACGGAATTCTGGACATGTAAAGTCCAGGAACATGCGGATGAGTCAGGGCGTCGAATGGGCCCTCCACACGTGCCTCAACCTGAGCTGGCTCGACACCCCGGTGCCGACCGGCACCCTCGCGGCCTTCTACGAGCTGCCGCCGGCCTACCTGAACAAGCAGCTCCAGGCCCTGGTCCGGGCCGGGATCCTGACGTCGGTCTCCGGGCCGCGCGGCGGCTTCCGACTGGCCCGGGACCCGGACACGGTCTCCCTGCTGGACATCGTGGCCGCGATCGAGGGGCCGGAGGAGCTGTTCCGCTGCGACCAGATCCTGAGCAAGGGCCCGGGCGTGCACACGGGCGTCGACTATCGGCAGTCGTGCGCCCTGGCCCAGGCGATGCGCGGGGCCGAGCTGGCCTGGCGGCGGGAGCTGGCCGGCCGGACCGTGGCCGACATCCGGGCCGACGTCGAGCGCCTGCACCCCGACTCCCCGGCGGACACCCGGGCCCGGATCGCCGAGCTGCGCTAGGAAGGAGACGTGTCCGTGATCGCCCCGCTGCCCCCGGCCGCCGCCGACGACCCCGAGCTGATCGGCGCTGTCACGAGGCTGGTCAACCGGGTCTATCAGGAGTCGGAGCAGGGTCTGTGGGTGGACGGCGCCGCGCGCACCGACGCCGTCGAGGTGGCCGCGATGGTCCGGGCCGGGGAGCTGCTGGCCGCGTACCGCGACGATCGGCTGGCCGGTGTGCTGCGGCTGCGGCGGTGGGACGAGGTCAGCAGCGAGTTCGGCATGCTCGCCGCCGACCCGGCGGTCCGGGGTACGGGGGTGGGCCGGCAGCTCGTCTCGTACGCCGAGGCCACCGCCCGTTCGCGCGGAAGTCTCGTCATGCGGCTGGAGTTGCTGGTCCCGCGCACCTTCACGCTCGCGTCCAAGGAGTTCCTGGCCGCCTGGTACACCCGGCTCGGCTACCGGTTGGAGCGGGTGGGCCGGATCGAGGAGCTGTATCCGGACCTGGCGCCACTGCTGGCCACCCCCGCGGACTTCCGCGTCTATCGCAAGCCGCTGGACCGGCCCTGACGGCGTCGCACCGTCCGCACCACGAAGACGATCGCGCCGATGACGAGCAGGGCGCCCAGCCCTTGCAGGCCCGGGGAGTCGTCGCCTTCGCCGTACACGATGGCGGCGGCGCCGAGCAGGACGGCCAGGACGGCCAGGACGTATTTCACGGGGTCTCCTTCCGGGGCGGCGAGTGCCGACGATGCGATCTCATCACCGGCCCGGCCCGCCGGCGACCGCCCGGGCCGACTCCGCACAGGATCTCCACACAACGCACACGAATGCCGGTCCGAACCGCCGTCACCGGGCGCGGCGCTGCAGGAACTCGTAGACGTCCTGGGCGTCGACGCCCGGGAAGGTGCCGGGCGGCAGGGCGGCCAGCAGGTGCGAGTGCACCCGGGCGCTGGGCCAGGCCTGCCCGGCCCAGCGGTCCACCAGCTCCGCGGGCGGCCGGCGGCAGCAGGTCGGGTCCGGGCATGTCGAGACGGTACGGCGGGTGGTGTCCCCGCCGCGGAACCAGCGCGCATGCTGGTACGGCGTCCCGACCGTGACCGAGAACTCGCCCGAGCGGGTCGACTCCACGTGCACCGTGCACCAGTACGTGCCCTTGCCGGTGTCGGTGAACTGGTAGAACGACGAGTACGGGTCCTCGGCCGCGAACACCGTGCGGGACGCCCATTTGCGGCACACCGGCTGGCCCTCGATCGCGCCGGTCACGTCGGTCGGGAAGCGCACGTCGTCGTTCTCGTAGGCTTTGTAGACCGTGCCGCTCTCGTGCACCCGGGCGAAGTGCACCGGGATGCCGAAGTGGTGGGTGACCAGGTTGGTGAAGCGGTGCGCGGCGGTCTCGTAGGAGACCCCGAACGCGTCGCGGAAATCGTCGATGGCCAGCGCCCGGTCGGCCTTGGCCTCGCGCAGGAAGTCGGTGGCGAACTTCTCCGGCATCAGCAGCGCCGCCGCGAAGTAGTTGACCTCGACCCGCTGGCGCAGGAAGTCGCCGTAGTCGGCCGGATCGTGGTGGCCGAGCACGAAGTGCCCGAGCGTCTGCAGCACCACCGCGCGCGGGTCGTGGCCCTTCCCGCTGGCCACCTGGGGCAGATAGATCTTGTGGTTCTTCAGGTCGGTCACCGAGCGGGCCGAGCCGGGCAGGTCGTTGACGTAGTGCAACGAGAAGCCCAGGTGGGCGGCGATGTCGAGGATGCCGCGCTGGGACAGCGGGCCGGTGGTGTGCCGCACCGACTCGAGCACCGTGGCCGCGGCCTGCTCGATGTAGTCGAAATAGTTGTCGCGCTCGCGCATCTCGACGCGCAGCTGCTGGTTGGCGCGGCGGGCAACCTCCGGGGTGGCGCTCTGCTCGGTGAGCAGCCGGGTCAGCTCGCGGTGCAGGCCGATCAACGATTCCAGGGCGTCGGCGGGCAGCCGCCGGCCGCCGCGCACGACCGGCAGACCCAGGGCCGTGTAGGCCGGCTCCCGCTGAAAATGGGCCAGCTCGATCTCCAGCCCGGCGCGCCGGCTCGGCGCTTCCGGCCGGAGCAGCTCCTGCATCGGTACGCCCAGAGCACCCGCTATCGCCTGCAGCACGCTGAGCTTCGGCTCCCGTTTGCCGTTCTCGATCAGCGAGAGCTGTGAGGGCGCCCGGCCGACGGCGGCGCTGAGCTGGTCGAGGGTCATGCCCTTGGCCCGGCGCTGGTGCCGCAGCCGCTGCCCGAGGGTCACGAGGTCCACGGTCGCGTCGGTCGGTGAAGCCGTCATGCGTTTTGACGCTAGCAGAAGATTCGCCCTTCTTCTCCTCACAAATATCTTCAGGAGGGGTTGCGCCCTCGATCAGAGTGAAGTTCTGCCGTAACGGAAGGGCTTAACACCATGACTGATCAGCTGACCGAAGTCAGGGGCGGTACCGCCGCGGACCTCACTCGGGCGTGGGCCGGCGATCCCCGTTGGCTGGGCGTGACCCGCAGCTACACGGCGCACGACGTCGTCAAGCTGCGCGGCAGCGTCCAGGAACAGCACACCCTGGCCGAGCGGGGCGCCCGCCGGCTCTGGGACCTGCTGCACGACGAGGAGTACATCAACGCGCTCGGTGCCATGACCGGCGGCCAGGCCGTGCAGCAGGTGCGGGCCGGGCTCAAGGCGATCTACCTGTCCGGCTGGCAGGTCGCCGCCGACGCCAACCTGTCCGGGCACACATACCCGGACCAGAGCCTCTACCCGGCGAACTCGGTGCCGGCGGTGGTGCGCCGGATCAACAACGCGCTGCTGCGGGCGGACCAGATCGACACCGCGGCGGGCCGGCACGACCGCGATTGGCTGGCGCCCATCGTCGCCGACGCCGAGGCCGGCTTCGGCGGGCCGCTGAACGCGTTCGAGCTGATGAAGGCCATGATCGCCGCGGGTGCGGCCAGCGTGCACTGGGAGGACCAGCTCGCCTCGGAGAAGAAGTGCGGCCACCTCGGCGGCAAGGTGCTCATCCCGACCGCCCAGCACATCCGCACGCTCAACGCGGCCCGGCTGGCCGCCGACGTGGCCGGGGTGCCGAGCCTGATCATCGCCCGCACCGACGCGCTGGCCGCCGATCTGCTCACCACCGACGTCGACGAGCGCGACAAGCCTTTCCTCACCGGCGAGCGGACCGCCGAGGGCTTCTTCCGGGTGCGCAGCGGTCCCGAGGCGGCCATCGCCCGCGGGGTCGCGTACGCCGACTACGCCGACCTGATCTGGTGCGAGACCGGCAAGCCGGACCTGGAGTTCGCCCGCTCGTTCGCCGAGGCCGTGCACAAGGTGCACCCGGACAAGATGCTGGCGTACAACTGCTCGCCGTCGTTCAACTGGAAGCGCAACCTCGACGACGCCACCATCGCCCGGTTCCAGAAGGAGCTCGGTGCCATGGGCTACAAGTTCCAGTTCGTCACGCTGGCCGGCTTCCACGCGCTGAACCACTCGATGTTCGAGCTGTCCCAGGGCTACGCCACCGAGGGCATGAGCGCGTACGTGCGGTTGCAGGAGGCCGAGTTCGCGGCCGAGGCCAACGGTTACACGGCGACCAAGCACCAGGCCGAGGTCGGGACCGGCTACTTCGACGCCGTCTCCACGGCCCTGAACCCCGACAGCTCCACCACCGCGCTGTCCGGCTCGACCGAAGCGGAGCAGTTCTGATGGAAGAAGTCACTGTCTCCCCCTCCGAGTACGACGACGTCCTGACGCCCGAGGCGATCGCGTTCGTGGTGGCGCTGGACCGCGAGTTCGGCGCCCGCCGGGTCCAGCTGCTGGACCGCCGCCGGCGCCGCCGGGCCACCCGGACGACCGAGCTGGACTTCCTGTCCTCGACCCGGCAGATCCGCATCGACGACACCTGGACCGTGGCGCCCCCGGCCGAGGACCTGATGGACCGCCGGGTGGAGATCACCGGGCCGCCGGAACGCAAGATGACGATCAACGCGCTGAACTCCGGCGCCAAGGTCTGGATGGCCGACTTCGAGGACGCCACCGCGCCGACCTGGGACAACGTCGTCTCGGGCCAGCGCAATCTGCGGGCCGCGCTGGACGGCACGCTGGACTTCACCGCGCCGGACGGCCGCGAGTACCGGATCGGCACCGAGCTGCCGACCATCATGGTCCGGCCCCGCGGCTGGCACCTGCCGGAGTGCCACGTGCGCATCGGCGGGCGGGCGGTCTCGGCGTCGCTGTTCGACTTCGGCCTGTACCTGTTCCACTGTGGGCGCAAGCAGATCGAGCGCGGCAGCGGCCCTTACTTCTACCTGCCCAAGCTGGAGAGCCACCTCGAGGCCCGGCTGTGGAACGACGTCTTCGTCTTCGCGCAGAACCTGCTGGGCATCCCCCGCGGCACGATCCGCGCGACGGTGCTGATCGAGACGATCACGGCGGCCTTCGAGATGGAGGAGATCCTGTACGAGCTGCGCGAGCACTCGGCGGGACTCAACGCCGGCCGCTGGGACTACCTGTTCAGCATGATCAAGAACCGGCCGGACGTGGTGCTGCCGGAGCGCTCGCAGGTGACGATGACCGCGCCGTTCATGCGGGCGTACACGGAATTGCTGGTCAAGACCTGTCACCGGCGCGGCGCCCACGCGATCGGTGGCATGGCCGCCGTCGTGCCCAGCCGGGACCCGGTGGCCGCCAAGCGGGCGCTCAACCAGGTCCGCCAGGACAAGCGGCGCGAGGTCGGCGACGGCTTCGACGGCTCCTGGGTGGCCCACCCGGGCCTGGTGCAGACCTGCCGGGAGGTCTTCGACCAGTGGCTCGGCTTCGAGCCGCACCAGATCGTGCGCAAGCGCGAGGACGTGCGGGTCACCGCCAAGGAGCTGCTGGACGTCAAGTCCAGCGCCGTCACGGTCAGCGAGGTCGCGCTGCGCACCAACGTCAGCGTGGCGCTGCGGTACGTCGCGGCGTGGCTGGGCGGGCGCGGCGCGGTGGCGCTGGGCGGGCTGATGGAGGACGCGGCGACCGCGGAGATCTGCCGGACCCAGCTGTGGCAGTGGATCTCGACCGGGACCCCGACCGACTACGGCGTGCCGGTGACCGCGGGCCTGGTGACCCGGATGCTGCGCGAGGAGCTGGACGTGCTGGCCGAGACCGGGGCGCTGGACGAGGAGTCGGCCCGGTGCTTCGGTCAGGCCCGGACCCTGCTGACCGTGCTGCTCTCCGAGCGGACCTGTCCGGAGTTCTTCACTCTGCCCGCGTACCTGCGGCACATGACCGGTGCCGGCCTCAAGCCGGCGGCGGTTCTGCCGGTCTGACCGGGAGCATTGGGACGGCCCGGTGGCGATCCGCCACCGGGCCGTGCCCGTTTGTGCGGCGCGTGTGCCCGTGTTGACGGACGGTGAGAAAGCTGCTGCCGCGCCGGGCCCGGCAACGGGCCTCCCGGGATGCCATGCTGGGGCTCCGAGCCCGTCAGAGCAGCGCTGGGAGGACATGCCGATGCTGCCCCTCAATGCCCAGAACCTGTCGTCCCTGCCCGCCGAGCTGCCGGTCCCGTCCTACGACCGCGGCGCGCTGCGGACCGGGATCGTGCACTTCGGCGTCGGTGGCTTCCACCGGGCCCACGAGGCGATGTACCTCGACCGGCTGATGAGCGCGGGCCAGGCGCTGGACTGGGCGATCTGCGGGGTGGGCGTGATGCCGGCCGACCGCCGCATGGCCGAGGTGATGCACGCCCAGGACGGCCTCTACACGCTGGTCGTCAAGGCGCCGGACGGCACCCTCGAGGCCCGGGTCGTCGGCTCGATCAAGGAATACCTCTTCGCGCCGGACGACCCCGAGGCCGTCATCGAGAAGATGGCCGGGCCCGAGGTGCGCATCGTCTCGCTGACCATCACCGAGGGCGGCTACAACTTCAACGCCGTCACCGGGGCCTTCGTCGCCGACAACCCGGACGTGCGGCACGACCTGACGCCCGGCAACCCGCCGCGGACCACCTTCGGGCTGATCACCGCGGCGCTGGCCCGGCGGCGCGAGCGCGGGGTGCCGCCGTTCACGATCATGAGCTGCGACAACATCCAGGGCAACGGGCACGCCGCCCGGCGCAGCTTCGTCGCCTTCGCCACCCTGCTGGACCCGGGGCTGGGCGAGTGGGTGCAGCAGCACGTCGCCTTCCCGAACAGCATGGTCGACCGGATCACCCCGGTGACCACGGACGACGACCGCGCGGAGGTGCGCAAGCGGTTCGGCGTGGACGACGCCTGGCCGGTGGTGTGCGAGCCGTTCACCCAGTGGGCCCTGGAGGACGCGTTCCCGCTGGGCCGGCCGCCGTTCTCCGACGCCGGCGTGCAGGTGGTCGCCGACGTCGAGCCGTACGAGCTGATGAAGCTGCGCCTGCTCAACGCCAGCCACCAGGCGCTGTGCTACTTCGGCTACCTGGCCGGCTACCGGCTCGTGCACGACGTCGCCCAGGACCCGCTGTTCGCCGGCTTCCTGCTGGCGTACATGGACCGCGAGGCCACACCGACCCTGGAGCCGGTGCCCGGTATCGACCTGGACGAGTACAAGCACCAGCTCATCGATCGGTTCTCCAACGCCCAGGTACGCGACACCGTGGCCCGGCTCTGCGCGGAGAGCTCCGACCGCATCCCCAAGTGGCTGCTGCCGGTGATCCGGCACAACCTCGAGACCGGTGGCGAGATCCTGCGGTCCACCGCCGTGGTGGCCAGCTGGGCCCGGTACGCCGAGGGCGTCGACGAGCAGGGCAACCCGATCGAGGTGGTGGACCGGCTCAAGGACACCCTGACCGCGGCGGCCCGGCGTCAGAGCACGGACCCACTGGCCTTCATCGCCGACCGGGACCTGTTCGGGGACCTGATCGACAACGAGCGGTTCGTCTCGGCGTACCGGTCGGTGTTGTCCTCACTGCACCTCAAGGGAGCGCGGGCGACACTCGAGGAGCTGGCCGGCGCCGCCTGAGCAGCGCGGCGCCGAGGCCGCCGGCCAGCAGCTGGCTGGCCGCGACGGCCAGCAGCAGGGCGGTGGTGCCGTGGCCGGTGGCCAGCCCCGCGAGGGCGACCCCGGCCGCGGCGGCGGTCACCTTGAGCCCGGCCCCGATGGTGAAGACCTGGGTCCGTGCCTCCGGCGGCGCCTCGCGGTTGCGCACCACCAGCAGCGACGCGAACGTCGGCCCGTCGATCAGGCCCGCGACCGCGAACAGGGCCAGCAGGGACCAGCGGCCCTCGACGGCGGTCAGCAGCGCGAACGGCACACTCGAGACAGCCAGCCCGGCGAGCATGACTGTCTCGGGACGCACCCGGCGCAGCGGCAGCCGGGCGTAGGCCAGCGAGCTGACCAGGGCGCCGACCGCGAACGCGGACAACGTCAGGCCGGTCATCGCCGGGTCGTGCAGACCGGTGGCGAGCAGCGCGGCGACGATCGGCAGGGCGCCGAGACCGAACTGGCTGACTGTGCTGGCCGCCGTGACAGCGGTCAGTGGAGGCTCCCGCCACAGCGCCTTGATCGCCCGCCCCCGGCCCCGTGGGGTGCTCGGCCGGGTCCGGTCCGGTACCGGCAGCGACACCACGATGGCCGCGGCGAGGGCGCACGAGACCGCGAGCACGGCCACCGCCCACAGTGCCCCCGACCAGCCCGCGACAAGCGCGGCCAGAGCCGGGCCGACGATGCCGGCCAGGCTGTAGGAGGTCGCGTCGAGGCCGAACGCCCGCGGCAGCCGGTCGCCGGCGAGCTCGCCGAGCAGACTGGACAGACCGCCGATCAGCAGCGGCGCGCAGCAGCCGGCCAGCACCGCCGCCCCGAACGCCGCGGCCGGGGCCGGCGCGGCCAGCAGCGCCGCACCGGTGAAACCGGCCGCGAAGCCCAGCAGCCCGCCGACGTAGAGCAGCCGGCGCCGGCGGACAGCGTCGGCGAGTGCTCCCACCAGCGGGGCCGCCAGCACGTGCGGCACCATCAGCGCGCCGATCAGCAGGCCGCCGAACGCCGCGCCCCGCCCGACTGCGAGCACGTGCAGCAGCAGCGCCACCCGGCTGCCCTCGTCGGCGAGCCGCGCCAGGGCGGCCGCGGTCGTGTATCGGGTGAGGACGCCGGGCGCAGCCATGCCCTCGGCCTACCCGCGGAACCGGCGGAGAAATCTTGCGCCGCGGGGCAACCTCCCGGGTGCCCCCGGCCACTGGACGGGTATGGAAACGTCCTCCCCCACATCTCCGGAGAGCTCTCCCGGTCCGGAGAGCTCCCCCGGCCGGCTCCGGCGCTGGCGGGGCGCGGCCATCGCGGCCGTCCTGGCCTGCGGTCTCGGCGTCACCGCGGTCGCCTTCACCCAGAACGCCTCGGCCGCCACGGCCTGGCCGTCCGCCCAGGGCCTGGTCAAGGTCAGCGCGACGACCACCGTTCCGGGCACCTTCGACGGCGGCCTCAAGCGGTACTTCGGCATCGGCGACGGCGGCCAGGGCGAGAGTCAGGATCCGATGTTCGAACTGGCCGACGGCGCCACCCTCAAGAACGTCATCCTCGGCGCCCCGGCCGGTGACGGCGTGCACTGCAGCGGCTCGTGCACTCTGGTCAACGTCTGGTGGGAAGACGTCGGCGAGGACGCCGCCACGTTCAAGGGCGGCCCCTCGGCCCGCTACACCGTCGACGGCGGCGGCGCCCGCTCGGCCTCGGACAAGGTCTTCCAGCACAACGGCGGCGGCACGCTGACCGTCCGCGACTTCCAGGTCAGCGACTTCGGCAAGCTCTACCGCTCGTGCGGCAACTGCAGGACGCAGTACAAGCGGACCGTGGTGCTGCAGAACATCACCGCGAGCGCACCGGGCAAGTCCCTGGCCGGCATCAACACCAACGGGGACACGGCTACGTTCTCCGGCATCACGATCGTCGGGGACAGCAAGAAGAAGCTCGCGATCTGCGACCGATTCACCGGCAACAACACCGGCGCCGAGCCGCCGAAGACCGGTTCCGGCGCGGACGGTAAAAACTGTTTCTTCAGCGCCTCGGACATCACCTACAAGTAACCGTCCCCGCACCGGATCAGCCGGGTCGGCGCCTCCCCGCGCCGACCCGGCCCCTGGCTTTTACCGGCCGTCTGCCGCATTATCGGCAGACGGCTTTTTTTGCGGCCAGATCATGGGCCTGACCAGCGGCTATGAACCTTTGCTTTTCCTTAAATGCGTTTCCCCGGAAGCCATTCGAAAGTCGTCTTTCGACCATTCTTCAAATGCTCACAGGTTGATATCCGGATATTGGCGTGGCAGCATTGGCGACCGCGCGACCATCCTTTTTCTTCGCGCCATCCCTTTCCCGAGAGGCACGTTATGACTGCGTCTGTTCATCCACCCGCCCATCGTCGAGCCCCGCGACGGCGGATCGTGCTGGTGGCGGCAGGCATCGCCGGCCTGGTCGCCGCCGGGCTGAGCGTCGTCTACACCCAGACCGCCGACGCGGCCACGACGCTGGGCGCCTCAGCCGCCCAGAAGGGCCGCTACTTCGGTGCGGCGATCGCCGCCGGCCGGCTGGGTGACTCGACCTACACCCGCATCCTGAACAGCGAGTTCAACTCCGTCACGCCTGAGAACGAGATGAAGTGGGACGCCACCGAGCCGTCCCAGGGCCGGTTCACGTACACCAACGGCGACCGCATCCTCAACCAGGGCATCGCGATGGGCGCCAAGATCCGCGGCCACGCCCTGCTCTGGCACGCCCAGCAGCCCGGCTGGGCCCAGTCGCTGTCGGGCACCACGCTGCGCAACGCCGCGATCAACCACGTCACCCAGGTCGCCACCCACTACAAGGGCAAGATCTACGCCTGGGACGTGGTCAACGAGGCCTTCGCCGACGGCGGCAGCGGCGCCCGCCGCGACTCCAACCTGCAACGCACCGGCAACGACTGGATCGAAGCCGCCTTCCGCGCCGCGCGGGCCGCCGACCCGGCCGCGAAGCTGTGTTACAACGACTACAACACCGACGGCATCAACGCGAAGTCGACCGGCATCTACACCATGGTCCGCGATTTCAAGTCCCGGGGCGTGCCGATCGACTGCGTCGGCTTCCAGTCCCACCTGGGCACCGGCATCGACTCGACGTACCAGGCGAACCTGCAGCGCTTCGCCGACCTCGGCGTGGACGTGCAGATCACCGAGCTGGACATCGCGCAGGGCGGCAACCAGGCCGCCATCTACGGCACGGTCACCAAGGCCTGCCTCGCGGTGGCCCGGTGCACCGGCATCACCGCCTGGGGCATCCGCGACAGCGATTCCTGGCGCCCGGGTGAGAACCCGCTGCTGTTCGACGGTTCGGGCAACAAGAAGGCCGCCTACACCTCCGTGCTGAACGCCCTCAACGCCGGCGGCACGACGACCCCGACGACCGGCCCGACCACTCCGCCGGCCACCGGATCGGGCAGCTGCACCGCGACGCTGACCCCCGGCACCGCCTGGGGCGACCGCTACAACTCCACGGTCACGGTGACCGGAGCCAGCGACTGGAGTGTCGTCGTCACCCTCACGGCGCCGCAGAAGGTCTCCTCCGTCTGGAACGGCACCGCGACCTGGGACGCCAGCGGCACCGTCATGACGATGAAGGCCAACGGCTCCGGCAACGCGTTCGGCTTCACCACCATGGTCAACGGCAACACCACTGCGCGTCCCCGGATCACCTCGTGCACCGGCTCCGGCGGCGGCACCACCACCACGCCGACCACCCCCACCACGACCCCGGCCGCCTGCGCGCTGCCGTCGTCGTACCGGTGGAACTCGACCGGCTCGCTGGCCAACCCGAAGTCGGGCTGGGTGTCGCTCAAGGACTTCACCACCGCGCCCTACAACGGCAAGCAGCTCGTCTACGCCACCACCCACGACACCGGCACCTCATGGGGCTCGATGAACTTCGGCCCGGTCACCACCTTCTCCGAGCTCGGCTCGGCCAGCCAGAACAAGATGAACGCCGGAACGGTCGCGCCGTCGCTGTTCTACTTCGCGCCGAAGAACATCTGGGTGCTGGCCCACCAGTGGGGCCCGACCGCGTTCTCGTACCGCACGTCGAACGACCCGGCCAACGCCAACAGCTGGTCGGCGGCCCAGCCGCTGTTCACCGGTTCGATCAGCGGCTCCGACACCGGACCGATCGACCAGACGCTGATCGGTGACGGCACGAACATGTACCTGTTCTTCGCCGGTGACAACGGCAAGATCTACCGGGCCAGCATGCCGATCGGGAACTTCCCCGGCACCTTCGGCTCGACCTCGACCGTGGTCATGAGCGACACGAAGAACAACCTGTTCGAGGCCCCGCAGGTCTACAAGCTCCAGGGCCAGAACCGGTACCTGATGATCGTCGAAGCCATCGGCGCGAACGGCCGCTACTTCCGGTCCTTCACGGCCACCAGCCTGAACGGCTCGTGGACGCCGCAGGCCGCGACCGAGAGCAACCCGTTCGCGGGCAAGGCCAACAGCGGCGCGACCTGGACCAACGACATCAGCCACGGCGAGCTGATCCGCACGAACGCCGACCAGACGATGACCATCGACCCGTGCAACCTGCAACTGCTCTACCAGGGCCGCTCGCCGAGCTCCGGCGGCGACTACGGGCTGCTGCCGTACCGGCCGGCGCTGCTGACGCTGCGCCGCTGACCAGAAGAGCCGCCATCGGCGGGCCCGGCCTCTGCGCCGGGCCCGCCGTGGTGTTTCCCGCCCGCTGTGACCGGGGTATCCGGCAGGGGTGGGCACGGACGAACTGTGGCAGTGGATCGGCGTCGGCATCAATCTGGCGGGGCTGGCCGTCATCATCACGGCGCTGGTCCTGGTGCTCCGGCACCGGGCCCGGGCCCGGCGGTCGTCGGCACTGGCCGGGTTGGCGCCCGCGGAGCGCCGGCGGGTGCTGCGCCAGATCCGCGGCCGCGCGCCGGTCGACCCGCGGGACGCCCCGGCGGCCCGTCAGGGCGCCGGTGACCTGCTGGGGCAACGGCGGCTCATGGCCACGCCGGCCGGGCTGATCCTCGTGCAGGTCGGCCAGGCCGTTCAGCATCGCAGCCCGGTCTGGACCGTGCTGGCCCTGGTGGTGACCGCGCTGTGCGCGACGGCGATGATCCTGCTCGGGCGGGACATCAGCCGGGCCCGGCGCTTTCTGGAGCGGCATCCGGCCTGAGCGTCAGTCCGGCGGCTGGCGGTGGCGGCCCGGCACCCGGTGCGTCGGCAGGCGCCGTCCCTCGGCGAACTTCTCGATCAGGTGCAAGTCGGCCGGTTGCAGGCCGCGGTTGGCCCGCGGCGCGATCAGCAGCGCCCGGCCGTCCGCGGTCAGCTCGTCACGCGCCGGGCCCGGCGCGGGCAGAGCCTCGTCGTCGGTCCAGATGAGCCGGCGGCCCTCGGCCAGCACCTCCCAGGCCGCCGCCAGCTTCAGCGGCCAGCACTGCGCGCCGCGGGGCATCGGGTCGGCGTCCAGGGCCCGCCCGAGCACAGGCAGGCGCCACAGGCTTTCCAGGCGTTCGGCCTCCGGGCACCAGGTCGTGCACCAGCGGACCTCGACCCGGCCGTCGATGTGCAACGCCCGGATCCGGTCCACCAGCAGCGGGGACCAGCGCAACACGTACGACGTGTTGTCCGCCCCCGACCACACCAGCGACTTGCGTGGCGCGGCGCCCCAGCCGGGCTTGATCGTGTTGATGACGCCGTCGACGTCGAGAAGCCACACGGGCTTCTCGACGTCGATCACGCCATGGATTCTAGTTCTGGTCCGCGATGAACGAGGACACCCAGGCCAGCGGTGCGTTCCAGTTGATGGTCAACTCGTTGGTCGACCAGGACTGGATGTCGTCGATGTAGCAGAACTGACCCACGCAGCCGGTCAGCTTGCTCTGCGCGTACGGGTCCTGGATCGAGGAGTTGGGCCCGCCGGCCAGGGTGCCCCGGGGCGGGTTGGGCAGGGCCGGGTCGAGCTGGTGGGCGTACCAGCGGCTGTGCTGGTTGTGCGAGCTGACCTCGCCGTAACCGGTCACGTAGGACTGGTTGAGCGCGTTGCGGCCGAAGATGTAGTCCATGCCCTCGTAGACCGCGTTGCGGAACCTGTCGCGGCCGGTGATGTCGTAGGCCGAGGCCAGCACGGTCATGTTGTTCAGGATCGCGCTGTTCGAGCCCCAGTCCCACATGTTGTTGGCCGGGGCGTACGCGACGCCGTACGGGTGCGCGTTCTGGATCTTGAGGTACTTCTCCGCGCCGGCGACGATCGAGGCGCGGACCTGGTGGCGGCCGGGCAGCTTGTTCGGCAGCAGGGCCAGGTCGAGGCGGCCGGCCGCGGCGGTGCTGGCCCAGTCGAAGGCCCCGGTGCCGAAGACGTCCGCGGTGTGCACCGGCGAAGCGAGGATGTCACGGGCGTACGTCTTGTCACCCGTGCTGATGTAGAGCTCGGCGGCGGCCCAGTAGAAGTCGTCGTCGACCTTGTCGTCGTTGTACGCGCCACCGCCGGTGCCGTCGGCCACGGAGGCGTAGATGGCCGGCTCGGCCAGGGCGGCGGTGTAGGCGGTGCGGGCCGCGGCCAGGGCCTTGGCGGCGAACGCCTTGTCGTAGCGGCGGTAGATGCGGGCGGCCTGCGCGGCCGTGGCGGCCAGGTTCAGCGTCGCCGCGGTCGAGACCGGGTGCAGTTCACGCTGCTGGGGGTCGAGGTGCGGCAGCAGCGGCAGCCCGGTCCAGTTGGCGTCGTGGATCTTGTGGTGCACCATGCCGGCGTGCGGCTGCCCGGCCGGCACCTGCATCTTCAGCAGGAACTCCAGCTCCCAGCGGGCCTCGTCGAGCAGGTCCGGGACCTTGTTGCCGCTCTCCGGGATGGCCAGCGTGCCGTCGCCCAGCTTGCGCGGCTCGGCGGTGCGCTCGTACTGGTTGAGCAGCTGCCAGGTGGAGATGCCGCCGTTGACGACGTACTTGCCGTGGTCGCCGGCGTCGTACCAGCCGCCGGTCACGTCCAGCTTGTAGTCGCAGACACCGGCCTGGCAGGGCACCGAGCCGTCGCCCAGGTTCGGCGGGACGTCGACGTGACCGGCCGGGCGGCCGTACCCGGGCCGCAGGTCCTCGCGGATGTCGATGCCGCTGCGCTGGGTGTAGTAGAACTTCAGCGCGTCGGCGCGGAGCTGCTCGTAGACGGCGGCGTCGATGTCGAACGGCCGGCTGGTCTCACCGTCGGCGACCAGCGTGTAGCCGGTGCCGCGCTTGTGGTAGCGGCTGAAGTCGATCGTCTGCACGTTCTGCCCGGACGACACGTCGACCCCGCGCGGCACGGTGCTGCCCCGCGCGACGGTGGCGCCGGCCGCGTTCTTCAGCTGCCAGGGGAGCTTCGTCGTGGCCTCGGTGACCAGGGTGGCCTTTTTCGGCCCGCCCGGCAGGTAGGCGACCTGGTTGACCCGCACCCGCGGCCCGGTGTCGGGCACGTAGACCTCCGGCGGCACGCCGCCGACCAGGGAGACGTCGTCCAGGCAGAGCCGCCAGGGGTCGGCGCTGCCGCCGACCTGGAGCGCGACCTGCGCCTGGGCGGTGGTCACGGCCGAGGTGAAGGTGTACGAGTACGTGTCGCCCGAGACGGTCAACGCCGGCGACGCCTCGAAGTACGTGTCGTACGGCGAGACGGCCAGCCCCACGATCGCCCGGGCGACATGCCCATCGGGATCGCCGCTGGCTGTGAACGAGTACCGGTAGGTCTCGCCCGCGACGAGATCGATGTCGTTCTGACCGACGGCGACGTCCCACCGGTTGCTGGTGCCGCCCGGCACGTCCATACAGGCTTTGCCGTCGGTCAGGGTCAGCGGCCCGGGATTGCCCCACCACGGGTCGGTGCCGGTGGTGAAGCCGCCGTTGACGACCTGCTCGACCTCGTCGGCGGCAGCGGCCGGACCGGCCGGTACGGCGGTGAGGCCGGCCACGAGCAGGACGGCGGCGCCGAGGGTTCGGATCACGAAGGGTCTCCTTGGGAGCGCTTCCATCAGTCAGTTCAGATATGTTGATCCCCTGGGTAACGACCTGTCAACACGGCTGAAACGTTCAGTGACTCAGCTGTGAGCTGGGCGCCCTCGGCACGATGTCCGCTGTTGCTGATCCGCGCGCCGGGAGAACCACCCGCGACACCGCCCGTCCGGCGGTGCCGGGGCTGGCGCGTTGCCCTTAAGGTCTCTAGCTGTGGCGATGCAGTACGGCTTGGGGATCGACCTCGGTACGACCCAGACGGCGGCGGCGGTCCGCGTCGACGGGCGGACCGAGGTGGTCCGGCTGGGCGGGCGCCGGGCCGAGATCCCGTCGCTGGTGTTCGTGCGCCCCGACGGCGGCCTGCTGATCGGTGAGGCGGCCGAGCGCCGCGGTCAGGCCGAGCCGGCCCGGCTGGCCCGTGAGTTCAAGCGCCGCATCGGCGACCCGGTGCCGATCCTGGCCGGTGGCGTGCCGTTCTCGGCGCACGCGCTGACCGCCAAACTGCTGCGGCACGTGCTGGACACGGTCATCCGGCTGCAGGACGGGCCGCCCGCGGTGCTGACGGTGACGCACCCGGCGAACTGGGGACCGTACAAACGGGAGCAGCTGGACCAGGCGCTGCGGCTGGCCGACACCGGGCCGGCGCTGCTGCGCACCGAGCCGGAGGCCGCGGCCCTCCAGCATGCGACGGCCCGCCGGATCGGTCCGGGCGAGACAGTGGCCGTGTACGACCTGGGTGGCGGCACTTTCGACGCGGCGGTGCTGCGCCGGGAGGGTGAGGGCTTCCAGGTGCTCGGCGAGCCCGAGGGCATCGAGCAGCTCGGCGGCGCGGACTTCGACGAGGCGGTCTTCGGGCACGTCCTGGGGGTGCTCGGCGACCGGGTCGAGGGTCTGGACCCGAACGAGCCCGACGTGGTCACCGCCCTGGCCCGGCTGCGCCGCGACTGCGTGGAGGCCAAGGAGGCGCTGTCCTTCGACACCGAGGTGATGATCCCGGTGGCGCTGCCCGGCGTGCACACCCGGGTCCGGCTGAACCGCTCCGAACTGGAGTCGATGATCGCCCCGGCACTGGCCGACACGGTCGCGGCGATGCACCGGGCGCTGCGCGCGGCCCGGGTGGCGCCGGGCGAGCTGGACGCGGTGCTGCTGGCGGGCGGATCGTCCCGGATCCCGCTGATCGGGCAGCTGCTGGCGGCGGCGTTCGACCGGCCGGTGGTGGCCGACCCGCATCCGGAGCACAGCATCGCGATGGGTGCGGCGGTGGCCACGGCACTGGTCACCGGTGGGGTGTCGCCCTTCGACGACGCGGTGGTTCCGCCGCCCCCGGTCGCCGCGGCCGGTCCGGAGCCGGTCGGGTCGGTCGGCGCCGATGCGACGGCGGCCTGGGCGGACCCGGAAGCCGGGCAGGACACCCTGCTCGAAACGCCGGCGATCGCGGGCTTCGCGCAGGCCGCCGGCGCGGCACCGCACGAGGACGCCGGCGCAGCGACGCACGGGCCGACCGGCATCGGCGCCGGGCCCGGATCCACCCAGCTCCTGGCGGACAGCGGCACGCAGACCGCTCCGGGAACCGCCGCCGACGCCGACGCCGGATCCACCCAGCTCCTGGCGGACAGCGGCACGCAGACCGCTCCGGGAACCGCCGCCGACGCCGGGTCCACGCAGATTCTGCCGGGCAGCAGCCACGGCAACGGGAACGGGGCCGCGGGAGCCACGCGGATTCTGCCCGGCGAAGCGGTGCGGGCCGACCGGCCGGTCAGCGGCGGGGCGGCGCAAGGCCCGGTGGCCTACTCGCGCGGCGCGGCCTCCGTACCCTCGAACGGGCAGCCCCGCACAACCCCGACCCGCACCTTCCCGCAGCCGACCAGCCCGGCCCCGCCGCCGCCCGGTCCCCCGCCGGTGCACTACCCACCGGCGCCGGCCGGCGGCGACCGGCCGCCGGCCAAACGCAACGGCAAGCTGCTGGTCCTGATCGGTGCCCTCACCCTTGCGATGATCGCCGGGACCACCGTCCTGGTCGCGCTGGTCCGGCGCGGCGACAAGGACCGGGACACGGCCGCGCCGCCGACCGCCTCCCCGTCGGTCAGTGTGCCGCTGACCCTTCCCACCGCCGGGATGCTGATCCAGGTCGACGCCGGCGGTGACCAGCGGCCCGAGCTCAAGTCCAGCGCCTACCTGCTCACCCCCGGCAAGCCCGGCCGCACGGCTGTCGCGGACACCGGCGGCGACGTGCTGCCCGAGTGGTCCCGTAACCGCAAGCGGGTCGCGGTGATCCGGTACGAGGCGGACGGCAGCAACGCGATCTGGGTGATGGCGGCGGACGGCGGCAACCCGCAGAAGGTCGTGGAGAACGCCACCGGTGGCCGGGTGTCGTGGAATCCCGACGGCAGCAAGCTGGCGTTCCTGCGCAAGGTCGACGGCAGCCCGCAGATCTTCACCATCAGGATCGGTGACTCCAAGCCGACCCAGCTGACCTGGGCGGACGGCATGAAGGACGATCCGGCCTGGTCGCCCGGCGGCGGGGCGATCGCCTACTGGAAGCTGGTGAAGGGTGAGCGGCAGATCTTCATCCTGAATGCCAACGATCCGGAGGAGCCCGGCCTGCAGGTGACCAAGGGCGACAGTGGTCCCGGCGTGGACCCGAACTGGTCACCGGACGGGATGCGGATCGCCTACACCCGTGACCCGGGCGACGCGGGGGACATCTGGACCATCAGTCCCGACGGCAAGAACGCGAAGCAGCTGACCGAGCACGAGGACCGGGAGATGGACCCGTCCTGGGCGCCGGACGGCAGCTGGCTGGCCTTCACCCGCGGGCCGGTCGACCAGCCGAAGATCGTGGTCGCCAAGGCGGACGGCTCCGCGGAGCAGGTCCTCACCGAAGGGGACGCCCGCGAGGGTCATCCCTGCTGGTCCTGACCTTTCCAGTCGTCGGCCAGGATCGCCATGACCGTGGCGTCCACCCAGCCCTGCGGCGTGCGCAAAGCGTCCCGCAGGACGCCCTCGGCGACAAAACCCACCTTCTCGTACGCGCGGCGGGCGCGCGGGTTGAACGAGTACACCTCGAGGGCGATGCGGTGCAGGCCGAGCTGTTCCAGGCCGTAGCCGACGAGCAGCCGGGCCGCCTCGGTGCCCAGCCCCCGGTCCCGGCCCTGGGGTCCGAACATGGTCCGGAAGTTGCAGCTGCGGTTGGGTGGGTCCCACTCGTTGAGGACGACCTCACCGACCCAGGCTCCGGTGGCCCGCTCCTCCACCGCGAGGTCGAGACGGTCGGGGCAGTCGGCGCGGGTGCCGTACCACTCGCGCAGCCGCTCTTCGGCGGCCTCGTCCCAGACGACCGGCCGGCTGCCGGTGAGCCGGACGACCTCGGGATCGCGCAGCGCGTCCCGGACGGCCGGGAAGTCACCGGCCCGGAACGGGCGCAGCACGACGCGCGGGCCGACGAGGGTGGGCTTGACGGAGAAATCGGCGGCCATCGGGCGATGATCGGCGAACCGCCCCGCCCGGGCAAGCACATTCGCCCGCGCGGGGCCGCCTGAAGTCGCAGCCCGCGACCGATTGATCACGAGAGGTAGCCCGCCGGGCGTACCGGTGTCTATCCTCGGGCGATGCTGGACGCCGAAGCCCGTCTGTTGCTCACCCCCCGTCTGGCGATGTTCCGCCAAGTGACCGAGGCCCTCGCCGCCGACCAGCGGCAGCTGGCGGAGACGACGGCGGAGCTGACCGGTCAACCGGCCACCGGCCGGCTCTTCAGCGGCTCGCTCGGCAAGGACCTGGCCACGGTCAAACGGATCCGGGAGCTGCGGCGCAGCCAGCGGGAGCTGACCGTCCGCGTCGAGGAGCAGCAGGCCAGTGCGGAGCAGCTGGCCGAGCAGATCGACGGTCTGGTCGACCCGGTCCTGCGGCTCCACGACGGCCACTACCAGCGGCTGGTCGTGGCGACACTGCTTCTCACCCAGGCCCTGGCCCACTGCGAGGAGGTCGGCCGGCACCTGGGCTCGGCCGTCGGGGCGGCGGGCACGGTGATGCGCGCCGTCATGGGGAAGGCCACCGGTTCCACCGACCAGTTCCGAGCGGAATGGGCGGCGCGCGGCTACGACAACCACATCCGCGACGCGGTCACGGGCCTGAGGGCCCTGCCGGACCAGGTCCTCCGGATCGAGCACCGGGTGGCCGAGCTGACCCGGACCACCGTGCGGCCGGTCCGGATGCCGGATCCCGCCCTGGTGGATGAGGTTCCGCCGACCCTGGCGAGCGCCGGGGCCCGGCTCCGGCTGGCAGAGGGCCTCGTCCCGCTCGGGAGTCTCCAGCGGCAGCTGCGGGCCACCACCGGCCTGATCGAGCAACGGCGTGCCCAGGCCGACAAGAAACGGCAGGCCGCGCTGCGGGCCGCCTACAGCCGACTCTGACCCTCGGGGCTCAGCCGGCGGCTTCGTCGAGGTCGACGATCTCGCGGCCCAGCGGCCAGAACGCCGCCGGGACCAGCTTGAAGTTGGCGATGCCGAACGGGATGCCGATGATCGTCACGCACTGGGCGATGCCCGCCACCACGTGACCCAGCGCCAGCCACCAGCCGGCGATGACGACCCACAGCACGTTGGCCAGGCCCGAGGCGACGCCCGCGGTGGGCCGGGTGACCAGCGTACGGCCGAACGGCCACAGCGAGTACGACGCCAGCCGCAGCGACGCGACCCCGAACGGGATGGTCACCACGAGGGCGAAGCAGAGCAGGGCGGCCAGCCCGTACCCCAGCGCCAGGACGAAGCCGCTGCCGAAGATGAACCAGAGGACGTTCAGGATGAGGCGCACCTGATCAGCATGACGCGGGCGCGCCAGCGGCCCGTCCTCGCGGGCGTGGACCCGGCCATTCGGCGCCCCCGAATCGGCGGGATGCCGATCACCGAAGGGCCGCGTCCGACGCTCGGAGGCGATGGCGGTGACCTCCGATGAGGACAGTGCCAGACAGCGCTTGCGGGATTCTTGTGGTTCGATCGACGGCTCGGGCTACGAGAGGTCGGGCGTGGGGGATTTCCGGTTGCTGGGTCCGGTCGAGGTGTGGCACGGCGCCGAGCGCATCGATGTCGGGCACCCGAGGCAGCGGACCGTGCTGGCGGCTCTGCTCGCCGACGCCGGACGGTCGGTGCCGGTCGCCACGCTCATCGACCGGGTCTGGGGCCAGGCCCCGCCCCGGTCCGCGCGGCAGTCGCTGCACGCGCACCTCACCCGGGTGCGGCAGGTCGTGCAGCGCGCCGGGGTGCCGGGCTCACTGGTGCTCACCTCGGACTCGTACCGCCTCGAGGTCGACCCGGCCACCGTGGACGTGCACCGGCTGGGCGAGCTGACCGCCCGGGCCCTGCGGCCGGAGCACCCGGCCGAGCAGCGGGTGGCCCTGCTCCGGCAGGGCATGGCACTGTGGCGCGGCGAGCCCCTGGCGGGCCTCGGCGGGGAGTGGGTCGCGCAGACCAGGCAGCTCTGGCGCCGCCGGTACGCGGACACCGCCGTGGCCTGGGCCCGCGCCGAGCTCGCAGTCGGCAATCCGGGCGAGGTCATCCGGGTCCTCGGTGACCTGGCCGCCCAGTTCCCGCTGCAGGAGTCGCTGGCCGCGGTGCTGATGCGGGCCCTGGTGGCGGCCGGACGCCCGGCCGAGGCGCTGGCCCACTACGCGGCCGTCCGCCGCCATCTGATCGAGGAACTCGGCGCCGAGCCGGGCGCGGACCTGCAGGACGTGCACCGCGCGGTGCTGCGCGGGGACGAACCCGGTGGCGTCCGCTCCGGCCCGGCGCAGCTGCCCGCGGACATCGCCGGCTTCGCGGGCCGGACCGCACACCTGGCAATGCTGGACGCCCTGCACGACCGGGCGTCCGCGCGAGCCGTGGTGGTGTCCGGGATGGCCGGCGTCGGCAAGACCGCCCTGGCCGTGCACTGGGCGCACACCGTGGCGCCGCGGTTCCCCGACGGCCAGCTGTACGTGAACCTGCGCGGCTTCGACCAGGACGAGACCGTCCTGGCCCCGGCCGACGCGGTCCGGGGTTTCCTGGACGCGCTCGGGGTGCCGGCCGACCGGCTGCCACCGGGCCGCGACGCCCAGCTCGGCCGCTACCGCACCCTGCTCGCGGACCGGCGGGTGCTGGTGGTGCTGGACAACGCCCGCGACGCCGAGCAGGTCCGGCCGCTGCTCCCGGCCGCCCCGGGCTCGCTGGCCCTGGTGACCAGCCGGCACCAGCTCACCGGTCTGCTGGCCACCGCCGACGCCCAGGCGCTGCCGCTGGACACCCTCACCGACGACGAGGCCCGGGAGCTGCTGGTCCGCCGGCTCGGCCGGGACCGGGTGGACGCCGAACCGGCCGCGGCCGAGGTGATCGTCGCCGCCTGCGCGGGCCTGCCGCTGGCGCTGGCGATCACTGCCGCCCGGGCCCGGCAGTCCCGTTTCCCGCTGGCCCCGCTGGCCGCCGAGCTGGCCGAGGAGGGCCACCGGCTGGACGCGCTGGACACCGGGGACGTGGCCGGCCGGATGCGGTCGGTCTTCTCCTGGTCGTACGACGCGCTGAGTGCCCCGGCGCAGCGGGTGTTCCGGCTGTTCTCCCTGCATCCGGGGCCGAGCGCGGCGACCACGGCGGTGGCGAGCCTGACCGGGCTGCCGCCGTCCGACACCCGGCGGCTGCTGGGCGAGCTGACCCGGGCCAGCCTGCTGACCGAGCAGCTCCCCGGCCGGTACGTGAGCCACGACCTGCTGCGATCGTACGCCGCCGGCCTCGCCGCTGATCTTGATCCGGTCGCCGATCGGGACGCCGCTGTGCGCCGGCTCCTCGACCACTACCTGCACACCGCGTACGCCGCCGACCGGCTGCTCGACCCGGCCCGGGGCGACATCGAGCTGCCCCTGGCTCCCCCGGCGGCCGACGCCCGCCCGGAACAGCTCGCCGACCCGCGGGCCGCGACCGCGTGGCTGGCCACCGAGCACCCGGTGCTGCTGGCCACGGTCACGTCCACCGCGGAGACCGGGCATGACGCGTACATCTGGCAGTTGACCTGGTCGTTGAACACCTATCTGGACCGCCGCGGCGACTGGGACGAGCGGGCCGCCGCCTGGCGTACGGCGCTGCGGGCCGCCGATCGGCTGGGCGACCGCGTCGCCCAGGCGCGGGCGCACATCAGCATCGCCCGCACCCACACTCTGCGCGGCAGCTACGCGGACAGCATCGCTTCCCTGCAACAGGCTCTCGACCTGTACACCGCGGTCGGTCACCGGATCGGTCAGGCGCACACCCACCGCAACTTCGCCCACCTCTGGGGCCACCAGGGCCGCTACGACGCCGCGGTGGACCACGCCCGGCAGGCGCTGACGCTGTACCGCGCCGCGGCCGACGAGCGGGGCCAGGCCGACGCGCTGAACCAGGTCGGCTGGTACCACGCGATGCGGGGCGATCACGACGAGGCGCTGGAGTGCTGCCGCCAGTCGCTGGCCCTGCACGAACGGCTCGGCAACCGGGCCGGACAGGCGCACGCCTGGGACAGCCTCGGTTACGCCCACCACCGGCTGGGCCGCCACGACGAGGCGATCGAGTGCTACGGCCACGCGGTGCGCCTCGCCGGTGATCTCGACGACCGGTACAACCAGACCCAGGCCCTGACCCACCTCGGCGACGCGGAACTGGCCGCCGGCCGCAGTGACCGGGCCGAGCGGGCGTGGACCAGGTCCTTGGCGGTCCTGACCGAACTGGGCCATTCCGACGCCGAGGCCGTCCGCCGCAAGCTCGCCGCCCTGTCGTCCGCGGGGTGAGCAGGGGTCAGGCGACGCCGGCCAGCAGCCCTTCACAGCTGCGGGTGACCGCGCGTGCCGCGGTGCGCAGCTCCCGGGCCGAGAACGGGTGCTCGGCCAGCGTCTGCCAGCGGGCCAGGGCCTCCCGGGCCGCCGCGGCGATCTGCTCCGGCGACGCGTCGGCCGGCAGGCCCAGCCGCAGGTACGCGGCCCCGCCCGCCCCGCCGAGCAGCAGATCCATCTCGGCCAGCTGTGCCTGCGTGCCCGGCAGCCGGCCCGACCGCAACAGGTGCAGCAGCCGCAGCTCGACGAACTCGTGAGCGCTGGCCCGGATCCGCTCGGCCTGCGCCGCCAGCGCCGAGCCGGGGTCGATGAACTCGTCCAGCACGGCCAGCGCGGACCGGGCCTTGAGCACCTCGCTGCGTCCGACGAACTGGGCCGCGAAGACGTCCCGCAGCCGGTCGATGCCGCTGTGCGCGGTCAGCGCGGCGGCCAGGTCGGCCGAGTCGTGCACCTTCTGCTCGCGGATCAGCCGCACCGACAGCCGCACGCCGAACAGCCCCAGCCGGCCCAGCGTCTCCCGCCGCCCGGGTGCCGAGCCGGCGAAGCGGTCGGCGGTCAGCAGCAGCTCCACCACGTCGGCCATGGGCAGCGCGGCCACCGCGGCCAAGGTGCGGAACTCGTCCTCGCGCAGGGTCGCCCCGGCCGCGCCGAGCAGGCCGGCCACCGGCACGACGACCGGGCAGAGCCGGCGCAGCCGGTCGTCGGCGGCGTAGCGGGCAGCGACCCGGGCGGCCGCTTCCATCGCGTCCAGGCGGGCGCCACCGATCTCGTCGGCCCGCGAGAGCACCCCGACGGTGTTGACCGGGGTGCCGCTGGCCAGGTCGTCGCCGTGGAAGGACTCCAGGAAGCGGACGTCGTCGGCGTGCATGTGGCGCAGCAGGTAGATGACCGCGTCGGTCTGCGCCGGCCGGTCGGCCTCGGCGTCGAGGAACGCGGTGGTCCGCAGGGACACGTCGGTGGACAGGGACGCGATGCCAGGCGTGTCGATCAAGGTGTGCCGGCGCAGGCGGGCGCTGGGGACGCGTACCTCGAGGTGGTCGATCTGCTCGGCGGGCCGGTCGAGGGTGATCCGGACCGCGCCGGCGACCCGGTGGAACGGCAACGGCCGGGTGCCGCCGTCCCGCAGGTGGGCCGTGACGGCGTACGTCGGGCCGTCGGCGTACCAGGTCACGATGCGGGTGCACTCCCCCGCGTCGGTGGGCGCCAGGCCCTCACCGACCAGCGCGTTGAGCAGGGTGGACTTGCCCGCCTTGACCTTGCCCGCGATGGCCACCCGCAGCGGCTCGCCCAGCCGGCGCCGGGCGTCGCCGATCGCCGCCCGCACGGCCGGGTCACCGGTCTCGGCCAGCGCCCGGTCCAGCAGCGCCTGCACCTCCGGCAGCAGCGTCATGCCAGCTTGTCCAGTTCCGCGCGCTGGGCGGCGAGCTGCCGGGCCCGCGCCGCACGCTGGTCCGCCGGCAGCGCGGCCATCTCGCGGACCGCGGACGCCGCCTCGGCCGTCGAGCGTTCCACGGCGGCGGCCCGGGCGGTGAACTCGTCGCGCAGCAGCCGCTGGGTGCGCCGGACCGCTTCCCGGGAGTCGCGGCCCACGTGGAAGGAGACGTCGTCGACGTAGCGGCGCAGCTCGGTGCGGGCCTGCTGGCGGCGCTGCTGGATCTGCCGCTCGCGTTCCTGCTTGACCAGCCGGCGACCCAGGGTGAGCCCGGCGATCAGGCCGATCGGGGCGGCGATGAACACGTTGAACATCGCGCCGATGGCACCGAGCATGTAGAAGCCGCCGTAGGTGATCCGGGCAGCGGTGAACGCGCCGAGGAACTGCTGCATGCCGGAGCGGTGGAAGTCCACGTCGAGGCCGCCCACCTTGCCCAGCCCCTGCTCCGGTGCGGGCAGGTCCAGGTCGAGGCCCTCGTACTCCAGGTCGAAGCGGGCAGCCACCTCCTGGGCGAGCTGGTCACTGCGCTGGGCCAGCAGCATCAGGTTGTCGACTGCGGCCGCGGACGCCTCGCGGGCGGCCCAGGCCTGGAACTCCGGCCAGGTGTCGCGCGGGTCGGACTCGTTGAGCAGCTCCTCGCCTGAGCGCAGCATGGTCCGCAGGCGTTCGCGCAGGTCGTGGTCGACGTCGGCGGTGAGGTCCTGGATGCCGTCGCCGAGCACGGTCTGCCACGAGCCCAGCGTGCGGGTGCGGCGCTGCTTCTCGGCGTACCGCTGGACCAGGGTCTGCGCCGCCGCGGGGGAGCTCGCCGCGGCCTGCTCGGCCACCACCCGCTCGCGCAGCTGGGCCACGACGAACGCCAGCTCGGCGCGCGCGGCCGAGCGGGCCCCCGCCCGGGCCGCGCCGAGCACGTCCCGGCGCAGCAGCTCGACCAGCAGCGGATAGCCGGACTCGGTGTTGAGCTCGGTGCTGTCGCGGGCCTGGGCGCGCAGCCGCAGGAACGACGAGACGGCCACGACCGGCACGTCGAGGCCGGCGGCGGCGAGGTGCCCGGCGTCGAGTTCGACGATGCGCCGCCACTCGCCGTACAGGTCGGTCTTGGTGACGACGCAGTACGCGGCCGGGCAGCGCTCCAGCACCCGGCGCAGGAAGTCGACCTCGGCGGCAGTCAGCTCCTGGGACGCGTCGGTGACGAACAGCGCCGCGGCGGCCCCGGTCAGCGCGCCGATGGTCAGGTTGCCGTGCGCGGAGTCGAGGCCACCGACGCCCGGCGTGTCGACGAAGGACAGCCCGGCGCCGAGCAGCCGCCGGTCGAGGCGGACCTCCACGCTGCGCGGCGCCCGCGCCCCGGCCGCCGGAGCGGCGCCGGTGACATGCCCGCCGAGCTGGTCGAACGGCACGGTGACCGGCTCCACCGAGCCGTCCTCGGCGGGCACGTGCAGGGTGACCGCCGGGTCGGTGCCGTAGCGCAGGACGGTCGGCACGGCGGTGACGACATCCGGGTCCACCGGGCACACGTCGGTGCGCAGCAGGGCGTTGACCAGCGTGCTCTTGCCCTGCTTGAACTCGCCCACCACCGCCACGGTGACGTCGCCGCGTTGCAGCTGGGCGGTCGCGCGGTCCAGCCGTTCGGCGAGGTCGGGCCGGTCGTGGGCAACGGCCAGGCGGCGTGCGCCGGCCAGCTCGGCGAGCAGGTCCGTGGCCAACGACTCCCTCACTCATCTCGACGCAGCCCTGCTCAGAGGCTACGCGGGCGGTGCCGGCCGGATGAGGTCACCCCGGCCCAGCGCGCGCAGCGTGCGGACGGCGACGACCGACCAGGCGGCCAGCAGCATCGCATAGAGCACCACGGCGAGGGCGACCGGCAGGGCCGACGGGACGCGGGTGGCGAGCCCGCTCGCGCCGGTCACCACCGTGCCGACCGGGAACGTGAAGCTCCACCAGGTGAGTGAGAACGGCAGCCCGGCCCGGGCGGTGCGCACGGTGATCACGGCGGCCAGGGCCGCCCAGCACAGGGCAAAACCCAGCGCCGGTACGCCGTAGAGCAGCACCAGCCCCTGCGCGGCGGTGGCGTACGGCTCGCTCAGCACACCGTCGGTGGCCCGGCCCAGCAGGTGCACGGCGGTGACCGACTGACCGACCGGCCCGAGCACGATCCACCACGTCGGCACCATCCGGGCCGCGCCGGGGCCGTACGCGATGAGCCGGCGCCAGAGCCGGACGAACACCAGCGCCGCCGCGACGAGGCTCAGACCGGCCATCGTGTAGCAGGCCGCCAGCAGCTCGACGGGCCAGGGAACGTGCGGCACGAGCAGCGCGCCGGTCGCCGCCGACACCATCGGCGACACGACCGGCATGAGCCGGCCACCGAAAGCCGTGCCGGGTCCCGGCCGGTGCCGGGTGACCATGCGGTACGGGATCACGACAGCGACCGCCAGCCCGAGCAGGGTTCCGGCCGTCCAGAGCACCACGTCCACCGCGACCGCGGCGGACTCGCCGATCCAGTCCCGGCCCAGCAGCAACGTCCCCGCGCCGACGGTCAGCAGGGCCATCGGCGGCGCGCCCCAGAACTGTTCCGAGACGACGTCCCCCGCGTACGCCCGGCGGTGCCGGACCGCGGCGGTGGCCAGGACAACCAGCAGGACCGACGCCAGCGCCCAGACCACGGTGGCGAACGCCCGCAGCCCCGGCACGGGCAGCGGGAGGGCGACCGCGGCCGTGGCGACGATGCCCGTGCCCATGACACTGGCGAACCAGTTCGGGCCGATCACGATCGGGGCCGGGCGCACGGGACGTTCGAGCAGGACGGTCATGATCTCCACTCTCGGTCCCCGCCCGGCTCCCCCAGTAGCCGCCGCCCGCCTGTGGGGTCATAAGCTGGCCTTATGCCTCTGCCGCCGGCGTTCGCCGACCTGACCGGCTTCGACCTGCTGCTCAGCGTCGCCCGGCTGGGCAGCGTGGGCCGCGCGGCGACGACACATCACATCTCCCAGCCGGCCGCCAGTGCCCGCCTCCGCGAGCTGGAACGCCGCCTCGGGCTGACCCTGCTGCACCGCTCCCCGCGCGGCTCGACGCTGACCGCGACCGGCGCCCTGGTCGCCGACTGGGCCCGCGCCGCCGTGGACGCGGCCGACGCCCTGGCCACCGGCGCCGCCGCGCTGCGCGAGACCCAGGAGAGCCGGCTCGCGGTGGCCGCCAGCCAGACCGTCGCGGAATACCTGCTGCCGGCGTGGCTGGTGGCCCTGCGCACCGGCCACCCCGGGCTCAGCGTGACGCTGCGCGCGGCCAACTCGGCCGACGTGGCGGCCGCGGTGCTGGCCAACGAGGTCGACCTCGGCTTCGTCGAAGGTCCGGAAGCGCCGGCCGGCCTGCGCGCCGAGACCGTCGCCACCGACCGGCTGGCGGTCGTCGTGGCCCCCGGGCACCCGTGGTCGAAACGGCGGCGCGGCGTCACCCCGGCCGAGCTGGCCGGGACCCCGCTGGTGTCACGGGAGGCCGGCTCGGGCACCCGGCGGGCGTTCGAACAGGCCCTGGCCCCGCTGACCGCGGCGGCCCCGCTGCTCGAGCTGTCGTCGACGACCGCGATCAAGCACGCGGTGGCGGCCGGCAGCGGGGCGGCGGTGCTCAGCTCGCTCGCGGTCACCGCGGAGCTGGCGGCGGGCACGCTGGTCGCGGTGCCGACGGCCATGCCGCTGCAGCGGCAGTTGCGGGCGGTGTGGCCGGCCTCGGGGCAGCTGATCGGCCCGGCCCGCGACCTGTACGCGATCGCCCGCCGCCGCCATCGCTGAGCCGCGCCTCTTCGGCTGTCCGCGCGCCTGACCCATCGCCGCGGCCGTTCGCGCGCCTGACCCATCGCCGCGGCCGTTCGCGCGCCTGACCCATCGCCGCGGCCGTTCGCGCGCCTGACCCATCGCCGCGGCCGTTCGCGGGCCGGGCCGGCCGACGCGGCCCTGTGCGAACTGGGCCGGCCGACGCGGCCCACTGCGGGTCGGGGCGGGCTGCTGGACGGCCGCGCCGATCTGTACCGGGTGCGGGGGATCCGCTCGATGATCGGCGCTTACGGGCGCTCTATCCGTTCACGCCCTGCGGTCGGAGCGCGACCATTCGGCCCGGCCTCCCACCTGCGCGGACACCGCAGACAGATTGCTGACAGCGGGCGCCGCACCGCCGCCGTGCCAGGCTGCCGCCAGGCCTGCTGGGGGGCCGGTCAGGGGGACCGACATGCACCGTCGTTTGTGGACAACAGCCGTGGCGGCGCTCGTCGCCCCGTTCGCCTTCGTGGCACCCGCGCACGCGGCCCTCACCCCCGTCGCGAAGGTCAATTTCCAGCCGGCCGCCGCGGCGGTCCCGGCCGGCTACACCGCCGACACCGGGCTCGGCTTCGACGCCGCGCGCGGGTCGGGCTGGGTGGCGGCCGGCACGCACGACCCGCTGGACCTGAGCCGCAACACCCGCGATCGGGCGCGCACCGGGATCGACGCGCGGCTCAACACCCTGATCCACCTCCAGTACGGCGACGTCGGCGGTACCAGCGGCGTGCTGACCCCCGGCGCCTGGGAGTACGCGCTGTCCCCGGGCTCGTACCAGGTGACCGTGTCGGTCGGTGACCAGCCCGCGTACGACAGCGCGCACACGATCCGGGTCGAGGGCGTGACCGCGGTGTCCGGCTTCGTCTCCACCACCGCGGCCGAGTTCCGCACCGCCACCGTGACCGTGCCGGTGAGCGACGGGCGGCTGACCGTCGACGCGACCGGCGGCACCAACTCCAAGCTCAACTACCTGGAGATCGCGCGGGTCGGCCCACCCGCCGCACCCACCGGAGTCACCGCCAGGCCGGGCGACGCCCAGGTGGCACTGGCCTGGACAGCGTCGGCCGCCGCGGATCTGGCCGGCTACCGGGTCTACCGCGGCGGCACCCTGATCTCGGGCGCGACCTTGCTGACCCGGGCCACGTGGCTGGACACCACCGCCCGCAACGGCACCGCGTACGGCTACACCGTCACCGCCGTGGACAGCACCGGCACCGAGTCGCCGCCGTCGGCCACTGTCACCGCGACCCCGGCGGCGTTCGCGCTCAAGGTGAACTTCTCCGACGCCGCCACCGCCCCGCCCACCGGCTACGTGCGTGACTCCGGCGACGCGTTCGCCACCGCTCGCGGCTACGGCTGGGTGCAGCTGGGCACCACGACGCCGCTGAGCCTGGCCGGCAACGGCCGCAACCGGAACCCGGACGCCGCCCAGCCCGACGTACGGCTGGCCACGCTGATCCACGCCCAGCTGCCGGCCGGCTCCACCGGGGTCAGCACGCCCGGTTCATGGGAGGCCGTCGTGCCCAACGGGACCTACACGGTGACGGCCGCGGTCGGTGACGCGGGCACGGCCGTGAACAGCGTGCACTGGCTCAGCATCGAGGACCAGAACGCCGTCGCCGCGTTCACCCCGACCGCGTCGGTCAGGCACGCCACCGCCACCCGGACGGTCACCGTCACCGACGGACGGCTCACGCTCAGCCCGGCCGGCGGCACCAACACCAAGCTCAACTACGTGGACGTCGCCAGCGTGCCGGGGGCGGGCGCGATCCCCGGCGTACGCACCAGCACGCCGGCCAACGGCGCCACCGGGGTGTCACCGACCGGCAGTGTCGTCGAGGATCTGGTGCTGCCCAACGGCGGCGTCGACCAGGCCACCCTGACCTCGGCGACCGTGACGCTGACCCGGGTCAGCGACGGCGCGGCGGTGCCGGCCAACGCCATCACGAGCGGCGGCGGAGACGTCGTCAACCTCTCCCCGACCGCGGCGCTCGCGGCGAACACCGCGTACCGGTTCAGCCTGACCGCCGGGGTGAAGGACGTGAGCGGGCGCACCTTCACGCCGTACTCCATCGTCTTCACGACCGGGGCCGGCACCGGCCCGGGCGGCCCGGCCGCCTTCGACAAGGTGGTCGGCGTCGCGACCGGCGCGTCCTTCACGACGGTGGTCGAGGGCCCCGGCAACCGCCTGTACGCGGGCACCCTCGACGGGCGCATCTTCCGCTTTCCGATCAACGCGGACGGCACCCTGGGCACCGCCACGGTGATCACCGCCGTCCGCGACAACGCGGCCGCCCTGGGACTACCCGGCGCGCCCGCCCGCACGGTGATCGGCATGGCTTTCGACCCGGCGGGCAACCTCTGGGTCACCGACAACTACGAGTTCACCGGCCCGCTGAACGTGCCCGACTGGTCCGGCCGCATCGGCCGGCTCAGCGGCACCGACCTCGGCACCTACACGCCGGTGGTGGTGAACCTGCCCCGCTCGGTGAAGGACCACGAGACCAACTCGCTCGCCTTCGGACCCGACGGCGCGCTGTACGTGTCCCAGGGCGCGAACAACGCGATGGGCGCGCCCGACTCGACCTGGGGCAACCGCCCCGAGCAACTGCTCAGCGCGGCCGTGCTGCGGCTCGACCCGGCGGCGTTCACCGGTACGCCGATCAACGTGAAGACCGCGGACGGCGGCAGCTACAACCCTTACGCCGCAGGCGCACCGGTGACCCTGCACGCGACCGGCGTCCGGAACGCCTACGACCTGGTGTGGCACCGCAACGGCCACCTGTACGCGCCGACCAACGGCTCGGCGGCCGGCGGCAACACCCCGGCGACTCCGGCACCGCTGCCCGCGTCCTGCACCCGCCGCGGCTACACCGCTCCGACGGTGCCGGCGCTGACGTCGGTGCCGACCGCCGAGACGGACTACGTGTTCGACGTGAAGGCGGGCCGCTACTACGGGCACCCGAACCCGCAACGCTGCGAGTGGGTGCTGGCCGGTGGCAATCCGACCGCGGGCACGGATCCGTTCCAGGTGGGCGCGTACCCGGTCGGCACCCTGCCGGACCCGAACCTCGACCTCGCCGGAACCTACGACGCGGGCCTGCACGCCTCGGCGAACGGCGCGATCGAGTACCGGGGCGGGGCGCTCGACGGCAAGCTGCTCGTGGTCCGCTATTCGGCGGGACAGGACATCGAGACCTTCGACGTGGCCGCGAACGGCACGCTGAGCAACCGCACGACCGGCATCACCGGACTGACCGGATTCAGCCAGCCACTGGACGTGACGCAGGACGTGAGCACCGGCAACCTGTACGTGACCGAGCTCGGCGCGAGCCGGATCACGCTGCTCAAGCCCCGGGCTTGACCGGCTCGTGGGGAAATCACCCGTCCGGGGTCACGAAAACGGCACGCCGCGACCTGACCGGTATCGAGATGTGCGAAGCTGCGCGCCTACATCTCGACCCTCGTCTTCGGAGGCATGCCGTGGCATCGCTCCTGTCCATCGTTGCCGCCCTCCTGGTCGGCCTGCTCGCGGGCTGGCTGATCTGGGGCCGGATCCTCGTTTCCCGGCGGTCCGCGGCCGCGGAGGCCGCCCCGGCGGTGGCCGTCGCCGCGCCCGTCGGGACAACCGAACCAGAGGCCGCTGCGCCGGCCGAGGTGGATCCGGCCGCTGCTGAGCCCATCGTGGAGAGCCGGGTGGAAACCGAGACCGTCGAGCCGGCCGAGCCGGCCGTCACCGCCGCACCCGTCGCCGAAACCGTTTCCGTTGCCGACGGCGGGCCGTCCACCGCCGGCACGTCGGATGCCGAGCCGATCGCCGCCGCGACGCCGGACGTCGAGCCGGTCGAGACGAAGCCCGTCGTCACGCCCACCGCGACGGAGCCTGTCACTGAGGCGGAGCCCCTCGCTGCCGAGCCGATCGCCGCATCCGAGCCGATCGCCGGATCCGGGTCCGTCGCAGAGCCCGAGCCGATCGCAGCGCCCGAGCCGATCGCAGCGCCCGAGCCGATCGCAGAGCCCGAGCCGATCGCGGCGGCCGAGCCCGTGGCAGAGCCGGAGCCCGTCGTCGCGACGCCCGTCCCCGTCGCGGTCGCGCCGGTCGACGCCGAGCCGGCATCGGCCGAGCCGGCGCCCGCCGCGCCGGTCGGGTCCGCTCGCCCCGCCGACAAGCTGACCCGGATCGAGGGCATCGGCCCGAAGATCGCCGCCACCCTCGCGGCCGCCGGCATCAGCACCTACCGCGACCTCGCCGACGCCGATCTCGCTTCGCTGCGGGCCACGATCAAGGCCGCCAAGCTGCGCCTCTCGCCCAACCTGGCAACCTGGCCGGAGCAGGCCCGCCTGCTGGCCGAGGGCGACCAGCGCGCCTTCACCGCCCTCGCCGACGACCTGGCCGCCGACCGCGAACCGGGCGTCGAGCCCATCACCGCCACCGACAATGCGGCAGGCGCCGAGCCCATCACCGACAGCGCACCGGAAGTCGAGCCCATCACCGACAGCGCACCGGGCGTCGAGCGCGTCGCCGCCGCGGAGGCCGTGCCCGCAGCGGAGGCCGTGCCCGCAGCGGAGGCCGTGCCCGCAGCGGCAGTCGGTCCGGCCGGCCCGGATTCAGCCGTGAGCCCCGAGACCGCCCCGGTGCTCGGCGGCACGACGGCCGATGAGAGCGTGCCCGCCGGTTCCGTCGCTGACGCCGTACCGGCGCAGCGCGGTGCCGGGACCACCGCGCCGGACGATCTCACCCGGATCGAGGGGATCGGCCCGAAGATGGCCGGCGCGCTCGTCGCCGCCGGCATCACCACCTACGCGCAGCTGGCCGCCACCGACGAGGCCGGGCTGCGGGCCGCGATCGCGGCCGCCGGCATGCGTTTCTCGCCCAGCCTGGTGACCTGGCCGCAGCAGGCGAAGCTGCTGGCCGACCGCGGCGTCGTGCGGAGCTGATCCGAACGACCCCGGACGACGGCGAAGGCCCAACCCCCGTGCCAGGGGTTGGGCCTTCGTCGTCGGTGCGGGGTGCGCGGACCGGCTGTCAGCGCTTCCAGGTACGGGCCGAGGTCGTGGCGGAGTTGCCCGCCTTGTCGACCGAGCGGACCTGCACCTTGATCTTCTTGCCGTACTTCGACACCTTGATCTTGAACGAATAGCCCGACGTGGTGTCCTTGGCGACCACCTTGCCGTTGATCAGCAGCTCGACGCGGGTGATGCCCGACGAGTCACTGGCCGAGGCCTTCAGCGTCACGGTGCCCTTGACCTTCGCGCCGTTCTTGGGGCCGCTGGTGATCTTCACCGTCGGCACCTTGTTGTCGGCGATCAGGGTGCGGTTGTAGACGGCCGAGTTGCCCGCCTTGTCGTACACCTTCCACTGGAACTTCACCGCCCGGTTGAGCCGGCCACTGTTGTACTTGACCGCGTACGGCGTCGTGGTGTCCCGGCCGACGTACTTGCCGTCGGCGTAGAGCGCACCGTAGGACATGCCCGCGCCGCCGGTGTCGGAGACGCCGGTCGCGCCCACCGTCACCGTGCCGCGGAACTTGGCCGACTGCGCCGGCGTCGCCCCGGTGATCTTCGGCGCGGTGGTGTCCACAGTGGTCACCGCCGTTGCCGCGCGCACCTCGCCGAACGCCGTGAAGTCCGTCGTGACGGTCTGCTTGGCGGTTTTGGTGAGGCTGTTCTGCAGCGACCACACGGTCGCCCCCGGGTAGCGCGACTTCACCAGCGCCGCGATGCCCGACACCAGGGGTGCGGACGCCGAGGTGCCACAGAAGTACCCGTAGTCGTCGTCGCCGACGTCCTCGCCACCGCTGTCGTTGGCGAAGCCGGCCAGGTTCGGCGCGACCGTGCACCAGGGTGCGGCCACGTCGACCCAGTCGGCGCCGTAGTTCGAGCCGTAGTAGCCCAGCGCCGGGTCGTAGTCGAGGAACCAGTCACCGTTGATGTCGGTGCCACCGACGGCGAGCGAGTCCGCGTACGCGGCCGGGTACAGCCGGTCGCGCAGCGCGTCGTTACCCGCCGATGCGACGACCAGGATGCCCTTGCCGCGGGCGTACGTGACCGCGTCCTGCAGCACCGTGCTGCTCGAGTAACCACCGAGCGACACGTTGATGATCTGCACGCCGCGATCGGCCGCGTACTTGATGCCGGCCGCCACGTTGGCCATCGAGCCGTTGCCCGCGGAGTCCAGCACCTTGACCGGCAGGATCTGGCACTGCCAGCAGACTCCCGCCGTACCTTTGCCGTTGTCGCCCCGCCCGGCGATGAGGGCGGCAACCGCGCTGCCGTGCCCCTCGTCGTCGGCCGGGTCGCTGTCGCCGTTGACGTAGTCCCAGCCCGGCAGCAACGCGTCGCCGAGCTCACCACCGAGGTTCGTCACACCGGTGTCCACCACGGCGACCTTCACCGCGGCCGATCCGGTGGTCAGGTCCCAGGCACCCGGCACGGTGATCTGGGGCAGCTCGGTCTGGTACGACCAGTACTCGTCGTTCGGCGTGACCGCCGTGGCCCGGGCGATGCCGTCCTTCTCCACGTACGCCACGTCCGGGTCGGCCCGCAGCTTGGCGATCGCCTCGGCGCTGGCGGCGGCCGGGACAGTCACGCGACGGGCGCCGAGGGATGCCAGGGCGGCGTCCGTCTTGGCCCGCAGGCCGGCCGCACCGAGGGACTGGGTGGCCACGGCGGCCTCGACCCCCGGCTTGAAACCGACCACCAGGTGCACGGCGCCGTCGCCGACGTCCGCCTTCTTGCGGGCTGCGGATTTCTCCGCGGCGGCCTTGGCCGCCGCCAGCAGCTTCTTGTCACCGGCGGGAGCTTTCCCGTCGGCCGCGGCCCGCTTGCGGGATGCCACGTCGGTGCCCGTGTCATCCGCCGACGCGGAGCTCGCCAGGATTCCCGCCGTCGCGACCATGGCCACGCAAGCGAGCCCGGCCGCAGCGCCGCGCACTTTCCGTTGTCTGAACACGTGCCTCCCCCATTTCGACCCGCATGTGCACGCGGGCCGGGTCATCCTAAGAGGACGGCACACGTGCCGTGGGGCGGCATTTCGGACCAACACCCGCGATTGCGCCTTTACGATCGGGCAAGTTCCGACCCGGGTCGGGAACGCTGCGGCGGTCTCGACGGCGGGTAGTCGCCGGCGCACGCTACGGTCGCGCAGTCCCCCTGCGATACCGCCCGGCGAGGGCGCAGCCGCTCCCGGCCGAGCCGGTTTCGCTGTGGGCGTCACGCGCCGCCCTGGCCACGCCGGTCCGTTTCCGGAAGCGTGAGCGTCATGGACGCCGTTTTCGTACTGGTGCACAGCCCGTCGGTCGGACCGGGCACCTGGCACCCCGTCGCCGACGAGCTGCGTGCCCGGGGAGCCACCGTCGTCGTGCCGTCGCTGGCCGGCGTGGGCGACGCGGGACCGCCGTTCTGGCCCCGGGTCGTGGAGCTGGTCGGTGCGGCCGTCGCCGGACTGCCGCCGGACCGGTCGGTGGTGCTGGTGGCGCACAGCAACGCCGGGCTGTTCGTGCCGGTCATCGTCGCGGCCGCCACCCGGCCGGTCGTCGGCTGCCTGTTCGTCGACGCGGCGCTGCCCGCCCGGCAGGGGCCCACCCCGGTCGCACCGGAGGACGCGCTGGCCTTCCTGCGGCCCAGGGCCGTCGACGGCGTCCTGCCGCCGTGGACGAGCTGGTACGACGAGGACGAGGTGGCGCCCATGCTGCCCGACGCCGCCGTCCGCGCCGCCGTCGAGGCCGAGCAGCCGCGCCTGCCGCTGAGCTACTACGAGCAGCAGATCCCCGTGCCCGCGGGTTGGGACGCGCAGCCCTGCGGCTATCTGTTGTTCGGCCCGCCGTACGAGGAGATCGCCAACGAGGCCGCCGCGCGGGGCTGGGCCGTGGAGCGGATCGCCGGGCGCCACCTGCACCAGGTGGTCGACCCGGCCGGGGTCGCCGAGCGGATCGCCGCCATGGCGGCCACCTGGTCCCCGCCCTCGTCACCGGCCGGTGCGACGGCCTAGATTCGGGGCATGCCACTCACCCACGAGGTCGTCAACCAGCCGCCACCCCTGGCCGGGCACGACATCGCCGCCGACGCGGCCATGCTCGAAGGCCTCGCCCGGGAGGGCGCCGGCTGGGCCGCCGAGGACCTGCACCGGCTGGGCAAGCTGGGCGGGCAGCCGGAGGCCCAGCGCTGGGCCGCCGACGCCAACCGGTACGAGCCGCGCCTGCTCACCCACGACCGGTACGGCCACCGCATCGACGAGGTCGAGTTCCACCCGGCCTGGCACAGCCTCATGGACGTCGCCGTCGGCGCCGGGCTCGCCGGGGCCCCGTGGGCGGACGGCCGGGCCGGGGCGCACGTCGCGCGGGCCGCCGGCACGTTCGTGTGGAGCCAGGTCGAGGCGGGCCACTCCTGCCCGGTCTCGATGACGTACGCGGTCGTCCCGGCCCTGCGCAACGCCCCCGAGCTGGCCGCGGTCTACGAGCCGCTGCTGACCGCGCGGGTGTACGACCCGGGGCTGCGGACCCCGACGACCAAGCGCGGGCTGCTCGCCGGCATGGGCATGACCGAGAAGCAGGGCGGCTCGGACGTGCGGGCCAACTCGACCACGGCCACCCCGGCCGCCGACGGCACGTACCGGTTGCGCGGCCACAAGTGGTTCACCAGCGCGCCCATGTGTGACCTGTTCCTGGTGCTGGCCCAGGCCCCCGGCGGGCTCTCCTGTTTCCTGGTGCCGCGGGTGCTCCCGGACGGCGGGCGCAACCCGTTCCGGATCCAGCGGCTCAAGGACAAGCTCGGCAACCGCAGCAACGCCAGCAGCGAGCCGGAGTTCGACGAGACGGTGGCCTGGCTGGTCGGCGAGGAGGGCCGCGGGGTGCGGACCATCATCGAGATGGTCGCCATGACCCGGCTGGACTGCGTGACCGGCTCGGCCTCGGGGATGCGGGCCGCGCTGGTCCAGGCCGTGCACCACGCGCGGCACCGCGCCGCCTTCGGCGGGCCGCTGATCGACAAGCCGCTGATGCGCAACGTCCTGGCCGACCTGGCGGTGGAGTCGGAGGCGGCGACGGCGCTGGCTCTGCGGCTGGCCGGGGCCGTCGACCGGGGAGTACGCGGTGACGCCGGCGAGCGCGCGTTCAGCCGCCTGGCCATCGCGGTCGGCAAGTTCTGGGTGTGCAAGCGTCAGCCGGCCGTCGTCGGTGAGGCCCTGGAGTGTCTGGGCGGCAACGGCTACGTCGAGGAGTCGGGCCTGCCCCGGCTCTACCGCGACGCCCCGCTGAACTCGATCTGGGAGGGCTCCGGCAACGTCCAGGCGCTGGACGTGCTGCGGACCCTGCGCCGCGACCCGGCCGGGCTGGACGCGTTCCGGGCCGAGGTGGGCGCGGCCGCCGGCGCCGACTCCCGCCTGGACGCCGCCACGGCCGAGCTGACCGCACTGCTCAGTGACGGCGAGGATCTGGAGTCGGACGCCCGTCGCGTCGTGGAGCGGATGGCCCTGGTGCTGCAGGGCTCCCTGCTGGTTCGGCACGCGCCGGCGGCCGTGGCCGACGCCTTCTGCGCGAGCCGGTTGGGCGGCGACTGGGGTCACTCGTTCGGCACGCTGCCCCGGGGCGTGGACACCGCGGCGCTGATCGACCGGGCGCTGCCGGCCTAGCCTGCGGTCCGGCGGCCGCACCCCCGGGTGTGCCCGAAGTCTCAAGTGCCGGGCGCCGGTGCCGATGGCCCCGTCGTGCGGACAATTGCGGTCGACCGGAGGGTCACGGCGTGGACGGCGGCCGGGCTGCTCAGCTGCGTCGCGTATCCGCTCCTGGGCGACGGCACCCTGGCCGGAGCGGTCCTGTACAACCTGTTCGAGCTGCTGACGCTGGTGGTGGTGCTGGCCCGGGTCCGGCGCAACCGGCCCGAGGACCGGCTGGGCTGGTGCGTCCTGGCTGCCGCCGTCGGGTTCCGGCTGGCCGGCGACGTCACGTACGAGATCTACCGGCAGGTCCTGCACCAGTCGCCGTTCCCCTCCCCGGCCGACGTCTTCTACCTGGGCAGCTGCCCGCTGCTGGTGGCCGGCACGCTGCTGCTCACCCGGGGCCGGGTCGGCCGCGACCTGGCCGGCCTGCTCGACGCCGCGATCATCGCCACCGGGCTGGGCCTGGTCTGGTGGGTCCTGGCCATCGGCCCGATCGCCGGCGACAGCTCCATCCCGCTGCTGGAGAGGCTGCTCGGCGCCGCTTATCCCGGCTGCGACCTCGTGCTGCTGGCGCTCGTGGCCCGCATGCTGACCCGTTCCGGACGCCCGACGCCCGGCCCGGCCCTGCTGGCCGCGGGCATCGGCTCGCTGCTCGCCGCCGACGTCGGGTTCCAGTTCGTCACCGCCTACCGCCCGGAGTTGGAGGGCGTCATCTCGGTCGGCTGGCTGCTCTCCAACGTCGTCTGGGGTGCCGCGGCCCTGCATCCGTCGGCCGCCGCCCCGGCGCCCGTCCGCACCGGCGGGCCCCGCGTCGGACCGGGCCGGCTGGTCCTGCTGACCGGCAGCACGCTGCTGGTGCCGACGCTGCTGTTCGTCCAGGGTGCCCTGGGCTTCCCGCACCTGAGCTGGCTGTCCATCGGCGTCGGCGCGGTGCTGCTGTTCGTCCTGGTCCTGCTGCGGATGTCCGGTTTCGTCACGCAGGTGCAGCGGCAGGCCCGGCAGCTGCGGGACCTCGCCATGCGGGACGACCTGACCGGCCTGCCCAACCGCCGCTTCTTCGAGGAGCGGCTCGCGGCCGCCGTGGCCGCCGGCCCGGCCCAGGTGGCGCTGCTCGACCTCGACGGCTTCAAGGACGTCAACGACCGCTTCGGCCACGCCGTCGGCGACCGGCTGCTGGCGGTCGTGGCGCAACGCCTCGCCGACCGCCTGCGCGGTGACGACCTCGTGGCCCGGATGGGCGGTGACGAGTTCGCCGTCCTGGTCACCGGCGCGTCGGCCGAGGCGATGGCCGGCATCGTCGACCGGCTCACGGCCGGCCTGCGCCCGCCCGTGGAGGTGGCGGGCCAGGAGCTGCTGGTCGCCGCCAGCGTCGGCATCGCCGACGGCGAGGACACCGACGACCCGTACGAGGTGCTGCGCCGGGCCGACACCGCCATGTACGCGGCCAAGGACCAGCGCGGCAGCCACGTCCGCCGCTACGCCGTGGAGCTCGACGAACGGGCCCGAGCGGAGGACCGGCTGGGGGCGGAGATGCGTACGGCGCTGGACACCGGCCAGTTCCGCCTCGTCTACCAGCCCATCGTCTCGCTGCCCGACGCCCGGATCGTATCGGTGGAGGCCCTCGTCCGCTGGCATCACCCCGAGCGTGGCCTGGTCAACCCGGCCGACTTCATCCCGGTCGCCGAGCAGAACGGGCTCATCGTCGAACTCGGTGCCTGGATCCTGCGGACCGCCTGCGCCCAGGCCGTCGCCTGGCACGCCACGCACGGTACGGCCGCCCCGGCGCGGGTCAGCGTCAATGTCTCCGCGCGTCAGCTCGCCGAGCCGGACTTCGCCGATCTGGTGGCCGAAGTACTGGCCTGGACGGGCCTGAGTGCGCACAATCTGATCATCGAAGTCACCGAGACCGCCGTCTTCCGGGGCGGGCAGAGCGTGCAGACCGTCAAGGACCTGCACCAGCTCGGCGTACGCATCGCCCTCGACGACTTCGGCACCGGCCACTCCTCCCTCGGCCTGCTGCAGACCGTCCCCGTCGACACCCTCAAAGTCGACAAGAGCTTCGTCGACACCATCACCATGGCCGGCCGGCACGCCGTCATCGCCACCGCCCTCATCCAGGTCGCCGACGGCCTCGGACTCACCGCCGTCGCCGAAGGCGTCGAAACCGCCGAACAGGCCACCGAACTGCACCGCCTCGGCTACCGGCTGGCCCAGGGCTACCACTTCGGCCGGCCCGCGGCCCAGCCCGACTTCCACGACGCCGTCAGCGGCACCGGGACAGTGGCGGTCTGACCCGGTGAAATCCTCAGATGAATACGCCGGCGACCGATTGCCCTCCGTGCGGCAGAAACGACTCTGGTGGTGGTGGCTGATCCTCGGCGTGCTGGCCGTGGGCGGTTACTACCTGCTGCCGCACGACGGTTTCGCCGCGAACGCCGTCTACAACGCCATCGGACTGCTCTCCTGCCTGGCGATCCCGCTGGCGGTGCGCCTGCACCGGCCCGAACGGCCGGCGATGTGGTACTGGTTCGCCGCCGGGCAGATCACCTGGGTCGGCGGTGATTTCGTCTGGGAGTACTACAAGTACGTCCTGCACGAGGAGCCGTACCCGTCGGCGGCCGACTACTTCTATCTGAGCGCGTACCCGATGCTGGTTGTCGGTCTGGTCCTGCTCAGCCGCGGCCGCCGCCGCGGCGGTGATCTCGCCGGGCTGGTGGATCCGGCGATCGTGGCGATCGGCATCGGTCTGGTCTTCTGGGTGTTCGTGATGCACCCGATCGCGGCCGGTTCGACCGCCTCGACGCTGGAACGGGTCATCGGGGTGGCCTATCCCGCCGCCGACGCCCTGCTGCTGGCCATCCTGGCCCGGTTCTTCACCAGTTCGGGGCGGCGCTCGGCCAGTGCCCGGCTGCTGAGCCTGGCCGCGCTGCTGCTGCTCGTCGCGGACATCTCCTACTCACTCGTCTCGCTCTACTCGGAGGACGACGGCGGCAGCCTGCTCGACGCCGGCTGGCTCCTGTCCTACATCGCCTGGGCCGCGGCGGCCCTGCACCCCTCGATGCGCTGGACCGGCACGACCACCAACCGGCCCAGTGACGCCCGGGTGGGCCGGTCCCGGCTGGTGCTGCTGGCAGTCTGCTCCCTGCTGGCCCCCGCGCTGCTGTTCGTGCCCGGCATCGGCGGTGACCCCGTGGACCGGCTGGCGATCGCCGTCGGCGCCGTACTGCTGTTCGTCCTCGTGGTGCTGCGGATGTCCGGCTTCGTGGCGCAGGTCCAGCAGCAGGCCGACCAGCTGGAGGACCTGGCGATGGCCGACGACCTGACCGGGCTGGCCAACCGCCGCCGGCTGGAGCAGGGCCTGACCGAGGGCCTGGCCGCCGGACCGTTGCAGGTGGCCCTGCTCGACCTGGACGACTTCAAAGAGGTCAACGACGCGCTCGGGCACGCCGTCGGGGACCGGCTGCTGATCGGTGTGGCCGAGCGCCTGTCCCGGGCCGCCGGACCCGGCGCCCTGGTGGCCCGGATGGGTGGCGACGAGTTCGCGGTCCTGCTCACCGGCGCGGACGCCGCGACGGCCGACGCGGCGGTCACCCGGCTCGCCGGCTCGCTGCGCTCACCCGTGCACGCCGGCGGCCACGAGCTGCTGATCGGCGTCAGCATCGGCGTCGCCGACGGTACGGGCACCACCGACCCCGTCGAGGTGCTGCGCCGCGCCGACGTCGCCATGTACGCCGCCAAGTCCGTCGGCGAGACCCACCGCCGCCACACCGCCGACCTCGACGACACCGCGGACGAGCAGGCCCGGCTGGGTGCCGAGCTGCGCACCGCCCTGGACACCGGCCAGTTCCGGATGGTCTACCAGCCGATCGTCGAGCTGCCCAACGGGCGGCTGCGGGCGGTCGAGGCGCTGGTCCGCTGGGACCACCCGGAGCGCGGCATGATCTCCCCCGACCGGTTCATCCCGGCGGCCGAACACAACGGGCTCATCGTCGAGCTGGGCGAATGGATCCTGCGGACCGCGTGCGCCCAGGCCGTCGAGTGGCAGGCGGACTGGGGTGCCCGGGCGCCGCAGCGGATCAGCGTCAACGTCTCGGCCCGGCAGCTGGCCCAGCCCGGCTTCACGGCCGTGGTGGCCCGCGCCCTGGCGGACACCGGGCTGCCGGTCGGCAAGCTCACCGTCGAGGTCACCGAGACCGCGGTGTTCGGCGGCGGCCAGGCGGTGCAGACCCTCAACGAGCTGCACGAGCTGGGCGTACGGATCGCCCTGGACGACTTCGGCACCGGGCACTCGTCGCTCGGCCTGCTCCAGACGGTGCCGGTGGACGTCCTCAAGGTCGACAAGTCCTTCGTCGACAACATCACGATGGCGGGCCGGCACGCCGTCATCGCCACGGCGCTGATCCGGGTCAGCGAGGGCCTCGGCCTGACCGCGGTCGCGGAAGGTGTGGAGACGGTGGAACAGGCCGAGGAGCTGTACCGGCTGGGCTACCAGCTGGCCCAGGGCTACCACTTCGGCAAGCCCCAGGCCGAGCCCGACTTCGCCGCGTACGCCGTGCGCGAACCGGCCCCCAGCCCGTAAGGTGCGCCGGTGGACTTTCGCCGGCTGTGGGCCGCGTACGCGGTCAGCGAACTCGGCACGGCGCTGAGCCTGGGTGCTCTCCCCCTGATCGCCACGCTGGCCCTGCACGCCTCCGTGCAGCAGGTATCGCTGCTGGCGGCGCTCGGCGGAGTGGCCGGCGCGGCTCTGGCGCTGCCGCTCGGCCCGTGGATCGAGGTCCGGCACAAGCGCCCGGTGATGATCGGCGCGGACCTGCTGCGGTGCGCGGCGCTGGGCAGTCTCCCGGTCGCCGCCTCGCTGGGCGTTCTGACCTATCCCCACTTGTGTCTGGTGGCGGTGGCCCAGTCGGTGGGCGGCATCGCTTTCCAGGCGGCGAGCGGTGCCCATCTCAAGGCGCTCGTCCCGCCGGATCAGCTGGCCGTGGCCAACGGCCGCTTCGAGGCGACGTTCTGGACGGTCAGCACGGCGGGCCCGCCGCTGGGCGGGGTGCTGATCGCCGCCGTCGGGGCGACGGCCACGGTGGCCCTGGACGCGGTCAGCTTCCTGCTGTCGGCGCTGGGCATCCGCCGGTTGCGGGGCCCGGAGCCGCCACCGCCCGCGCCGACCGGTGAACGGCACCGGGCGGCGCAGCTCACGGCCGGCTGGCGGTACATCCTGCGGCACCGCGACCTGCGCCTGCTCTTCTTCAACTCGCTGGTCTTCGGCGCCTGCGTGATGGCGACGGCTCCGCTGCTGGCGGTCCTGATGCTGCGTGAGCTGGGCTTCGCCCCCTGGCAGTACGGCCTGGCGTTCGGGATCCCCTGCCTCGGCGGCCTGCTCGGCGCGCTGGCCGCCCGCCCGCTGACCCGGCGGTACGGCCGGCGCCGGGTGCTGCTGGTCTCCGGGGCCGCCAAGGCGCTGCCGCTGGTCCTGATCCCGCTCGCCCCGGCCGGCGTGGCCGGGCTGACGTCGATCACGCTGGGCCAGTTCCTGCTCGTCGCCTGCGCGGGGGCGTTCAATCCGACCTTCGCGACGTACCGGATGCAGGCCACCGAGGACGGCTACCTCGCGCGGGTGTTCGCCGCCTGGTCGATCAGCTCGCGGGTGGCCCAGCCGGCGTGCATCGCCGCGAGTGGCCTGCTGGCCGCGGCGACCAGCGTGCGGACGGCCCTGTTCGTGCTCGCCGGGGCGGTGGTGACCAGCGCCGCCCTGCTGCCGTGGCGCACGCCCGCGGCGGAGGCGGCACTGGCGGCCGGTGAGCTGACAGACTCGCGGTCATGAGCAGCCGGCGGCCGCGCGGCGGGCGAACATCGCGGCCCCGACCGCCAGGGTCTGCGCTCAGCCACGGTCAGCGGGGACCGAGCAGGTCGTTGATGCTGGTGATCAGGTCCTGCTGGCTGATCGGGTCGACCAGGCCGCCGGTGCGGGCGTCCTGCATCGCCTTGGCCAGCTGCACCCGGCGCAGGATCTCCTTGATGTCCGCGCCGGTCATGCCGTGGCTGAGCCGGCCCAGCTCGGCCAGGTCGATGCCGTCGGCGAACATGGTGAAGCCCGGCTCCTCGTGCACCGCCGCCAGCTGGGCGATCATCTTGCGGAAGATCTCCGCCCGGCTCACCTCGTCCGGCTTGGGCACGGAGATCTTGACGTCGAAGCGGCCCGAGCGGATCAGCGAGTCGTCGACCCGGTGCGGGAAGTTGGTCGTCGCCACCACGATGACGTTCGGGTTGGCCTCGATCAGGTCGTTCATCTCCTGCTTGAAGATGCCGGCCACCGCGTTGATCGCCTGGCTGGCCGCGTCGCCGCCGGAGCCCGCGTAGCTGATGATCGAGTCGAACTCGTCGAACAGCATCAGGGTCGGCACCCGGTAGCGGCGGGCGTCGCGGAAGATCTGCTTGATGTTGCGCTCGGACCCGCCCAGCCACTTGTCCAGGATCTCCGGCGTGCGGATCTCGCGGAAGTCGGCGCCGATCTCGTTGGCCAGCGCCCGGGACAGCATGGTCTTGCCGGTGCCCGGCGGGCCGTACATGAGGATGCCCTGCGGCCGGCGCGCGCCCCACCGGGCCATCGCCTCCGGATGCCGGAACGACACCGCGATCTGGCGCAGCTCGGCGACCACGTCGGCCAGACCGCCGACCTGGTCGAGGGTGACCGTCCGGGTGGTGGGGGCGACCCGCGGGATGGTCTCGCGGCTGACCACGTACCGCCGGCCGGCCAGCGGCAGCTCCCCCGCCTCCGGACCGATCAGCTCGACCACCGCCCGCAGGGTCAGCTTGACCATGGCCTCCAGGTGGTCGGGCTGGACGTCGTCGCGGGCGACCTCGGCCCGCAGCCGCACGACACCGCCGTCCTGGTCGTAGGTCACCGCGGCCTGCAGCCCGGCGGCCGCGTCGGCCAGGACCGCGGCGCCCGGCTCCCGCTCCGCCGCCGGCCCGGAGGGCCGATCCAGGCCGAGCTTCTTGTACGCCGCGACGGCCGCCGCCCCCACCCCGTCCACGATCTTGGTGGCCACCGGATCCCCGGCGGCGATCCGCTTCGCGAGCAGCGTCCCGACGGGGTCGTTGCCCAGCACGACCGCCCGGATGCGCTCCCGCTGGGGCACGTCGTCATCGTTGGTGCGGATCTCCGCGACGAACACGTGCACCGGCCCGGAGGCGGTGTCCGCGCTGGTCACGGTCAGGGTGGCCCGGCGCACCGGGGCGGGGAAAGCGGCTCGGCGCAGCAGGTCGACCGGGTTGACCCGGGCAGCGGCAAGAATGGTGGCGGCATCGACGATCTCAACTGTGGCGCCCGCATACTCGAAGGACATGACGGCCCCCTCTCCCGACCAAGAGTGACACGACCCCCCGACATTGCGCCCGCTACCTCTTTCGTCGGGTTTTCCGGCCGGGCCGGGCGTGTACGTCCTGGGAACGGTCCGGGCCGGACAGGATGGCCGCGTGACATTGTCGAGAAGTAGCCGTCCCGTCACGGCGGACGAGTGCGCGGAGTGGAACGCCCGGGAGCTGGCCCGTCAACGGGTGAGCCGCCGCTCGATGCTGAAGGCCGTCATGGCCGGCGCCGGCGGGTACGCGTACGCCCAGTTCCAGCTGGCCGATGCGGCCTTCGCAGCCGGTGGGGGCAAGCCGGGCCGGGCCGGGGTGGTGGTCTCCGGCCGGCACCTGTCGTTCGTACCGGCCTCCGACGGCCTGCTGCGCCCGGCGATGGCCGTGACCGCGCAACTGGTCAGCAAGACCGGCAAGCTGCCGCCCAAGCTGCGGGCGTTCGTCGACGTCGGCCACGAGCCGGGCCGGTACGGGCACCGGACCGAGGCGGAGATCCAGCACCTGGTCGGCCAGTACGCGATCCCCGGCGGGCCGATCGGGAGCCAGTTCTACCTCAAGGCCACCGTGGACGGGCTGCGCGCCGGCACCGTGTACCACTACCGGATCCGGCTGTCCGACGGCACGGTCAGCGGTGACGCGCACTTCAGCACGGCTCCGGCCCGGCACTCCGCGGTGGCGGCGCCGTTCACGTTCACCGCCTTCGCCGACGTCGGCACCAACACCGCGCCCAGGGACCCGAAGTACGCCTGGGGCCAGAACCCGGCGTCCGTCACCGCGGCCGGCGGGAAGTGGCCGTCCGGGGTCTTCGACGACAACTCGTACCTGCCGGACGATCCGGTGGCCGGGCCGCACGGCACCGACAAACGTCCCGCACTGACCCAGACCATGCTCATGGCCACCCAGCAGCCGGTCTTCACACTGCTGGCCGGCGACATCTGCTACGCCAACCCGTCCGGCTCCGGCCTGCCCGCCGACGACACGACCGCGCTGACCGGGGTCGCTCCCACTGGCCGCAACCTCTACAACCCGTACGTCTGGGACGTCTTCCTCAACCAGATCGAGCCGCTGGCCGCGTACACGCCGTGGATGTTCACCACCGGCAACCACGACATGGAACCGCTGTACGGCAACACCAAGTTCCTCGGCGACAGCCCCGCCCACGGCTACGGCGGGCTGGTGTCGCGCCTGGACTTCCCGGCCAACGGCCCGAAGAGCTGCCCGTCCGTCTACCGCTACGTGTACGCCAACGTGGGCGTGATCTCCGTAGACGCCAACGAGCTCTCGGCCGAGCTGCAGACCAACACCGGCTACTCCGGCGGGGCCCAGCTGAGCTGGCTCAGGCACACGCTGCGCAAGTGGCGGAGCGAGCTGGCCGGGGACATCGATTTCGTGGTCGCGTTCCTGCACCACTGCGCGTACTCGACGACGAACAACCACGCCTCCGACGGCGGCGTCCGCGACGCGCTCGACCCGCTGTTCAGCCGGTACGAGGTCGACCTGGTCGTGCAGGGCCACAACCACCTGCTGGAACGCACCGACCCGATCCGGTACGGCAAGCGGACCCGGTCCGCGCCGGACGGCTCGACGATTCATCCGGCCAAGGACGGCGTCACGTACCTCTGCGTCGGCTCCGGCGGACGGCCGCGCTATCCCTTCCGGACGGCGCCCAGCCCGGCCGCGCCACCGCCGCCCGGGATCACCCCGACCGGCCCGCAGAAGCTGCCGGCGGGTCAGCGCTACCGGGGCTATCAGCCGCCCGGCGGTCCGAACGAGGTGGAGAACAACACTGAGAACATCGTCAACAGCTACGTGTGGTCGAAACAGGACAGCAAGATCAAGGCGGCCGGGCACCTGGGCGGGAGCCGGGTTCCCGAGGTGGTCGACTGGTCACAGGTGCGCTACGACGACTACGCCTTCATCGCTGTCGACGTCGTGCCCGCTGCTCGCGGCGCGCGCACCACGATGACCGTACGCAGCCTCGCCGACGCCCTGCCGGGCAGCAAGCAGCCCTGCACCGAGATCGACCGCATCACGCTGGCCCGCACCGCCGGCCACGCGGCCGTCAGCAGGCGCGAGGATCCGGGGCCGGCCGGGGCCTGACCGTGCGCTGGCCCTCCGGATAGACCTTGTGGAACGTGATGAGCCAGCGGATCTGCTCGCGGGGCGGCACTCCGCAGCCGCGCAGGAAGCCGACCAGGGAGTCCTGCCGGGGTGTGCTGGCGGCGGTGATCAGATTGTGGACCGTGGCGCGGGAGATCGGGGTCCCCGCGTCGCGGCTGCGCTTGGCCACGCTGTCCAGGGAGCGTCTGCGCATGGCCATCAACGCGCGCAGGCGTCCTGCGAACTCGACCGGTGTGGCGGCGCCGGTGGGATCCGGCGGTACCGCCGTCGTGGTGGTGGCGTTCATCGATCCTCGCCCTCGTCGGAACCGTCCGGACACCGCCGATCGTGGTGGCGGCCCCCGCGCCGAACAAGAACGCAGTTGCGTACGAGTTGGCGGGGCGGCCGCTATCGTCGTCGCGTGCCCGAGCTGATCCCGCCCGCCGTCCACCTGCACCAGGCCTGGCTGGAGGCGCACGCGGAGTGGGGCCCGGGAGCGCACGACGACGGCTTCGGGCTGGGCCCGGCGGACGAGGTCGGCACACCGGCCGGCTTCGCGGCCTGGCTGACCCGGCTCTCGCAGGACCACTGCACGTATCGGTGGATCATCGAGAGTGATCGCGTGCTCGGCGGGACAGCGCTGCGCCACGGCGACAGCGACTACGTACGGTGGGCCGGCCACCTCGGGTACGGCATCCGGCCGTCGGCCCGCGGGCGCGGGCTGGGCGCCTGGGCGCTGGCCCGGATGCTCGACGAGGCGCGCGGGCTGGGCCTGGAACGGGTGCTGGCCGTCTGCGCGCCCGGCAACGTCGCCTCGATGCGCACGATCGAGCGGGGCGGCGGCGCCTTCGAGGGCATCGGGGAGACCCCGTTCGGTCCCGCCCGGCGGTACTGGTTCGAGCTGTGACGGATCCCGGTCACTCCGGGCGGCGGCGCGGAGCTCGCGCCGCCGCCCGGATGCCGGTGACTCAGCAGCCGACGCGGGCGGTTCCCACGGCGACGTCGTCGTACCAGAGGGTGTCGGCGCCCTCGCCGTAGCTCTCCCAGCCCAGGCGCAGGTCGGCCAGAGCCGGTCGCCAGGTGCGGTTCAGCCACTGGCTGTCGATGTCGTGCGTCGGCACACCGTCCTGCAGCAGCCCGGGCACCGACGTGCCGTTGAGCCAGGTCTGCATGGTGCCGTTGCTCTGGTCCACCTTGAACTCCACGCAGTTCCAGCTGCCCGTCGGCAGCGGCGCGGACAGCGCCACCCCGGCCGGGCTCTGTTCCGGCAGCGTGGCGTCATCGGAGGCCCGGTTCCATTGCAGGGCGCCGTTCTGGCCACCGAAGCGCAGGTCCCGGTTGCCGTCGTTGGCGTCGCGCAGCGCCACCGCCGTGGTGTGCGCCGCCGGCAGCGCGGTGGTGTGCCGCACCCAGTAGCGGACGAACAGGGCGGAGGCCCCGGCCGGCAGCAGCGAGGTGTTGCGCATGAACACGTGGTTGCAGTAGCCGGCCGTGCCGTCGACGCGCAGCGACGTGCTGCCGCTGTGCGCGACCGCCGGGTCGAACGCCGCCTTGCCGGTGCCCGAGCAGTCCGGATAGGTCACCGCCCAGTCGGCCTGGGTGCCCTCGAAGCCGTCGCAGCGGGTCCCGGAACCGCACCCGGCCTGCGGCGGGGTCGAGGTCGGCGGGGTGCTGGGCGGGGTGCTCGGCGGCGTACTGGTCGGCGGGGTGCTGGGCGGGGTCGAGGTCGGCGGGGCGTCGCCGTTGCAGGAGACGCCGTTGAGGGCGAACGACGCCGGGGCCGGGTTGGTCCCCGAGTACGTCGCCTGGAAGCCGAAGCTCGCCGACGCCCCGGTGGCCAGCGCGGTGTTGTAGCTCGGCGCCGCCGCGGTCACCGTGCTGCCGGACTGGGTCAGCTGGGCGTTCCAGCCGGAGGTGACCCGCTGGTTGCCGGTGAACGTCCACGTCACGACCCAGCCGTTGATCGGCGCGCCGTTGTTGGTGACCCGGACGTCGGCGGTGAAGCCGGTGCTCCACTGGTTGGCGGTGTAGGTGACATCGCATGCCGTGGCGGCGGCCGCGGGGCTCACCGCGGCCAGGACCGCGCCGATCAGCAGGGCGCCGGCGGCCGCCAGCCGGATCAACATGGCGTGCCGTTCAGGGCGAAGTCCGTCGGGCTGGCCGGGGCGGCACCGGTGAAGGTGGCCTGGAAGCCCGTCGAGGTGGTGGCGCCGGTGGCGAGCGAGCCGTTCCAGGCCGCGTTGCGGACCGTGATCGTGCTGCCCGACTGCGACCAGGTGCCGCTCCAGCCGCTGCTCAGCGTGACGTTGGCCGGCACACTGAACGTCAGCGTCCACGAGGTCAGCGCGGCCCCGCCGTTGGTGATCCGCACGTCGGCGGTGAAGCCGTTCGACCAGGCGTTGGCCGAGTAGGCCACCGAGCAGGTACCGGTCGGCGGCGGGGGCGTCGAGGGCGCCGGAGTGGTCGGCCCCGGAGTGCTGGGTGCCGGCGTGGGCGAGGTCGTGACCGGCGGTGGGCTCACCGGGCCGGCCGCGATCGCCAGGTCGTAGGCGCGCTGCGGGACGAACTGCCCGGCACCGGCGATGCAGCCGTCGGCCTCACCCGGCAGCTTGATCCACAGGTACGCGTCCAGGATCGGGTCGGACACCGCGGTGGTGCTCGGGATGCCGATCGCCCGCCCGGCCGGGTCGCACCACTCACTGCCCAGCGGGCCGTTGCCGTTGCGGCTGGTGTCGATCACACCCTTGAGCCGGGAGACGCCGGTGGCGTTGATGACGTTACGGATGTAAGCGGTCGACTCCTGGTTGGTGCGGTAGTTCGACACGTTCACCGAGATCCCGTCGGCGCTGTTGGCGATGTCGGCGCGGACCAGCCGGGCGGCCATCTCGTTCGGGGCCACCCAGGCCGAGTTCCCGGCGTCGAAGTAGACCTTGGCGGCCGACGAGGCGGCCTTGAGCTTCTTGCCCGCGTACGCCATGGAGGCATAGACCTCCTGCTGCTGGGCCGAGGTCAGGCAGTTCGTCATGATCGGGAGCACGTCCGGCTCCAGGATGATCGCCGCCGCGCGGCCCTTGAGCCCGGCGGCCACCTGGTCGATCCACTGCCGGTACACGGTGTGGTTGGCCAGCCCGCCCGAGCTGGCGCCGCTGCAGTCGCGGTTGGGGATGTTGTAGACGACCAGGATCGGCGTCTTGCCGGCCGCGGCGGCGGCACCCACGAAGGAGTCCACCTCACCGGCGACGGTGGAGGTGTTGTTCTGGGTGAACCACCGGCCCTGCGGGACGTTCGCGATCCGGTCCCGGATCACGCCCGCCCGCGAGTCGCCTGGGTTGGCGGCGACCCAGCGGGCGGCACTGCTCTGCGGGTCGACATAGAAGGGCGACTCGGCGGCGGAAGCCGCGCCGGGCCAGAGCACCGCGGTGCCGGCGACCACGGCCGCGGCGGCCGCCGTGGTGGAGGCGAGGGATCTCAAGCGCATTCGACAACTCCTGGGGATGAGTATGGGAGCGCTCCCATGCATCGACCACGGTAGTTGTAACAAGGTGGAAATCTCAAGGCCGCGCGCGATGATGTCCGGATGACGATGCCTGAGGACGTGCTGACCTACAACCGCACCTTGATCGAACAGTTCCGGGCCGACGGCGGAGAATCGCTCGGCAACCGGCCCCTGCTGCTGCTCAGCACGGTCGGCCGCCGCAGCGGCCAGGAGCGGACCAGCCCGATGATGTACGTCCGCAGCGGCGACCGCCTCCTGGTGATCGCGTCGAACAACGGGGCCCGCGAGGACCCGCATTGGTACCGCAACCTCCTGGCCGATCCGTCGGTCACGGTCGAACTGCCCGGCGAGCGGTTCACGGCCCGCGCCGAACCGCTGTCCGGCGACGACTACGACCGCGAGTGGGCCGCGATCAAGCAGGAGGCCCCGTTCTTCGCCGAGCACGAGGCCCGGGCCGGCCGCCGCATCCCGATCGTGGCGCTGATCAGGACGGCCTGAGCCCGGCGTGGCCGCAGTGCCCCGCGGATGGTCAGCCGGCGCCGCGGCCGTCGAGCTGGTTCCGCACGTCGCGGGGCACCCTCACCCCGCGGGCACGCAGATCGGCGATGAAGCGGGCGGCCAGCGGGTCGGGCTCCCCCGGCGTCACCGCGACCAGCTGCCGGGTCCACCGGGGTGAGAAGGAGCGGACCACGCCCGGGAAGCCGGCGCTGACGGCACTGACCGGACTTATCGCGATGCCGAGGCCGGCCGCGGCGAGCTGGGGCGCCGCCGAGGTGACCGAGGTCCGCACCACCGGCTCGAGGCGAAGGCCGGCCGCGCTGAGCGACCGGTCGAGCCAGCTGCTCAAGCTGTTGTCCGGCGCGAAGTGCACCAGATCCTCACCGTCGAGCTCGGAACGTCGCACCGAACTCTGCTCCGCCAGCCGATGGCTTCTCGGTGCGGTCAGCACGATCTCCTCCTCGGCGAGAGCCGTGGAGGTGAACCGGCCGTCCGCCGGACCGGGAATCACGAGGACGTCGACGTCGTCAGTCTCGATGAGGCCGAACAGGCCGTCCGGCTTGACGGCCTCGCTGATGCTGATCGCCACCTGCGGGTGGTGCCGGTGCCAGGCGCGGATCACCGGGGCGAGCAACGGCACGGTCAGGCTCTGCGCGCAGACCAGGCGCAGCGATCCGCCCCCCGCCTCGCCCGTGGCCCGGGCCGAGCGTACGGCTGACGCGGCTGCCTCTATCGCCCGCCGGGCGTCCGCCACGGCCGCGCGCCCGGCCGGGGTGAGCGAGACCCCACGTGCCTCCCGGCGCAGCAGCGGAGTCCGGGTCTCGCGCTCCAGCGCGGCGATCTGCTGGGACACCGCGGGCTGCGACGAGTGCAGCAGCCGGGCCGCCTCGGTGATCGAGCCGGTGTCCGTGACCGCGACCAGGCATTCCAGGGCCCGCAGCGTAGCCATTCAAAAATCTTATCGCAGGCCACCGAAACCTCGATGAACCGGAGGGAAGGGACGGCGACCGCCGATTGCTGGACCAGGCAGAGATCGTCACGACCGAGGAGAACGAGATGGCACAGACCTTCATCACCGGCGGTTCCGGCTTCATCGGCCGGCGACTGGTGCGTCGCCTGCTGGCCGATGGGCACACGGTCAAGGTCCTGGTCCGCAGTGCGGCGGCCGCTGACGTGGTGGCCGCGCTGGGCGCCCAGCCGGTGCGCGGTGAGCTGACCGATCCCGATACCTGGCGCGCCGGCGTCGAGGGCAGCGAGGTGCTGTTCCACCTGGCCGCGGAGACCGACATCACGGCCGCGCGGAAACGGCAGGAGCTGATCACGGTGGGCGGCACCCGTGCCGCCCTGCAAGCAGCCCGGCAGGCCGGAGTGGCCCGCTTCGTGCACTGCGGCAGCGAATCCGCCCTCCTGGCCGGCGAGCCGCTCATCGACGCCGACGAGAACGCGCCCTTGCGACCGGACTCCGAAGCCGCGTACTGCGCGACGAAGGCGCAAGCCGAGGCTTCGGTCCTGGCCGCGAACGCGCCGGGCTTCACCACTGTGTCGATCCGGCCCCGGTTCGTGTGGGGACCCGAGAGCTCGCTGGTCGAAGGTCTCGTCCATGCGGCCCGCAACGGCGAGTTCGCCTGGATCGAGGGCGGCCGGCACCTCACCGACGTCACCTTCGTCGACAACGCGGTCGAGGGCCTGGTGCGGGGCTGGCTGCACGGCCGGCCGGCCGGGTCAGGCCTACTTCATCACCGATCAGCACCGCGTCACCCTGCGCGAGTTCCTCGAGGAGAACTTCGCGATCTACGGAGTCGATGCCACCATCCCCGACATGGACGCCGACACCGCGGCCCGCGTGATTCCCGTTCCCGCGCGCTGGTTCCTGGCGCAGAGCTGCACGCTGCGCACCGGCAAGGCCGTCGCCGAGCTCGGATACCAGGCGATCGTCACGCAGGCCGACGGCCTGAACGCCGTGCGGGACGCCGTTCCCCTAGCCCGTGGGTAGCTGCTCGCCCGGGCGGACCAGGCCACGCTGGTACGCCAGCACCACCAACTGTGCCCGGTCCCGTACGTCGAGCTTGGTCATCGCCCGGTTGACGTGCGTCTTCACGGTCAGCGGGGAGACGTACAGCCGCTCGGCGATGTCGTCGTTCGACAGGCCGTGGGCGACCAGCACCAGGATCTCGCGTTCCCGGTCGGTGAGGCCGGTCAGCTCCACCGGGACCTGACCGGCACCGGCCTCGGGCTGGCTCAGGAACCGGCTGACCAGCCCGCGGGTGGCCCGGGGGGACAGCAGCGCCTCGCCGTCGGCCACCACCCGGATGGCGTGCAGCAGGTCCGCGGGCGCGACGCTCTTGCCCAGGAAGCCGCTCGCGCCGGCCTGCAGGGCGAGCACCACGTTGTCGTCGTTCTCGAAGGTGGTGAGGACCAGGACGCGTACCCCGGCGAGGTTGTCGTCGGCGCCGATCCGGCGGGTGGCCTCCAGCCCGTCCATCCGCGGCATCCGGATGTCCATCAGCACCACGTCGGCCCGGGCCGTACGGGCCAGTGCCACCGCCTCGCCGCCGTCGGACGCCTCGCCGACCACCTCGAACTCCGGCTCCGAGTCGATGATCATCTTGAAGCCGGCCCGGATCAGCGTCTGGTCGTCGGCCAGCAGCACGCGGATGGTCACCGCAGGCAGCCCTTCGCCGGGGCGTCCTCGGTCGGCAGCACGGCGTGCACCCGGAAACGGCCGTCGCCGAGCGGGCCGGCGGTCACGGTGCCGCCCGCCGCGGTGGCCCGCTCGCGCATGCCGAGCAGGCCGTAGCCGGTGCCCCCGGTGTCCCGGTCGGGCCGGATGTCGTTGGTGACCTCGAGGATGACGCCGCTGGGGGCGTACTCGACGAGCAGCGCGGCCCGGCCGTCGCCGTACCGGTGGGCGTTGGTCAGGGCTTCCTGCACGATCCGGTACGCCGCCAGGTCGACCATCGCCGGCAACTCCCGCGGATCGCCGCGCAGCTGGTTCCGTACGGTGAAACCGGCGGCCTGCAGGGCGCCCAGCAGATCCGGCAGCCGCGACAATCCCGGGGCCGGCTCGGTGTTCGCCTGCTCGTCGGAATTGCGCAGCACGCCCACCACCGACGAGATCTCCTTGAGTACCAGGTCGGAGGCCTCGCGGATGTGCGCCAGCACCGGGCCCACCTGGTCCGGCCGGCGCTCCAGCACGTGGGTGGCCGCGCCCGCCTGCACGCTGATCACCGCGATGTGGTGGGCGACCACGTCGTGCAGTTCCCGGGCGATCCGCAGCCGCTCGTCGATCACCCGGCGCTGCGCCTCCTGCTCGCGGGTCTGCTCGGCGCGGTGCGCCCGGGCCTCGACCTCGGCGACGTAGGCGCGGTGGCTGCGGGCGGCGTCCCCGACCGCGGCGGCCATGAAGATCCAGGCGAAGACGGCCAGCACGTCCGGGCGCCATCCGGCGGAGGTGACGACGGCGGCGCCGTAGACCACCGAGGCCGCTGCCAGCGCGCACATCCAGCCGTCTCGACGGTTGCGGTGGGCCGCGATGGAATAGGTGATCACGCCGAGGACGACGACCAGGCCGGGATTGCTCACCCCCTGGGTGATCCCGCCGACGGTGGCGCAGGTGGCGATCACCAGGGCGGCCCGGGGACGGCTGCGGCGCTGCAGGACGGCGAGGAACGCCACGACGGCGACCAGCACGTCGCCGACCGTCACGGTCTCGGTGAGCTCGGAGCTCGGCTCCAGCACCGCCGACTTCAGCACGAACCCGGCCAGCACGACGGCGAGCAGGGCATCGACCAGCAGCGGGTGCCACTGAGCGTCGGACCACCGCTTCATCCGCATCACGCCGGTCTCCTCCATCACGCTGACCGTACGCGGGCGGGCGGGACCGGGTCGTCGTCTCGTCGCAGTAGCCGGGGCCGGCCGGAAATACCACGGCGATGGTATGCGGTGCCTGCACGGGGACGACGCGCCGGGACCGGGATTCATTGATCGTTTCAAGGGTCACCTGACGACGCGATCCCGGGAGTACCGATGGCCACCTACCTCTACCGGCTGGGCCGGTTCAGTTTCCGCCGGCGCAGACTGATCCTCGCGCTCTGGCTCGCCGCGCTGGCGTTACTCGGCGTGGGCGCGGCCACGCTGTCGGGACCCACCTCCGACGAGTTCAAGATCCCGGGCACCGAGGCCCAGGAGGCGATGGACCTGCTCGGTCAGCGCTTCCCCGGCGCCGGTGCGGACGGCGCCCAGGCCCGGGTGGTGTTCGCGGCCCCCGCCGGCGAGAAGCTCACCGACGAGCGCAACCGGGCGGCCGTCGCCGGGACCGTCGCCCAGCTCAAGACCGGTGCGCAGGTCGCCGCGGTCTCCGACCCGCTGCAGGGCACCATCAACCAGGCCGGCACAGTCGCGTACGCGCAGGTCACGTACAAGGTCGCCGCCACCGCGCTGACCGACGCCGACCGCGAGGCACTCATCGAGGCCACCGCCGCGGGCCGGGACGCCGGCCTGGCCGTGGAAGCGGGTGGTGACGCGGTCCAGGAGCAGGGCGGACCCGGCAACTCCGAGATCCTCGGCATCCTGGTCGCCGCGGTGGTCCTGGTCATCACCTTCGGCTCGCTGGTCGCCGCCGGGCTGCCGCTGCTGACGGCCATCCTCGGCGTCGCCGCGGCCGTGCTCGGCATCCAGATCGCCTCCGGCTTCGTCGACCTGGGCAGCAGCACCTCCACGCTGGCCCTGATGCTCGGCATCGCCGTGGCCATCGACTACGCGCTGTTCATCGTCTCCCGCTACCGCCACGAGATCACCATCGGGCGCCGCACCGAGGAGGCGGTCGCCCGCGCGGTCGGCACGGCCGGTTCCGCGGTCACCTTCGCCGGGCTCACCGTGTTCATCGCCCTGGCCGCGCTGACCGTGGTCAACATCCCGGTGCTGACCCAGATGGGGCTGGCGGCCGCTTTCGCCGTCGTCGTCGCGGTGCTCATCGCCCTGACCCTGCTGCCCGCCCTGCTTGGCTTCGCCGGCCGGCGCGTCATGGGCCGCCGGGGCCGTGACCCGGAAGCGGGTGCGGCGAAGCCGTCCGCCGGGCTGCGCTGGGCCCGGTTCGTCACCCGCCGGCCGGTGGCCGTCCTGGTCGCCGCCGTGCTGGGCCTGGTCGTGCTCGCGATCCCGGCCCTCGACCTGCGGCTGGGCCTGCCCGGCGACAACATGGCCGGCACCGAGACCACCCAGCGCAAGGCGTACGACATGCTGACCGACGGCTTCGGGCCGGGCTTCAACGGCCCGCTGACCGTGGTGGTCGACGCCGCGTCCAGCCCGGACCCGCAGCGCGCCGCGGCCACGGCGGCCGGCACGATCAAGGGCCTGGCCGGGGTCGTCACGGTCAGCCCGCCCACCCTCAACCCGGCCGGTGACACCGCGATCCTCCAGGTCATTCCGGCCACCGCGCCGGACAGCGCGGAGACCGAGGCGCTGGTGCACGCGATCCGCGACCAGAACGACGGGCTGCGGGAGCGTACCGGCGCGGACCTGTCGGTGACCGGCACCACGGCGGTCGACATCGACATGTCCGACAAGATGGGCAGCGCGCTGGTGCCGTACCTGGCGGTGATCGTGGCGCTGGCGTTCCTGCTGCTGACGCTGCTGTTCCGGTCGATCCTGGTGCCGATCAAGGCGATCGCCGGCTTCCTGCTCTCGGTGCTGGCGACCTTCGGCGCCGTCGTGGCCGTCTTCCAGTGGGGCTGGCTCGGCGGGCTGTTCGGCATCGACCAGCCCGGCCCGGTGATGAGCATGCTGCCGGTGTTCCTGATCGGCATCGTCTTCGGCCTGGCCATGGACTACGAGGTCTTCCTGGTCAGCCGGATGCGCGAGGAGCACGTGCACGGCACCCCGCCGACTCAGGCCGTGGTCAACGGCTTCGCCCACGGGGCCCGGGTGGTGACGGCCGCGGCGATCATCATGGTCAGCGTCTTCTCCGGTTTCATCCTGTCGCCCGAGTCGTTCATCAAGTCCATCGGCTTCGCGCTGGCGGCGGCGATCCTGTTCGACGCGTTCGTGGTCCGGATGACCATCGTGCCGGCGGTGATGACCCTGCTCGGGCGCCGGGCCTGGTGGCTGCCGCGCTGGCTGGACCGGGTGCTGCCGGACATCGACGTGGAGGGCGAGAAGCTGCGCGTCCCGCCGGACGAGCTGAGCGAGCCGGAACACACCGGCTCGGATCTGGTCACCGCAGGCCGATGAGAGTGGCCCGGACCGCCCCGGCGGTCCGGGCCCTCACCCCGTGAACAGAGGTGACCCGCGATGACGCTCGCCGACGACCGTACGGCCCGGGCACCCGTGGCCGTACCGAGGACCCGGCCGGCGCCGCTGCGCGAACTGGCGCTGATCGCGGCGCTGTGGGCCGCCTACAGCCTGGGCCGGCTGGCCGCGGACGGACACGTCGCCACGGCAATGGCCAACGCGGGCCGGATCTGGGACCTGGAACGGCTGCTGCGCCTGCCCGGCGAGACCGGCCTGCAACACCTGCTGCTGCGCTCCGGCGCGGTGATCGAGGCGGCCAACAGCTATTACGCGTACGTGCACTTCCCGGCCACCATCGCCTTCCTGCTCTGGATCTACCTGCGCCGCCCCACCCACTACCGGCCGGCGCGCAACACCCTGGCCCTGCTCACGGGCGCGGCGCTGGTGGTGCACCTGATCTTCCCGCTGGCCCCGCCCCGCATGCTGGCGCGCACGGGCCTGGTCGACACCGGGCAGCTGTTCGGGCCCAGCGTCTACGGCTCCCCCGCCACCGACACCGTCACCAACCAGTACGCGGCCATGCCGTCCCTGCACGTCGGCTGGTCCCTGCTGGTGGCTCTCACGCTGATGACACTGACGCGCGGCCGGTGGCGCCGGCTGTGGCTGCTCCACCCGCTGTTCACGCTGCTGGTCGTGGTCGGCACGGCCAACCACTACTGGGTCGACGCCGCGGTCGCTGCCGCACTGCTGGCCGTCGCGATGCGGCTGACCGGGCTCGGCCTCGCCCCTGTGGTCTCCTCACCACTCGTTCCCGTGCCGCGCCGCCGTCCCTCCGCCCGCCAGCCGGCACCGCCCGGCCTTCCTCGGCGCAGTCCGACCCGGCCCCGCACCACCCGGCCAGGGCCGGCCCGACGCAGCCCAGCACCCCGCGGCCGTACACCGCGCCCCTGGTAGATCTACAGTGCTCCGGCGTGCCGGATGATGACACCGAGCTTCTGCCCCAGCACGGCTACCCCGACGGCAAGAACCGTGGCGGGGCGGTACCCATGAACAACGCCCGGCCGGCCAGGGTGATCGCGACCATGAAACTCATGGCTGCCCCCGATGCCTGATCGGTCACGACCGACCGGTACGCCACGGCAGCGCCGATGACGTAGAGCAGCAGCGAACCGCTCAGCCCCAGGACAGCCACGAAAACCGGTACAGCGATCAGCGTGCCGCTCACTGCCGGCTCGGCGGTCCAGGCGCATGCGGCCAAGGCGCAGATCATGAGCACCGAGGACAACGCCGTGACCAGCAGACACGTTTGCCTGCGGGCCGCACGAGACGTGGTTCGTCGAGCCTCGGCCCGAGCGGACCACCGTTGGGATTCGCTCTTGATGGCGGCTATGGCGTCAGCTATGTCCTCGTCCGTCGCCCCCGGCACGTCAGGCTCCTCGGAGTCAGACTTTCGCGCAGGCATCCGCCACCCTATGAGGGGTCACCGTAGCGGTGGGCGGCTCGGTACGGTCGCCCGGTGAGCGACGACGACTTCGCCCGGCGGATCGAGCAGCACCGGCGCGAGCTGCGCGTCCACTGCTACCGCATGCTCGGCTCCTACGACGAGGCGGAGGACCTCGTGCAGGAGGTGTTCCTGAAAGCCTGGCGCGGACGGGACGGGTTCGAGGGTCGGTCGTCGCTGCGTACGTGGCTGTACCGCATCGCCACCAACGTCTGCCTCGACGCGCTCGGCGGACGCCGGCGGCGGATGCTGCCTGATCACGCCAATCCGGATCATGTACCCGGGCAGTCGGCGTCAGCCCTGGTCACCGGCCCGTGGCTGCAACCGTTCCCCGACGCGCTGCGGGAGCCGGTCGCGCCGCGGGATGACGAGCCGGAGGCGGCCGCCGTGGCCCGGGAGACCTTGGAGCTGGCTTTCCTGGCGGCGATGCAGCACCTGCCGCCCCGGCAGCGCGCCGCGGCCGTTCTGTGCGACGTGCTCGGCTGGCCGGCCCGCCGGACGGCCGAGGTGCTCGACGGCAGCGTCGCGTCGGTCAACAGCTCGCTGCAACGGGCCCGTGCGACGCTGCGGGAGCACCTTCCGCGGGGCCGATCGGACTGGGCGCCGGCCGCGCCGCCGACCGAGGAGGACCGGCAGGTACTGCGGCGATATCTGGACGCGGTCGAGCGCGGCGACCTCGACGCGGTGGCCGAGCTGCTGGCGAAGGACGTGCGGGCGACGATGCCGCCGTTCCCGGAGTGGTTCGCCGACCGTGATTCGGTCCTCGCGGCGCTGGCGGCGAGTTGGGACGCGGGCTCCCCCGACTATGTCGGTGCTCTGCGCACCCTCCCCACGAGCGCCAACGGGCAGCTCGCCGCGGCGAGCTATCGGCGGATCCCGGGGCGGCCGGTCTTCGAGCCGTTCGGGATCGGGGTGCTCCGGGTGCGCGCCCGGCGGATCATCGAGATCGTCGCGTTCCATGAACCGGCGCTGTTCCCGGTGTTCGGGCTCCCGCCGGCCCTCGACCGATGAGGTTTCGTCGCGGATGCCGTCTCAACCTGGGTAAGAGCGAATCAGCGCACCGGGAGGACGGCATGAGCGACTTCGAACCGCAGACCGCCAACGGCAAGGTCCTGTGGCACTTCACCATGTCACTGGACGGTTTCGTGACCGGGCCGGACCACGACATGGACTGGATGAGCACCGGCATCTCCGAGCGGCCCGGCTTCATCGACCAGTACGTCGAGACGACGGGCGCCGTGCTCGGCGGCCGGCAGGGCTGGGACCGGTTCCCCGACGCCGCGAACGTCTACGGCGGCGCCTGGACCGGGCAGGTCTTCGTGCTGACCCACCACCCCGAGGACGCCGAGCCCGCCGAGCGGGTCACGTTCCTCGACTGCGACGTGGCCGAGGCGGTGCGGATCGCGCTGGCGGCAGCCGACGGCAAGAACGTGGAGGTGCTCTCGGCGGACATCGGCCGCCAGCTTCTCGAGCGTGGACTGATCGACGAGATCGACCTGCACATCGCGCCGGTGCTGCTGGGTGACGGCATCCGGCTCTACGACCACGTCGGCGGCCGGCCGATCTACCTGCACCGCGTCGGCGCCGACGACCCGACGGCCGAGGTGGACGTGCGGTACCGACCGGCGGCCGCGGCCCAGCGTCCCGACCAGCCGGTCTAGCGCCGGTCCTCGGCCCGGCCGGCCAGGCGACGGATCTCATCGACGACCGGCGGCCACAAAACGGCGGGCAGATCATGGCCCATACCGGGGTAGGACACCAGCCGGGATCCGGCGATGGCCGCCGCGGTCGCACGGCCGGCCTCCGGACGCATCATGAGGTCGTCCTGGCCGTGGACGATCAGCGCCGGGATGCGCAGAGCCGCCAGCGCCGGACGCCGATCTCTCGACGCGGCGACCGCGGCGCGCTGCCGGCGGCCGCTGCCGGGGTCGCTGGGCCGGCGTTCGTGCGACCGCCGGCCGATGTCGGCGATCAGGGCCTCGTCGAGAGGGAACCCGGGCGAGCCCATCAGCCGGTAGATCGCGATCTCGCGGCGCGCCGCCTGGTCGGCGTCGGTGACCGGCGCCGCCAGGATGTCCTTCATCGCCCGCAGGATCCGGCGCGGCGGCCGGGCGCCGATCCGGATCGACGGGGTGGAGGAGATGGAGGTGAGGCTTCGGGTCCGGCCCGGGTGGGTGATCGCCATCGTCTGGGCGATCATGCCGCCCATGGAGGTCCCGGCGACATGGGCGGACGGCCAGCCGAGGTCGTCCAGGACGGCGACGGCGTCGGCCGCCATGTCCGTCAACTGGTAGGGCGCGGTCGACGGACGGAGCGCCGCCTTGAGAGGCCCGGGCGCGGGGACGCCGTCCAGATGGGTCGACAGGCCGGCGTCGCGGTGGTCGAAGCGGGTGACCTGGAAACCGGCTTCGACGAACGCCCGGCACAAGCCCTCGGGAAACATCAGCATCTGCGCCTCGGTGGCGCTGACGAGCAGCAGAGGCATGCCGTCGGGTGGGCCGAAGGTCTCGTACGCGACGCTGATGTCGCCGTTGGCGGCCAGGCCGTCGTGGTCGGGGTGTTCCCGTGGTGACATCTCGATCACGAAGCCACGCTAATCCGGGCCCGCTGAGCCTCAGCTGAGACTCAGCGTCGCGCTCACCACCCTCTGGCCAGCCGGGCGCCCAGGCCGAGCAGCGCCGCACCGCTCAGCCCGTCGAGCGCCCGGCGCACCCCGGACCGGTCGAACACCCGCCGGAACACCGCCACCAGGTTCGCCACGGTGCAGAACCACAGCAGCGTGACCGCGACGGCGAGCAGGGAAAGGGTGAGCGTGTCGAGGGTGCCGGGATGCGCCGGCAGGAACTGCGGCAGCAGCGCCAGGAAGAACACCGCCGCCTTCGGGTTGAGGGCGTTGCAGAGCAGCCCGTCCCGGAACGCCCCGCCGGTCGACCCCGGCGCCGCGCTCGGACCGGTCGCGGTGGGACGGATCGCCGCCAGCAGGGCCCTGATGCCCAGGTACGCGAGGTACGCCGCGCCCGCGTACCGGATGGTCGTGAGCACCACCGGGACCGTCGCGACCAGCGCGGCCACCCCCGCGGCCGCCGCCACCGCCCAGAGGAAGACGCCGGTGGCCACACCCGTGGCCGCGGCCATGCCTTCCACCCGTCCGCGCAGGGCCGCGCGGCGCACGACCACCGCGAAGTCCGGTCCGGGCGACATCGCGCCCAGGCCCACCACGCCACAGAACGCCATCAGCTGGGCCGCCGTCGTCATGCGGCCCACGGTACGACCTACCGGGGTGACGTGCGCCGCCCGGCGGCCCCGCTGTGCGTGCTGTCCGGGCTCGACCAGGCATCATGGCCGCGTGGAGACGGTGCGGGAGACGGTCGGGGCGATCGTCGGCGGGCGGACGGGGTACGAGGACGGCCTCGACGCGCTCACCGTCGCGCCGGCCGCCGAGGTGGATCCGGCGCTGGCCACGGCGCTGTTCGACGCCACCGCGCGGCTCTGGCGTGGTGGCTGGCAGCCGGCCGAGCTGCACCGCCTGGTGACCCGGCGCGGCACCGGGACGCAGCCGCTGCTGATCGTCGACTCCGTCGCCGCGTACCTGCGGGGATTCCGGCCGAAGACGGTCGACGAGCGCTGGCGGGACCAGGCCGCCGAGCTGGACGCCCGCCCGTGGTGGGGTGACGACGCCGACTACCTGCGGCAGGTCACCACCCACCGCCGCATCGACCGGGTCTCGTTGATCGACGCGGTGCTGAGCCTGGTGACCCTGCTCAACGGGCTGCCGCCGATCGAGGTGCTCGTGCCGCCGCCCGGGCAGGCGACGCCGGTGCGGCGGGCGCCCGGCAACGACGCCAAGCTGGAACGGGTACGGGCGTTGCTGGCCAAGGCCGAGGCGACGACCTTCCCGGCTGAGGCGGAGGCGTACAGCGCCAAGGCGCAGGAGCTGATCTCGCGGCACAGCATCGACGAGGCGCTGCTGGCCGCCGGGGGTGAGAGCGCCGTGGTCCCGTACGCCCGGCGGATCGGGGTGGATCACCCGTACGAGAGTGAGAAGGCGTCGCTGCTGAACTCCGTGGCCCGGGCCAACCGCTGCCACGTGGTCTGGTCCCCCGAGTTCGGCTTCGCCACCGTCTTCGGCTTCGACGCCGACATCGACGCGGTGGACCTGCTGCACACCTCGCTGCTGGTGCAGGCGCACCGGGCGATGGCGCGCACCGAGCCGCGCGGCAAGGCGGGCCGGTCGCGGCTCAAGAACTTCCGGCAGTCGTTCCTGGTCGGCTACGCGGTGCGGATCGGGGAACGGCTCGCCGAGGCCAGCCGGGCCGCGCTGGACCGGACCGCCGATCCCGCGGCGCTGCTGCCGGTGCTCGCCTCGCGGGACGTGCAGGTGCGGGAGGCGCGCGACCGCTCGTTCCCGAGCACCACGCGCGGGCGCGGCTTCCGGGTGGCCAGCCTGGAGGGCTGGGAGTCGGGCCGCGAGGCCGCCGACGAGGCGAAACTGCACTGAGGGCCCGGCCGTCTCCGGCCGGGCCCGCAGCGGGACGGATCAGTGTGCGTGCAGCAGCTGGTGGGTCTGCTGGATCTTCGCCCACGACTTCGGGGCCTGCGGCGCGGCCTTACGGGCCAGCGCGGAGACGCCCTCGATCGCCGGCTTGGACGGCGTGTAGAGCCAGGCCTGGAACAGCTCGTCGAGCTGCTGGCCGGAGACCTTCTCGGCCAGCGCGATGAACTCGGCGGTGTTGCCGTCGCTGTCCTTGTGCTCGGCCACCCAGGTGCGCAGCAGCTCGAAGAAGTCCTCGTCACCGATGGCCCGGCGCAACTGGTGCAGGGTCATGGCGCCCCGGTCGTACACAGCATTGCTGAAGATGTCGGCCGCGCCCGGGGCACCGGGTGCGATGGTCCAGAAGTCGGCGGGCTGGGTGGCGTACAGGTAGTCGAAGAGCTCCTGGGCCGTGCCCTCGCCCTGCTCCTCGGACCACAGCCACTCGGCGTAGCTGGCGAAGCCCTCGTTGAGCCAGATCTCCTTCCACTGCTCGACGGACACGCTGTCGCCGAACCACTGGTGGGCGTTCTCGTGCACGACCACGGACATGTTGGCGCCGCTGCGGAAGAAGCCCGACGAGTAGACCGACCGGGTCTGCGTCTCCAGAGCGAAGCCGAGTGCGCCCGGCGGCCCCACGACGCCGCCCTGCGCCTCGAACGGGTACGGCCCGAAGACGCCGCTCTCCCACTCGACGACCTCGGCCGTGCGCTCGACGCTGGCCTTGGCCGCGTCCTCGAAGTCCTGCGGCAGCAGCTCCGAGTAGGCGTTGATGACCTGCTGGCCGTCGGCGGTGGTGTCGCGGGTGATCTCGTACTGCCCGATGGCCAGGAACGCCAGGTAGGTGGCCTGCGGGTGCAGCGAACGCCAGCTCCACCGCTTCCAGCCGAGGGTGTCCTGGGTGGGGTTGCGCGGCATGACGCCGTTGCTGAGCACCTCGACGCCGTCGGGCACGGCCACGGAGACGTCGAAGGTGGCCTTGTCGCTCGGGTGGTCGTTGCTCGGGAACCACCACCAGGCGATCTCGGGCTGGCCGACCGCCAGGGCGCCGTCGGCGGTGCGGGTCCAGGCGGTGTAGCCGGCCGCGACCTTGTTGGACGGCACGCCGGAATACTGCACCACGACGGTCATCGTCTGACCCTGGCCGACCGCCCGCGGCGGCGTGACGACCAGCTCGTGGTCGCCCTCGCGGGTGAAGGTGGCGGCCCGGTTGTTGACCTTCACGGAGGCCACGTCCAGCACGAAGTCGAGGTGGAAGGAGCTGAGATCCTGCGTCGCCGCGGCCAGGATCGTGGTGGTGCCGGTGAGGCGGTCCTCGCCGGGGTAGTAGCGCAGCCGTACGTCGTAGTGCGAGACGTCGTAGCCGCTGTTGCCGTAGTCCGGGAAGTATTCGTCGCCCAGCCCGGCGCCGCCGGGAGTGGGTGCGGCCTGCGCCGGGAGCGCGGTCCCGGCCAGGGTCAGTGCGGTGGCGAGCGTTGCCACCAGCAGTCGTCGCACGGTCGAACTTCCTTCCGTCGCGGACCGGGTCACGGTCCGGCGTGGAGTGGTCAGCCCGAACCTATCGAAGTATCTCGACGTCCGCGCTCCCGGGCGGCCCACGGTAGAGTCATCCTCATCCATGGACGCAATCCGGTTACTTGTCATGACGAAGCCGTTCGGAGCTCTCCCGGCCGGCCGGCTCGCCGCGACCGTGGCCGCGCTCGGAGCCGACGGAGCCGAGCTTGTCGTGCGCGACGGCCAGACCGTGACACCGGACGAGCCCACCCGACTCAGGGACGTCGCCACGGAGCTCACCCGCCACGACATGAAGCTCGGCGTGGTCACCACCGATCTGGTCCGGGCCGACGACACCGCCGACACGATCCTCGGCGTCTGCGCCGAGTTGGGCGTGCCGCTGGTCCGCCTCGGCTGGTGGCGGTACGACGCCGCACCCGGATACCAGCGCATCCTCGACACCGCACGGCGTGACCTGGCCGCGCTGGCCGGGCTGGGCCGCCGTCACGGCGTACGGGTGGCTCTGCAGTTGCACCACGGCACGATCCACCCGTCGGCGGCGCACGCCCTGCGCCTCACGGAGGAACTGCCCGTCTACCTCGACCCCGGCAACCAGGCGATGGAAGGCAGCGAACAGCTGCCGATGAGCCTCGACCTGCTGGGTGACCGGATCGCCTGCGTGGGCGTCAAAAACGCGGCCTGGCGCGGCGCCGGCCTCGCCTGGCAGCCGCTGGCCGATGACGGCGGGGTCGTCGACTGGCCGGCGACGCTGGGCACACTCCGCGAGCGCGGCTATGCCGGCCCGCTGTCCTTGCACGCCCACTACCCGATGACCGACCCCGTGGCCGCCGTCGGGCGGGATCTGGCCCACCTGCGAACGTTGAGCGCCTGAACGAACCGATGCCCGGCCCCGCCACCGCTTGATTCACGGGGCACAGCCGGGCATCGCCGGGATGCGGGTCAGCGCGAGAGCGCGAGCCCCTGCTTGTCGGTGAACTTCCCGACCGCGATCATGATGAAGTCGATCAGCGCCCAGAGGCCGAACCCGCCGAAGGTGATCAGCATGAGCACACCCGTGCCGATCTTGCCGACGTAGAAGCGGTGGATGCCGAGCACGCCCACGAAGAAGCTGAGCACCAGTGCGACGATCCAGGACTTCGAGCCCGTACCGGTGGGGGTCTGGGTAGCAGTCATTCTCTCTATGTCTCCCTGTCAGAGATACGTCAAAGCCGGTGCACGGTAGCGGCACCGGGTATCCGCAGGCAAGATCCGAGGCAGAACCTGGCGCGTACGAAACCCACGGTCCACGCCCTTCGAAGCCGACCGCGGACGGCCAAGATGGAAGCATGCGAATTCGGATGTGGACCGCGCTGGCGGTGGTGCTTCTGATATTGGCCGGCGCGGGCACGTTCTGGGCGGGCCGGGTGACGGGTGCCGAGCCGGGGCCGGCGGCCGATCGAGGGTACGACGCCGGGCATGCCGACGGCCTCCGCGAGGGCCGGGCCGAGCAGGCCACGGTGAACCTGCCGGCAACCGACAAGACGATCTTCGAATCCGGGTACGCCGCGGGAGCCGCCGACGTCTTCAACGGCTACGACGGCGGCTGGGACCACCATGCGCCGTACGTGATCGTGCTGGGTCCGGGCGGCCCGGCCGTCACCTACCGGATCGAGTCGCGGACGCGCCTGGAGCCGGGGGTGGACTACTACCTCTGCCCGGACGGCCATGCGCTGTGCCGGCGGCCGCACTGACCCCGGCGCCGGCGAGGTCGTAAGCCCACGAGGACGGCGTTTGGTGTGCTCATGCTCAACTGCGTCCAGGCGTAGGGGCCGAGGAGTTCGGCGCTCCCCGGGAGCTTTCGGTCACCGTATCTGAAGCCACAGCGTGGCGTCCGACCAACCGGATCGGGCACCTCCGCGCAGCAGTCCGCAGCCGACCGGCCAGGATCCGTTCACTCGTCCAGGTCGAAGCGAACGATCACGATCTCGTCGCCCGCTTGCAGGTCCGGGTAGTAGTCACGCAAGCCGGGCAGGATGTCGGCGGCGCTGGTGAAGCCGTCTTCTCGGGCCTCGTCGTCGGTGATGCTGTCGAGGCGCTTGGCGACGGTGGAGGTGATGCGTCCGGGCAGGCACACCTCGTCGTCGGATTGAAACACCAGCAGCGCAGGTCCGACCTGTACGGGATCTTTGAAGCGCATCGTCACCCGTTTGCTTCCGTCGCGGACGGCGGGAAGATGGGTGGCCCGGAACCGCAGACGCTGCACTTGCTGATTCTCCCATTGAAAGGGTTGCGGCAGCAGTGCGGCGGTCGGCTCAATCCGGGTGCCCTCGTCGGTGGGGACGATGACGTGGATACCCGGGTAGTAGTCGGCGAGCACCTGCCGGTCGCGCCCGCATGGGCCCAGAACGCCCCGGCCGGCGTCGCCGACCGCGACGATCAACCGAGGTGCTCGGGCGCCGGCGGCCCGGGCCACCGCGAGAGCCACCAGTTCGGCGCAGGGTCCACCGGTGAAGTGGTAAAGGTTCAGGCCGACGTGGACGCACTTCCAGCGCTCTGCCGGTCTCATTGTCGGACAGATCGCACGCACGCTCATCGGCACGAGCGTGCGCCCGAGCCAGGCCGGCGCCGATCACGCCGCGTGACCGCTCTGGGTGGCCGACGCGCACGCTCGGCGGCAGATCGGAGCGCCTTGGCCTCCGTTCGGTGGCGCAGAGCCACGTTTGACTCGGTCGAGTCGAAATTCTCGCAGCTCAGGGCGCTGTCACGGGCGCTACCATCCCCAGGTAGGCCAGCTTTTCGCCCAGATCGTCGGCGGTGCAGGGCTTCAGCAGGTACTCGTGCGCTCCGGCGGCCAGGGCTCGGACGATGCTGCCTGGTTCACTCTCGCTGGTTACCATCATGCGCACCATCGCGGCCAGATCCTGTCGACGGCGGATGGACCGGAGGAACTCAAGGCCGTTCATCCGCGGCATGTGCCAGTCGATCAGGGCGAGGTCCGGAACGGTGGGAATCTCAGCGAGCAGGTCAAGGGCGTCCACGCCGTCCACGGCTTCGTAGATGTTGAAGCCGAACGGAAGCAGGTACCCCCTCAGGATGGAACGGATGACTGCCGAATCGTCAATGATCAGCGCCAGCATGCAAAGCTCCCGGGATACGGATCCGCCGGCATTTCGGTTGCGCCGGTTGTCGACCATCCACTACTACGGTGCCGCCGGAGCGCCGTCTTGCACACCTCCGCCCCTGCTCGGCGAGTGTTTGCCCAGGTGGAAGTGCATCCAGACCCGGATGCCGTCACACACGAATCATAGTGTGAGTACGGCTGGGATGCCGAGACATCCACTGCAACCGTACCGACGATGATCATCGCTCAATCCGTTCGTATCGATGAAGGCCTCGGTCGTCACCAGAACTGAGCGCGACAGGGCCGGGCACCTCGCGGCAGACGAATGCGGTCCAGCCAGACGAAGTGAGAGGCAGCGCCCGGCGCGATTGGGGTTAGGGCCGCGAATCGCGGCGATGTGCACCGGATCTCGGCCCGGTTCAGAGCGTCCGGGCCGCGCTGATCACATTCTGCCCCGGCATGCCGGCCGGCCCAGCCGTTCCTGCGTTGGCGTGCGGCGGGGACGCAGGCGCGCTGCACCGCCTCCACATTGGTCGCCGCGACCGTGCCGAGGGATCAGTCACCCCAGACATCGGCCATCCGCGCTCAGTAGGTGCCATACGTACGGCACTCCCCTCCAAGGGTCTGGAGCCGGGTTCGGCAAGATCGCCGGCATGACATCGTCGCCGCGATGGCTCAGCCGTTACCGTGCCGGACAGCGAGAGCTCGTCTCGCATGAGCTGCGCCAACGAGGGCGGACGGTCCGCCAGGAGCCCGACATGGCGTCCGAGGCCCAGCAGGTCTCCGACGAGATGGCCCGTCGTGCCCGGCAGAACATCGACGTCATCGTTGCGCGGTTGGTGAGCGAGGGTTACCGCTTCGACTCCAACGACGACAAACAGGCGCCGGTCGTACGTGCGCCCGAGCCAGGCCGGCGCTGACCACGCCGCGTGACCGCTCTCGGTAGCCGGCGCGCGCACGCTCGGCGGCAGATCAGGGCGGAGGCCGGCTCCGCGACGAGGATTTGCCGATTGATGCCGGGTGATAATTTGAGGAGGGTGACGGCGGCGCATTCGCCACGGTGGGCCGCCGCATCGTCCGCCTTCCCGCTCAACGCCCCGGGAGAGATCCGATGACGAGCAACGACAAGCCTCGGGGCTCCGCAAGTCTCGGGATCTGGTCAAATATCGGGGTCTGGGTCGCCTTTGGCGCTGCCTTCGGCGTCGTCATCGGGATCCTGCTCAACAACGTCGGTCTCGGTGTCGCGCTGGGTGCGGCCCTGGGTGTGACCGCCGGCGTCGTCGTCATCGCGCGAGCGAATAACCACCGCGGCAAATCCTGAGCGTCGCGCCCGCGTCCGGGCGCCGCACACTCTCATCGGCAGATCAATGCGTTTTTGGTCCTCGCCAGTCAACGGGGCTGACGCCATCCGCATCGTCGACTCGGCTTCGAGCGTGGCCGGATCGAGGCGGAGTGGTTGTACAGCGGGGTTCAGCCTTGATCGTCCTTTCGAGTCGGGGCCGGATCAGGTTGTTGCACTTCGATGGGCGCTCTGGGCGATGGGATTCCAGCAGGGGTCGGACCGGCGAGCACCGTGCGGGTGCTGCCGTCGGGCCGAGGTGACGCCGCGGACAAATTGAGCGGCCGTCGAGTCTGGCCAGGTCAACGAGTCGCTGACGGGGCGTGTGGGACTCAACCAAGCGTGGCGGCCGCCGCGATCCGGAGCAGCTTCTGGCGGTCCGGGCCCGCCAGGCCGAGGTGATACAAGCTGATCCGGGCCGCACCGGCCGCCCGCAGCCGAGCAACGTGCCCCGGTACGGCGTCCGCCTCGACCGGCGGCAGCACCGTCACATAGGCGTCCACCGGCAGCCCCGTCGCCGCAGCCTGGCGCACCACTTCGGCGGAGGCTTCAGTGGTCGGCCACGCCGGCACCAACAACGCGTCGACGTCAGTTGCGGCCGAGGGGGTGAGACCCGGCGACGGCCCGGTCGCCCAGGGATCCGGGTTGGCGTGCAACGTGATCGGCACCCCGGGCGCCCGCTCACGGACAGCGCCCAGCACTTCCGCCCGCAGAGCATCAGCGTTCGCGTGCCGATTCGCCAGCACCGCCGCCATCACGTCATCGGACATCGAACCCGCCCGCAGCCCAGCCACGACCGAATCCGGAACGAGGCCCGCCGCCCGCCAACCGGAACGGCACGAGGCACAGCAGCACACGGACAGCAGCCGTACCTCCGCCGCGGTCCAAGCGCCGTCGGTCTTCTCGTGGTGTCCGAGGTGGACGAGGCCGAGCTGCCCGCACGCCTCCAACGAGATCCCGTCCACGGCCACATCCCGGACGGCTTCGCCGGCCAGGGTCGCCGCGTACGCGCGGACCTCCGGATGAGCCGGGCACAACGCGTACGGGTAGCGCTCGCCGAAGCAGTTGACCACCGCGGTCTCCGGGTGCGCCAGGCCGAGCCGGGTGTTGTGGGTCAGCACGATCCAGGCGTTGACCGCCAGCCCCGCCGCCCGGAGCGTGCTGGCCGCCGTACCGAAAGGGTCCTGCTCGGTCATCCAGGCCGGGCCCGCGGCCCGCAGCAGCCGGCCGTCCCAGGCCGCGGCCCGGATCGGGCGGTAGAGCGCGGCATACCGAGCGTCGACGACCCGCCGCGCCGGATGCAGCGGGGTCGCCGCCCGGACCGAGTGGTACGTCGCGGCCAGCGTCACCGCGTCGACGGCCTCGGCCGCCCGCCCGGCGAAGTCCGGATCGCCCAGCACATCCCACGGGTACGCGTGCCCGCTCACCATCGTGGCCGCCGCTTGGTGTATCCGGGCTCGAACAGCCGCATGTACGCGGTGTCGTCGCGTTCCCGGATCCCGCAGCTCACGTAGTTCTCGTGCAGCCGGGCCAACGCGTCCGGGTCCAGGCTGACGCCGAGCCCCGGTGCGTCCGGCACGGTGACCGAGCCGTCGGTGAAGCGCAGCGGCTCGGCCACCACGTCGACGCCGAGCTGCCACGGCATGTGCGTGTCCACCGCGTACGTCAGGTTCGGCGTGGCCGCCGCCAGGTGGGTCATCGCGGCCAGGCTGATCCCCAGGTGGCTGTTCGAGTGCATGGAAAGCCCGAGCCCCCAGGTGCGGCAGATGGTCGCCAGGTGCGCCGACGCGGTGAGCCCGCCCCAGTAGTGATGGTCGGCGAGAACGATGCCCACCGAGCCCCGCGCCACCGACTCCGGCAGGTCGGCGAAGCGCACCACGCACATGTTGGTGGCCAGCGGCATCGGGGCCGGCGCGGCGACCTCGGCCATGCCGGCCAGCCCGGCGGTCGGGTCCTCCAGATACTCCAGCAGGCCGGCGGTCTCCTCGGCGACCTTGATCGAGGTGTCGACGGTCCACGCGCAGTTCGGGTCCAGGCGCAGCGGCAGCTCCGGGAACGCCACGCGGAGCGCGCGGATCGCGTTGATCTCCTGCTCCGGCGGGAAGACGCCGCCCTTGAGCTTGATCGAGCGGAAGCCGTACCGGTCGATCATGCGCCGGGCCTGGGCGACGATGCCGGCCGGGTCGAGCGCCTCGCCGTACTCGTCGGGCTCCGCGCCGGGGTGCCCGGCCCATTTGTAGAACAGGTACGCCGAGAACGGGACCGTCTCCCGCACCTTGCCGCCGAGCAGCGCGTGCACGGGTCGCTCGGTCACCTGCCCCTGAAGGTCGAGCAGGGCCACCTCGAACGGCGAGACGATCCGGGCCAGGGTCTTCTCGGCGCTGGAGCCGCCGGTCAGCCCGTGCCGGTCGGGGGCGTCCACCACCCCGACCGCGGTGGCGATCCGGGACCGCAGCCCGGCCAGGTCGAAGACATCCAGCCCGGCGAGCGCCCCCGCGGCGCGTTCCAGCAACGCCAGGTGCGGGGCGTCGCCGTAGGTCTCGCCGAGCCCGACCAGTTCGTCACCACAGTGGACCTGGACGATCGCGCGCAGCGCCCAGGGCTGGTGCACCCCGGCGGAGTTGAGCAACGGCGGATCGGGAAAAGCAATGGGCGTGATCGTCACGGCGCGGACGGGCAGCGAGGTCGTCATCCCTTGATCGCTCCTGAGGTCAGGCCGCGCATGAACTGTCGTTGCATGGCCAGGAAGGCCAGCACCGAGGGCAGCAGCGCGAGCAGCGCGGCCGCGAGCAGCACCCCGAGGCCCACCTGATCGTCGCTGCGCAGGGTGCGCAGCGCCAGCGGCAGGGTGAACTTCGCGGCGTCGTCGGCGACCAGCAGCGGCAGCATGTACTGGTCCCAGATCATCGTGAAGCCGAAGATGCCGATGACGCCCAGCGCCGGCCGGCACAGCGGCAGCACCACCGACCAGAAGATCCGCAGGTCGCCGGCGCCGTCGAGGCGGGCCGCCTCCTCCAGCTCGACGGGGATCTCCTTCATGAACTCGGTCATCACCAGGATGGAGAAGGCCCAGGCCCCGACCGGGATGATCATGCCGGCCAGGGTGCCGATCAGGTTGACGTGCAGCACCGGCACGTCGGCCAGCACCAGCGACAGCGGGATGGCCAGAATCTCCTCGGGCAGCATCAGGGTGGACAGGATCAGCAGCAGGACCAGCTGCATGCCCGGGAAACGCTTGCGGGCCAACGCGTACGCGGCGGAGACGCTCACCAGGATCTGCAGCAGCAGGCCGCCGCCGACCACGATGAACGAGTTCGCCAGGTAGGTCAGCACGTCGCGGTCCACCGCCGCGGCGAAGTTGTCCAGGGTCAGCCCGTGCGGGACGAGCGTCAGCCGGGTCGGGTCGGTGACCGGGGTGAAGGCGCTGACCAGCAGGGCGATCAGCGGCCCGGCGAAGACCGCGACCAGCACCAGTTGGAGCAGCACCCGGGCGGCGAACGCGACCGGGCCCGGTGCGGCGCCCCAGCCCAGGGCGGTGTCCAGGCGGGCACCCACGTTGCGGCGGCTCATCAGGCCTCCCGCCGGCGCGAGGCCCGCACGGCGACGGTCAGCACCACGGTGGCCAGGAGCAACAGCACCGAGCCGGCCGAGGCGACGCCCAGCTCGTTGCGTTCCAGCCCGAGTTTGTAGACCAGCGTCATGACCACCTCGGTGGAACCGTTCGGCCCGCCGTTGGTCAGCAGGAAGATCTCGGTGAAGACCCGCAGGCCGCGGATCGCGGCCAGGGTCAGCAGGATGGTCAGCACCGGGCGCAGCGCGGGCACGGTGACATGCCAGAGCCGCCGCAGCGGGCCGGCGCCGTCGGCGGCGGCCGCCTCGTAGAGGGCGCGGTCGACGCCGGCCAGGCCGGCCAGGAAGATCATCATGTCGTACGGTGCCCCGCGCCAGATGCCGACGCCCATGACCGACCACAGGGCCGAGTCGGCGGAGTTGAGGAACTGCGAGGGGCCGGCGCCGAACCAGCCGAGGACGCTGTTGATCGCACCGTCGCCGACCGGGTGGTAGAGGATGCGCCACAGCTCGGCGACCACCGCCATCGCGGCGACCGTGGGCAGGAAGACGGCCGTCCGGACGAACCACAGGCCCCGCGACGAGCCTTCGAGCAGCAGCGCGAGGACGAAACCGAGCACGAGCGAACCGAGGGTCTGCCCGAGGGCCAGCACCACGGTGTGACCGATGGCCGAGGTGAACGACGGGTCGGTGAGCACGTCGCGGTAGTTGGCCAGGCCGACGAAGCGGTCGCCGAGGTACGGCCGTACCTCGTGGAAGCTCATCTCGACGGCCCGGACCATCGGCACGAACTTGAAGACCGCGAAGAGCAGCAGGGCTGGGGCCAGGAAGAGCCAGGCCGGCAGGTGCCGCCGCAGCGCGAGCCGCAGGCGGCTCCGCCGGGCCGGCGCGGCGGGCGCGGGCGGCGCGCCCGTCCGGGCCGGCACGGCGGGCGCCATCGTCATGACCGGGTCTCCTCGGCGCGGCCGGTCATCCCTTGACCCCCTGCTTGGTCAGTTCCGCATCGAACGTCTGAGCCAGCTTGTCCAGTTCGGCCTTGGTGTCCGAGCCGCAGTCGGCCACGATCGTGTTGATCGTCTCGGCGGCGGCCTGCCGGAACGGCGTCCAGTCCGGCACCGCCGGCACGTAGCGGCCGGACTTCTGGAAGACCTGCTCGAAGGTGGCCCAGCGGGTGTCCTTGCGCACCGAGGACAGCTGCACCTTGGTGTTGACCGGCAGCCGGACGATGCCGCCGTCGGAGTCACCGGCCATGCCGATGGTCTGGCCCGGCACCGAGACGGCGAACTCCGCGAACTTCTGCTGCCCGGTCTCGTTGGCCGAGCCCGCCATCAGGTAGACATTCTCACCCTCGGCCAGCGACTGGGCCTTGCCACCGGGACCGGCCGGCAACGCGACGATCTCGTACTTGTCCTTGCCGAGGTTCTTGTCGAAGCGGGCCATGTTGTACGGACCGGTGAAGTAGATGCCGCCCTTGCCGGTCTCGAACAGCGGGTGGGCCTGGGTGGTCTCCAGCGTGACCGCGCCCGGCACGACGTCCTTGTCGGTGCAGAACTGCTTCTTGAAGCCGTCGACCACGGCGACGGACTGCGGGGTGTTGACGGCCGTCGTGAACTTGCCGGTGTCGCCGCTGAGGAAGTCGCCGCCGCCGGACCACAGGAAGCTGGTCAGGTACCAGGCGGTGTAACCACGCTTGGTGGAGCCGGGCACCACGTAGCCGTACGTGTCGGCCTTGCCGTTGCCGTCCGGGTCCTCGGTGGTGAACGCCTTGGCCAGCGCGTCGAGCTCGGCCCAGGACTTCGGTTGCGCGGCGCCGACCTTCTCGCGCCAGTCCTTGCGGATGAACAGCGCGAAGGACTGGGCCGAGAACGGGACCCCGTACGTCTTGCCGTCGGCGCCGGTGGCGGCGTCCCACGACGTCGGGCTGAGGTCGGCCCCGCCGGCCAGGGCGGCCTTGTCGACCGCGCGGACCAGGCCCTGATTGACCAGCGTGCCGAGCTGAGCGGTGTCGTTGATGACGATGTCGGGCAGGTCCTTCTGGGCGGCGGCCTGCTGCAGCTTGGTCTCGAAGTCCTCGAACAGCGCGGTGACGGTGGCCGGGGTGCCGGTGGCGGCGGTGAACCCGGCGGCGATCGCCTTCGCGGTCTTCTCGGAGTTGGAGCCGGGGGGTTTGCGGATCCAGATGTCCAGCGCGGCGTTGGCGTCCTGTTCGGGGGCGCCGTCGTCGCCACAGGCGGTGAGTCCGGTCGCGACCAGCATCGTGGCCATGACCGCCGCCAGCAGTCTCCTGGTAGACATGGGGATGCCTCCTGTCTACATATGTGGAAGCGTTTCGAGCTTGTGGAAGGCAAGTACGCACAAGCTAGCTTTCGGTACTATGGCCGTCAACAGTCCGGAAACAATCGACCGCGATGGTGGCTGACATGGCTCTAGCTCGATCCCGCCCGGTCGCCCACCCATCCACCGGGACCAATGACTCGTCACCGGTGAAGTCCGCGGAGCGCACCGTCAAGATCCTGGAGACGCTCGCCGCCTCCCCGACGAAGCTGACGCTCTCGGAGCTCCAGGAGCGCATGGGCTACCCCCGTTCCAGCCTGCACGCGCTGGTGCGCACCCTCCGCGAGCTGAAGTGGGTGGAGGCGGACGAGAGCGGCTCCGCCTTCGGCGTCGGCCCGCACGCCCTGCTCTCCGGCACGGCTTATCTGGACCGCGACCCGGCCCTGCGGTACGCGTACGAGACGCTGGAGGATCTGCGCACCGAGGTGGGCCACACCATCCACTACGCCCGGCGCGACGACACCCACGTGCTCTACCTGGCCAGTCGCGAGTCGCGCGAGGCCGAGCGGGTCATCTCCCGGGTCGGGCGCCGGCTGCCGGCCCACGTCACCGGGCTGGGCCAGGCGCTGCTCGCCGACCTGACCGAGGCCGAGGTGGACGCCCTGCTGCCGGACACGCTGGAGGCGTTCACCCCGCACACGATCACCGGGCGGGCCGCGCTGCACGCCGAGCTGGACGCGGTGCGCCGGCGTGGCTGGGCGTTCGAGGTCGAGCAGGGCACGCCCGGGGTGGCGTGCGTCGCCGTCGCGGTCGGCTACCGCATCCCGGCCACCGACGCCATCTCCTGCTCGATGCCGGCCGACCTGGCCAAGGGCGCCCACCTGGACAAGGTGGTGGCGGCGGTGACCGCGCACACGAACGCCCTCGCCGCGACGCTGCGCCGCGAGGGCATCCGCTGACGGGTCACATCGGTTCGCCCAGGGGCAGGTCGCACCACCACGAGCCGACCCGGTTCAGCAGCGGGTCGTGCGCGAAGTCGGGCTCACCGAACTCGGCGACGCGCCGCTCCGCGTAGACCTCGGCGTCGTCCTCGGGGAAGTAGCCGATCGCCTCGCCCTCGGCCAGCGACCACCAGCGGCGGGTGTTGCGGCTGACGCCCCAGATGATCCGGTAACCCGGACTCTCGGCCGCCACACAGGCCTCGACCAGCCGGGCGCCGTCGTCGGGTGAGAGCCACAGGGCCAGGCCGCGCAGTTGCGGCGGGGTCGGGAACCAGAGTCCGATGCGGACACAGATGACCTCGAGGTCGAAGCGGTCCACGTAGAGCCGGCCGAGCGACTCCACGGCTGCCTTGCTCCAGCCGTACAGGGTGTCGGGGCGGGGCGGGAGGTCGGCCGGCAGCCCGTCGGGGTAGCGGTCGTCGTCGCGCGGGTGGAAACCGGCGGCATGGCTGGACGAGGCCAGCACGACGCGCCGGACCCCGCTGCGCCGGGCCGCTTCGAGCAGGCAGTACGTCCCGTACGCGTTGCGCCGCAGCACGTCCTCGGCGCCGGCCTCCTTGCTCTGCCCGCCCAGATGCACGATGGCGTCCACGCCCTCGCACGCCGCCACCAGGGCCTCCTGGTCGTCCACCGACGCGATGACGATCTCCTCGGCGCCGCCGCCCTCGACCGGCGCGGGCTCCACGATGTCGAGCAGCCGCAGGGTGCGGCCCGCGGCGGCGAGGCGGGGTCGCAGCAGCCCCGCGACCTTTCCCGCGCCGCCGGTGATGAGGAGTCGCTGAGCCATCGGGGGAACCTCCACGTTCATGACCGTCGTCGATGCGACGGAACCCTAACATCCAGTTCCCATACATATCGCTTGCTTGACCGGCCGACAGGGCTTCTCTAGTTTGGGTTGCATTCAGCAGTGCGATAGGCATCCATATATGTGGACGGGGTACCTGCATGCCAGACGCCATCGGCTTCATCGGCCTGGGGATCATGGGCTCGCCCATGGCCGCCAATCTCGTCAAGGCGGGTTACGACGTCGCGGGCCACTCCCGCGGCCGGGCCGGCCTCGACCGGCTCGCCGCCGCGGGCGGCCGTCCGGTCCGGGACGTCGCCGAGGCCGTGGCCGGCGCGGACGTGGTCGTCACGATGCTGCCCGACTCCCCCGACGTCGAGCAGGTCGTCCTCGGCCCCGGCGGGGTCCTCGCCCACGCCCGGCCGGGCACGCTCCTCATCGACATGTCCACCGTCCGGCCGCGGACCGCCCGCACGGTCGCGGCCGCCGTGGCCGACCGGGGTGTCCGGGCCCTGGATGCCCCGGTCTCCGGCGGTGAGCAGGGGGCCGTCGAAGGCACGCTGTCCATCATGGTGGGCGGGGCCGAGGCCGACGCCGAGGCGGCCCGGCCCGTGCTCGAAGCGCTCGGCACCACGATCGTGCACGTCGGACCGGCCGGCGCCGGCCAGACGGTGAAGGCCGCCAACCAGCTCGTCGTCGCCGGCACCATCCAGCTCGTGGCCGAGGCGATCGTGCTGCTGGAGGCCGCCGGCGTCGACGCCGGGGCCGGCCTGCGGGTGCTGGCCGGCGGTCTGGCCGGCAGCACGGTGCTGGACCGCAAGGCGGCCGGCATGCTCGCCCGCAGCTTCACCCCCGGCTTCCGGGTCGACCTGCACCACAAGGATCTGGGCATCATGCTGGAGGCCGCCCGCGAGGCCGGCGCCGTCGTCCCGGTCGGCGCCCTGCTGGCCCAGCTCATGGCCGCCCTGCGGGCCCAGGGGGACGGCGGGCTGGACCACACCGCGCTGCTGCGGCTGGCCGAGCGGATGGCGGGCCGGGCCGATGGCTGACCTGCGGGACCGGCTACGGGCCGGCGAGCTGCTCTACGGCACGTTCCTCGGGCTCGGCTCGGCGCTGGCCGCCGAGGCCTGCGCGGTGGCCGGCTTCGACTGGCTGCTGGCCGACCTCGAGCACGGCGGCGGGGACGAGCCGGCCCTGCTGCACCAGCAGATCGCCGCCGAGGCGCACGGGCTGGCCATGGTGGCGAGGGTCGAGTCGGCCGAGCGGATCCGCACCGGCCGGGTGCTCGACGTCGGCGTCACCGGCGTGATGTTCCCCCGGCTGGAAACGCCCGAGGAGGTCACCGCGGCGGTCCGGCACCTGCGCTATCCGCCGGCCGGTGACCGCGGCGTGGCCACCTACAACCGGGTGTACGACTTCGGCCTGCGCCCCGAAGGCCTGGCCACCGCCAACGACGGAGTGCTCGGCATCGTGCAGGTGGAGAGCCGGCGGGCGCTGGCGTCGATCGCCGAGATCGCCGCCATCCCCGGCGTCGACGTGCTCTTCATCGGCCCCCGCGACCTGTCGCACGACCTCGGCGTGCCCGGGGCCTTCACCCACCCCGACTTCCGGGCCGCCCTGGACGAGGTGCTGGTCGCGGCCAAGAACGCCGGGATCACCGCCGGCATCCTGGCCGGTCACGCCGGGCAGGCCCAGGAGTACGCGGACCTGGGCTTCCGCTTCATCGGCGTGGGCTCGGACGCGTCCCTGCTGGCCCGGGCCGCCCACGACACCGTCCGCTACCTGCGCGACAACGACTGATCCACGACCTCCGGTGGCCCCGGGCCGGGCGGGAAAGCGGGGTGGGCCGCTCCCCGTCCGGCCCGGGGCCACCGGCCGTCACCGGTACGGATCAGTGATCTCCCGCAGCTCGGTCAGCGCCCGCCGCAGCTGGGTCGTGCCGCGCCGGCCCAGATGCCGGCTCCACGTCGCCTCGATCCGCACCTCGGCCTCGCGCGCGACCGCGACCGCGGCCTTGCCCCGCGGGGCGAAACGCACCAGCCGGGCGCGCGCGTCGGACGGGTCCGGCACCCGCTCGACGTAGCCCGAGCGCTCCAGCTGGTCGACCAGGAAACCGGCGGTCTGCTTGGTCACCCCGGCCTGCTCGGCCAGCTCGGTGACCCGGCTCCCGGCCGGCCCGATCCGGGCGGCGATCCGGCCCTGAGCGGCGGTGAGATCGCCGTATCCGGCCGCCTCCAGCGCCTCGAGCACCCCGCTCTCCATCGCCCGGTACGCGATGTAGCAGAGCAGGCCGAGATTCAGCTCGTCACTCATACGGCCCCTTGACTTGGACAGATTCTCTGACGACTATTGGTCAGAGAAGCTTACCAAATTCGGTGGGAGGGCCGACATGGACCGCGACGAGGTGTGGCAGACCATCGACGCCGAGAGGCTGAGCCTGGCGGAGCTGCTCGACGATCTGACCCCGCCGGAGTGGGCGACGCCCTCGCTCTGTGCGCAGTGGCGCGTCCGCGATGTCGCCGCGCACCTGACGCTGTCCCAGACCGGCGTGCTGCCCGCGCTGGTGGCCGTGGTGCGGGCCCGCGGCAACCTCAACCGGATGATCCGGGACACCGCGCGCCACCAGGCCCGGCGGCCCACCGCGGAGTATGCCCCGCTGCTGCGCGCGATGGCCGGGTCGCGGCGTACCGCACCGGGGGTCACCCACCTGGAGCCACTCATCGACGTCCTGGTGCACGGCCAGGACATCGCCGTTCCGCTCGGACGGCAGCGCGCGATGCCGGCACGGGCGTCGGCCGCCGCCGCGGCCCGCGTGTGGCCGGATCTGTGGCCGTTCCGGGCCGAGCGGCGGCTGCGCGGTTTCACCTTCGCCGCCACCGACGACGACTGGACGGCGGGGGCCGGGCCTCGCGTCGAGGGCCCGATCGGGGCGATCCTGCTGCTGCTCACCGGCCGGCCGGCGGCCCTGCCCCGGCTCTCCGGTCCCGGCGTGGAAGCACTGGCGGCACGGCTGTCACCCGCCCGGACGAGGTAGTCGGCGGCCGGGCCACGTGTGGCGATCGTCGCTGCGGGTAATCAGGAGGCGTACCCCAACCGGCGACGAGGAGACTCCGATGTTCTTCAACCTGATCAGGCGCTACGTGATCATGGCGATCGCCATCCCGCTGGCCGCGGCCGGCGCGCGCAAGCTCAGCGACGCCGTGGAGGCCAAGCGCGGACCCAGCCGCGGCACCAAGCTGCTGCGCCAGGGCGCGGACACCCTGCAGGGCCGCTTCGGCCGGCAGAAGAAGCGCTCGCGCTTCGCCTTCGGCCGCTGACGAAACGACGGGCGAAACTACGGGCGGGTCAGGAACCGGCAAGCACCGTCCCCGCCCGTAGCTCGAGGTCCGCACAGCGGGCCGCACCGATCCCGGCGCGGCCCGCGGACGGCGGACCGTGGTCGGCCCCACCGAGGGCGGCGGCGGGCACGACAGTGATCTGACCAGCGGACGCCGCCGGCTCAGTCGAACGGCACCCGGGCACAGTGTTCTCCTGTCTTGTTACGACTCGGATAACGTGCGCTCATGACCTTCTCTGTCGTGGCGCGCGCAGCCGACGGTGGCGCGCTCGGGGTGGCTGTGGCCAGCAAGTTCCTGGGCGCCGGCGCGGCCGTGCCCGCCGCCCTCGCGGACGTGGGCGCGGTGGCGACCCAGTCGTACGCCAACCTCGCGTACCGGCCGCAGGCCCTCGCCCTGCTGGCCACCGGGGTGCCCGCCGCCGAGACAGTCGCCGGCCTGATCGCCGCGGACGCCGGCCCGGTGGACCACCGGCAGGTCGGCGTGGTCGGCTCGCAGGGCCCCGGAGCGACGTTCACCGGCTCGGCCTGCCACGACTGGGCCGGCGGGGTGGCCGGGGACGGCTTCGCCATCCAGGGCAACATGCTGGCCGGACCCCAGGTGGTCGAGCAGATGCGCCAGGCCTGGCTGGCCGGCACGGCACAGACCCGCCTGGCGTACCGCCTGCTCGACGCCCTGCGCGCCGGCGACGAGGCCGGCGGCGACCGCCGGGGCCGGCAGAGCGCGGCGCTGCTGGTGGTGGCCAAGGGCCAGGGGTACGGCGGCACCAGCGACGTCGTGGTGGATCTCCGTGTGGACGACCACCCAGACCCGGTCGCGGAGCTGACCCGCCTGCTCGAACTGCACACCCTCTACTTCGAACGCCCGGACCCGGCGACCCTGCTGGATCTCGACGGCGACCTGGGCACCGAGGTGCGCGACCGGCTCGCCGTCCTGGGCCACCCCGCGGGCCCGGCAGCGGCCGACCTCGACGAGGCGCTCGCGTCCTGGGCCGGCGTCGCCAACCTGGAGGAACGCATCGTCGCCGGCAGGATCGACCCGCTGGTCCTCGAGCAGCTGCGCAACGCCTGAGGAACGGATCAGCCGCGCAGGAAGGCCAGCACCGCCCGGACGCGGCGGTGGTCGTCGACGTCCGGCGGCAGGTCCAGCTTGGCCAGCAGGCTGCCGATGTGTTTGGCCACCGCCGCCTCGCTGACCACCAGCGTCCGGGCGATCGCCGTGTTCGAGCGGCCCTCGGCCATCAGGGCCAGCACCTCGCGTTCGCGGGGAGTGAGGCGGGCCAGCGGGTCGCGGCGCCGGCCCAGGAGCTGCCGGACCACTTCCGGGTCGACGACCGTACGGCCGGCGGCCACCCGGACCAGCGCGTCGACGAACTCGGCCACGTCGCCGATGCGGTCCTTGAGCAGGTAGCCGACGCCCGCGGTCGGGCCGGAGTCGAGCAGTTCGGCGGCGTACGTCTGCTCCACGTACTGGCTCAGCACCAGGACCGGCAGGCCGGGGTCGGCGGCCCGCAGCGCGATCGCCGCCTGCAGGCCCTCGTCGCTGAAGCCCGGTGGCATCCGCACGTCGGTGACCACGACGTCGGGCCGGTGCTCGGCGACGGCCGCGAGCAGGGCCGGTGCGTCGGCGACGGCCGCGACCACCTCGTGGCCGAAGTGGCGCAGCATGCCGGCGATGCCCTCGCGGACGATGACGCCGTCCTCCGCGATCACGACCCGCACGGGATCTCCACATGCAGCAGGGTGGGGCCGCCGGGCGGGCTGGACAGCGCCACTGTGCCGTCGACCGCGGCGACCCGATCCGCCAGCCCGGTCAGACCGGTGCCGCGGCCGGGGTCGGCGCCGCCGCGGCCGTCGTCGCGGACGTCCAGGTGCAGCCGGCCGCCGCGGATCCCGGCGGACACGGCGGCCCGGGTCGCTTCGCTGTGTTTGGCCACGTTGGCCAGGGCCTCCACCACCACGAAGTACGCCGTCACCTCGACCGCGTCCGGCAGGCGCCCGGCCAGCCGCAGGTCGAGATCCACCGGCACCGGGGCGTGCCCGGCCGCGTCCCCGACGGCCGCGGCAAGGCCGCGGTCGGTCAGGACCTTCGGGTGGACGCCGCGAATGAGCTCCCGGAGCTCGGCGAGCGTCTCCTTGGCGAGTTGCTGCGCCGCCGTCACCTGGACCGCGGCCGCGGACCCGTCCTCCAGCTCCAGACGGGCCAGTCCGAGCTGCATGCTGAGGGCGACCAGCCGCTGCTGGGCACCGTCGTGCAGGTCCCGCTCGATGCGGCGGCGCTCGACCTCGAAGGCGTCCACCAGTCGGGCTCGGGAGCGGGTGAGCTCGACCAGCTTGGCGTCGCTGTCGTCGCTGCGCGGCGCGAGCAGTGCCCGGGCCATCGCCGCCCGCGCGCCGGCCCAGGCGGTCACCGGATAGGCGCCGATCGCCAGGGCGACCGGGGTCAGCAGCGCCATCGGCACGGTGACCCAGGGCGTGGTCTCGCCGTGCAGGTAGACCGGTCCGAACAGCAGGCTGGCGGGCACCACGACAGCGGCGTAGACCACCGCGGCGTCCATCCAGCACAGCACCAGCGCGGAGATCACCGTGTATCCCAGCTCCCGCCAGGTGGCCTGCTCCCGCAACCGGCAGGTGAGCCAGGCGCGCAGCCCCGGCTCGCCGGGATGGCGGTGCGGGTTCGGCAGCGCCTCCCGGTCGACCAGCCGCATCCGCCAGCGTTCCAGCCGGCCGACAACCACCCCGGACAGCACCGTGGCCAGGTAGCCGGCGACGCCGACGACGACGATCGACAGCAGGAGCCCGGCGGCCAGCAGGAGCAGGGTGGTCGCGATGGTGGCCATGCCGATCAGCGCCCCACCGGTGAGGTAGATCAGCGAGCGCAGGGGCCAGGGCGACAGCAGGAACCGCGTCGGCCGCATGGTGAGCGCCTCGAGCGCGTTGCGGACCGGCATGGGCAGTCACGCTACCGGCGGGCCGCGCCCCGCTCGGTAGTGCTGGGTATACCTTCGATCCTCGCGCGCGGGGGAATGTGCCGGGCCCGGCGGGCCGGAAGGCTTCCGGCCATGACCATCACGACCATCGGCACGGCGGTGCGGCTGCGGGCCGTCTCCAGGATCTACGGTACGGGCGAAAGCGCGGTGACCGCCCTCGACGCGGTCGACGTGGACATCGCCCCGGCCACGTTCACCGCGGTGATGGGCCCGTCCGGGTCCGGCAAGTCCACCCTGCTGCACTGTGCCGCGGGCCTCGACCGGCCGACCAGTGGCGAGGTGACCATCGACGGGGTGAGCCTGACCGGGCTCTCCGAGCGGGCCCTGACCAAGGTGCGCCGCGCCCGGGTCGGTTTCGTCTTCCAGGCGTTCAACCTGATCCCGGCGCTGAGCGCGGAGCAGAACGTGGCGTTGCCGCTGCGGCTCGCGGGCCGGCGGCCGGCGGCCGGCGAGGTCCGGGCGATGCTGGCCGAGGTGGGGCTGGCCGACCGGGCCCGGCACCGCCCGAGTGAGCTCTCCGGCGGCCAGCAGCAACGGGTCGCCATCGCCCGGGCGCTGGTGACCCGGCCGGCAGTGCTGTTCGCCGACGAGCCCACAGGCGCGCTGGACACCACGGCGTCGCGGGAGGTGCTGCGGCTGCTGCGTACGGCGGTGGACCGGCACGCCCAGACCGTGGTGATGGTGACGCACGACCCGTACGCGGCCGCGCACGCCGACCGGGTGCTGCTGCTCGCCGACGGACGGGTGGCGGACGTGCTCGACCATCCGGCGGACGCCCCGGAGATCGCCGTGCGGATGGCCCGGCTGGAGGAGCGGTGAGGCTCGCCTGGGACATGGTCCGGCACCGGTTCGCCGCGTTCGCCGGCACCTTCGTCGCGATCGCGCTCGGCGTGGGCGTCGTGGCCGGCGCGACCACTCTCTGGGCGTCGTCACAACCGCAGACCCCCGAGCGGTTGTCCGCCACCCCGGTGCTCGTGCACTCGCCGTCGGTCGGCGACAACGACGACGGCTATCCGGAGTACCGCTCGTGGACCATCGCCGAGGCGGCCGGGCTGGCCGGTCGGCTCGCGGCCCTGCCCGGGGTCACCGCGGCGATCCCCGACCCGTCCTTCTACGTGCAGCGGGTCGTCGGCGGCCGGCCCACCGGCGACCCGCAGACCGCGCTCGCCGAGGGGCACGCCTGGTCGTCGGCGGCGCTCGGCGGCTACCGGCTCAGCGCCGGCGCACCACCGGAGCGGCCCGGGGAGGTCACGCTGGCCGGTCAGGCACCGGGTTCGCGGGTCGACGTGCTGACCGCGCACGGCCCGGCGACCTGGACGGTGACCGGCACGACCGACGGCCCGGGCTTCTACGTCGCGGATGCCACCGCCGCCGCCCTGTCCGCCGGCGTCCGGCTCATCGGGCTGACCGTCAGCGGTGACGCCGAGTCGGTCGCGGCGGCGGCCCGGTCGGCCGTGGGTACAAGCGGCACGGTCCTGTCCGGGGCGGCCCGCGACACCCTGGAGCCGGAGTCCGTGACCCGGATCCGCTGGCTGGGCGCGCAACTGCTGATCGCCATGGTCTCGCTGGGCTCCTTCGTGGCGATCTTCGTGGTCGCGTCCACGTGCGCGCTGAGCGCGGCGCAACGACGGCGCGAGATCGGGCTGCTGCGCGCGGTGGGGGCCACCCCGGGCCAGGTGATCCGGATGATGTACGCCGAGACGCTGGTCGTCGCGGTGCTGGGTGGCACGGTGGGCGTACCGCTGGGGGCGCTGGCCGCTCCCCTGCTCGCGCCGCCGCTGGTGGCCGCCGGGCTCGAACCGGCGGGGTTCGCCGTGACCTGGCAGCCGGCGGCGCTGGCCGGTGCGTTCGGGCTCGGCATCGTGGTCGCGCTGACCGGTGTCTGGACCGCGGCCCGGCGGTCCAGCCGGGTGCCCGCCCTCGACGCCCTGCGGGACGCGGCGATCGAGCACCGGGCGATGACCCGGCCCCGCTGGATCCTCGGCGTGCTGAGCGTGATCGCGGGCGCCGCCCTGCTGATCGCCCTGCCCGCGCTCAGCACCGACGCCCAGTCCTCGGCCATGATGGGCGCCGCGATGCTGCTGCTCATCGGGGCCGCGCTGCTCGCCCCGGTGGTCATCGCCCCGCTGGTGCGGTTCACGACCTGGCCGTGGCGGCGCGGCGCGACCGGAATGCTGGTCCGCGAAGGCACGCTCACCGGGGCCCGCCGGGTCGCCTCGACAGCGGCACCGGTGCTGCTCACCATCGGCTTCGCGGTGCTGCTCACCGGGACCGTCTCGACGATCTCCCAGTCCGCCGGCGCCGACGCGGCGGCCGACGTGCCCGCCGCGCTGGTCGCCGCCCCCGACGGCACTCCGGGTCTGTCCGACGCCGCCGTGGCCGGCCAGCCCGGCGACTCCTATCTGAGCAGCCACCTGCTGGTGACGGTCGGCGGCAGGACGACGCGCTACGGCGTGGCCGGGACAGACGGTCAGGAGGGTGTCGTGCTCTCGCGTGAACTTGCGGACCTGCCCCGCCGCCTGGACGTCCGGTTCCCGGACGGCACCACCGCGACGCTGCCGGTCACCGCCGTCCGCGACGACGCGCCGGAAGCGATGCTGCTCCCCCGCGACCTGGTCCGGCGCCACGACCCCGGCGCGCTGACCGAGGCCGTCCTGCTCGACGGACCGGCCGTGCCGGCGACCGGGCTGCGGGTACTCACCGCACGCGCGTACGTGCAGCTCGACATCGACGAGGAGGGCGAGATCGTGCAGATCTTCCTGGCCGTGCTGCTCGCCCTCGGTGTCGGCTACACGGGTCTCGCGGTGGCCAACACCCTGCTGATGGCGACGGCCGCACGCCGCGAGGAGTACCGGGCGCTGCGCCTGGCCGGCGGCGGCACGTCCCACGTGCTGCGGGTGACCTCCGGCGAGGCCCTGCTCGCGGTGGTGACGGGCACCCTGTTGGGCGGCACGGTGGCGGTGTTCTGCCTGCTGGCGGCCCGGCGCTCGATCGAGGAGGAGATCGGGCAGGCGATCGAGCTCGTGGTGCCGTGGGGTCAGAACCTCGGCGTGGCGCTGGTCTGCGCCCTCGTCGCCGTCCTGGCGGCCGGCGTGCCGGTGCTGCGGGCAAGAGCTGGGTCTATGTGAAACAAAATCGAAACGGAGGGTTCTTCGGCTGCCGTCGGCATGTTGGGATTGAGACCGTCGCCACAGCGGATCTGTCGAGGAGACCCACGCATGCTCAACCTCTCCGTCTTCCTGGAGGACAGCGCCCGTCACTACCCGGAGCGGGCAGCGGTCGTCCTCGGCGACCAGCGCCTGACGTACGCGCAGGTGAACGCGGCGGCCAACCAGGTCGCCAACCTGCTGCGCGCGCGGGGCATCGGCCCCGGGGACAAGGTCGCCCTGTCGTGTCCCAACCTGCCGTACTTCCCGGTGCTCTACTACGGCATCCTCAAGGCCGGCGCGGTCGTCGTGCCGTTGAACGTGCTGCTCAAGGGGCGGGAGATCGCGTACCACCTGACCGACTCGCAGGCCAAGGCGTACTTCTGCTTCCAGGGCACACCCGAGCTGCCGATGGGCGCCGAGGGCCACGCCGGCTTCGCCCAGGTGGACGCGTGCGAGCACTTCTTCCTGGTCACCGCCGACCCCGCCGCGGAGTCGCCGATCGAGGGCGCCGAGACGCTGGGCCGGGCGCTGGCCGGGCAGTCACCCGTGTTCGAGACCGTGCTCGCCGCCGAGACCGATCCCGCGGTCATCCTCTACACCAGCGGCACCACCGGGCAGGCCAAGGGCGCCGAGCTGAGCCACTCCAACCTCATCCTCAACGCGCTCACCTGCAACCGGCTGTTCCAGTCCGCTCCGGCCACCGACACCCACCTGCTGGTGCTGCCGCTGTTCCACTCGTTCGGCTCCACGGTCAACATGAACGCGGGCTTCTCCAGCGCTTCCACGCTGGTGCTGCTGCCCCGCTTCGAGCCGGCCGCCGCGGTCAAGCTGCTGGAGAAGGAGAACGTCACCTTCTTCGCCGGTGTGCCGACGATGTACTGGGGTCTGCTCAACGCGCTGACCGACGACGTCGACGTGGAGAAGATCGCCCGCACCATGCGGCGCACGGTCAGCGGCGGCTCCAGCCTGCCGCTGGAGATCATCAAGGAGGTCCGCAACCGGCTCGGCTGGACCATCCTGGAGGGCTACGGCCTGTCCGAGACCTCGCCGGTGGCGACGTTCAGCGACCCGGACAGTGAGCCGCGGCCGGGGTCGATCGGCGTGCCGATCTGGGGTGTCGAGGTCAAGCTGATCGACGAGTCGTGGAACACGATCGAGGGCAGCGAGGAGATCGGCGAGATCGCCATCCGCGGGCACTGCATCATGCGCGGCTACTACAACCGGCCCGACGCGACCGCCGAGGTGATGAACAACGGCTGGTTCCGCACCGGCGACCTGGGCAAGCGCGACAAGGACGGCTGGTACTACATCGTCGACCGGGCCAAGGACATGATCATCCGCGGTGGTTTCAACGTCTACCCGCGCGAGATCGAAGAGGTCCTGATGACTCACGAGGCGGTGTCGCTCGCCGCGGTCATCGGGGTGCCGCACGAGACCCACGGCGAGGAGGTGAAGGCGTACGTGATCCGCAAGGAGGGTGCGACCGTCACCGAGGAGGAGCTCATCGCCTGGGGCAAGGAGCAGATGGCCGGTTACAAGTACCCGAGACTGGTCGCCTTCGTGGACACGCTGCCCATGACCGCGACCGGCAAGCTGCTCAAGCGCGCCCTGACCTGAGTGCGCTGACCTGACCTGACGTACGCCGAACGCGCACCCGGAGGGGGACACTCCGGGTGCGTTTTCGTGCGTAGACTCGGCCGGCCGGACGCTGGAGAAGATCATTTGCGCGCGTGCGGCACAGTGAGCGGGTGAGCGCCCGACCACGCACGGCACCGACGGAGGAAGCTTGAGCACAGCACAGCTCGACCGGCCCGCGCCGGTCGTGGCGAACCCCTCCGGTGGCGTCCTGCACCGCGTCGCCCGGCTCCGGCGGACCTCCCCCGGCCGGCTGCAGCTCATCCTCGCCGGGCTCGTGACCCTGGGCCTGCTGACCGGCCTCGTCGCCGGCCTCACCGCGTCGGCCGCCGCGACCGGTACCGCCGATCTCGGCAACCGGGCCCAGCCGCTGCTGGTCGAGGCCGAGACGATCTACTCCGCGCTGGCCGACGCCGACACCACCGCCGCGCAGGCGTTCCTGGCCGGCGGGCTGGAGCCGGTCGACCTCACCCGGCGCTACGAGGAGGATCTGGACCGCGCCACCACCGCGCTGACCTCGGCGGCCCGCCGTACCCCGGAGACCGGCCGCTCGGCCGACGCGATCCGGCAGCTGTCCACGGACGTCTCCCGCTATGCGGCCCTGGTGGCCAGCGCCCGGGCCAACAACCGCCAGGGCCTGCCGATCGGCGCGTCGTACCTGTCCTCGGCGTCCACCCTGAGCCGCGATTCGCTGCAGCCGCAGGCGCAGGCGCTGTTCCAGGCCGCGCAGAGCGAGGTCGACGACGGCTACGGCGACGCCCGCAGCTCCTGGTGGACCGCCCTGCTGATCCTGCTGCTGCTGGCGCTGCTCACCGCGCTGGTGCTGACCCAGCGCCACCTCAGCCGCCTGACCCACCGCACGTTCAACGTGCCGCTGCTGGTCGCCACGGCGGTCACGCTCGTGCTGGCGGTCGGCGTCGGCGGGGTGCTGATCTCGCAGCGCGCGCACCTGTCCGAGGCCGACACCGAGGGCTCCTGGCCGGTCGCGCTGCTCGCCGAGACGCGGATCGCGGCCCTGCGCGAGCGCGGCGACGAGGCGCTGACCCTGGCCGCCCGGTCCGGCGAGGGCGCCCTGGAGACCGACTTCGACCAGACCACCGGCCGGCTCGACAAGCTGCTCACCGACGCCGCCGAGGTCATGCCCGACGGCTCCGCCGGTGCGGACGTGCGGTCCGCGGCCCAGGCCCACCGCGCCTACGTCAGCGCCCACGACAAGGTCCGCGAGCTCGACAACAAAGGCGACTACGACGGCGCCGTGGCGCTGGCCATCGGGCCGCAGACCAGCCGGACCTTCACCGGCGTCACCGCCGTCATCGACCGGGCGCTGGAGAGCCGCAAGGACGTGTTCCGCGACGAGATCGGCGCGGCCGGTCGCGGGCTGGGCCTGCTCACCGTGCTCGGACCGCTGCTCGCCCTGCTGATCTGCGGCCTCGCCGTCGCCGGCGTCCGCGCCCGACTCGAGGAGTACCGCTGATGCGCGCCCGTGTCACCCTCGTCGCCGTCGCCGCACTGTCCGTGCTCGCCGCCGCGGGCTGCGCCGGCGACTCGTCCCCGCTGCCCGGGCGTCCGAGCGCGTCCGCCGCACCCGCGCCGACCGGCCCCGCCGCCGTCGTCGACACGTCCTGCAACCCGCGCGCGAGCCTCAAGCCCGCCGGGGCGCTGCCCGCCCCGGGCAAGATGCCGGCCGGCACCTACATGGCCCAGATCCACAAGCGCGGCCGGCTGGTGCTCGGCACCAGCCAGGACACCCTGCTGTTCAGCTCGCGCAACCCGTTCACCGGCAAGGTCGAGGGCTTCGACGTGGACATGGGCCGGCAGATCGCCCAGGCCATCTTCGGCGACCCGGACAAGATCCAGATCAAGGTCATCGCGTACGACAAGCGGGTCAGCTCCGCGGTGGACGGCTCGGTCGACCTCGTCGCCGACACCATGACCGCCAACTGCGCCCGCTGGAAGGACGTCAACTTCTCCACCATCTACTACAACGCCGGGCAGAAGGTGCTGGTCTCCTCGGCCTCGAAGGCGCAGAGCATCAAGGACCTCCGCGGCCAGAAGGTGTGCGCGGCCAAGGGCTCCACGTCGTACGACAACATCGCCAAGGATCCCGCCAAGCCGATCGCGGTGGACCGGCCCGGCTTCGGTGACTGCCTGGTCGCCTTCCAGCAGAACGAGGTCGACGCCATCTCCACCGACGACACCATCCTGGTCGGGCTGGCCGCCCAGGACCCGTACGCCAAGGTCGTCGGCCCCGCGTTCACCGAGGAGCCGTACGGCATGGCGATGAGCAACGACCACCCGGAGTTCACCCGCTTCGTCAACGCGGTGCTGGCCAGGAACCGGGCCGACGGCACCTGGAAGGCCACCTACGAGCGGTGGCTCGGTGACTTCGGCGCCGCCCCGCAGCCGCCGGTCGCCGAGTACCGGGACTGACCGGCCGTGACCGCGCCCACCCAGGACCTGCTCGGCCGCGCCGACAGCGAGCTGCTGCGCCTGGAGGCGGCCGCGGCGGCCGTGGCGGCGAACCTGGTCGACCTCGACGACAACACGGCCCGCAAGGATCTCGACAAGGGACCGCTGACCGGCCGGACAGCCGCCGCCTGGGCCGACGCCACCGCCGCGCTGACCCAGCTGTGGGACGGCTACGGCATGCTGACCGCGTTCATCACCTCGGCCCGGTCGGCGCGCAACCAGCGGCGGTTCACCGACACCGAGAAGACCGCGTACGTGCACCAGGTCCTCGGCCGCTCGATCACCCTGTCCACCACGACGGTGCCGCTGGCCCAGCGCGGCCTGCTCGGGGCCGGCCAGGTCAGCACCACCTGCACCCCGGCCGAGCTGCTGGCCGCGATGGAGGCCGCCTTCAAGACCGCGGTCGACGTGGCCGTACGCGCCGGCGACGTGTGGCACCGGCTGATGCCCGAGGCCGCCACGGTCGCCTCGTCGCTGGCCCACCTGCGCGGCCTGACCCGCTCGGCGACCCTGGACGAGGCCGACCGGCTGCTCGGCGACTTCACCTCCGCCCTCGCCTCGGATCCGCTGGGCTGCGACGAGCGGGCTCTGGCGACCGTCCGCTCGCTGCTGGACCGGGCCGACGCGGAACGCACCTCGGCCGGTGAGCTGCGCGAGGCGCTCACCCAGCGGCTGGCCGACGCGCATGCCCTGCTCGACCAGCTCGCCGAGGCGGCCCGGGCCGCGGCGGTGGCCGAGCAGAACGCCGCCGGCCGGTTCGCCGACAGCGCCATCGCGGTCGTGTCCGGGCCGGACCTGCGGCCGGATCTGGCGGCGCTGGACGCTCTCGCCGCCGCCGGGCACTGGGCGTTGCTCAGTCCGCGGCTGGCCGAGTGGAGCCGGCGGGCCCGGGAACGGATCGCCGCCCTGCGCGACGCCGCCGCCCGTAACGCCGGGATGCTGGCGGCCCGCAACGAGCTGCGCGGTCGCCTGGACGCGTACCAGGCGAAGGCCGGCCGGCGGGGGCTGTCCGAGGATCCGGCGCTCGCGCCACTGGCCGGACGGGCCCGCGACGCGCTCTACACCGCGCCCTGTGATGTCGACGCCGCCCGGGCCGCGGTGAACGCGTACCAGGATGCGGTGGCCCGGCTCACCGCCACGACGACTGCGAGGGACGGCCTTCTGTGAAATGCCAGCGCGACTGTCCCGGCACCATCCAGGACGGCTACTGCGACACCTGCGGCATGGCCCCGGTCAAGGGAGGAGCCGCGGCGCCACCGAAGCCGCGTACGGCCACGGCTCCCTCGGTGCGGACGGCTGCGCTGTCCACGCGTACCGGTGGCTCGGCCCGCACCGGCAGCGCCCGCACCGGATCCCGGCGCCGGCGCTTCGGCGGTGGGCTCGTCGACGTGGCGCCGCTGCCCGAGCGCGATCCCGCCACGGCGATCATGGCCGTGGCCGAGGTGCCCGAGGACAAGCGGTACTGCGCCAAGTGCGGCAACCCGGTCGGCCGGGCCCGCGGCGACCGGCCCGGGCGCACCGCCGGTTTCTGCCCGTCCTGCGGCGAGGCGTTCAACTTCACCCCCAAGCTCGGTAAGGGCGATCTGGTCGGCGGGCAGTACGAGGTGATCGGCGCGCTGGCCCACGGCGGCCTGGGCTGGATCTACCTGGCCAACGACAAGCGCGTCTCGAACCGCTGGGTGGTGCTCAAGGGCCTGCTCAACTCCGGTGACGAGGACGCGCTCGCGGCGGCGGTGGCCGAGCAGCGCTTCCTGGCCGAGGTCGAGCACCCGAACATCGTCAAGATCTACAACTTCGTGGAGCACGACGGCGCCGGCTACATCGTCATGGAGTACGTCGGCGGGGAGTCCCTCAAGGGCATCCTCAAGGACCGCCGTACGGCCAACAACCACCAGCCGGACCCGCTGCCGGTGGACCAGGCGCTGGCCTACGTCCTGGAGATCATGCCGGCGTTCGGCTACCTGCACGACCGCGGCCTGATCTTCTGCGATTTCAAGCCGGACAACGTCATCCAGACCGGCGACCAGGTCAAGCTCATCGACCTCGGCGGCGTCGTGCACGTCGACGACCAGGACGCCGCGCTGTACGGCACGCTCGGCTACCAGGCACCGGAGATGGCCACGGCCGGCCCGTCGATCCAGTCCGACCTCTACACCATCGGGCGCACCCTGGCCGTGCTCACCACCGACTTCCGTGGCTACCAGAGCACCTTCAAGGACAGCCTGCCCGACCGCGGCGAGTTCGAGGTCTACCAGCGCCACGAGTCCTTCTACCGGCTGCTGCAGCGGGCCACCCGCACCGACCCGGCCGAGCGGTTCGTCGACGCCGGCGAGATGACCGAGCAGATGCTGGGCGTGCTGCGCGAGGTGCTCGCCGCCGACGGCGACCCCCGCCCGGCCACCTCCCGGCTGTTCACCGGCGAGCTGCGCACCGATCCGCGCAGCGACGAGCCGCAATGGCGCTTCCTGCCGGCACCGATGATCGACCTGACCGACCCGGCCGCCGCCTTCCTCGCCTCGGTGACCGTCACCGAGCCGCAGGAGGTCCTCACGCTGCTCGGCAAGGCCCCGGAGAACACCCTCGAGGTGCAGCTGCGGGCCCTGCGCGCGCTGATCGACCTGGGCGCGGCCGGCAGCGGCCGGGACGCCTTCGCCGACGCGGCCCGGATGCACGACACGATCGCGGCGCACGCCGGCGGGGACTGGCGGGTCGCCTGGTACGACGGTGTCCTGGCGCTGGCCTCGGGCGACCTGCCCCGGGCCGGGGAGCAGTTCGACGCGGTCTACTCGGCGCTGCCCGGCGAGCTCGCGCCCAAGCTGGCGCTGGGCCTGACGCTGGAGCTGGCCGGGCGCCCGGGCGAGGCGGCGGCCTATTACGACGTGGTGAGCCGCACCGACCCGGCGTACACGACCGCGGCGGCGGGACTGGCCCGGTGCCGGCTCGCCACCGGGGACCGGGACGGGGCCGTGGAGGCGTACAACCGGGTGCCGGGGACCTCGGCGGCGTACCGCAGCTCCCAGGTCGGCGCCGTCCGGGCCCTGGTCCGGTCGGATCCGGCGGCGGCGGCCGACGTGGCCGCCCTGGCTGCCGCGGCCGCCCTGATCGACCGGCTGGAGATGGAGGCCGCGCAGCTCGCCGCGCTCCGCGCCGAGCTGCTGGAACGGGCGCTGAGCACCCTGACCGGCGGCACCCCCGTGCCGGGCGCGGTGCTGGGCACGCCCGGCGCCACGCACGCCGGGGAGCGGGACGTACGCTTCGCGCTGGAGGGCGCGTACCGGGAGATGGCCCGGGCCGCCCACGGGCCGGAGAAGATCCGGCTGGTGGACCTGGCCAACGCGGCCCGGCCGAGGACCCGCACGTGAGGCCGGCCGTCCGGTGGGAGAAACGAGACGCCATGAGTTCCTTCGCCGACGGCGCCACGCCCGGCCGCGACACCAGCCGCCACGGCGGCATGACTCCGCGGCCGGACTGCGCCCCCCGCGGCGGCGCGGCATGACCGCGCGGCCGGACCACGCCCCCCGCGGCGGCGCCGCATGACCGCGCGGCCGGACTGCGCCTCCTGCGGGGACGAGCGGGCCGCCGGGGCCGCCTTCTGCGAGAGCTGCGGCAAGCCGTTGGCCACGGGCGCCGGCCAGGCAGTCGGCAAGGACTGCCCGTCCTGCGGCGCGGCCGGCGCGGTCGGCGACGACGGCTACTGCGGCAACTGCGGGCTGCTCGCGGCCCGGCCCCGAGACCACGTCGAGGCCGACGCCGGACCGGTCGCCGCCGCGGTCACCGACCGGGGTCTGCGGCACCACCGCAACGAGGACGCGATGTGGCTGGCCACCCGCGGCGCCGACGTCGACGTGGTGGTCTGCGACGGGGTGTCCGCGTCGTTCGATCCGGACGTCGCCTCCGAGACCGCCGCCGAGGTGACCGGCAAGGCCCTGCTCACGGCCGGGGCCGAGCTGCCGGAGAGCATCGCCGAGGCGATCCTGGCCGCCGGGACCGCGGTCGCCGCGCTGGCGGCGACCGGCGACCCGCGCCGGGCCACGTCCAACCCGGCCTGCACGATCGTCGCGGCCTGCGTGCGCGGCACCGAGATCGGGTACGGCTGGGTCGGCGACAGCCGCGGTTACTGGGTGCCCGTCGAGGGCGAAGCCGTGCAGCTCACCGAGGACGACTCGTGGGCCACCCACGCCATCTCGCTGGGCGTCGATCCGCAGTCGGCCTGGAACGATCCCAAGGCGCACGCCATCACCGCCTGGCTGGGCGCGGACGCGGGCGCGATCCGCCCACGCACCGGCGCCTTCTTCGCCGAGACCCCGGGCCACCTGGTGCTCTGCAGCGACGGCCTGTGGAACTACCTGACCGAGCCGGCCGCCTTCGCCGACACCGTCCGGGCCGCGCTGCGCGACTCGGCGGGTCTGCTGGAGGCCGGTCGCGCCCTCGTCGACTTCGCCAACGCGGCGGGCGGCTCGGACAACATCACCGTCGCCCTCGTCCCCCTCAACACCCTCGACAGCTAAGGGAGAGCCCGTGCCGTACACCGCCGAGGCGTTCCAGAACGAGTTCCTCGCCCTGGGCGCGACCGAAGTCAACGCGATCGTCACCGTCGCCTCGTCCGGCGCGGAGGGCGGACGGCGCACGGCCGGCGCCACCGAGATCATCATCGTCGACTGTTCCGGCTCGATGCAGGCCGAGGGCCGGATGGTCGCCGCCCGCCAGGCCGCCAAGGCCGCGGTCAACTGCATCGACGACGGCGTGCGCTTCGCCATCATCGCCGGCGTGAGCACCGCCCAGCAGCTCTTCCCGGCGCCCGGCCAGCTCGCGGTGGCCACCCCCGAGACCCGGGCCCAGGCGATCGGCGCGATCGACCGGCTCCAGGCCAACGGCGGTACGGCCATGGGCGCCTGGCTCAAGCTGGCCGGCCAGCTGTTCGCCCAGCGCCCGGGCGACATCACCCACGCCATCCTGCTGACCGACGGCGAGAACGGCGAGTACAAGGGCTACCTCGAGGGCGTGCTGCAGGAGCTCGGCGGCACCTTCACCTGTGACTGCCGCGGCGTCGGCACCAACTGGACGGTCTCCGAGCTGCGCAAGATCGCCACCGCGATGCTCGGCACGGTCGACATCGTCGCCCGCCCGCAGGACCTGGCCGCCGCGTTCGAGCAGATGATGACCGCGGCGATGGGCAAGACCAGCGCCGACGTGCAGCTCAAGGTCTGGACCCCGGTGAACGCGACGGTCCGCTTCGTCAAGCAGGTCGAGCCGCAGGTGGCCGACCTGACCGGCAAGCGGGTCGAGGACGGTCCCCGGGCCGGCCGCTACCCGCTGGGCGCGTGGGGCTCGGAGAGCCGCGACTACCACATCTGCGTCGACGTGACCCCGGGCGCGGCCGGTGACGAGATGCTGGCGGCCCGGGTGTCCGTGGTGGAGGGTGACAACGTGCTGGCGCAGACCCTGGTGCGGGCGGTCTGGACCGAGGACTCGGCGCTGTCGACCCGGATCAACCGTCAGGTGGCGCACTACACCGGGCAGGCCGAGCTGGCCGACGCGATCCAGGCCGGCATCGAGGCGCGAAAAGCCGGCGACGACCGGACGGCGACGCTGAAGTTCGGCCGGGCCGCGCAGCTCGCCCACGAGAGCGGCAACAAGGCGACCGAGGAGCTGCTGGCCACGGTCGTCGACATCGAGGACGCGGCGACCGGCACGGTCCGGCTGCGCCGCAAGGTCGAGGCGGCCGACGAGATGGCCCTGGACACCCGCTCGACCAAGACCGTGCGGGTGGGACGGTCGTCATGACGACGTATGCCTGTCCCAAGGGCCACGCGTCCACGACGGACGACTTCTGCGACACCTGCGGCGCGAAGATCGGTGGCACGGCGGCGTTCACCCCGGGTGTCGCCCCGGCCGCCCCGCCGGCCTTCCCGAGCGGGGAACCCTGCCCGAACTGCGGCACGCCCCGGGCCGGGGCGGGCCGGTTCTGCGAGGACTGCGGCTTCGACCACAGCACCGGCAAGGTGCCCGCGCTGGTCCAGCCCCCGGTGACCGGGCAGCCGGCGGCACAGTGGACGGCCACCGTGTTCGCCGACCGGGAGTACTTCGCGGCCAACGCCATCGAGGGGGTCGACTTCCCGGAGCAGCCCACCGAGCGCACGGTGACGCTGCCCGCCCCGCAGGTGCGGATCGGCCGCAGGAGCACGTCGAAGGGCACGGACCCGGAGATCGACCTGGCCGACGCCGACCCGGGTGTCTCGCACAGCCATGCCCTGCTGACTCTGAGTGTGGACGGCGTCTGGCTGGTCTCCGACCTCGGCTCGACCAACGGCACCTACCTCAACGACGAGCCGAAGCCGCTGACGGCCGGGCAGACCCGCAGCGTCGGCCACGGCGACCGGGTGCACGTCGGCGCCTGGACGACCATCCTGCTGCAGGCCCCGGCCTGACCGACTCCGTGCGGGTGACTGTGCGGGTTTCGCCGCGCGGTCCGCCCGGCGCGCGATACGTTCGCCACCGATGAAGGACGAGCGCATCGGCACCGTGCACCGCACCCAGGTGATCGACCAGCTGAGTCAGGCCCTCGGCGAGGGCCTGCTGACCACCGAGCAGTACGACGGCCGGGTGGTCGCGGTCAGCACGGCCACGTACGCCTCGGATCTCATGGCCCAGGTGCAGGATCTGCCGCCCCGGTTGCAGTGGGACCCGCGCAACGCCGCACCGCCGACCCCGCCGAACCGCAACGCCGGGCGGACCGCCCTGATCCTGGGCGTCGTCGGCGTACCGCTGTCGTTCTGCCTGCTGGGCTGGATCTTCGGCATCGCCGCCATCGTCATGAGCACGCGCGGGCGCGGCGCGCACGGCGTCGGGCCGGCGCTGATCGGCCGCGTCCTGGGCATCATCAGCGTCGTGCTGTCCATCGGCGCGGTCGCGGCGCTGGTCTTCGCGCTGAACTCCAGCACCTCGCCTTAGGGGGTGGCTCAGGCCGGCCAGAGCACCTCGGCCGCGGCCTGCCACAGGGAACGGTTCGCGGCGTAGAGGGAGACACCGGCGCGCGGCCCGCGGATGCCGTCCACCCCGCCGTAGCAGCCGCCCGCCTCGGTGACGATCAACGAGGTGGCGGCGAAGTCCCACACCTCGCCGCGGGTCTGCACGGCCAGGTCGAGGGTGCCGTCGGCGACGAGCAGGCCGGCGTGCACATCCCATTCCACGGCCGGCGTCACGGCGGTCAGCGGCGCGGCGACGGCCAGGTCGGAGGGGTAGACGTTCGGGGCGACCGGGACGACACCGAGCCGGGCGGCGCTCAGCGGGGTACGGCGATCGGTGACGTGGATGCGCTTGTCCGCCGTACCGTCGAGGTTTGTCTCGTAGGCGCCGCCGCCGCGACGCGCCCACCAGACCCGGTCCTGCGCGGGGACCGCGGCCACCGCGGCGACGACCTCGCCGGCCTCCTCCAGGGCGACCAGCACCAGCCACCGGTCGTCGCCCGCGACGAACTGGGCCGTCCCATCGATCGGGTCGATGATCCAGCGCCGGGCGCCCGCGCCGGTCTCGCCGCCCTCCTCGCCCAGGACGGCGTCGTGCGGCCGGGCCTCGGCCAGCACGGCGCGGATCGCGGCCTCGGTGGCCCGGTCCGCCTCGGTGACGACGCTGCCGTCGGCCTTGAGCTCGCGCGGCAGGCCGGCGAGCTCGGCGAAGTACTTCAGGGCGACTGTCGCGCCGGCGAGGGCGGCTGTCCGGGCCAATTCACCATCACTCTGCACGTGTCCATCCTGCCCCCACGGCGCGGCCGGCTCGCCGAGAAACGTGGTGATCCCGGTGATCAGGTCGTCCCGGGTCTCGAACATCAGAGCGAACGGCTCGTCGGCGAGCAGATGGCCCCCGCCTCCAGCTGCACGCCTGGCCCGGTACCGCGTTGTTAGCCTGGCCCTCATGCATCGCAGCCGCCTCTACGGTCTGTTCGTCGACACGCCGACGCCGGAGGCGCCCGCGGCCGCGGCTTTCTGGTCGGCCGCGCTGGGCGTCCCGGCGGTGCCCGAGCCGCACGAGGAGCAGTTCATCATGCTGCGTCAGGCGTTGCCCGCGCTGACGATGGGCGTGCAGGCGGTCGGCGACGCACCGCGCTACCACGTGGACATCGAGACCGACGACCACGAGGCCGAGGCGGCCCGGCTGACAGGGCTGGGGGCGGTGGAGATCAACCGCTGGCTGGACTGTCACATCATGCGGGCGCCCGGCGGGCATCTGCTCTGCGTCGTACCGGTGCACAGCGACCCGGAGCTCTTCAGCGCGCACGCCACCGTCTGGCCCTGATCCGGCCTGCGGCCCGCACCGCTCGCCGGAGATCGACCACTGCAAACTTCCTGCACGTTCGCGGGCATTGACTCGTCGAAACACGCGTGTAACCGTTGCTCGGGGTAAGCGCTTTCCCACTCTCGCCCGGCGCTTCCTCCCCCACCTCGAGCATCGATTACCTGGAGCGCACCATGCGCGGAAGATCCCTTGCCGCGGCCGCCCTGGTCACGGCCATCGGTTTCAGCCCGATCCTGCCCGCCGAAGCCGCCGACACCCCGTCCGGCGCGTCGGCCGCGGCGCTGCGGCTGGCCCGGCAACCTCTCGCCGCCGACGACGGCTGGGCCGCCGCCGGCACCGGCACCACCGGTGGTTCGGCCGCCGACGCCGCCCACACCTTCGTCGTGCACAACCGCGCCGAGCTCATCGCGGCCCTGAGCGGCGAGGCCGCCCCGCGACTGGTCCTCGTCGACGGCCGCTTCAGCATGAGCGTCGACGCCGACAACAAGCCTTTGAGCTGCGCGGACTATGCCGACCCGGCGTACCGCCTGGAGGCTTTCCTGCAGGCCTACGACCCGGCGGTCTGGGGCCGGGCGACCAAGCCCACCGGCCCACTGGAGGAGGCCCGGGTCCGCTCGGCCAAGCGCCAGGGCGACCAGATCAAGATCCTCGTGCCGTCCGACACGACCGTCATCGGCATCAACGGCGCCCGCATCGAGCACGGCAGCATGGTGCTGCAGAACGTGCACAACGTGATCGTGCGCAACATCGAGTTCACCGACGCCGCGGACTGCTTCCCGGCCTGGGACCCCACCGACGGCTCGACGGGCAACTGGAACTCGCTCTACGACCTGGTGTCGCTGACCGGCGCGACCAACGTGTGGCTGGACCACAACACGTTCAGCGACGGCAACAACCACGACGCCGCCCAGCCGCTGTACTTCGACCGGCCGTACCAGGTCCACGACGGGGCCAGCGACATCATCCGCGGCTCCGACCTGGTCACCGTCTCGTACAACAACTACTACGACCACGACAAGACGATGCTGATCGGCTCGACGGACACCCCCGGCGTGGACGTGGGCAAGCTGCGCGTCACGGTGCACCACAACCGCTTCGGCAACGTGGTCCAGCGCGCGCCGCGGGTCCGCTTCGGCCAGGTGGACATCTACAACAACCTGTACGTGGCCACGGCTGAGGACTACGGCTACTCGCTGGGCGTGGGCTTCGAGTCGAGCATCTACGCGGAGAACAACTACTTCCTGCGCAGCGCCGACGTCGGTGACGGCGACCTGCTCAAGTACTGGAAGGGCACGAAGATCACCGCGCAGGGCACGCTCGTCCAGGTGGGCAGCCGGGCGCCGCGAGCGGTGGACCTGGTGGCGGCGTACAACGCGGCCTACGACCCGGACTTCGCCCCGGACGCGGGCTGGGTTCCGGCGCTGCGGACCCGCCTCGACCCGACTGTCCTCGTACCGGTGATCGTGAAGGCCGCCGCGGGATCACGCCGCCTCGGCAGCTGAGCAGCCGACCGGGCTCGGCCGGGTCGCTTCTCAGGCCTCGCCCATGACGAGCCCTTCGATGGTGTGCTTCTGGGTGATCGGGGTGAGGGTCTCCACGACCGGACAGTGCAGGTGAGCCTTGACCTGCTCCGGCAGAGCCTCCCAGTAGGCGCGGGTGACGGCGGTGTCGTGCCGTTCGCCGTTGCCCGCGCCGGGCGCGTCCACGCCCAGGACCAGCACCGGCCGTGACATGTCGGAGTAGTTGCGGGTCCCGCGGTGGATGGTCAGGGCCGAGCGGGCCGAGATGTCGCCGCGCTTCGGGTACTTGCGGACAGCCCGCTCCTCGTAACGGCGGTAGAAGGGCTTCGGCGGGAACATGCCGTGGCCGAACTCCGGCTCGTCGTCGAACTGGGTGCCCGGGGCGATCTCGAACGGGCCCATCTCCTCGGTGGTGTCGACGCCGGTGAGGTTGAACGCCAGCGAGTTGAGCCGCCGTTCCTGGCGGGTGACCTCGGGCATCGGGAAGTCCCGGTGCCAGGGCTGATTGACCGCGCCGGCCAGCGGGACGTCGAAGCCGAGCTCGACGATCTCGTACTCCGGGCCCAGCACCGCCTCGCACACGGCGGTGACCCACGGGTGGGTGACCAGGTCGACGAAGCCGCGCAGCTGCTCGGGGTGGATCTCGACGTAGTAGCGGTGCGGGCCGCGGCCGACCGCACCGCCGGGCCGGGACCGGGCCTCGGCGAACGCCTTCTCGATGTCCTCCCGCATGGTGTCCGCCCAGGCGACGCTGAACGCGCCCGGACAAGCGGTGATCCCCTGGTCGTAGATGGCGTCGCGAGCCCGCACGCCGGTGTCGGTGTCAGTCATGCCCCTCACTTTGCAACGTTGCATGCAACGTGGCAAGTGGTAGCGGTAGGGTTTGCACCATGGGAGGTCGATCATGACGGCGAGCCTGCGGCAGGTGGCGGAACGCGCCGGGGTGTCGATCCGTACGGTGTCGAACGTGGTCAGCGGCTTCGCCCAGGTGGCCCCGGAGACCCGGGCCCGGGTGCAGCAGGCCATCGACGAGCTCCAGTACCGCCCCAACGCCGCCGCCCGGCACCTGCGCGGCGGCCGGTCCGGACTGGTGGCTCTGGCCATCCCGGAGATCGCCTCGCCGTACTTCGGTGAACTGGCCGGCCTGCTCGTCCGCGAGGCCGAGCGACGTTCGTGGATGCTGCTGGTCCAGCAGACCGACGGCGACGCCGATCACGAGCGGCGGCTGCTCGACGGCGTACGCGGCCAGGTCATCGACGGTCTCGTGCTGAGCCCGTGGGCCCTGTCCCCCGGGGAGCTGCGCCGCGGCCCTGGTGGCGTACCGGTGGTGCTGCTCGGTGAGCAGGACGCGGACGGCCTGCTGGACCATGTCGCGGTCGACAGCGTGGCCGCGTCCCGCGAGATCACCCAGCACCTGATCGCTGCCGGTCGCACCCGTATCGCCGCCGTCGGTCTGCAGCCGCACCTGGAGAACGGCACAGCGGCCCGCCGCCTGGAGGGCTACCGGCGGGCGCTGGCCGAGGCGGGCCTGCCGGCCGATCCGGCGCTGGAGATCCCGGTGGACCGGCTGCACCGGGCCGACGGTGCGGCGGCGATGAGCCGGCTGCTCGACGCCGGACCGCGGGCGGATGCGGTGTTCTGCTTCAGCGACCAGCTGGCGCTCGGCGCGATGCAGGTCGCGCTGGCGCGCGGCCTGCGGATCCCGCGGGACCTGGCGGTGGCGGGCTTCGACGACGTCGAGGACGGCCGGTACGCGACCCCGTCCCTGACCACGATCTCCCCGGACAAGGAAGCGATCGCCCGGGAGGCGCTGAACTGTCTCGCCGACCGCCTCGGCACCCGTCCGCCGGACCGCCCGGCCCGCCGTGTCGTGGCCGCGCACCACCTGGTGATCCGCGACAGCACCGGGTCAGGTGACGGCCAGTAGGACGGCCTGCTTCTCCCCCGCGGCCGCGACATAGAACGCTTGCAGGCTCGAAAAGTTCGGCAGCAGGTAAAGCGCGAAGTCCTCGTCGTCCCAGACCTGCGGGTAGATCCCCTCCGCGAGCAGGGCGGCCGGATCGAACCGGGTCCGCAGCGAGTCAGCGGTCACCTCGCGCAGGGCGGCGGCGACCAGTTGGACCCGTTCCGCCGGCAGGAGGCGGGCCGGGCCGTAGCCCAGATCGTCCCCGACCGGATCGCCGCCGAGCACCGCTTCCCCGGCGCCCGGGGAGGTCTCCCAGGAGCCGCCGGTCAGCAGGAAGTGGATGCCGTGCCAGGCCTTGTCGAGATCGAGGACGTCATCCTCGCGGTCGAGGAGGCGAGCGGTCAGCGACGGATCGGCGGCGAGGTCCGCGACCTGATCGGACGTCAGCCGCCGCCCTTGGAAAATCATGCCCACGCCGGGAGTGTGCCAGACCCGCACGCCAGCTACCGCCCGGCCCGCACCGGCTTGGCCGCTCTGACCGCCGGGGCCACTCAGAGGGCCGTCTGGTAGGCCAGTACCCCCCTGTTCACCGCCGTCATCGCCTTCCGCGCCGTCTCCCGCACCCCCGGCGTCGCCGCCGAGGCGTCCCGGAGCTGCGCCAGCAGATCCAGCACCTGCCGCGCCCAGCGCACGAAGTCGCCCGCCGGCATGTCCGTCTCGTAGTTGTTGCCGCTGGCCAGCACCCGGGCCAGCGGTTCCCCGCGCGCCCACCGGTACATCGGCCAGACGAAGCCCGGATCCGGCTCCCGGGTCAGCGACAGCCCGTGCGCAGCCTCGTCGGACTCGATCTCGGCCCACAGCTTGTGGCACGCGTCCACCGCCGCCGTCGTGGCGCCCTTGGGCACCGACGCGCGTTCGTCGCCCTCGCGGCGGGACTCGAACAGCACCATGGACACCGCCGCCGCCAGCTCCTCCGGGGCCAGCCCCTCCCAGACTCCCCGCCGCAGGCATTCCGCGACGAGCAGGTCGGCCTCGGTCCAGATCCGGCCCAGCATCCGGCCGGTCTCGGTCACCTCGCCGTCGCCCGACAGGTAGCCGCGGCCGGCGAGCACCGCGCAGACCTGGTCGAACGTGCGGGCCAGGGAGCCGGTGCGCCCGGCCACCTTGTCACGCAGCGCGTCGGTGTCGCGGGACAGGCGGTGACGGCGCTCGGCGAAGCGGGCGTGCTCCTCGCGGTCCGGGCAGGCGTGGCACGGGTGCTGGCGCATCTGCACCTTGAGCAGGGCGATCTCGGCGTCCTCGCCGGGTGCCGCCTTGCCCCGGCCGCGCCGGCCGTTGCCCGAGCCGTGCCGGTCGAGGCCGGTCGCGCTGACCGTGGCGGCCAGGTCGCGGCGGGCGCCCGGCGAGCGGGGGTTGAAGTGCTTGGGCACCCGGATGCGTTCGAGCACGTCGACCGCGCCGGGGAAGTCGGCCGGGCTGACCCGGCCGGCCCAGCGGTCCTGGGTGAGCACCAGCGGGCGGGGCTCGCCGAAGCCGCCGGTGGGTGGCTCCAGGACCACCGCGAGACCGGCCCGGCGGCCCTGCGGCACCCGGATGACGTCGCCGACCCGGAGCTTCTCCAGGGAGGACACCGCGGCGGCACGACGCTGCGCGGTGCCCTGGCGGGCCAGGGAGCGTTCGCGGTCCGCGATGGCGACCCGGAGGGCGAAGTATTCGTCGAAGTCACCGTGGTGGCAGGCGCCGTCGTTGTCGTACGTCTGCATGGTCTCGATGTTGCGCTGCACCTGCCGGGCCAGCCCGACCACCGATCGGTCGGCCTGGAACTGGGCGAATGACGACTCGAGCAGGTCGCGGGCCTTGTCCGCGCCGACCGAGCCGACCAGGTTGACGGCCATGTTGTAGGACGGGCGGAAGCTGGAGCGCAGCGGATAGGTGCGGGTCGAGGCCAGTCCGGCGACGTGCCGGGGGTCGACCTCGGGGCTCCACAGCACCACGGCGTGGCCCTCGACGTCGATGCCGCGGCGCCCGGCGCGCCCGGTGAGCTGGGTGTACTCCCCCGGGGTGAGGTCGACGTGGGCCTCGCCGTTGAACTTGACGAGTCGTTCCAGCACCACGCAGCGGGCCGGCATGTTGATGCCCAGCGCCAGCGTCTCGGTGGCGAAGACCGCCTTGACCAGGCCGCGCACGAAACACTCCTCGACCGCCTCCTTGAAGGCGGGCAGCATGCCGGCGTGGTGGGCGGCGACCCCGCGTTCGAGGCCGTCGAGCCACTCCCAGTAGCCGAGGACGGACAGGTCCTCGCTGGGGATGTTGGCCACCTTGGCCTGGGCGATGCGGCGGATCTCGGCGCGCTCGTCGGCGCCGGTGAGCCGCAGGCCGCCGGACAGGCACTGCTGCACGGCCGCGTCGCAGCCGGCCCGGCTGAAGATGAACAGGATGGCCGGCAGCAGGTCGGCCCGGTCGAGCCGGTCGACGACCTCGGCGCGCGGTGGTGGCTGCCAGCGCCGGGGACGTCCCCCGCGGCCCTGCCAGCCCGGCCCGGCCGTACGGTCGGTGAGCTCGAGCCGGCGCAGCATCTCGCGGGTGTAGCGCAGCAGCTCGGGGTGCACGTCGTGCTTGCGGGCCGCGTCGGCGTCGTGGAACAGGTCGAACATCCGCTTGCCGACCAGCATGTGCTGCCAGAGCGGGACGGGCCGGTGCTCGCTGACCACGACCTCGGTCTGCCCCCGCACGGTCACCAGCCAGTCGGCGAACTCCTCGTAGTTACTGACCGTGGCGGACAGGGAGACCAGCGTCACAGAGGACGGGAGGTGGATGATGACCTCCTCCCAGACCGCGCCGCGGAACCGGTCGGCGAGGTAGTGCACCTCGTCCATCACCACGTACGCCAGGCCCTGCAGGCTCGCCGAGCCCGAGTAGAGCATGTTGCGCAGCACCTCGGTGGTCATGACGATGACCGGGGCGTCACCGTTGACCACGTTGTCGCCGGTGAGCAGGCCGACCTGGTCGGCGCCGTAGCGTTCCACCAGGTCGTGGTACTTCTGGTTGGACAGGGCCTTGATCGGGGTCGTGTAGAAGCACTTGCGGCGCACGCCGGAGCCGTCCGAGCGCAGCGCCAGGTGCACGGCGAACTCACCGACCACCGTCTTGCCCGCGCCGGTCGGGGCGCAGACCAGCACGCCGCTGCCGCGCTCCAGCGCCTCGCAGGCCTGGCGCTGGAAGTCGTCGAGGTCGAAGCCGACGTCGAGCATGAAATCGTCGAGGGCCGGAAACTCGGCGGCCCGGGCCGCCCGGCGCTTCGAAGCCGCATACCGTTCGGCGGGGCTCACATCACCGGCAGGGCTCGTCATGAACACAAGGCTAATGCTTGCGTGTGACACAACGAAGGTCATGCCCCGCCGGGCGGTTGCCGACAGTTGCGTCGCAGCCGCTCGGTATGGTGCACGGCGTGCCGGATGCCGCCGATTCGACTGCCTTCCCGTCGCGCCGCCAGGTCGACGCGGTGCTCTTCGACTTCCACGGCACCCTCGCGCAGGTCGAGGAGCCGGTGGCCTGGGTGCTCGCCGCGGCCGCGGCCTGCGGGCGGGAGCTGGACCGCGGCAAGGCCACGATCCTGGCCGACCGCCTGGTCACGGCCGGGCGCGCCGGCGGGCCGCTGCCCTACCGGGTGCCGCTGCACCTGGCGGAGCACTGGGCCGACCGCGACCTGTACGAACACAGCCACCGTGCCGCCTACACGGGCCTGGCCGCCACCGTCAGCACGGACGTGGAGGGCCTCGCCGACGCACTCTACGAGCGGTTGCTGGGCCCGGAGGGCTGGCTGCCGTACGCCGACACCGAACCGACCCTGCGCACCCTGCACGACGCGGGCGTCAAGGTGGCGGTGGTCAGCAACATCGGCTTCGACATCCGCCCGCACTTCGCCGCCTGGGGGCTGGCGGACCTGGTCGACGCGTTCGCCCTGTCGTACGAGGTGGGCCGCACGAAGCCGGACCCGGCGATCTTCCTGCGCGCCTGCGGGATGCTCGGCGCCGACCCGGAACGCACGCTGATGGTGGGCGACAGCCCGGCCGACGCGGGAGCGGTGCAGGCCGGCTGCGCGGCTCTGGTGCTGCCGGCGGCGGAGCCCGGCCGCACCAACGGCCTGGGGGCGACTCTGGCCCTGGCCGGCTGCCCCGTCTGACGATCGGGGCCGCCCGGCAGCACGTCGCACGGCAGCTCTACGCCGTGCCCAGCACCTCGTTCCAAGGCGGCCCTGGGCCCGGCGCGGCAGCGGGCCGGGGAGCCCGGTGGCGGTCAGAGGTAGGTGTCGACCAGCGTGCCGAGGGTCGTCGAGACGCTGCGGATCGGCTCCTGGACGTCCGCCGCGGCCACGTGGTCCGCGATCGTCGGGCTCTCGGCGTCCTGGGCCCTGGTGGCCTGCCCGGCCGTGTCGGCGGACGCCAGCGTGGCGGTGGACACGGTGCCCGAACTCAGCGAACCGATCGACATGCTGCCTCCCGATGATCTGCGGCTTCACCTCTCCGTTCGGCCCGGGTCGGCGGCCGCTGATGCCGGGATCACCGCAACAACCGGACCGCACCCGGCTCGCAGCTGATCACCAGCGGCAGGGCGGCGACGCGTTCGCCGTCCGCGTACCCGATGATGTCCGGCGCCCCGATCCGGACCTCCCGGGCCCGGTAGCTGCCCACCCGCGGGTCGGTGACGTGCGTGCCGCGGCGCAGGCGCGGCTTGAGCCGGGCCAGGGCGCCGCGGCCCAGCGGCGCCGCGACCACCACGTCGAGCAGGCCGTCGGTGGGGTCGGCGTCGGGGCAGATCAGCATGCCGCCGCCGTAGCTGCGGCAGTTGCCGACCGCCACCAGGACGCCGGTGAAGCTGCGGTCGACGCCGTCGAGCTCGAGGCGGTAGCGGCGCGGGCGCAGCCGGGCCATCTCCAGCACGATGGCCAGGTCGTAGCGGCGCGGGCCGCGGGGCCAGCGCATCCGGTTGGCCCGTTCGTTGACGATCGCGTCGAAGCCGGCCGCCAGCACCGCCCCGTACCAGCGCACGTCGCCCGGCCCGGTGGTGACCCGGGCAAGATCGACCGGGGTGCCGCGCCCGTCGCGGACCGCGTCGGCGACGGCGGTCGCGGCGGCCATCGGATCGGTGGGCACGCCGGTGCCGGCCGCGAAGTCGTTGCCGGTGCCCGCGGGCACCACGCCGAAGCCGACCCGGGTGCCGGCCACCGCCTGCACGGCCCGGTGCACGGTGCCGTCCCCGCCGACGGCGACCAGCGCGCCGACGCCCTCGGCGACGGCCCGATGGCAGGCCTTCTCGGCGTCCTCCGCGCTGTCCGCGCTGAGCAGCCGCACGCTGCGGCCGGAAGCGCCCAGCCGTTCCAGGACCCCGGGAAGCAGACCGCGGTGCCGGCCGCGCCCCGCCCGGGGGTTGGCCAGCACCGCGATGTCGTCGCTCGTCACAGCCGGAGGCTACCGGCTGCCCCGTCAGGTCATGTCGTCGAAGCGGCTCTCCAGCGGCAACGGTTTCGCCACGGGCTCCGGGGCCTCGACCGGTGCGACCGACTCGACCCGGCTGCCCGCGGTGACCGGCTCGCGGTCGTCCTCGATCGGCGAGATCTCGTCGTCGTCCAGGCCCGCGTAGATCTCCTTGCCGCGGCCCTTGCGCTTGTCGTTGATGAAGGCCACGCCGGTCGCGATCAGGTACAGCACCACCATGCACGCGGCGAGCAGGGTCATGCCGAACGGGCCGGGGTCCGGGGTGGCGATGGCGGCGAACCCGAAGGACAGGAACACCACGATCCGCCACCAGCCCATCAGCTTCCTGGCGCTCACCACGCCGGTGAAGTTGAGCATCAGCAGGACCAGCGGGAATTCGAACGCGACCCCGAAGATCAAGATCATGTTGGTCACGAAGCTGACGTAGGCCGTCACTTCGAGCTGGGTCGTCACGCCCAGGATGCCGGCTTCCTGGATGAAGGCCAGGCTGTGCTTGATGACGAAGAAGGCGAGCACCGCACCGCCGACGAACAGCGGCGTGGCGATAGCCACGAAGACGTAGGCCCACTTGCGCTCGTGCCGGTGCAGGCCCGGGGCAATGAACGCCCACAGCTGGAACATCCAGACCGGGGCGCCGAGGATCAGGCCGACCCACAGCGCGATCTTGAGCTTGAGGATCAGGGGGTCGACGACGCCGAGCACGACGAAGTTGCAGACCCGCTCGCCCTGGGAGTTGATGATCCAGGAGCTGTCGAGCGAGCAGTACGGCTGCTTCAGGATGTCGAAGACCCACCCCGAGACGATGAAGCCGACGATCAGGCCCGCGATGATGCCGAGCGACGCCCAGAAGAGCCGGTTACGCAGCTCCCGGACGTGCTCGATGAGCGTCATGGAACCGTCGGAGGCCTGCTCGAACTTGCTCGGTCCCCGACGGCGTAGGGAGAGGGCCACGGCCGATCAGCGGTCGTTGGTGCGCTGCACCGGGTCCACGTACGGCTGGGCCGGCGGCTGCTGCGGCGGGTACTGCTGGCCGTTGGGCTGCTGCTGGTAGCCCGGCTGCTGGTATCCGGGCGGCGGCGCCTGCTGGTAGCCCGGCTGGCCCGGCTGGTGGATCGCGTCGGGCTGCAGCGGCTGGCGCGAGTACTGCGGCTCAGCCTTCTCGGCGACGTTGTCGTTGTCGTCCACGAGGCCCTTGGTCTCGGCCTTGATGATCCGCAGCGACCGGCCGAGCGACCTCGCGGCGTCCGGCAGCCGCTTCGCGCCGAACAACAGCACGAGGACGACGACGAAGATGGCGATGTGCCACGGCTTGAGGGCGCCCATGGATAACTCCAGTCGATCGGATCAGGGTCCTGACGGGTGATGCGGGGTCCATCGTACGTGTGGTTGTGGAGAGCAGCCCATGCCGGAGCTGTTTGATTGCGATCTGCTCCGAGGAATTTTCGGACAACGCGCGGGGAACGCCGCACGCTACCACGCGGATCAGGCCTTCTTTAAGGAGTGTTTCCCGTCCGAGGCGCCCTGTCCGGCCTTGATGACGGCGAGCTGCGCCTGCATGATCTCGGCCCGTTGCTGCAGGCCGGCCACGGATTCCTCCAGGACGACGGCGCCCTGCTGGAGCTTCATCGCCTCGGCCTGCCGCCGTTGCAGCTTGCGCGCCGCCCGGTCCAGCCCGTTCAGCTTGTTGAGCACGGAGAACACAGCCACGACCAGAATGATCAGGGCGAGCGCCACCACGGCGATCACGATCCACTTCACCATGGCGGACAGCTTAGGGCCTGCCCTGCCGATCATGGCGACGCCGAGACGAGGTCCAGGTTTCGCGTCGCAAGTGGGCCGGACGGTCGAATACCGGGTTTGTATTCGACCGTCCGGACCGCGCCGCGAGGCGGAAGCTGGGCCCGGCGCAGGCCGTCATGACCGGCAGGGCAGGCCCTACGCGGTGACCGGTGGGGTCGCCGCGTACTGGTCCAGCGCGGTGGCGGCCTGTTCGCGGATCCGGTCGACCAGCTCGACCGGGCCGACCACCGTCACGTCCGGGCCCAGGCCCAGCAGCAGCCGCTGGGCCCACCCCAGGTCGGTGACCCGCATCGTGACGATCCATTCGTCGCCGTCGCGCCGCACGTCCTCGCACGGGTAGTACTCGGTGATCCACCGGCTGCCGCGGCCCACCCGCAGCGTGACCAGTGGAAGGTCGTGCGACGGATGGAACACGCCGTCGCTGACGTCGTGCGGCACCGCCTGCGCGGGCGGAGCGGAGGGCTCGTCCAGCTCGGTGAAGGCGTCGATGCGGTCGACCCGGAACAGCCGGGTGCCCTCGGCCCGGCGGCACCACGCCTCCAGGTAGGCCCGGGGACCGACCATGAGCATCCGCATCGGGTCGACCACCCGCTCGGTGGTCTCGTCCCGGGCCGGCGTGTAGTAGGTCAGGCGCATGGCGTGCCGCCGCTCGACCACACCGCGGATCGCGTCGACGCGTTCGTTGTCCGCGGGCAGCCGCACCGCGACCGGGGTGTCCGCGACGTCCCCGGCCGCGTTCTCGATCTTGGCCAGGGCCCGTTCGACCGCGTCGCGCGACCCGGTGCCCGGCGTCTCGGCCAGCATCCGCAGGGCCACGACCAGGGCGAGAGCCTCGTCGGGATTGAGCCGCAGCGGCCGGTCGATGCCCGCGTCGTAGGTGATGGTCACCCGGTCGCCGTCGAGCGCCATGTCGATCAGGTCGCCGGGGCCGTACCCCGGCAGCCCGCAGACCCAGAGCAACTCCAGGTCCTCGCGCAGCTGCCGCTCGGTGATCCCGAAGGCCGCGGCCGCTTCCGCGACCAGGATCCCGGGCCGGGCCAGCAGATAGGGCACCAGGTTGAGCAGCCGGCCCAGGCGGTCGGCGGAGGCCTTGTTCTCCCGGGTACGGGGCTGAGGGGTCATCGCAGCACCGCCGGCTGGACCCGCTCGTGGCGGGCCACGACCTCCTTGAGCTGCTGGATGACGGCGTCGCGGAGCTCCGGCGGCCCGTCCGCGCGCACCTCGGCGCCGTAGCCGACCAGCCGCGAGGCCAGCCACTCGACGTCGGAGTACGGAATGGTCAGGCGGTCGCCGTCGGGACCGGGCACCGTCTCGATCGCCAGCCGGCGCAGGCCCGCGGCCCGGCCCGGCGGCACGAGCACGGTGGCCCGCCCGTTGCGTTCGACCGGCCCGGACCAGCGGGCCACGTGACTGATCAGGTCGACGTTCTCCGGCGGGGTGAACGCGCCCTCGGAGCCGACCGGGCGGACCGCGCCGACGATGCGGGACAGCCGGAAGCAGCGGGTGGCCTGCCGGTCCCGGTCGTGGCCGACGACGTACCAGCGGCCCTGCCAGCAGACCACGCCCCAGGGCTGGAGCCGGCGGGTGGACGGCTCGTCGACCTCGGGGACGCGGTAGGAGAAGGTGACCGCGCGGCGGGCCCGGGCGGCGGCGGTGAGCGGCCCGAACGCCGGGTCCACGGTCATCACCGGCTCCATGCCGAGGGTGGCCTGCGGGTCGACCTCGACCCCGGCGGCGCGCAGCTTGGCCAGGCCGGAGGAGGCCGCGGCGGCGAGACCGGCGTGCTGCCAGAGCCGGGCGGCGATACCGACGGCGGCGGCCTCGTCCGGTTCGAGCGGGATGTCCGGCAGGGCGTACTCGCGGTGGGCGATCCGGTAACCGGACTCGGTGTCGAAGGCGCTGGCCAGGCCGGTCTCCAGCGGAACGCCCAGCTCGCGCAGCTCGGCCTTGTCCCGTTCGAACTTGCGCTGGAACGCCTCGTGGTCGCGGGGATCCTCGGGGTCGTGCTCGTAGCCGGGCACGGTCGCGGCGATCTGCGCGGCGGTCAGGAACCGTCGCGTGGACAGCAGACAGATCACCAGGTTCACCAGGCGCTCGGTACGGGTCCGCGACACGAGAGGAAACGCTAGCAGCAACGACGCCGCTGAGGTTATTCGTGACCGCCGGTGGGGAACCCTGGACGCGTGCCCGACAAGACCCCCACCGCCGGTCCCCCGCTGACCGAGCCCGACGATCACCTGCCGGTCGGCGTGGCCGGCGGCTCGGCCCTGCCCGCACCGGCGGAGCCCGCCGACCCGACGGAATCCCCGGACGGCGAGGGCAACGAGAGCGTCGGCACCGTCGTGGTCGCCGGCCTGGCCAACCTGGCCATCGCCGCGGCCAAGCTGGTCGCGGGCATGCTGTCGGGCTCGGCGGCCATGCTGTCCGAGGCCGCGCACTCCCTCGCCGACACGGTCACCGAGGTGTTCCTGTTCGTCGCGCTGCGCCGCGGCACCAAACAGCCGGACGAAGAACACCCGTTCGGGTACGGCAAGGAAAGCTTCGTCTGGGCGTTCATCGCGGCCCTGTTCACCTTCGTCGGCGGCGCGGGCTTCTCGATCTACCACGGTGTGACCACCATCATCAGCGGCGAGCACAGCGGCGACTATCTGGTGTCGTACATCGTGCTGGCGGTGTCGTTCCTGGCCGAGGGCACCTCGTTCCTCAAGGCGCAGCGGCAGGTGACCGGGGAGTCGAAACGCTGGGGCATCACCCGCCGGCGGTTCCTGCGGCTCACCTCGGACACCACGGTCAAGGCCGTCTACTTCGAGGACTCGGCGGCGCTGATCGGCCTGATCCTGGCGGCGGCGGGCATCGCGCTGTCCCAGATCACCGGCGCCGAGCTGTGGGACGGCCTGGCCTCGATCGCGATCGGCCTGCTGCTGCTGGTGGTCGCGACCGTCCTGGCCCGCGCCAACGTGTCGCTGCTGGTCGGCCGGGCGGTGCCGCGCCGCATGCACAACCAGATCGCCGACGACCTGGCCGGCATCCCGGTGGTGACGGCGGTCCCGACGCTGCTGACCATGCAGCTGGGCCCGGGCGCGATCCTGGTGGCGGCCAAGGTCGACTTCAACGACGACGTCAGCGGGGCGGAGATCGAGGCGGCGTCGGACGAGGCCGAGCGCCGGCTGCGGGCCCGCTACCAGGGCATCCAGTACGTGTTCCTGGACCCGACGCGAGGCCGGGCCGGACGCAACCACCGCGACGGCGGAGTGGACATATAGGGTCGCCGCCATGGTGCGCTGGCGATCAGGAACGGTGTCCGCAGTCCGACGCGAGTGGCGCGGCGCCGTCGAACTCGACGTGACGACGGACGAAGGCCCGCTGCGGGCACTGGCCTACCCGGCCCTGACCGGTACGCCGGAAGTGGGCGACCGCGTCCTGCTGAACGTGGGTGCCCTGGTGATGGGCCTCGGCACCGGCGGCTACGCCCTGGTGGTGGCGCTCCCCGACCGGCTGCCGGCGGACCCGCCGTCGACCGGCACCGACCGCGATGAGGGCCACCTGGTGAAGGCCCGCTACACCCCGCTGCAGCCGATCCTGCTGGGCGTCGACGAGGAGGCGTCCCCGCACCGCGAGGTGATGGCCACCGCGGAGAGCCTCGAAGGCATGCCGGTGGTGACGGCGGACCTGCACTCGGCGCTGCCGGCGGTGCTGGCGGGCATCCACGCGGACCGCCCGGAGGCCAAGGTCGCCTACGTGATGACCGACGGCGGCGCCCTCCCGGCCTGGTTCTCCCGCACCCTGGACGGCCTGCACGACCACCTGGCCGGCACGGTGACAACAGGCCAGTCGTTCGGCGGCGACCTGGAGGCCGGCACCCTGCACGCGGGCCTGCTGGCCGCCCGGCACGTCCTGTCGGCGGACGTGGCCATCGTGGCGCAGGGCCCGGGCAACCTCGGCACGGGTACGCCGTGGGGCTTCTCCGGGGTGGCCCTGGGCGAGGCGATCAACGCGATCGTGGCCCTGCAGGGCACGCCGGTGGGCTCCCTGCGCATCTCGGACGCCGACGGCCGCGCCCGCCACCGAGGGGTCTCCCACCACAGCCTGACCGCGTACGGGAAGGTCGCCCTGGTCCCGGCGGATCTGGTGATCCCGGACGACCTGCCGACCGACCTGGCGAAGGCAGTGGAAGACGCCCTGGCGCCGCTGACGACTCTGCACCGCCTGGTCCACGTGGCGACCGACGGGTTGGACGCGGCGCTGCTGGCCAGCCCGGTCCGGCTGTCCACGATGGGTAGAGGACTGACGGAGGACCACGCCTATTTCGTGGCAGCGGCAGCGGCGGGACGCCACGCTGCCACGCTGATCCCCTGACCGCCCAGGACGCAGAGGTCGTCGCGCGTGAGCTCACGTCCCGGTAGCTCAGCGCGGCAATCCCGCGCCGCGCAACAATCGCTCAGCGCGACAAACTCGCTCAGCGAGGCCCGCGCAGTGGAGCGGTAGCGCCCGCAGCGCGACAAACACGCTCAACGCGGCATGCGAAGCGACGCCGCGCCACCCACAGCGCGACAACCACGCTCAACGCGGCTCGCACAGCGACGCAGCACCACCCACAGCGCGACAAAGGCGCTCAACGCGGCATGCGCAGCGACGCGATAGCGCCCGCAGCGCGACAAACACGCTCAACGCGGCATGCGCACTGGCGCGGCTTCACCCGCAGCCCGACGGACTGCTCAGCGCGGCCTGCGCAGTGGCGCAGTGGCGCAGTGGCGCAGTGGCGCAGTGGCGCAGTGGCGCGACAAACTCGCTCAGCTCGGCTTCGCAGTGGCGCGATTTCGCGCGTAGCGCGGGAGGGTGACTCCGCACGAACCTGGCAATCGGCGGGAGCGACGGTCAATGCCATGCAACCAGGCACGACCTGACTTTGATCTTCAAGCCTTTGGCTCTGAGCCTTTGATCTTCAAGCCTTTGATCTTCCGGTTCTCGATCTCTCCCACGTCTTGATCTTGAAGGCCTCGACCTCGACACGGCGGCCCCCGATCTCCCGCCCCCTACCGCTCAGCTCGCGCTCAGCGCCGCCTGGAGGATCTCCCCTGCTTCGGCGTCGTAGGCGACCAGCCGGACCGTCTCCACCGCCGTCGGGGTGTCCTGGATCGTGCGGACCGCGATGCCCGCCGCTTCCTCGGCCGGGAAGCCGTAGACCCCGGTGGCGATCGCCGGAAATGCCACCGTGCGCGCCCCGATGCGGTCGGCCTCCTCCAGTGAGCGCCGGTAGCACGAAGCCAGCACCTCGGCCTCGCCCTGGTCGCCGCCCTCCCAGACCGGGCCGACCGTGTGGATCACATGCCGGACCGGTGGCCGCAGATCGAAGGCCGGGGTGACCACCGCGTCGCCCGGATCGAGGGGTGCGAGCGCCGCGCCCGCTTCGGCGAGCTGCGGGCCGGCCGCTCGGTGCACGGCACCGTCCACACCGCCGCCGCCGAGCAGAGATTCGTTGGCCGCGGTGACGATCGCGTCCACGGCTTCGCCGGTGATGTCCGCGACCACGATCTCGATGCGCGCCATGACCCCTCGCTCAGGCGGAGTAGATCAGGTAGAGCCAGCCCACCACGATCACGACCAGGATCGTTGTCAGCATCCAGGTCGGGACCAGGTGGTCACCGTGACGGGCCTCGTGGATCTCGGCGCGAAGGCGTTCGCGGCGCCGTGTCACCAGGCTCGGCTTGACGTCCTCGACGGGCTCCTCCGGCTTTTCGCCGGAGGGGCGCTGGTCGGGCTCTGGCGCTGGTGTCGTCATGGCCCGACCAGCCTACCGTTCGCTCACATGCTGGCGATGAGGCGCTCCACCCGTTCGTCGTAGGCGCGGAACGGGTCCTTGCACAGGACCGTGCGCTGCGCCTGGTCGTTGAGCTTGAGATGCACCCAGTCGACGGTGAAGTCGCGGCGCTTCTCCTGGGCGTGCCGGATGAACTCGCCGCGCAGGCGTGCGCGGGTCGTCTGCGGCGGCGTCTCCTTGGCCTCGAAGATCTCGAGGTCGTTGGAGATGCGGTCGACCTGCTTGCGCTTCTCCATCAGGGCGTAGAGGCCACGGCCGCGGCGCACGTCGTGGTACGCCAGGTCGAGCTGCGCGATCCGCGGGTGCGACATCGGCATCTCGTGCTTGGCCTGGTACCGCTCGATCAGCTTGTACTTCGACACCCAGTCGATCTCGCGGGACACCGGGTCGAGGTCGCCGCTCTCGATCGCGTTGAGCACCCGGCCCCACAGCTCGACGACGCGCTTGGCGGTCGGGTCGCCGCCGCGGCGCTCGACGAACTCGGTGGCCTTGGCCAGGTATTCCTGCTGGATCTCGAGCGCGCTGACCTCTTTGTTGTTGGCCAGGCGGATCTTGCGGCGGCCGGTGATGTCGTGCGAGACCTCGCGGATGGCCCGGATCGGGTTCTCCAGGGACAGGTCGCGCATGACCACGCCGGCCTCGATCATCCGCAGCACGATGTCGGCGCTGCCGACCTTGAGCAGCGTGGTGACCTCGTTCATGTTGGAGTCGCCGACGATGACGTGCAGGCGCCGGTAGCGCTCGGCGTCGGCGTGCGGCTCGTCGCGGGTGTTGATGATCGGGCGGCTGCGCGTCGTCGCGCTGGAGACGCCCTCCCAGATGTGCTCGGCCCGCTGCGAGAGGCAGAAGACCGCACCGCGCGGGGTCTGCAGCACCTTGCCGGCGCCGCAGATCAACTGGCGGGTGACGAGGAACGGGATGAGCACGTCGGCCAGGCGCCCGAACTCGCCGTGCCGGCTCACCAGGTAGTTCTCGTGGCAGCCGTACGAGTTGCCGGCCGAGTCGGTGTTGTTCTTGAAGAGGTAGATCTCACCGGCGATGCCCTCGTCGTGCAGGCGTTTCTCCGCGTCGACGAGGAGACCTTCCAAAATCCGCTCACCGGCACGGTCATGGGCGACCAGGTCGGTGACGGAGTCGCACTCGGGGGTCGCGTACTCGGGGTGGGAACCGACATCGAGGTAGAGGCGGGCACCGTTGCGGAGGAAGACGTTGCTGGACCGTCCCCAGGACACCACTCGGCGGAACAGGTAGCGGGCCACTTCGTCCGGCGACAGCCGCCGCTGTCCCCGGTAGGTGCACGTGACTCCGTACTCGGTTTCGAGGCCGAAAATTCGCCGTTCCATGACGAAACACTAGCCGCACCGGGGGCGTTCGCGGCAGTGACAACGCGCCCTTTCACCGGTGCTATCTGTCATGATCGTCTGTGAAGATCAACTCGCAGGGCCTGGACCTGCGGATACACTCCGGCTTGATGAATCTTCTGGTCACCGGCGGCGCCGGCTTCATCGGCTCCCACTTCGTTCGCGGCGCGCTCACCGACACCCTGCCGGGCCTGGAGGGTGCCCGGGTCACGGTCCTCGACAAGCTGACGTACGCGGGCAACTTCGCGAATCTGGGCCCGGTCGCGGAGAGCAAACGCCTCGACTTCGTACCCGGTGACATCGCCGACGCGGCCCTGATCGACTCGGTGCTGCCCCGCCACGACGCGGTTGTGCACTTCGCCGCCGAATCCCACGTCGACCGCTCGATCCGGGCGGCCGGGGAGTTCGCGATGACCAACATGGTCGGCACCCAGGTACTGCTCGACGCGGCGCTGCGGCACGGCACCAGCCGCTTCGTGCACGTCTCCACGGACGAGGTCTACGGCTCGATCAGCACGGGGGCCTGGACGGAACGGTCGCCACTGGCGCCGAACTCCCCGTACGCGGCCACCAAGGCGGGCGCGGACCTGCTGGCGTTGGCGTATCACCGCACGCACCAACTGCCGGTCGTGGTGACCCGCTGCGCCAACAACTACGGGCCGTACCAGCACCCCGAGAAACTCATCCCCCGGTTCGTCACGAACCTGCTGGAGGGCCGCACGGTGCCTCTGTACGGCGACGGGCAGCAGGTGCGGGACTGGGTGCACGTCGACGACCACTGCCGGGGGACGGCGCTGGTGCTGGCGGAGGGCAAGGCAGGCGAGGTCTACCACATCGGCGGGAACCGGGAGCTGACCAACCGGGAGCTGACCGGGATGCTGCTGGCGGCCTGCGGGGTGGGCTGGGACCGGGTGGAGATGGTCGCGGACCGCAAGGGTCACGACCGCAGGTACGCGCTGGACGACGAACGGATCCGGCGGGAGTTGGGCTACCGGCCCCGGGTGGACTTCGCGGCCGGCCTGGCGGAGACCGTGCAGTGGTACCGCGCCAACGAGGACTGGTGGCGCCCGCACGTCATCGACTGAGCCCGGCCCGGCCGCTCCCCCGAGCCCGGCCATCGCGGCGAGGCTGGGGGTGCGGCCGGCAGCCGGTCAGGTCAGGAACCGTCGCCGTTGGTGTCGTCGGCCGGCTCGGCCGGGTCCGCCTCGGGCTTGCCCTCCAGATCGACCGAAGCGGCCGAAACAGTCGGCTTGTCCTCAGCCGGCGCCGGCGGCGCCACGTCGCCCGCCTCGCCGACCTCCTTCTCCGGCTCGTCCTTGCCGCCCTCGAGCAGCGTCGTCAGCGCCGCGCCCGAGATGCGGCGGAAGGTGCGGCCCTTGCGGTTGCGGTCCAGGACCGCCACCTCGAGCTGGGAGGCGCCCAGCGTACGCGGGGTGCCGTTCTCCCCGCCGACGCTGGCCAGGCCCTCGACCGCCAGCGCCAGCGCGGTCTGCAGGTCCGCCGCAACGTCGTGACGGGACTTGAGCACCGTGGAGATGGCCTCGGCGGAGCCGCCCATCGCCATGAAGCCGGGCTCGTCCTGCACCGAGCCGTCGTACGTGATGCGGTAGAGCTCGTCGGCCTCCGGCGAGATGCCGACCTGCGCCACGCAGATCTCCACCTCGTACGGCTTCTGCGTCTCGGAGAAGATCGCACCCAGCGTCTGGGTGTAGGCGTTCGCCAGCGCGCGGCCGGTCACGTCGCGGCGGTCGTAGGCCAGCCCGTTGAGGTCGGCCATCCGCACGCCGGCCCGGCGCAGGCTCTCGAACTCGTTGTAGCGGCCGACCGCCGCGAAGCCGATCCTGTCGTACAGCTCGCTGATCTTGCGCAGCGAGGTGAGATTCTCGGCGACCAGCAGGACGCCGCCCTCGTAGGTGAGGACGACGGCGGAGCGGCCGCGGGCGATGCCCTTGCGGGCGTACTCCGAGCGGTCGCGCTGGACCTGCTCGGGTGAGGCGTAGAACTGCATGGCCACGGGTGGCAACTCCTTCGAAGACCGGATGGCGGGGTTCAGGTGCGCGAAAACCGCCAGACACGAACTGCCCTGGGTTTCCGCTGCGGGTTGGCCCGGACGATCAGCCGCCCGGGTTCTCCATCCGTCCGGCGACCACCTGCTCGGCCACCGCGTTGATCTCGGCCTCGGTCAGCCGGTGGGTGCTGTCCGCCGTCGCGGTCATCACCACCGGGTAGATCTTGCGGGTCAGGTCGGGGCCGCCGGTCGCGGTGTCGTCGTCGGCGGCGTCGTAGAGCGCCTCGACCGCGAGGCGGATCGCGTCCTGGGTGCTGACGCCGGGACGGTAACGCTTCTTCAGCGCCGACTTGGCGAACAGCGAACCGGAGCCGATGGCGTCGTAGCCGGTCTCCTCGTAGAGGCCGCCCGCGACGTCGAAGCTGAAGATGCGCCCGACCTTCGACGGGTCGGACGGGGACAGGTCGAAGCCCGCGAACAGCGGCACCACGGCCAGGCCCTGCATGGCCGCACCGAGATTGCCGCGCACCATGGCGGCGAGGCGGTTGGCCTTGCCGTCGAGGGACAGCATGGCGCCCTCGATCTTCTCGTAGTGCTCCAGCTCGACCTGGAAGATGCGCATCAGCTCGATGCCGATACCGGCCGTGCCGGCGATGCCGATCAGCGAGTACGCGTCGGCCGGGTGCACCTTCTCGATGTCCCGGCTGGCGATGAGGTTGCCCATGGTGGCGCGCCGGTCGCCGGCCATCACGACGCCCTCGGCGGTGGCGATGGCGACGATGGTCGTGCCGTGCGGCGCGATGTCGGCGGCCATCCCCGGCGGCAGCGGCCGGCGACCCGGCAGCAGCTCGGGGGCCGCTTGGCTCAGGAACTGCGTGAAGGAGGACGTCCCCGCATTGGTGAACACATCTGGAAGACGCCCGGATGGATCAAAACCCGCTGCCACGTGGTTCCTTTCAGATACGTAATAGCTTCGGCGAGGAACACCGGGTTGTCCCGGAACTGCCCCAGGCCGCCGTTGCAGTTGAAGCACAGTATCCCGCGAACCCAGCCGGTGCGGTGATCGTGATCGACGTGTTGGGGATCAGAGGCGCCGCGGATCGCGCAGACGCCCCCTTGCTCGGCAACCATCTCGTCGAACTCCACCTGACCGACGCCGTAGCGCCGGCGCAGGTGTGGTGACCACTGGCGCTTGCCGCTGCGCGGAGATCCCACGCCGTCGCCGACCATCGGGCCGTCGGCGGCCGGAATGGAATTCAGAGCGCGGCGGAATCCCGCCGGCACTGGGGACAGAGCACGCTGTCCGACTCCCTCGAATCGGACATATTGCTCATTGACCGCCTTTTTGTACATAGCCGCGGACGAATTCCTCGGCGTTTTCTTCGAGGACGGAGTCGATCTCGTCGAGCAGGTCGTCGACGTCCTCGGTGATCTCGGCGTGGCGTTCGGCAACCTCAGGGTTGGCCTCGGTGGTGACGTCCTCGATCTCCTCGTCGCGCTTGCCCTTGCCGGACTGCGACTGACCGCCGGTGTCTCGCGTTGCCATGGCTGTCCCCCTTCATGACCCAACCGCTTCGGGTTGGGAAAAACTTACCTCGCGGGTCCGACAGAAACGCCCGTCGGCACACGGGCGTTTCCCCGTCAACGGCTCGTGATCACCTCGAGCAGGTCCTTCGCGGTGTCGCACTTGTCGAACAGGGCGCCGACGTGCTTCCTGGTGCCCCGTTCGGGCTCCATCATCGGGACGCGCACGAGCGATTCGCGGCCCACATCGAAGATCACCGAGTCCCAGCTGGCCGCGACCACTTCGGACGCGTACCGGGCCAGGCACTGGCCGCGGAAGTAGGCCCGGGTGTCCTCGGGCGGTTCCACCATCGCGCGGCGGGTCTCGTCGTCGTCCAGCAGCGTCTTCATCGAGCCGCGGGCGACCAGGCGGTGGTACAGGCCCTTCTCGGTCCGGACGTCGGAGTACTGCAGGTCGACCAGCTGCAGCTTGGGCGAGGACCAGGTGAGGTTCTCGCGCTCGCGGTAGCCCTCCAGCAGACGCAGCTTGGCCACCCAGTCGAGCTGGTCGGAGAGCTGCATGGGGTCGCGGCCGAGCTGGTCGAGGACGTCCTCCCAGCGCTGCAGGACGTCCGCGGTCTGCTCGTCCGTGTCCGAGCCGTAGCGCTCGTCGCAGAACGCCTTGGCGCGCTCGTAGTAGGCCCACTGCAGGTCCAGCGCCGTGAGCTTGCGGCCGTCGCGCAGGCGCATGAGGTGCTTGAGCGACGGGTCGTGGCTGACCGCCTTGAGCTCGGAGACGGGGTCGGCAATGCCGAGCTCGCCGGTGAACACCTTCTCCTCGATCATGTTGAGGATCAGAGCGGTCGTGCCGACCTTGAGGTAGGTGGAGATCTCGGAGAGGTTGGCGTCGCCGATGATCACGTGCAGCCGGCGGTACTTGTCCGCGTCCGAGTGCGGCTCGTCGCGGGTGTTGATGATGGGCCGCTTCAGCGTGGTCTCCAGGCCGACCTCGACCTCGAAGAAGTCGGCGCGCGAGGAGATCTGGAAACCGGAGCCGCTGCCGTCCTGGCCGATGCCGACGCGGCCGGCGCCGCAGAAGATCTGCCGGGTGACGAAGAACGGCGTCAGGTGGGCGACGATGTCGGCGAACGGCGTCTGGCGGCGCATGAGGTAGTTCTCGTGCGAACCGTACGAGGCGCCTTTGTTGTCGGTGTTGTTCTTGTAGAGCTGGATGCGGTGGGTGCCGGGGATCGTGGCGGCGCGCCGGGACGCCTCGGCCATGACCCGCTCGCCGGCCTTGTCCCAGCGGACGATGTCCAGCGGGTTGGTGCATTCCGGGGTGCTGTACTCCGGGTGGGCGTGGTCGACGTAGAGGCGGGCGCCGTTGGTCAGTATCACGTTGGCCAGGCCGAGGTCCTCGTCGGCGAGCGCGTCGGCCGGATCGTACGCGGCACCCGAGTAGGTGAAGCCGCGGGCGTCGCGCAGCGGCGACTCCTCTTCGTAGTCCCACCGGGCGCGGCCGCCGCGGTTGAGCTCCGGGCGGGCTCCGTAGGCGTTGACCACCTGCGAGGAGGTGACCATCGGGTTGGCGCCGGGCTGCCCGGGCACCGAAATGCCGTACTCGACCTCGGTACCCATGATTCGTCGAACGCTCATGCTGCCACCCCACCCGCCACTGTGCTGCCGTTGCCCATGTATCGAGCCTAGACGCTTCTCTGTCCGTACTCGCACCCGCACGTGCGCACCAGAACACGCAGGGTAGAGATGCACAACGCGGACGAGGGGGCGCGTCGTAGCGCCTCCCCGCCCGCGTCGGGCGTTGCTCGGCTTCCTACAGGTACTGACCGGTGTTGCTGGCCGTCTCGATGGAGCGGCCGGCCTCTGCGCCCTTGCCGCCGGAGACGAGCGTACGGATGTAGACGATCCGCTCGCCCTTCTTGCCGGAGATGCGGGCCCAGTCGTCGGGGTTGGTGGTGTTGGGCAGGTCCTCGTTCTCCCGGAACTCGTCGACGCAGCTGTCGAGCAGGTGCTGCAGTCGCAGGCCCTTCTTGCCGGAGGTGAGGAACTCCTTGATCGCCATCTTCTTGCCACGGTCGACGATGTTCTGGATCATCGCGCCGGAGTTGAAGTCCTTGAAGTAGAGGACTTCCTTGTCACCGTTGGCGTAGGTGACCTCCAGGAAGCGGTTCTCCTCGGTCTCCGTGTACATCCGGAGGACGACGGCCTCGATCATCGCGGCGACGGTGACATCGCGGTCGCCGCCGTGCTCGTTGAGGTCGTCCTCGCTCAGCGGCAGGCCGCTGAGGATGTACTTGGCGAAGATGTCCTTGGCCGCCTCCGCGTCCGGACGCTCGATCTTGATCTTCACATCGAGGCGGCCGGGGCGCAGGATCGCCGGGTCGATCATGTCTTCCCGGTTGGAGGCGCCGATGACGATGACGTTCTCCAGGCCCTCGACGCCGTCGATCTCGCTGAGCAGCTGCGGGACGATGGTGTTCTCCACGTCGGAGGAGACGCCGGAGCCACGGGTACGGAAGATCGAGTCCATCTCGTCGAAGAACACGATGACCGGCGTGCCTTCGCCGGCCTTCTCCCGGGCCCGCTGGAAGACCAGGCGGATGTGCCGCTCGGTCTCACCCACGTACTTGTTGAGCAGCTCGGGACCCTTGATGTTGAGGAAGTAGCTGGTGTGCTTCTCCTCGCCGCGGCGCTCGGCGATCTTCTTCGCGAGCGAGTTGGCGACCGCCTTGGCGATCAGGGTCTTGCCGCAGCCGGGCGGGCCGTAGAGCAGGATGCCCTTCGGCGGGCGCAGCTGGTGCTCCCGGAACAGGTCCGCGTGCAGGAACGGCAGCTCCACCGCGTCGCGGATCTGCTCGATCTGCGAGTGCAGACCACCGATGTCGGTGTAGTCGACGTCCGGCACTTCCTCGAGGACGAGCTCCTCGACCTCGCTCTTCGGGATGCGCTCGTACGCGTACGCCGAGCGCGGCTCGATCATGAGCGAGTCGCCTGCCCGCAGCTTGGCGACCTGCAGCGAGTCGGCCAGGTGGACGATCCGCTCCTCGTCGGCGTGCGAGATGACCAGCGCCCGGTCGCCCGGGCCGCCGGCGGGGTTCTCGAGGACCTCCTTGAGGAGGACGACCTCGCCGACCCGTTCGTAACCGAACGCGTCGACCACGTTGAGCGCGTCGTTGAGCAGGACTTCCTGCCCGCGCTTGAGATCCTCCACCACGAGCGACGGTGAGACAGCCACCCGCAGCTTGCGGCCCCCGGTGAAGACATCGACGGTGCCGTCCTCGTGGGCGGCCAGGAATACGCCGTAGCCGCTGGGCGGCTGGGCGAGCCGGTCAATCTCTTCTTTGAGAGTGACGATCTGGGATCGGGCTTCCTTGAGGGTCGCCACGAGCCGGTCGTTGTTCTCGGTCAGCCGGGCCAGCTGCGACTGCGTTGCCGCGAGCCGTTCCTCGAGCTGCCGGACGTGTCGGGGGCTCTCGGTCAACTTCCGCCGTACCAGAGCGAGTTCTTCTTGCAGGAACGCAACCTGGCTGGAGAGATCGTTGGCCTCTTTCTCCCAACGTGCGGCGCCTGACGCCTCGTCGCTACGTGCCACGTCCCACCTCCCCGGGGGCTCGAACGTCTTGGGGATAACACTAGCCGCTACGGGCCGGATTTCGACCCATGCAACACCCTCGTCACTGAACCTTGATCGATCGGGCCCGTGGGGTGCACCGGGTGGTCAGGGGGTTCGGGTACCGTCGGAGCGGGCTAGTTGGGGGAGGTGAGCGGTGTCGACACAGACCGACACAGACGAGCTCGAGGTCTGGGTGGATCAGGACCTGTGCACCGGTGACGGGTTGTGCGTGCAGTACGCACCCGAGGTGTTCGAGTTCGACATCGACGGCCTCGCGTACGTCAAGGACAGCGCCGGTGAGCTGCTGCAGAGCCCCGGAGTGCGCACCGGGGTGCCGGCCCGGCTGCACCTCGAGGTGATCGACGCGGCCAAGGAGTGCCCGGGCGATTGCATCCACGTGGTGCGCTCGCGCGACGACGTGGAGATCGCCGGCCCGGACGCCGACTGATCGTTTTCCACCATCCCGCCGGGCCCGCTCACGATGGGCCCGGCGGAGCGGGAAATGTCACAGCGTCGGGCGACCGACCAAAGATGCGACAACCCGGGAGAATTCCTCCAAACGGGCAATCTGCCCAGGACCGCCGTCGTCGAGGGTCTTGCCGAAGCGCAGCGCGTCGTGCCGCAACGCGGCCCGGCCCTCCTCCTCGGCCATACCGGGCGGCGGCACCGCGTCGTCCACGGAGCTCAGCAGCAGATAGACGTCGATGCTGTCGACCCGGGCCTGCCCGGTCGACGTCCGGGTGAGCCGCCGGCGGCAGCCCACCTCGGTGACGGTCGACAGCGGCACCACCCGCAGCGACGACGTCATCGAGCCGACCGGCCCGTCGCCGGGCGCCACGTCCTCGCCGTGCCACAGCACCAGCCGGCTGCCGTCACAGATGACGACCTCCTGCCAGACGCCGTTGACCTCGTTGACGAAGCGCTCCAGCGTGAAACAGAGCACCGAGGCCCCGCGCAGCACCCCGAACAGGGCGTCGAGCGCCACCTCGGGGTCGCGCAGGTAGGCCCGGGCGGCCGAGTCCAGGTCCTCGTACGGCGACCAGTCGGGAAAAACCGCCGGCATCTCGTTGCTGCCACCGAACGGCGGAGAACTCATCGCGCCCACCCGTTCCCTCCGCTCTGAGAACCCATCGAAACCCGCGACGGAAACTACCGGATCCGTCCCGGTCCGTCACACCCCGGTATCGTCATCCGTCTCCGCGCGTTCGGCCGCCAGCGCCGCCTGAGCGGCCCTGCGCAGGGCGTACGCCTCGGCACCCTTGCTCGGCTTGCGGCGCCGCGGCGGCGCCGTCACGCCGGGGGCCAGCTTGCGGGCCGAGACCAGGAACGCGGTGTGCGCGATCATCCGATGGTCCGGGCGCACGGCGAGGCCCTCGGCGTGCCAGTCGCGCACCAGCGACTCCCAGGCCCGGGGCTCGGTCCAGCCGCCCCGCTCACGCAACGCCTCGACCAGCTCCGACAGCTGCGGGGTCGTGGCCACGTACCCGATGAAGACGCCGCCGGGGATCAGCGCCCGCTCGACCATGTCGAGGGCTTCCCAGGGGGTCAGCATGTCCAGGACGATCCGGTCGAAACCGGTCCCCTCGGCCTGCGCGACATCGCCGGAGTGCAGGTGCCACGCGGGGTGCGGACCACCGAAGAACGCCTCGACGTTCTTGCGCGCGATCGCCGCGAAGTCGTCACGCAGCTCGTACGAGTGCAGCTCACCGCTGCTGCCCACGGCCCGCAGCAGCGAGCACGTCAGCGCGCCCGACCCGACGCCGGCCTCCATGACCTTGGCACCCGGGAAGATGTCGGCCATGGCGACGATCTGCGCGGCGTCCTTGGGATAGATGACCTGCGCGCCGCGCGGCATGGAGAGCACGTAGTCGGCGAGCAGCGGGCGCAGCGCGAGGTAGGCGGTGCCGCCGGCGGAGACCACGACACTGCCGTCCGGCAGACCGATCAGCGCGTCGTGCGCCAGGGCGCCGCGGTGGGTGTGGAACTCCTTGCCGTGCTCCAGCACGATCGTGTGCATCCGGTTCTTGGGATCCGTGAGCTGCACACGGTCGCCCTCCCGGAACGGCCCGCGGTGGGCGGGCACGGGCTCGTCGACGACTCTGGTGCTGTCTTGCACGGTCACAGATCGCTCTCTCATCTTCCGCGGACTGGCTATCTCGGTGCTGGCCGGCGGCCCGCGCGGCGCGGCTCCAGCAACTGGGCCAGGTCCGCGACGTGCAGCACGCCGACGACATCCTCCCCGGAGGTGACGACGTACTGCGCACCCGGGTGGGCCTGGACCGCCCGGACCACCTGCTCGCCGGTCAGCCCGAGCGGCAGAGCGGGCACCCGGCCGAGGTCACGCGCGACGGTGTCGACCGCCACCCAGGGCCGTCGCTCGGCGGGCACGGCAGCGGCCCCGGCGGCGTCCACCAGCGCGACCAGCCGGCCGCCGGCATCGGCGACGGCCAGGGCGTCCCCGGCCCGGTCGGCGGCGCCGGCCCGGCGCTGGGCCTCGGCCAGCGGCGTCCCCGACGGTACGGCGAAAAGCGGCCGCGCGAGGGTCCGCAGGTCGACGAGGGGGAACCGCCGCGTCATCCGCGCGAGCCGGATCGACTGACCGGCGCCCTGCCACAACGTGAAGACCACCAGGAGGATGAACAACAGTCCGAAAACGGTCAGCAGGTTCAGCCAGTACAGGGTGAGCACGGCCATGGCGGTGAGCAGGGCGATGCCCCGCCCGGCCCAGGCAGCGAACTCGGTGGCTCTGTTCCGGTCCTTGAGCAGTGCCCACAGCCCCGCCCGCAGCGCCCGCCCACCGTCGAGGGGCAGGCCCGGCAGCACATTGAAGATCGCCACGAGGACGTTGCTGACGGCGAGCTGGAAGGCGATCTCACCGGCGACGGTCCGGTCGGGCAGCGCGAACGCGGCGGCCGTGGCGGCGGCGCCGAGCACCAGGGAGACGGCCGGGCCGGCCAGCGAGACCAGCGCGTCGACCCGCGGCGAAGGAGCGTCACGGTCCATCTCCGTGTAACCGCCGAGCAGCTCCAGCGTGATCCCGCGCACACCGATCCCGTACCGGCGGGCGGTCAGGGCGTGGCCGAGCTCATGCAGGAGGACGGACCCGAGCAGACAGACCACAAACCCGAAACCGATCGCGTACGCGTACGGCGCGACGAGTCCGAGCTCGGCCTCCACGTATCCGCCGTACACGACGGTGACCAGCACCGCGAGCAGCAGCATGGAGGGGTTGAGGAAGACCGGGATGCCCAGCACCCGCCCGACCACCCGGCCCGGCCGCCGGGCGGGGCGGGTCTGCTGCGCGCCGTCGTCCACACGTCGATGCTACGGACCGCGCCTGAGAGGTCCCTGCCGCGGCGGTTTCGTCGTACCCCTCCCCTAGCCTTACTCCCATGACGGCAGAAACGGTTTTGTCCCCTTCCGCGGATCCGCAGCCGCAGCCCGGCTCCGCTGCCGGCCGTGGGGAGCGCCACACGGGGCCGTCGTTGTCGCCGTCGCGGGCCGCCGATTTCAAGACCTGCCCGCTGCTGTTCCGGTTCCGCACGATCGACCGGCTGCCGGAGAAACCGACGCCGGACCAGGTGCGCGGCACGCTGGTGCACGCGGTGCTGGAGAGCTTGTTCGACATGCCGGCCGCCGAGCGGACGCCGGCGGCCGCGGCGGCTCTGGTGGCACCTTCGTGGGCGCGGCTGCGGGAGCAGGAGCCGGCACTGGAAGCTCTCTTCGCCGAAGCCGTCAACGCCCCGACATCCGCCGGCGCTGTTTCCGGCGGCGCTGTCTCCGGCGGCGCTGTCTCCGGCGGCGCTGTCTCCGGCGGCGCTGCTTCCGACGGCGCTGCTTCCGACGGCGCTGCTTCCGGCGGCGCGGCCGACGGCGATGCCGGGCCGATGGCCGCGCCCGGTGAAACGCTGCCCGGGCTGGAGGCCGCCGGGGAGGCGGAGCGGATCGCGGCGTTCCTCGCGGGCGCGGGCGACCTGCTGGCCGGCTACTTCGCGGTCGAGGACCCCCAGCGCCTGGAGCCCGCCGAACGCGAAAGCCTCGTGTCGACCCTGGTCGACGACGAACTGCTGATCCGCGGCTACATCGACCGGCTCGACATCTCCCCGACCGGCGACCTGCGCGTGGTCGACTACAAGACCGGCGGCGCACCACGCGAGGCCTTCGAGGGCCGGGCGCTGTTCCAGCTGAAGTTCTACGCCCTGGTGCTGTGGCGCACCCGGGGCGTGGTGCCACGGGTGCTGCGCCTGCTCTACCTGAAGGACGCCGAGATCTGCGACTACAGCCCGGACGCGGCGGAGCTGGAACGCTTCGAACGCACCCTGGTGGCGCTGTCCCAGGCGATCGAGCGGGCCAAGCAGGACAAGGATTTCCGCCCGAAGCCCAGCAAGCTGTGCGGCTGGTGCAGCCACCAGGCGTTCTGCCCGGAGTTCGGCGGCACCCCGCCGCCCTACCCGGAGCCCGAGCCGGAACCGGTCGCCGCGCCCGAAGCGGAGGACGACACCATCACGCTGCCGGTCCCCCGCCAGTCCTGACCCCTGGACCGCGGCGCTGCCGCCCAGTGCGCTTCGCTCACCGGTCCCGCCCGTCGTGGTCCGGCCCGCCCAGCGCGGCCCAGCCCCGCCCAACGCAGCCCGACCCCGCCCAACGCAGCCCGACCCCGCCCAACGCGGCCCAGGCCCGCCCGTCGCGGCTCGGCCCCGCCCAACGCAGCCCGACCCTCGCCCAACGCGGCCCAGGCCCGCCCGTCGCGGCTCGGCCCCGCCCAACGCGGCCCAGGCCCGCCCGTCGCGGCTCGGCCCCGCCCAACGCGGCCCTGCCCCGGCCCAACGCGGCCCGGACTCGCCCGTCGCGACCCGGCCCCGCCCGGTCCGTCTTGCGTCACCGGCAGCTCCCCCGAGCGTTCCGTCACCGCAGAGCTACCCCCGAGCCCACCCCATGGCCGGCGCGTCCGAAGGACGACACGTCAGGGCAGTGATCACCGCACGATCCCCTAGGGTGAGCGCGGGGCCGGCCACGGTCCCGAGCAGAGCGGCCCAAGCATCAAGGCCGGCCGAGCGGAGAGGCAGAAGCGGTGACGGGGGTCAACGGCACGGCTCCGGCCCTGGCGAACGGGCGGCCGGTGCGGGTCCTGCTCGTCGACGATCAGCCGATGCTGCGATCCGGCCTGCGGATGGCCTTCGCCTCCAGTGGCGGCGTCACGGTTGTCGGTGAGGCCGGTGACGGGCTCGAAGCCGTCGATCTCTCGCGGCGCCTGCTGCCCGATGTCGTGCTCATGGATCTCCGCTTGCCCCGGCTGGACGGCCTGGCCGTGACGCGTGCGATCGTCGAGTCCGGGCTGCCGGTCCGGGTGCTGATCCTCACCACGCACGACGCCGACGAGCAGGTCACCGGGGCGGTGGCGGCCGGAGCGATGGGTTACCTGTGCAAGGACGTGCCGCCGGCTGAGCTGGTCGCTGCCGTCCGTACCGTCGCGACCGGGGGCGCCGTGGTGGCGCCGGCGATTCTTGCCCGGCTGCTCGCCCGCCTGGCCGAGGCTCTGCCCGCGCCGGCCACGACGGCGGCCGCGCCCGCGCTCAAGACGCTGACCGACCGGGAGCGTGAGGTGCTCGCCCACGTGGCCAAGGGCCACTCGAATGCGGAGATCGCCCGGGCCCTCACGGTCAGCGAGACGACGGTGAAGACCCACGTGGGCCACATGTTGACGAAGCTCGGCCTCCGCGACCGCGTCCAGGCCGTCGTCCTGGCCTACGAAACCGGCCTGGTCCGCCCCGGCGGCTGACCGCCGAGGGCCGTCCGCATCCGGCGCGTCAGGACCCGGGGGGCCGCCCGCATCCCACGGAGCCGGTCAGGCGGCGGTGCGCAGGTCGCCCATCGCCCGGTGCACGTCGATGTCCCCGCTGGCGGTCCGGACCCGCAGCTCCAACGTCGCCTCGCGTCCACCCTCAGCCGGCTGGCCGCCCAGCGTGAGATCGCTCGTGGTCGATCCCGAGGCCGTGTTCAGATCGAGCCAGACCCCGGTGCCCGCGGCCACCCCGACCGAGACATCGCCCGATGCCGTACCCACCCGGGTCTTGCCCCGGCTGACCACGCCCACCTCGACGTCGCCCGAGGCCGTGGTGGCCTGCAGCGACCCGCCGACGCTGCGCAGCACCAGGTCGCCGCTCGCCGCGTCGGCTTTGACGTCACCGTTGACGTCACCCACCCGCAGAGCACCGCTCGCGCTGCTGATCCGCAGGGAACCACCGACCCGGTTGACGGCCACGTCACCACTGGACGCCTTCAGCGACGCGTCCCCGGTCACGTCGTCCACGAACACATCCGCCGACGCCGCGTTCACTTGCGCGCTCGACCAGCGGCCGGTCGCGCGGACGCCGGCCGACGCCGACTTGGCCGCCAGCGCGCTGTCCAGCGGCACCCGGACCAGAACCCGGACCTTCGGGGTACGGCGCCAGTCCCACGTCGACTCCGGCCCGTGCACGACCAGCGTGTCGCCTTCCAACGCCACCGTGAAGCGGTCCTCGGCACCGTCCTCCGGGTCGATCTGCACCTGGATGTCGGGCCTGTTCTCGGCCACCAGTTCCGCCGTGCCCCGCTGCACGCGCAGGGACACCGTCACGGGGGTGGAGCGGTCGAACTCGTACATGGTCTTTTCCCTTCAGTGGAAACAGCAGGTCAGGCTTGGGCGAAGCCGGTGATGCGCTTGCCGGGGCGGCCCCGGCGCGGCGGCTGGGCCGGAGTGTTGCCGGCCGCCGCGGTCACCGCGCGCACGAGCCAGGCGTTGACCGAGATGCCCTCGGCGGCCGCGGACTGCTCGACGTGGGTCTTGAGTGCTTCCGGCATGCGCAGGGTCAACCGGGCGAGGTCACCGCCATCCGGCGGCGGCGCCGGGGCCGGCTGTTCGTCGAGGTCGGGTTCCGGCGCCGGCTCGGTAACCACCAGGTCCGCGTCGCGGCCGCGGAGGCGGACGTCCACCACCGGTCCGTGCAGGCGGGTGGTGATCTCCGCCGCCGCGTCCGACAGCGCCTGCAGCAGCGCCAGCCGGGCCGACGCCTCCAGGGCGTGGCCGAGCAGGTCCGCCGCCCGGGTGGTCTCCGGACCACCCGGGGCCGCGGCGGCGCTGAGGTCGCTGCGGAGCGATTCGAGGTACGGCGTCAAGTCCATGACATCAATATGACGTCATTAATGACGTCTGTCAACCGTCACCATGACGCCAGGGGGTAACCCTGAGCGTTGCCTGGGTGGCACCCCCACCGAAATCTCCGCGTCGGGCTACGCCGCTGGGCGGACGCTTCGGGCCGCTCGCGCCGGAAGACTGAGCCGGACAACATCGAGCACGTTCTCCTGGGGGCACAGTGACAAGCACGGATTCCCGCGAACCGGCGGCCGCACGGGCCGGCGAGGTCTGGAAGGTCTACGGCACCGGCGAGGCGCGGGTCGTCGCGCTGCGCGGCGTGAGCGCCGAGTTCGAACGCGGCAGGTTCACGGCCATCATGGGCCCGTCCGGCAGCGGCAAGTCGACCCTCATGCACTGCCTGGCCGGGCTGGACACGGTCGACCGCGGTGAGGTGCACGTCGGCGGCACCAAGATCACCGGCATGGGCGACAAGGCCCTCACCCGGCTGCGCCGCGACCGGGTCGGCTTCATCTTCCAGCAGTTCAACCTGCTGCCGACGCTGAGCGCGCAGGAGAACATCCGGCTGCCGCTGGACATCGCCGGACGCAAGCCCGACCCGCAGTGGTGGGACATCGTCATCGACACCGTCGGGCTGCGGGACCGGCTCAGCCACCGGCCCAGCCAGCTCTCCGGCGGCCAGCAGCAGCGCGTCGCGTGCGCCCGGGCCCTGATCGGCCGGCCCGACGTCATCTTCGCCGACGAGCCCACCGGCAACCTGGACTCACGGTCCGGCGCCGAGGTGCTGTCGTTCCTGCGGGCCAGCGTGCGTGAGCACAACCAGACCATCGTGATGGTCACCCACGACCCGGTCGCCGCCAGCTACGCCGACCGGGTGGTGTTCCTGGCCGACGGCGCGATCGTCGACGAGCTCACCGGCCCGACCCCGGAGACCGTCCTGGACATGATGAAGCGCCTCGACACGCACGCCGAACCGGTGATGCTCTGATGCTGCGCGCGACCCTGAAGAGCCTGCTCGCCCGCAAGCTGCGGCTCATCCTCTCCGGGCTCGCCGTCGTGCTCGGCGTCATGTTCGTGGCCGGCGCGTTCGTGGTCACCGACACCCTGAGCAAGTCGTTCGACTCGCTGTTCGCCAGCGCGTACTCCACCACCGACGTCGGCGTCACGGCCAAGCCCAAGGTCGAGGTCTCCGAGTTCGAGGGCGAGGAGGTCGTCACCCCGCTGCCCGCGTCCGCCCTGGCCCAGGTGCGGGGCGTGCCCGGGGTGAAGAACGCGACCGGGCTCGTCGACGCCGACGGCGCCCGGGTGATCGGCAGCGACGGCAAGGTCCTCACCTCGGTCGGCCCGCCGCGCATCGGCTCGGCCTGGACCGGCCCGGACGACCTGCTCCAGCTGCGCGAGGGCCGCGGGCCCACCGCCGACGACGAGTTCGTGGTGAACGCGACCGTGGCCAAGGCCGCCGGCATCAAGGTCGGCGACCGGGTCGGCGTGCTCACCCTGGAACCGAGGAAAGAGTTCACGCTGGTCGGCATCTACGGCTACAGCGGCAACCGGGACAGCCTCGGCGGCGTGCAGGAGGTGGCCTTCACCGAACCGGTGGCCCAGAAGCTGATGCTGGGCAAGACCGGGGTCTACAGCTCCATCCGGGTGCAGGCGGAGCCGGGCGTGACGCCGGAAGCGCTGCGCGACCGGATCTCGGCCACCCTCGGCGCCGGCTACGTCACCAAGACCGGTGACCAGCTCGCCGCCGACACCGCCGCCGACCTGCAGGCCGGGCTGGGCTTCTTCACCAACATCCTGCTCGGCTTCGCCGGCGTGGCGCTGTTCGTCGGCATCTTCCTGATCCTCAACACGTTCTCGATCATCGTCGCGCAGCGCACCCGGGAGCTGGCGCTGATGCGGGCGCTGGGCGCGAGCCGCCGTCAGATGATCGGCTCGGTGCTGGTCGAGGCGGTGGTGATCGGCCTGATCGCCTCGGTGCTCGGCCTGGCGGCCGGTGTCGGGGTCGGCGCGCTGCTGGCGTACCTGTTCAATTCGTTCGTCGGTGGGGGTATGCAGCTCGGCACCGTGGGTGTGCCGGCCGCCGCGATCATCAGCTCGTTCGTGGTCGGGGTCGTGGTGACCGTGGTCGCCGCGGTCCTGCCCGCGCTGCGGGCGTCGCGGATCGCGCCGGTCGCGGCCATGCAGGACGTGGCGACGCCGGACCGGCCGCTCACCAAGGTCAGCGTGGCCGGCGGCCTGGTGACCGCGGCCGGGGCGACCGCTCTGGGTCTGGGCCTGTTCGCCGACATGGGCGACGCCACCCTCTGGACCATCCTGACCGGCGTGCTGGTCTCGTTCATCGGCATCGCGCTGCTCACGCCGCTGATCAGCCGCCCGGTGGTGTCCGGCATCGGCCGGCTCTTCTCCTGGTCGCTGCCGGGGCGCCTGGGCCGGCTCAACTCGGGCCGCAACCCGCGGCGCACCGCGATCACCGCGGCCGCGCTGATGGTCGGCATCGCGCTGGTCACCGGCGTCACCGTGGTGATGGACTCGGCCAAGAGCAGCCTCAAGGCCGAGGCCGCGACGATCCTCAAGGCCGAGGTGATCATCAGCGGGGACCAGAACGGCCCGCGGCCGCCGACCTACGACCCGGCGGTGCTGCGCGACACGGCCAAGATCCCGGGGGTACGGGCGGTCGCCGGCCTCTGGAACGACCAGGTCACGATCGACGGCGAGAACCACTACGTCAACGCCACCGACAACGTGACCGCGCTCAAGGACGCGTTCGGCAACACCGCGGTCGGGATGCCGGACACCTTGCGCGACGACCAGCTGGCCGTCAGCGTGGAGGAGGCGCAGGACTACGGCTGGCAGGTCGGCACCAAGGTCACGCTCCAGCCGGCGCGCGGTGATCCCCGCCAGTACACGATCGTGGCCACCTACCCGGAGGACAGCATGCCGGGTGACTACGTGCTGCCGGTCGCCACGGCCAAGGACTTCGGCATCACGCAGCCGACCATGGGCTTCGTGCGCCTCGCCGACGGCGTCGCCGTCAGCCAGGTGCTGCCCCAGGTCAAGGCGCTGCTGGCGGACAGCCCCGAGGTGTCGGCGCAGGACGCGCAGGCGTTCGTGGACGAGCAGGCGGCCACCTTCGACACCCTGATCACGATGATCCAGATCCTGCTGGCGCTGGCCATCCTGATCGCGGTGCTCGGCGTGATCAACACCCTGGCCCTGTCGGTGCTGGAACGCACCCGTGAGCTGGGGCTGCTGCGGGCGGTCGGCCTGGGCCGGGCCCAGACGATGCGAATGGTGACGGTCGAGGCGGTGGTGATCTCCGTCTTCGGCGCGCTGCTGGGCGTGGTCGTCGGCGCCGGCATGGGTACGGCGGTGACCCGCGCGCTGAAGAGCGACGGCATCACCGAGCTGGTGCTGCCGTGGGGCCGGATGGGCACCTACCTGGTGCTGGCCGCCCTGGTCGGGGTGATCGCCGCGGTCCTGCCGGCGATCCGCGCCGCCCGCCTCAACGTCCTGGGCGCGATCGCCCACGACTGAGCACGACCGCCGAGCCCGCGCCGAACCCGGCGCGGGCTCGCGCGGCGAGCCGCATCGCGGGCGGGCGAGCCGCATCGCGGGCGGGCGAGCCGCATCGCGGGCGGGCGAGCCGCATCGCGGGCGGGCGGGATCAGGCGGTGGCGGAGGCGAACAGTGTGGCCAGGAAGGCCGGGTCGACGCCTTCCAGCGAGTCGCGCAGGTGCACCCCGTCGGTCGGCGGCAGCTCCAGCTCGGCCGGCACCGCCAGCACCGCCGCCCCCGACGCCACGGCGCTGGCCATGCCCGTCGGTGAGTCCTCGATCGCCACGCACTGCTCGATCCGTACCCCGAGCAGCTCGGCCGCCGTCCGGTACGGCGTCGGGTCGGGCTTCGGGGCCGACACCTCGTCGCCGCAGACCACGGCGTCGAAATTCTCCCGGCCCAGGGTGTCGAGCGCGACCTCGACCAGCCGGCGCCCGGTCGAGGTGACCAGCGCCGTCGGCAGTCCCGCCGCGCGGACCGCGCGCAGCAGCTCCAGCGCTCCCGGGCGCCAGATCAGGCCCTCGGCGAACAGCTCCTCGACGCGGTGCTCGAGCCAGGCCACGTCGGCGGCCTCGTCGCGGTCCGGCTGGGCCAGGTCCTCGCGCAGGATCCGCATCGAGGTGGCCATGCTGCTGCCGATCATCGCCAGCCGGGCCGGCTCGGACAGCTTGCCGCCGGCGTGTTCGGCCAGTTCGTACAGCGCGACGTCCCAGACCTTCTCGCTGTCGACCAGCGTGCCGTCCATGTCGAAGAGCACCGCAGCCGGTTGTGTGCGTGTCAGGGCAGGCCTCCCGAGCCGTTCGTCAGATGTCCTGCCCATTGTCCCCCGCCGGCCGGCCGTCACGGGCGCCGGTGTGACCGCTACGACACGTCGCAGGGGTCCAGGGAGCGCCGGTAGCCGTTGCTGAAGGACCTGGTCCGCTGCTTGGCCGAGCCGTGCGCGCCCTCGGCGAACCACGGCTGCCCCGGGTCGTCGCCGACCGCTTCCAGGCCTCGGGCCAGCTCCTCGAGGTCACCGTCGTCGAGCTTGAGGGAGCCCTTGCGTTCGCTGTCGCCGATGTACGCCCCCGCCATGCAGTCCGCCTGCAGCTCCAGCTCGATGGTGAACTCCTTCCGGATGCCGAGCCGCCGCTGGATGGCGTGGGCGTACTCGTGGCCGAGCAGGTAGAAGATGAACGCGTCACCGATCTGGCGGAACGCGGCGAACGCCCAGTTGATGTCGTACGCGATGAAGTCACCGGCCGAGCAGTACGCCGCGTTGTTGAGACCGAGGCCCTGCCCGCCGCACGCCACCTCACCCTCCCGCTCGTACGGGATCAGCCGCGCGATCGGCTCGAAGTCCAGCCCGGAGGCCTTGAACTGCGCTTTCCAGTACGCCTCGGCGACCCGTTCGGCGTCTCCGATGTCGGCCTTGAACTCCTCCGGGGTGTCCGTGCCGTCGGGGTCCTCACCGGCGGCGGCGGTACGGGTCGGGGCGGGAGCCCGGCCACCGCCCGGGCCGCTCGCGTCGTCGGGTGCGGAGACGCAGCCGAGGGCGATCAGCGCCACCACCATGGGGACCAGGGGAAGCAGACGGGTGCGGCGCGGTACCGGCATGCGGGTCCTCCGAGGGGCTGGCGTGACCGGGATACCCCAACGGTACGGGCGGACCCGGGGGCCAGGATCAGTCTGTGTGGCACTGGACACTGCCGGATCCGGACCTGATCGCGCACCGGCCGTGTAAGCCGTCCGGCCCCGGGTAGCTCGCACAGGTATCCCACCTGCGCGAACTCTGGAGGACACCTTGGCTCAGGACACTCTTTCCCGGTCCCTGCACGACGTCGGGCTCGCCGCCTGGTTCGGCGGCACCCTGGCCAACGCGGTGGCGCTCAACCCCGCCGCCGCCGAGACGGCCGACCCGGAGAGCACCGGCCGGGTCGCCAACACCGGCTGGAACAAGTGGACGCCGGTGAACGCCGCCGCGATCGGTGCGCACCTGGCCGGCAGCGTCGGCGAGCTGGTCGGCAACCGCGGCCGGCTGGCCGCTCAGCAGGGCGTGGCCGGCATGTCGCTGGCCAAGACCGGCCTGACCGTGGCCGCGCTCGGCGTGACCGGATACAGCCGGCTGCTCGGCCGCAAGGTGGCCAAGGACACCGCGGTGCCCGCCGCCTCCGGCACCGAGTCGACGGTGGACACCCCGATCGAGGTGGTGCGGGCCCAGAAGAAGCTGTCCGCGCTGCAGTGGGTGGTGCCGGCGCTGACCGGTGCGCTCATCGTGATCAGCGCCTTCGCCGGCGAGCAGCAGCGCCCGAGCCAGGTGAAGAAGGGCATCCTCAACCGCTTCACCAGGTGACGCGGCGCCGGCGCGGCGACGGAGATCACTCCGGCGCCGCGCCCGGCACCGGCATGATGGGGAGCGTGCGGATCGAGGACGTGACCCCGGAGACGGTACGGCCGGTACGCCGGTCGTTGCTGGTGCAGAGCTGGCACGACCTCGCGTTCCTGCACTGGGCCGTACCGCCGGAGACCGTGGCGCCGTTCCTGCCCCGCGGCACCGTCCCGGACACCCTGGACGGCGTGAGTTACGTGGGTCTGATCGGCTTCCGGATGGTGCGGCTGGGGCCGTTGCGCGGCCCCGGCATCCCGTATCTGGGCACGTTCCTCGAGACCAACGTGCGGCTGTACAGCGTGGACGCGCAAGGGCGCCGGGCCGTCGTCTTCCTGTCCCTGGAGGCCGAGCGGCTGTTGCCCGTGCTGACCGCGCAGGCCTCGCTGCGCCTGCCGTACAAGTGGGCGCGGATGCGCCTGGAGAAGGACGGCGACGTACTGCGCTACACCAGCCGGCGGCGCTGGCCCGGGCCGCGCGGGGCGGCCAGCTCCATGACGGTACGCGTCGGAGCCCCGCTCACCGAGCCGTCCCCGGCGGAGCACTTCGTCACCGCCCGCTGGGGCCTGCACACCCACGCCTGGGGCCGCAGCCTGCACCTGCCCAACGAGCACCCGCGCTGGCCGTTGCACCGCGCGGAGCTGCTCGAGCTCGACGACGAGCTGATCACCGCGGCCGGCCTGCCCGCACCGGTCGGGCCGCCGGTGAGTGTGCTCTACTCCCCCGGCGTCCCGGTCACCTTCGGCGCTCCCGACACTTTGGCCGGCACCGCCGGTTAGCCGAGCGTGCGGTCCAGCTTGGTGAAGGAGCTGCCCCAGCCCTCGCGGGCCATCGCGACGAAGTCCTCGGTGTACGGGCCCTGGGTCAGCACGAGCCGGGTCCTGCCGCCGGGCTCGTCGTGGAACTCCAGCCGCATCCGCATCAGCGAGCCGGCGAACGCCGGGATGTCGGCCGCGTTCTCCTCGCCGACCAGCAGCTCGTTCTCGACGACCTCGACGAAGGTCACGTCGACCGGCGAGTTCTGGGCCGGGTCCTCGTCGTTGACCATCGTGAAGCGCTGGTGGCCGCCGACCTTGGCCTCGATGTCCACGCTGTCGCGGGGCACCGACCAGCCGACCGGCCCGAACCACGCGGCGAGCTGGTCGGGGTCGGTGAACGCGCGGTAGACCAGCTCCCGCGGGGCGTCGAAGATCCGGGTGAGGACCAGTTGGGTGGTGGCGTCGCTCATGGCTCTCTCTCCTCTTGCTGGATGCGCTGCAGGTGCGCGTCGAGGCGCGCGAAGTTGACGTCCCAGAACCGCCGGTAGCGCTCCATCCAGGCGGTCGCCTCGCGCAGCGGCTCGGCCTGCAGGCTGCTGGAGCGCCACTGCGCGGAGCGGCTGCGGGTGATCAGGCCGGCCTGTTCCAGCACCTTCAGGTGCCGGGAGATCGCCGGGAGGCTGATCGTGAACGGTTCGGCCAGCTCCGAGACGGTGGCGTCGCCCTCGGCCAGCCGGGCCAGGATCGCGCGGCGGGTCGGGTCGGCCAGGGCCGCGAAGATGACGCTGAGCCGGTCGGTCATGCCGTTTAACACCTTCGTTAATTAACGGATGCGTTAAACATAGGATCCCGGGGCGTAGAGGTCAAGACCCTCGCCGGCTCAGACCCGGGACGGGATGCGCCGGTGCAGCTCGGCGAGCAGCGTCCGGGGGCCGGGCGACATCAGGCCCACGTCGATCAGGAACGCCGGGCCGGACTCGCGGCGCAGCACCCGCGGGCGCCGGCCGGGGCCGGGCAGCTCGGTCACCGCGGCCATGTCGGTCGGGGTCACCACCAACTCCGTGAACGGTCCCCAGCGCCGCAGCCCGACCGAGGCGATCGACGCCCAGCGCAGGTGCACGCCACGGCGGCCGGTCGCCGCGAACTCCAGCCCGTACACGGAGCTCTTCATCCAGCCGAGCCTGTTCCAGGCCACCAGCATGACCACGCTCGCGGTGACCACCGGGACGACCAGCAGGCTCTCCGCGACCCGGACCAGCTCACCGATCGTCGGCACGTCGCCCAGCAGCAGCTGGACCACCACCGACAGGCCCCGGCACAGGAACCACACGGCGGCGCACACCCACAGCACGGTCACGAAGACTTCGGCGCGCGGCTGGAAGAACGTCGTGGCGTCCTCGCCGGGTTCGAGAGGGTGGTCGTCCACAACCGCCAGTATGCCCGGCTATGTAGCCACATATACGGTGTTGGCCGACTCTCCGCCGGTGAGCGGGTTCGGGAACGAGACCACGTGCGCCGCCGCCGAGGTGAAGACCTCGGCCAGGACCGCCTCGAACTCGGCGTCCGGCGGGTCGTCGGACCACAGGGCGAAGACGCCGCCGGGCCGCAGGTGCGCGGCGAGCCGGCGCATCCCGTCGACGGTGTAGAGCGCCGCGTTGGCCGGGGCCAGCACGTGCCGCGGACTGTGGTCGACGTCGAGCAGGATCGCATCGAAGCGCCGGCCCGGCACCGCGGGGTCGAAGCCGTCCGGCCCGGCCGCCATCGCGAAGAAGTCACCCTCGACCAGGCGGCTGCGCGGGTCGGTGACCAGCGCCGCCGCCTCGGGCAGCAGCCCGCGCTCGTGCCAGGAGATCACTTCGGCGACCGCGTCGACGACCACCAGCGACGCCACCCGGGCGTCCTCCAGGACGGCCCGCGCGGTGTAGCCGAGGCCGAGCCCGCCCACCACCACGTCCGGGTGGGCATCGCCCGGCAACGCGGCCAGGCCGAGCCGGGCCAGTTCGATCTCGGCCACCGTGAACAGGCTGGACATCAGAAACTCGTCGTTGATCTTGACTTCGTAGACCTCGACGCGCAGCCGCGGGTCGAGGCGGCGGCGCAGGCTGATCTCGCCGATCGGCGTCTCGCGCCAGGCGAGCTCCTCGAAGCGGGCGCTCACGCGCCGCCGCCCAGCGCCGGGGCCGGCCCGACCCGGAAGGCGGGCTCCGGCCACTCTGCCGGCGCGACGGTGCGCACCGCGGATACGTTCATGGCCGGTCAGCTTGCCACGCTGACCGGCCACTCGGTGGGACGCCCCGCCCTCAGGCGGAGATGCGCTGCGGGGAGAGCTCGTCGTCTTCCTCGTCGCCGTCGCTCGGGGCGCCGGCGGCGACCGCGGCCGCGTGGGCGGCGGCCTCGGACGAGCCGATCCTGGCCAGCTCGCGGGTGTAGACCTTGGTGGCGCTGTAGAGCTTGTAGATCAGCAGCAGCTCGAAGCCCGCCAGCGCCACCGCGGACAGCACGGAGAAGAAGATGATCTGGTTGGTCAGCGGGCCGAGGATGAACACGAACATCTGGAACTCGATGCCGCTGAACAGGTGGGCCCGGATGCGCTGACGGGCCAGCGAGTTACGGAGCTTCATCAGCGGGCCCATCTTGGCCCGGAACTCGCCGTACACGTCGACGACCGGGGTCGCCTCGGCCCGGTCACCGGCCACCGGGGCCGCCGCACCGGCGGCGGGACCCACGGGCTGCTGGGCGCTGGTCTCCTCGACGAACACCGGCCGGTCGGGACCCTCGCCACGGGCCGCCTCGAGGTTGCGCCGCATGTCCTGCTTGACCTTGCCCATCTGCAGGGCGTTCAGGTAGCGGAACATGTCGAGGAAGATGACCACGCCGGCCAGCCACAGGTAGATCACGTTGTCGGTCTTGGCGTACTGGCCGACCATCAGGGCGACCGCGCAGGTGACCACGCGCAGCCGGTCGAAGACATAGTCGAGCCAGGCGCCGAACACCGAGCCCGTACCCTTGAGCCGGGCGATCTTGCCGTCCATGCAGTCGAGCACGAAGCTGATGTGGAAGACCACCGCGCCGGCCACCAGCCACGGGTAGTCGCCCTGCAGGAAGCAGTACGCGGCCACGAAGCCGAGCAGGAACGCGCCCATGGTCAGCAGGTTCGGCGTGATCCAGCGGACCGGGGCCACGAGCCAGACCAGCCGCGACGCCAGCGGATCGACGAGCCACACGGTCCACCAGGCGTCGCGATCCTTGTAGGTACGGGTCCGGATCTCGTCCAGCGTGAACCGTTGTGCCATGCCACAACTCCACCGTCGTGATGAATACATGAATAGTTGGACGCGCGGACATTACAGGAGTCTCATTACGGTCAGCGGAAGCAGGCCGGGAATGTGGACAAACGGCGCCTGGATGCACCTGACCGGCCCGAGTCCGTCACGCTGTGCCATACAGCAGGAGAACGGCCAGCGCCGGCCCGCCGCCCAGCAGCAGCCCCCGGCCGAACGCGCGGGTCCGGGGCACGGTCAAGCAGGCGAGCCCACCGACCAGCGCGCCGCAGCCGGTGAGCAGCAGCGCCGGATAGGCCGCGGACACCGCCGCGATCGCCCCCGGCACTCCCCCCGCCACCAGTCCCGCCGCGAACCCCCAGCGCCGGCCGGCCGGCGGGGCGACGGTCAGGACGGCGTCGCCGAAGACGCCCGGCCCGGCCTCCAGCGAGAACGCGTAACCCTCCCCGTCGTACGCCCGCAGCGCCAGCGGTTCCGGCACCTCCCGCACCCGCAGGCCGGAGTCCCGCCAGAGCTCGTGATAGACCCCGACCAGCTGCGGATAGGCGATCGGTACGTCCCGCAGCAACAGGCTGCGTTCCCGGCGCCGGCCGGAATGCAGCATCGGTGTCACCTTCAGCCGGGTCGACACCAGCGCGCTGTGCAGCCTGTTCTCCACCCCACGGGCGATCGGGTCGCGGGGCAGGACCCGGCTCAGCCCGCGCAGCACGAAGGCGTTGAGCACGGCCAGCAGCGGCAGGGCGTACCAGCCGAGATGGTCCGGGACGAGGGCGAGCAACGGCGACAGCAGACCGGCCGGCATCGTCAGCACCACCGCTACGAAGACCGCCAGATCCGCGTACGGCGACCACCGCCGGCCCGCGAGTGTGAGCAGCGCCACGACGATCACGTAGCAGGTCGCCACCGGGGCGAAACGGAGCCGGCGCATGATCGCAGTCTGCCGCCCGGCCAGGGCGGATGCCGGCGAAACGGCGTGTGCGCCAGGGGCTGGACGCGTGTTGGCGGCCGGGGCCCCGCGTGTCAGGATTCCGGCGTGACCTCGCGGGGGGCTGCGAGGCGCGGCGACTTCTCAGGGGGATGACGGTGGACGCCGACCACGTCGCGGACGACCTCGAGTCCGTGCTGCTCACCGAGGACCAGATCCACACCCGGGTGAAGGGACTGGCCGCCGAGATCGGCAAGGACTACGCCGGCCGCGAGGTCGTGCTGGTGGGGGTGCTGGGCGGGGCCGCCACGTTCACCGTCGACCTGGCCCGGGCCCTGGAGAGCCAGGTGGAGATCGACTGGATGGCGATCCGGTCGTACACCACGAGCAAGCGCGCTTCCGGCTCCGTACGCCTGCTCAAGGATCTTGATCTGGACATCACCGACCGGGACGTGATCATCGCGGAGACGGTCATCCAGACCGGCCTGACCATGTCGTGGCTGATCGCCAACCTGCGGCAGCGCGGACCCGCGTCGATCGCGGTGGCGGCGCTGCTGCGCAAGCCGGACACCCCGGAGTTCGGCGTGCCGACCTACGTCGGCTTCGACGTGCCGGCCGGCCTGATCGTCGGGTACGGCCTGGACTACCGCGGCCACTACCGCAACCTGCGCTGTGCGGCCGTGCTCGCCCCGCACGCCGTGCGATGAAGGCCGTCGTCTTCGACTTCTTCGGCACGCTGACCGACCCGTCCGCCGAGGACGGCCGGCGGTCCTCCTTCATCGCGACCGCGGCGGCCCTCGGGGTGCCGGCAGACGCCTTCTGCACGATGATGGGGGCCACCTTCCGCGAGCGGGCGACCGGCGCGTTCGGCGACACCCGGGCCACCCTTGAAACCGTGGCTCTGCGCTGCGGCGTCACCCCGGCACCGGACGCCCTCGACGCGGCCACGGCGGTGCAACTCGCCGGCGCGGCCACGGTCCGCACACCGCGGCCCGGCGTCCTGGCGGTGCTGGCCACCCTGCGCGAGCGCGGCCTGCGGTTGGGGCTGATCTCCGACTGCAGCAGCGAGCTGTACGAGAGCTGGCCGTCGACCCCGTTCGCACCCCTGATCGACGCGGCGGTCTTCTCGTGGCGCGAGGGCTACCGCAAACCCGACCAGCGCCTGTACGCCACAGTGGCCGATCGCCTGGGCGTCCTCCCGCAACAGTGCTGGTACGTGGGCGACGGCGGCAGCCGCGAACACTGGGGAGCCGCCACGGCCGGGATGCGCCCGATCCTGGTGACCAACGCCAACTATCCGTCGGCGGCGGCGTACCGCGACGACCCGGACACCCACGTGCCGGAGCTGACGGTCGACGACCTCTCGACGCTGCTCCCGCTGATCTGCCAAGATCACTCATGCCCGTGACCAACCCCTGGCTGGCCGGCCCGGCCCCCACCGCCCGCCTGGACCGGCCCCGCCTCGAGGAACGCCTGCTCAACCTGCTGTCGTCGCAGAACATGTGCGTGCTGGCCACGGCGGGACCGGCCGGGCCGCTGGCCACCCCGGTGCGCTACTTCCACCTGGACTTCACGCTGATGTTCACCGCGGCGGCCGGCTCGCCGAAGCTGCGCAACATCGCCGCCGACCCGCGGGTCTCGGTCGGCGTCTTCGCGCCGCTGGTGGGCCAGGCCAGCAGCCGCGGGGCGCAGATCTTCGGTCAGGCGCGGGTGCTGACCGAGCCGGACCCGGACTTCGCGCGGTTCTGGCCGGCGGTGCGCTGGCAGTCGGAGCACGTCGAACGGTCCCGCTCGCTGGACGACCCGCCGACGGGACCGCTCGTGGTGATCCCGGCCGACCGCATCGTCTACACCGAGCACTGGCTGCGCCGGGACGGCTTCGCACCCCGCCAGGTCTGGCGGGCCGCGGCCTAGTCGAACCGGTGCCGCGGCTCGGTCAAGCCGGTCAGGTGCTGCTCAGGGCGAGCCGGAGCCCGAAGGCGGTGATGACGGTGCCGGTGATCCGGTCCAGCACGCGACGGGCCACCGGCCGGCGCAGGAGGGTGCGCAGCCGGTGCGCGAGCCCGACCAGGACGGCCGACCAGGCGGTACCCAGGACGATGTGGAGGCCGGTCAGCAGCACCCCGAAGGCGAACGGCGCCACGTCCGGCGGGATGAACTGCGGCAGCAGGGCGACGTAGAACGCGCCCATTTTCGGATTCAGCAGGTTGGTGAGCAGCCCGCGCCGGAACCCCGGCGCCTCCGGGGCAGTCCGCGGCTCAGCCCTGTGACGGCGGGCGGCCCACAGCATGGAGAGGCCCATCCAGATCAGATAGCAGGCGCCGGCCCACCGCAGGACGTCGTAGGCGAGCCGCGAGGCGGTCAGCAGGGCCGTGATGCCGGCCGAGGTGAGCACACCCCAGACCAGGGTGCCGCTCTGGATGCCGAGAACGACACCCCAGGCGCGGCGCGGGGCGCCGACGGCAGCGGTACGCAGAATGAGCGCGGTGTCCATGCCCGGCGTCAGCGTCAGCAGCCCGACCACGACGACGAAGGACCCGAGACTGCTCAGCACTGTCACCGGCTCACGCTAGCGCCTCGTACGCTCTGCCCATGACCCCGCGCCCCGCCGCCAAGATCCTGATCACCGGCATGTCAGGTACGGGCAAGTCCACGGCGTTGCGGGCCCTCGGCGCGCTCGGGCACCGCACGGTCGACACGGACACCGACCGGTGGAGCCGCTGGGTGACGCTGCCGGACGGCTCGGCGGACTGGATCTGGCGCGAGCCGGAGATGACGGAGCTGCTCAGCGGCCCGGGAGACCTGTTCGTGGCCGGCTGCAAATCCAACCAGGGCGAGTTCTACCCGAGATTCGACCACGTCGTGCTGCTGAGCGCGCCGGCGGAAGTACTGCTGGCCCGGATCGCGGCGCGCACCGACAACCCGTACGGCAAGAGCCCCGCGGAACGCGCAGCGGTCCTCGACCACCGGGCGCACGTGGAACCGCTGCTGCGCGCCACCGCGACCGCGGAGATCGACGTGACCGCCCCGGTCGACGAGGTCGTACGGCAGCTGGAAGCGCTGCTGCGCGCCTAGTTCGCGGTGTCGCCGGCCCAGCCGGCCAGTTCGATGATCTCACCGGCGAGGTCGGCCACCGGGCGCCCGTCGGTGGCGATCCGGTGCACCCACTCCGGGCTCAGCTCCGCCAGCTCACGCGCCGCGAGGTCGCTGCGTTCCACGTGGCGTTGCAGCGCGGTGCCGATCTCGCGCCGGGCCAGCCGCTGCCGCGCCGTACCGTCGTCGGCGGTGAGCAGGACGGCCGTGACCCGCGGATCATCGCCCATCGCGGTCGTGAGCGCGTCGACGAAGCGGACGCTCACCGTGTTGGTGTAGATCAGCCGCCGGTAGCCCAGGACGCGGTAGTTGGCCCACATGGCGGCCAGATTGCGTTCGGCCAGGCCGTGCTCCCACGGCGGCGGATAGGCCAGGTCGAGGTTGTCGCCCTCGATCAGGCAGTGCCGGACGTGCCGCGCGGACAGCTGCACGTGGATCTCGGTGCCGACGCTGGTCTTGCCGACGCCGGCCCGGCCGCCGAGGAACAGCACTTCACTGCGCAAGGGGCCTCATCCTGACGTTCGGCGGGGAACGAATCCACGGTAGAGGGTGCCGTCGGCAGTGTCCGGGTGCTGACGATGAACCTGTGGAACCGGCACGGGGACTGGCGCGCCGCCGTACCGTGCTGGTCGAGGGTCTTCGGCCGTCCTGGAGGAGTCACAGTGACGTCGCATCCGGTGTTTGCGCGGGTCTATGCCCGGCTGAGCGTACTGATGGATCGCGCCGGGATGGCCGAGCGGCGGCGGGCCCTGGTCGCGGGGTTGTCCGGCCGGGTGGTGGAGGTCGGGGCGGGCAACGGGCTCACTTTCGCGCACTATCCGGCCGAGGTGACCGAGGTGGTGGCGGTCGAGCCGGAGCCGCGGCTGCGAGCCGCCGCTGCGGTTGCCGGGCGGCGGGCCCCCGTACCGGTGCAGGTGGTCGACGGCCTGGCCGACGCGCTGCCCGGCGCGGACGGCCGGTTCGACGCCGCGGTGGTCTGCCTGGTGTTGTGCACGGTGCCGGACCAGGCAGCCGCGCTGGCGGAGATCAAACGGGTGCTGCGCCCGGGCGGCCGGGTGCGGTTCTTCGAGCACGTCGCCGCGGAGCAGCCCGGGATGCGCCGGGCTCAGCGGGTGGCCGACGCGACGCTGTGGCCGCGACTGTTCGGCGGCTGCCACACCGGCCGGGACACCGCCGCCGCGATCGTCGCGGCGGGATTCGTCCCGGATGAGCTGGAGCGGTTCCGCTTTCCCCCGACCGGGCCGAAGAGCCCGGCAACCCCGCACATCCGGGGTACTGCCACGCGCCCCGGCACTGGGTAGAGTCCTGCGCCATGTCATACGACCTTGCGGTGTGGGAGGGCGATCGCCCGGCGAATGACCTGGCCGCCGCGGCGGAGCTCAAACTCCTGTACGACCGCTACGTGGGGTCGGCCGACAACACGAGCCGACGGCGCCGACCGTGGCCTACGTGGGCCGACCAACTGCGTACGGCGGCCCGCGAAGTTTGGCGGTTCGAGCTGACGTCCGCCCGCCAACGCCCCGTGCGGGACCCGGATGGCGAACTGGCGCGCCGGGTGCTGGTGCGGCTGTCGGCCGACAACCACTTCGCGGTGCTGACGCGGGCGGACGGCTGGTGCATCCAGGCGGGCTACGGGGCGCAGGCGGGAACCCGGCCGGGCAACGGTGACCCGACCCTCGCAGCCCGCTTCCCGTGGCAGCCCTACGTCGTCTGAGCTCGTAGTACGTCCCAGAGTCGCTGTTCGAGGCGGTGGCTGTCTCGGTTGTCACACCTCCAGCGGCATTCCGTCGGCGTATGTCACGCTGGAGGCAGAGCTCAGGTGAGCTCCCGGACGAGGGTGCCGTACCCGGTCAGCGACAAGACGGCGCGCGGGAGGACTTCCATGTCCTGGTTCATTCTTGTGCTCTCCGGTGTGTGCGAAGCGGTCTGGGCGACGGCCCTGGGCCGGAGCCAGGGCTTCGCCCGGCTCGGCCCGTCGGTGGTGTTCTTCGTCGGGATCATCGCCAGCATGGCGGGCCTGGCGTACGCGATGCGCACCTTGCCGATCGGCACGGCGTACGCGGTATGGGTGGGGATCGGCGCTGTCCTGACCGTCGCCTACGCCATGGTCACCGGCGAGGAGCCGGCCTCACTGCTGAAGTTCGTCTTCCTGACGATGATCATCGGTGGGGTGATCGGTCTCAAGGCCATCCACTGAAGCCGCGTGGTGCTTCGCGACCAGGCCGGGCAGCTCGTCCAGCGCATCGATGCGGAACAGGCACTGCCCGGCCACGTCCGGCATGTCGAGGATGTGGCCCCAAGGACCACGCCGGATCAGGCAGGTCTTCAGACCGGCCCGCTCGGCCGGGCGGATGTCGTTGTCGGGCCGGATGGGCGGGCTGATTACCGGCCAGGCCCACGAACAAGCCCTGGTCCTTCAGAGCGGCCAGGCACGCCCGCGCGTCGGGGTAGAGATCCTCCTCGCCGAACGACTCAGGCCGACCGGCTGCCGCTCGGCGCTCCCGTTCGGCCTCGACGTCGAAATCGGGCCGGAAGACCCGGAACGTCTCCCGATAGTCGAGTCCACGGGCGATCACCGCGCCGAAGACCGCCGAGAACGTATGCCGTGGCACACCGATCCAGTCGGCCCAGGTCTCGAACTCCCGGGACTCGTCGAGAACGGTCCCGCCGACGTCGAAGAAGACCACCTCGATCATTGACCGTACCCCCCCGTCACGTCGACGCACCCGCGACCAGGCAGCTTGGTCGTCGGCCACCCGAAGCCTGAATATCCGGTAGTCACATGATCACTTTCTGTTGACGCCGCTTAGTAGACTTCGTACCCATGTCCCGCCGCAGTCGCATCATTCTGGCCGGTCGCATCGTCTTCGCCGCATCGCTGGCCGGCCTCATCGTCTATTTCGCCATCGTCGGCCTCGACAAGGCTGACAAGCTGGCCAGCACGATCGGCGTCGTCGTCGCGCTGGTGGCCTTCTTCGGTCCGCACCTGCTGCCCGCATCGCCACCGTCAGGCGCTGACCGGGTCGAGGACTCGGGGAACGCGACGGCAACCAGTGGCGGCAGTGCCAACACCGGCGTCCGCGGTGGCGGGCCGGCGGGCCCGGCCACCGTCATCCGATCCGGTGACGCCCGAGCCGATGGACCGGCATCGGTGGCCAACACCGGCATCGAGCATCGCGGCTGACAGTGGGCGACCCGCGGTCCTCCGTGGAGCAATCGGGGAACGCGACCGCCAGCGACGGCGGAATCGCCATCTCGGGCATCCTCCACGGTGGTATCCATCAGCACTTCCATCCCCCGGCGCAGCGGGTGCCCGACGAAGCCGAAATCGCGGCGTCGCTCACCCAGAAGTTCCGTGCTTACGCCGACAACGAACTTCGGGCCCTGGTCGACTGGGGCCAGATGCGGGTGCCGTGGCACCGGCTCGGCGACAACGAAGGGGGGCTGGCCCAAGAGACCGACCTGGCCCGGCACATCTGCGGTGGTGGCCGGCTGGTGATCTTCGGTGACTCGCAGTCCGGCAAGACGACGCTCGCGTACTCGCTGATGCACCGCCTGGACGCGGAGAACTGCCCATCCGTCCTGCTCCGACTGCGCTCCTGGATGCCGACCCGGCAGCGGCTCGCGGTCTGGATCTCCGGAATGCTGCGCGACGAGTACGGCCTGCACGACCTGGAGCACCTCAGGGCGCTCCAGGACATCGTCGAGGGGCGGCTGGTCCCCATCTTCGACGGCTTCGACGAAATCGCCCCCAGCGCACAACGCCTGGCGTCGGAGGCGTTCCGGCAGTTCACCGCGGGCAAGCGAGCGGTCCTCACCGGTGTTCGGACGCCGGCCAATTCGTCGTACTTCGACAATGCCGTGCCCGACGCCGCGGTCATCGAACTCGGCCCGGTCAGCGCGGACGAGGTAGGCCGGTTCCTGATGCTCAAGGTGCCGCCGCTGGCCCGGCCGCACTGGGAGGCGCTCTCCGGCGGACTGGCCACTGCCCCCGCCGCGCGTACGGCGTTGGCGAAGCCGTTGAACGCCTGGCTGGCCAAGACCGTGTATGCGGTTGAGGACGAATACACCGGCCGGGTCACCGATCTGCTCGAGCTGCGGACGCCCGGCGATGTCGAGCAGCATCTGTTGCAACGAACGATCACCGCCATCTTCACCCGGGTCGCCGCTCGACCGGACGGCGACGACGCGCCGTCCGACGGCTTCGTTCCGGCGGAGGTGGAGCATTGGCTCGGGTTCCTCGGCTCCCGTAGATCGAACGAGGCCATCGCGTTCTGGCAGCTTCGCCAGCTCGCGCCGATGTACCGCCTCGGGCTGGCCGGCAGTGTGTTTCTCGGGGTGACCGCGGCGCTGCTCGGCGGGGTGTTTCCCCCCGCCGCGGTCGCGCTCTTTCTGCTGACCGGCGTGCTGTTCGGCTTCGGATACGCGCGCGGCTATTCGGTCGGACGCTGGAAAGCACCGGACGACCCCACCCGTATCGGTTACCTGTTCACTGCGGGCAAAGGCCAGAAAGACGGTGATGTTCAGGACCACGCCCGCAAGCTCGTCATGGGGGCCGGACTCGCCGCGACCTGCTATCTCGCGACCGGCGCGGTGTGGTGGCCGGCGAACGCCGCCGACTGGTGGCTGGGTCTGACCATGCGGCCGTTCATCGGCTGGGTGCTGGTGGCCGCCCTGCTCGGCCTCACCGTCGGATACGGCGGCGGACGGCTGTCGGCACGGGTGCTGCGGTCCCTGCCCAAGGTGGATGCGGGCACCGGCGCCCGCACCGCCGACCCGCTCAAGGTGATCAACAACGACCGGCGCTCCGGCATCGGCATGATGGTCCTGGCCACTGTCACCCTGGGGAGCGGCTACCTGATCTTCGCGCCGATGTTCCACCCGCCGAGTGCCTTCTGGAGCCTGAGTGCGCTGCCGGTCGGGGTCGCGGCCGCGGTGTTCTTCTGGAATCAGTGGGCGCCGTTCAAGGTCGCCCATCTGTGGCTCTACCTACGCGACCGGCTGCCGTGGGCCTTCGCACCGTTCCTGCAGGTCTGTCACGACTCCGGCGTGTTGCGGAAGAACGGCAATCACTACATCTTCCGGCATGATCGTCTGCGTGCCTGCCTGGCAGCGATGTACAACCGCGGGCGCTAGCCTGGCGGGATGGGTTTGAAGGTCCTTCCCGGGACCGCGGAGCTACGGGACATCGCGCACATCCTGGTGCCCGGCCGGGGCCGCGACGCGACCGGTTTCGGGCTGCCTGATCAGGCACTTGCCCGGCTCACCGTGGCCCATCACCTCTTCGACGAGGTGGCCGGCCCGGCGGGCGGGCGCGTCGTGTGCTCCGGCTACAAGACGCCGGTCGATCATCGAGATGGGCTGCCCGAGGCAGAGATGATGAAAACCGAGCTGATCCGGCAAGGTGTGCCGGGCGGATCCATCGTCGCCGAGAGCCGATCCATCGACACGGTGACGAACTTCCTTCGTACGGAGATCGAGGGCTTCTTCGGCGACGACCGGCCGGTCGCGATCGTCGCGCAGCAGGACCACCTGGACCGGATGATGACGGTCATAGCACCGCGTACCCTGCGCCGCGGCTACGTCGGCGTGGTCGTCCCGGAGCAGCGGCCCGGCCGAGAAGGCCCCCTGGTCGCCCTGGTCAGCCGCATCATCCTCACCGGCCTGCCCGACGACCCGGAGCCGAGAATCGAGACGGCGGAACGCAGGGCCCGGCACATCTGGCGCGCGGCAGAACTCCTCGGCAAGCGCTCCTACTTCTGAGCCGCTCAGGAGGCCACACGCAGACCCGGCCACCGCCTACTTGGCGTTGAAGTAGTTGGCGTCCGGGTGGTGGGTGATGATCGCGTCCGTCGACTGCTCGGGCTCCAGCTGGAACTCCTCCGACAGCTTCACCCCGATGCGGCCCGCGTCCAGCAGGTCGACCACCTTCGCCCGGTCTTCCAGGTCCGGGCAGGCCGGGTAGCCGAATGCGTAGCGGCAGCCGCGGTAGTCGTTCTTCAGGATGCCCGCCAGGTCGGTCGGGTCGTTCGCGCCCACCGGTGCGCCGTTCGGGAGGGTCAGTTCTGAGCGGATGCGGCGGTGCCAGTACTCGGCCAGGGCTTCGGTCAGCTGGACCGACAGGCCGTGGACCTCCAGGTAGTCGCGGTACTCGTCGCGGGCGAACATCTTGGCCGTGTATTCGCTGATCGGCTGGCCCACCGTGACCAGTTGCAGGGCCACCACGTCCAGTTCGCCGTCGGCGCCGCGGGGCTTGAAGAAGTCGGCCAGGCACAGGCGCCTTTCCTGGCGCTGGCGGGGGAACGTGAAGCGGGCCCTTTCCGCCGCGCCGTTCTCGTCCAGCACCACCAGGGTGTTGCCTTCCGAGTACGCCGGGAAGTAGCCGTACACGACCGCCGCCTCCAGGACGTGATCCGCCGCCAGGCGGTCCAGCCAGTAGCGCAGGCGGGGCCTTCCCTCGCTCGCCACCAGCTCTTCGTACGACGGGCCGCTGCCGCCGCGGGCCGCCTTCAGGCCCCACTGGCCCAGGAACGTCGCCCGCTCGTCCAGCATCGACGCGTAGTCCTTCAGCGGGATGCCCTTGACCACCCGGGTGCCGAAGAACGGCGCCTTCGGGATGTCGACGTCGGTGGCCACGTCGGAGCGGACCGAGGTGTCGTCCAGAGGCGGCAGGTTCTCCGAGACCATCGCGCGCTGCTTCTCGCGGCGGACCCGGCGGGCGGCCAGCGCGGCCTCGCGTTCCGGGTCGATCACCGGGGCGCCGCCGCGCTTGGCGGTCATCACCTTGTCCATCAGCGACAGACCCTCGAACGCGTCCCGGGCGTAGTGCACCTCACCCTCGTACTGGGAGCGCAGGTCGTCCTCGACGTACGCGCGGGTCAGCGCCGCGCCGCCCAGCATGACCGGATACTTCGCCGCGACGCCGCGCGACGCCATCTCCTGCAGGTTCTCCTTCATCACGACCGTGCTCTTCACCAGCAGGCCGGACATGCCGATCGCGTCCGCCTGGTGCTGCTCGGCCGCCTCGATGATCGCGTTGATCGGCTGCTTGATGCCGATGTTGACGACCTCGTAGCCGTTGTTGCTCAGGATGATGTCGACCAGGTTCTTGCCGATGTCGTGCACGTCGCCCTTGACCGTGGCGAGCACGATGCGGCCCTTGCCTTCCTCGTCCTCGTTCTTCTCCATGTGCGGCTCGAGGAACGCCACCGCGGCCTTCATCACCTCGGCCGACTGGAGCACGAACGGCAGCTGCATCTGCCCGGAGCCGAACAGCTCACCGACGGTCTTCATGCCGTCGAGCAGCACGTCGTTGACGATCGCCAGGGCCGGCTTGGTCCGCAGCGCCTCCAGCAGGTCGTCCTCGAGGCCGTTGCGCTCGCCGTCGATGATGCGGCGCTTGAGGCGCTCCTCCAGCGGCAGCCCGGCCAGCTCCTGCGCCCGGGACTCGCGGGCCGACGTGACGTCGACGCCTTCGAAGAGCTGCAGGAACTTCTGCAGCGGGTCGTACCCCTCGCGGCGCCGGTCGTAGATCATGTCGAGCGCGACCTCGCGCTGCTCGTCCTGGATCTTCGACATCGGCAGGATCTTGCTGGCGTGCACGATCGCGCTGGTCATCCCGGCCTGTACGCACTCGTGCAGGAAGACCGAGTTGAGCACCTGGCGGGCGGCCGGGTTGAGGCCGAAGGAGATGTTGGAGACGCCGAGGGTGAAGTTGACGCCCGGGTACAGCGCGCTGATCCGCCGGATCGCCTCGATGGTCTCCAGGCCGTCGCGGCGGGTCTCCTCCTGGCCGGTGGCGATCGGGAACGTGAGGCAGTCGACCAGGATGTCCGACAGCTTCATGCCCCACGTGCCGGTGAGGTCGTCGATGAGCCGCGTCGCGACCCGGACCTTCCAGTCGGCGTCGCGGGCCTGGCCCTCCTCGTCGATGGTCAGGGCGACCACGGCCGCGCCGTGCTCCTTGACGATCGGCATCATCCGGGCGTAGCGGGAGCCGGGGCCGTCGCCGTCCTCGTAGTTGACCGAGTTGACCACGCAGCGGCCGCCGAGCATCTCCAGGCCCGCCTCGACGACCTGCGGCTCGGTCGAGTCCAGCATGATCGGCAGGGTCGAGGCGGTGGCGAAGCGGCCGGCCAGCTCACGCATGTCCTGGGTGCCGTCGCGGCCCACGTAGTCGACGCACAGGTCGAGCAGGTGCGAGCCGTCGCGGGCCTGGCTGCGGGCGATCTCCACGCAGGCCTGCCAGTCGCCGGCCAGCATCGGCTCGCGGAACGCCTTCGAGCCGTTGGCGTTGGTGCGCTCGCCGATCATCAGCACGCCGGCGTCCTGCCGGAACGGCACCTCGTGGTAGATCGACGCGGCGGCCGGGGCGTGCTGCGGCTCGCGGGGGGCAGCCTGGAGGCCGCGGACGCGGCTGACGACAGCCTCGATGTGCGCGGGCGTCGTGCCGCAGCAGCCGCCGACCAGCGAGACGCCGTACTCGCGGACGAAGCGGTCCAGCGCCTCGGCCAGCTCGTCGGGGGTGAGCGGGTAGTAGGCGCCGCCGGCGGCCAGCACCGGCAGGCCGGCATTGGGCATGACCGACACCGGTACGCTCGCCGACTGCGCCAGGTAGCGCAGGTGCTCGGTCATCTCGGCCGGGCCGGTCGCGCAGTTCAGTCCGATCAGGTCGATGCCCAGCGGCTCCAGCGCGGTCAGCGCCGCACCGATCTCGCTGCCCAGCAGCATCGTGCCGGTGGTCTCCACGGTCACGTGAGCGATGATCGGCACCTTGCGCCCGACCTCGGCCATCGCCCGGTGCGCGCCGACCACCGCCGACTTGGTCTGCAGCAGGTCCTGACAGGTCTCGATGATCAGCGCGTCGGCGCCGCCCAGGACCAGGCCGGCCGCGTTCTCGTGGTACGCGTCACGCAGCGTGGTGTAGTGCGTGTGGCCGAGGGTGGGCAGCTTGGTGCCGGGACCGATCGAGCCCAGCACGTACCGGGGCTGTTCCGGGGTCGAGTGGGCGTCGGCCGCCTCGCGGGCGACCGCGGCACCGGCCTGCGACAGCTCCCGGATCCGGTCCTGGATGTCGTAGTCGCCCAGATTGCCGAGGTTGGCACCGAAGGTGTTGGTCTCGACGCAGTCCGCCCCCGCGGCCAGGTAGGCCTCGTGGACGCCGCGGACGACGTCGGGGCGGGTCACGTTCAGGATCTCGTTGCAGCCCTCGAGACCCTGGAAGTCGGCGTCCACGTCGAGGTCGGCGGCCTGCAGCATCGTGCCCATCGCTCCGTCGGCGACGAGGACACGATCGGTCAGCGCGGCAAGGAAGGAGTTCTGCACCTTGCAAGGCTAATGGCACATCCCCCGTTCGCCGAGGATCGGTGTCCGACAGATGGACTCTCTGTGACCGGGCTCTCCAAGCGATGACGGGGGTCGGCGCGGCCGCCGGGTGGGATCAGACGCGGACACGTAGGCTTTGCGTACGTGAGGTACGAAAGGTTGGCACCGTGACAGAGTTCGACGGTCTACCCCTGCTGCGCTCCCCCGTGGCGATCGCCGCCTTCGAAGGGTGGAACGACGCGGCCGACGCGTCGACGGCTGCGGTGGAGCACCTCGAGCAGGTCTGGCAGGCCCGCGAGATCACCACCATCGACCCGGAGGAGTTCTACGACTTCCAGGTCAGCAGGCCGACGATCACCATGACCGAGGGTGAGACGCGCAAGATCGACTGGCCGACCACCCGGTTCAGCGTGGCCAGCCCGCCCGGCACCGAGCGTGACGTGGTGCTGATCCGCGGCATCGAGCCCAGCATGCGCTGGCGCACCTTCTGCGAGCAGATCCTGGAGGTCTGCCACAGCCTCGAGGTGAACCGCATCGTGCTGCTGGGTGCCCTGCTGGCGGACGTGCCGTACACCCGGCCCCTGCCGATCAGCGGCTCGGCGACGGAGAAGGAGGTCGCGGAGAAGTACAAGGTCGTCCCGACCCGCTACGACGGCCCGACCGGCATCGTCGGCGTGCTGCAGGAGGCGGCCGACCGCGCGGACGTGGACGCCCTGTCGTTCTGGGTGCACGTGCCGCACTACGCGAACAACCCGCCGTGTCCGAAGGCGACGCTCGCCCTGCTGAGCCGGCTCGAGGACGTGCTGGACCTGCCGGTGCCACTGGCCGACCTGGCGGAGGAGGCCGACGAGTGGGAGAAGCGCGTCCGGGCCGCCGCCGAGCAGGACACCGAGCTCGGTGACTACGTCCGCGAGCTGGAGGAACGCGTCGGCGACGAGGGCATCAAGCCGCTGACCGGCGACGAGATCGCCACCGAGTTCGAGAAGTACCTGCGCCGCCGGGGCGGCTCGGCCGGCCCGACCGCCGGCTCCTGGTAGACGTCGCCCACCCGCACGGCCCCCAGGGCGGGTTCGTGCGGGTGGCCGGCCTCGCACTCATCGTTGCGGCCGGGCGGACTCCCCGGTCTGGACTCCCGCGATGACGGCCGTCCACTGATCGCGGCTGAGGACCAGGCTGTCCGCCGGATACGGCGAATTGCGCCGGCCGCCGCGATCACCGGTCGCGCACACGCGGGACCTCTCATCCCCGGTCATGGCCGGCGGATCATCGACGCCCGCAGTGCCATGGCTTCTGTGCGCAGGAGCAGTAATGACTGTTCTTCGCTGTAACAACGCGGCCAGACATTGTCGAAGTCGCTCCGGTAGGAGCTGACAATTGCGGAATCCTGCACGATCCGGTCGGTGGTGCCGGTCTCGCGGTAAAGGACGGCGTCGTCCGCGTCGCCGTGCAGTTCCAGCACGGTGAATGCGCCCAGCATGCCGAGCTTCGCGCCTGCGGACGTTCCGACGATCCGCAGGTGGACATGGGGACGCTGGGCGGCGATCACGACGGCGTCGAGCTGGTCGGCCAGCACCTCGGGGCCGCCTACCACGCGCTTGAGGACGCTCTCGTCCACCATGACCGAATACGTCGGTGCATCGGTTGACCCGGTCATCTGCCTCGCCCTCATCATGCGGACGTCGAGGCGGACTCTGCGAGCCTGCTCGGACAGCGACTCGTCGACCGAGCCGAGCAGATGGCCGGCCATCGCCGGGGTCTGCAGCACGCCGGGGAAGAGGAACGGCTGATATGCCCGGACCGCCGTTGCCTCCCGCTCGTACTGCAGCAGTTCCACCAGACCGGGCGTCAAGTGGGTGCGAAACTGTGCGGGCATCGACCAGCGCTGCCGGCGTGAGACCGCCGCCGCATCGGTCAGCTGCTCGATCAGCACCGGGTCGCGCACACCGTAGATGGTCAGGAGCGCACGCAGATCGGTGAGGGAAACCGCGACGTCGCCGCTCTCGATGCGCCGGACCTTCGACACCGACCAGCCGAGCTGGTCGGCGACACTCGTCTGACGCATGCCGATAGCCAGTCGAGCGTCACGCAGCGCCAGACGCACCCGTCGCCGGGCGACAGTGGGCGGCTCAGGCCTTACGGTTTCCATGCCATCCCGCCTTGTCGCCACCCAAACGCCTGACGCTTGAGAGAAATTTGTCTGCGCACGGTCTTCGCATCGGCAAGACAATAGTCACGGCGCAGCCAGAATGTACTGCAAGTTGCATGCGATCCCTACAACGAACCCACCCGTGGGATCGTCACCGGCCGACGCGGCGCGAGCATTGCTGTCCCCCGGAAGAATGAAACCGTCACGACAGGAGAACGGCCTCCGCCCATGGGCGGAGGCCGTTCGGGAAACTGACGCTCAGGACCTGATCGATGCGACGGCCGGGCCCCGGAGGGTACGGCGGGTCGTGCCGAGCAGCGACAGCCCGGTCAACGCGACCGCCACCGCCACGATGACCACGTACGCGACCGGCGTCGCGTCCGGCCACACCCGGTCGGCCCGGGCCGCGCCGAACGGCAGGATCGTGAACAGTGACGCCGCCGAGCCCGACAGCACCCCGGTCGCCGTCACCAGCAGGCCCTCCAGCCCGACCATGGCCAGCAGCTGACCCCGCGTGGAGCCGGCCAGTCGTTGCTGGGCGAACTCGCGGCGCCGGTGCGTGGTCGCGGCGATCAGGGTGTTGACCAGCATGACCGCCACGAACACCGTGATCATGCCGACCACGACGTAGTTCAGGGTCTGGATGTCCCGGGCGTACGCGGGCTGGATCGTGCCCGCCGCCGCGTCGTCCTCGATGCCCTGCATGTAGACCGTGCCGGTGGCGATACCGGTGAACAGGGCCACCGGCATCACCGCGCCGGCGAGCCGGCGGGTGCGCTGCCGTACCCCCAGGACCGCCAGCTCTCCCGCCGCACCGCCGGCCAGCCTCACCGGGCCCGCCAGCACCGCCGTGACCAGGCGCAGCAGTTCCGGCGCGAACAGGGTCAAGCCGATCGACGCCCAGATGCCGGCCTGGCCGGCCGTCTGCATCGCGTCGATGCCCTTGCCATCCATCAGGGTCGCGGTGAGCACCGAGCAGTTCGTGGCGATCAGCAGGAACACCACCCCGGCGATGCGGCGGGCGCGGGGGCGCTCGGGGCGGGCGCCGGCCGGTCCGGCCGTCCGCCGGACCGTCGCCACCGCCGCGACGACCGAGCCCAGCAGCGTGACGCCGAAGCCCACGCCCAGCGCGACCGGCCCGAACGCGTAGCCGACCGCGGTGGCGACCTGGCCGGTGTCCTGCATCAGGGTGAGCAGCAGCCGGCCCAGAACCAGAGCGACCGGTACGGCCACCGCCGACGCCAGCACCGCCACCGCGGCGGCCTCGCCGACGATCATCCGGCCCACTTGCGGACCGGTGGCGCCGAGCCGGCGCAGCAGAGCAGTCTGCTCCGCGCGGCGGCGCACCGCGAGGCTGAGCGTCGAGGTGACCGCGAAGATCACGATGATCAGGCACCAGCCGCCCGCCACCATCGCGGTCGTGGACAGGGACTCGGCACTCACCGGGTCGGCGTCCGCGGCCGTGTCGAGCATGGCCGCGAAGGTCATCAGCAGGGTGGCACCGAGGAAGGCCGACAGGAACGTGGCCACGAAATTGCCCGGGCGGTGCCGCAGGCCACGCAGGGCGACGGCGATCATGCGACGGCCTCCGCACCGGCGCCGACCAGATCCCCGAGGTGGGCCAGGCGTTCCGCGACGGCCTCGGCGGTGGGCGCGCTCAGCGAGCCGGCCAGCCGGCCGTCGGCCAGGAAGAGCACCGAGTCCGCGTACGCGGCCGCGACGGGATCGTGGGTGACCATCACGACGGTACGGCCGTGCTCGTGCACCGCCGCCCGCAGCAGGGTCAGCACCTCGCGGGCACTGCGCAGGTCCAACGCGCCGGTCGGCTCGTCGGCGAAGATCACAGCCGGTTCCCCGATCAGCGCCCGGGCGATCGCCACCCGCTGCCGCTGTCCACCGGAGAGCCGCTCGGGCAGGTCGTCACGGCGGTCCAGCGGGCCGAGGCGGTCCAGCACCGCACGGGCCCGGGCATGGTCGGCGCGGCGGCCGGCCAGCCGGGACGGCAGCAGCACGTTCTGCTCGACGGTCAGCGCGGGCAGCAGGTTGTAGTCCTGGAACACGAAACCGACCCGGGTACGCCGGAACCTGGTCATCGCGGTGTCCTTGCCGGCCGCCAACTCGGTGCCGGCCAGGAACACCCGGCCGGCGGTGGGACGGTCCAGACCCGCCGCGCACTGCAGCAGGGTGCTCTTGCCGGAACCGGACGGGCCCATCACCGCGGTGAACGTGCCCGCGCCGAAGGAGGCCGTCACACCGTCGAGCGCGGTGACGGCGGTGCCGGTGTCGTCATAGGTCTTGTACAGCGTCTCGAGGCGTACGGCGTCGGTCATCACGGGCCTCCCTGTGGGCGTCTTGGTACACCGTACGAGCGCACTATCATGGCCTCAAGTGGTGCTAGCACCCGTATTCATCGGCGCTCACTAGTGCACTAAGGTGGAGCGCACTAGTGCAGAGGAGGGGTGATGGGCGCCGTACCGCCGTACCGCCGGATCGCCGCCGGGATCGCCGCCCGGATCGCCGCCGGTGAGCTCGCGCCCGGCGACCGGGTCCCGTCCACCCGGCAGCTGATCGCCGATCACGGCATCGCCATGGCGACCGCCACCAAGGTCATCGCGACCCTGCGCGAGCAGGGCCTGGTCCAGCCCCGGCCCGGCGTCGGCACAGTCGTCGCCACCCCGGCCCACCCTCAGCCGAGCCTCCCGCCGCCGAGCCAGGGAGGGCCGGGCCAGGCAGGGCCGGGCCAGGCAGGGCCGGGCCGGGCAGGGCCGAAGCCGACGCAGTCGGACCGGGCCGGGACCGCCGGGCCGCCGGATCGCGAGCGGGTGGTGCGCACCGCCGTCGCCATCGCCGACGCGGAGGGCCTCGGCGTGCTCTCCATGCGCCGCCTCGCCGGTGAGCTGGGCATGCCGACGATGTCGCTCTACCGGCACGTGTCCGGCAAGGAGGAGCTGCTGCTGTTCATGATGGACACGGTCTTCGCCGCCGACGCCCTGCCCGAGCTCTCCCCCGGCACCCACGGCTGGCGCACCTGCGTCGAGGCACTGGCCCGGCTGCAGTGGTCGATGTACCGGCGCCACCCCTGGCTGGCCCAGGCGGTCTCGTTCACCCGGCCGCTGCTCGCCCCGCGCGCGATGGCCCACACGGAGTGGACGATGCGTGCCCTCGACGGGCACGGCCTCGCCCCCGATGTGCTCTTCCTGGCGGCGGTCACGGTGGCGAACTACATCCGCGGCACCGCCGTCAACATCGAGGAGGAGGCCCAGGCCGAGCAGGAGACCGGGCTGACCGACGCGCAGTGGCTGGACACCCAGCAACACCGGCTCGGCGACATTCTCGGCAGCGGCCGCTATCCCCTGATGCACCGGGCCGTGACGGACCCGGCGCTCGAGTTCGACGTCGACCGGCTGATGGAGTTCGGCCTGCAACGCCTCCTGGACGGACTCACACCCGTCCTGGAGAGCTGATGCCGGCCGGGGATTAACGCCAGAAGGTGGCGACCGCGGCGTTGATCAGCGTCAGGGCGATGATGCCGATGAAGTGCCCGCGGTTGACCTCGGTGCGCTTGCGCGGCACGAAGACCATGATGAAGATCAGGATCGCGAGGACCAGCTTCACGGCCAGCTTCGCCGGGGCGGGCTCGTCGTCGCCGCCACCGCGCAGCGGCGCCGACAGCGCCAGGCCGGTGAGGACCTGGATGATCGAACCCCACAGCATCGCCGGGTTGATGCGCAGCTTCGCCGAGACGAACTGGGCGATCGCCCCGCCGAGCAGCAGCGCGAAACCGATCAGGTGCGCATAGCGCAGAATCAACCGCAGAGCCTCCACGGGGGACAGCTTAGGGGGCGGCCCGGCGGGCGATGGTCAGCAGGTGGCTGCTCGCGCCGAACAGGCTCGGCTCGTCCTCGACCCGGCGCAGCATGTCCAGCATGATGCCGGTCAGCCGCTCGTCGGCCAGGAACTCCGTCAGCCGCGGACCGGTCATCCACACCGGGCCCTCGACCGCCACCGTGCGCGTCCCGGTGAGCCCGGCCTCGGACGCCTCGGCGGCCGGCTCCTCGGGCCGGTGGAAGTACGCGCTGGTGAACCACCGCGACTGCCCGCCCTCGTTGCGGTGCACGCCGTCGTCCAGCGCCCCCCGCACGATCGACACGAACTCGGGCTCGGCGTAGTAGCCCTTGACCACGCCGTCGAACAGCGACGCGAAACGGCTGATCACGGCGCCGACGACCACCCCGCCCGGGCGCACGACGCGGGCCGCCTCGCGCCAGGCCGCAATCCGGTCCGCGCGCCGGGGCAGGTGGTAGAGCGGGCCGAAGAGCAGCACCGCGTCGGCGCCGGCGTCGGGCTCGGGCAGCGCCCGTGCGTCACCCAGGACAGCGGACACTCCGGGCAGAGCATCCGCGGCGGCCACGTGGTCCGGGACCGGATCAATCACCCGTACGGTGTGACCGGCCTCGGCCAGCGGGCGCGCGTAGACCCCGGTGGCCCCGCCGACGTCGACGATCCGGGCCGGCGCGGGTGGCAGCACCCTGCTCAACACGTCCCAGGTGCGCAGGAACTCCAGGCGGCCGGTGCCGGCGGTCAGGCGCAGCCGCTCGCCGCCGCGTTCGTAGTACTCGAGGATCTCGGGGCTCAGCATGCTGACCATGCTCGATGCCCGCGCCGCCGGGGTCGATCGAGTTTTCCGCGTGTCGCTGTCCCGTGGCACACGCTGCGTGAGTCATCCTAGGAACCTAGGGTCTGGAGGTACCGCCATGACGATCAATCCCGGCGCCGCCGAGTTCCCGCACCGGCAGATCGCCGCCCAGCTGCGGGAACGCATCCGCCGCGGTGACTGGGCGCCCGGTGAGCGGCTCCCCTCGATCCCCGCCATGGCCGAGATGTTCGGCGTGGCCAAGCAGACCGTGCAACGCACCGTCGACCAGCTGCGCGTCGAAGGCATCCTGATCACCAAGCCGGGCTCCGGCACATACGTGCGCGGGACCCGGCGCCGGCTCAACCGGCTCTCCCGCGGCCGTTACGGAGCCCACCGCGGCTACCACGCCGACCTGGCGGCCCGCTACCGCCAGCAGCTGGCCGGCGTCGGCCGCGAGGCCGCGCCGCCCGAGGTGGCGGACGCGTTCGGGGTCCGCGACGGTACGGAGATGCTGGTCCGGCGGCATCTCGTCCGCGCCGACGACGCCACCGTCGAGGTCGGCGCGTCATGGTTCCGGGTGACCGACGCGACCGGGACGTCACTGGAACGGGCCGAGGCGTTCGGCCGGCCGCTCTACCAGGAGGCCGAGGAGGCGATCGGGCGGCGCTACGCGTCGGCGACCGACACCATCAGCGCCCGGCAGCCCAGCCGCGAGGAGGCGGAGATCCTGCAGATCCGCCCGGACACCCCGGTGCTGCACCTGCTGCACGTGGCGTTCGACGAGACCCGCAAGCCGATCGAGGTGGCCCAGGCGACCTGGCCGGGGCCGATGACCACGCTCACCGAGGAATACCGCATCCCGGCGCCGGTACCCGAGCCGGATCCGGACCCGGGCCTCACTCTCGCGTGACGCTGCGCCTGGCCGCCGCCGGACCGGCGCGGCTGCCGGGCACGGTCTCCAGCACGTTGCGCTCCAGCCGCAACAGCGTGTCCAGCGCCACCTGCTGCTCGGCCGGCGACAGGCCGGCCACGGTGAGCTCCTCCAGCTGCGTCCACATGCGCTCGACCTGCGTCCGCAGGGACTCCCCGGCCGCGGTGACCTCGACCAGCGTGGCCCGGCGGTCGCCCGGGTCGGGCCGGCGGCGGACGAAGCCGGCCTGCTCCAGGCGGTGCACGACGCGCGTGGTGCCGGCCGAGTCCATGCCGAGCTCGGCACCGAGGTCGGTCTGCCGCTGCGGACCGGCGTCCCAGAGCACCATCAGCATCAGCTCCTGACTGGCGTGCAGGCCCGCCTCGCGCAGCAGCCGGCCGGCCAGCTGCGAGTGGATGCGGGCCAGCCGGAAGATGGTGTGGCTGATCGGCCCGCCCGCGGCGGCACTCGGGGCCCCCGATCGCTCATCCATGCAGCTCAGCGTAGACCGGCGGAGCTGTGTCCCTGATCACCCGTCGGCCCGGCAATAAACGCGGCGGCGCCGCGTTTACCTGTCCTAGACAGCAAATTAGCTGTCCAGGACAGGAGATAGTCATGATCAGCGCATTCGACGAGGCCCCGCTCGGCCGGTACACGACGCGCAACCGGGTGGTGATGGCCCCGATGACCCGCAGCCGGGCGTACGGGCCGGGCGCGACCCCCACCGAGCTCATGGCCACGTACTACGCCCAGCGCGCGGGCGCGGGCCTGATCATCACCGAGGGCACCCAGCCCTCGCCGGTCGGACAGGGGTACATGAACACCCCCGGCCTGCACACGCCCGAGCAGGTGGCCGCGTGGCGACCGATCACCGCGGCGGTGCACGAGCGCGGCGGCCTGATCTTCGCCCAGCTCATGCACACCGGCCGGATCGGGCACCCGACCCTGCACGGCGCCACCCCCGTCGGCGCCTCCCCCGTCGCGGCGGCCGGCCAGGTCTACACCGCCGAGGGCCCGCGGGACTTCGTCGAGCCCGAGCCGCTGGATGCCGACGGCATCGCCGCGACGATCGCCGACTTCACCGCCTCGGCCCGCAATGCCATCGAGGCCGGCTTCGACGGGGTGGAGCTGCACGGCGCCAACGGCTACCTGCTGCACCAGTTCCTGTCCACCAACGCCAACCGGCGCGACGACGACTGGGGCGGCACCGTCGAGGGCCGGATCCGGCTCACGGTCGAGGTGGCCGAGGCTGTCGCGGCGGCGATCGGCGCGGACCGGCTGGGGCTGCGCGTCTCCCCCGCCAACCCGTTCAACGACATCGCCGAGGACGACCACCGCGAGACGTACCTGGCCCTCGTCGACGCGCTGGCGCCGCTGGGGCTGGCGTACCTGCACCTGGCGGAGGGGCCGGACACCGAGTTCACGCCGGTGCTGCGGGCGCGCTGGAACGGGACGCTGATCCTCAACCCGTACACCCCGGGGGCCTGGACCGGGCCCGAGGCGCTCAAGCAGATCGAGAACGGCGACGCGGACCTGATCTCGTACGGGGCGCTGTTCCTGGCCAACCCGGACCTGCCGGAGCGGCTGGCCGCCGGTGGGCCGTTCAACACCCCGGACTACGGCAAGGCGTACGGCGGCGACCACGAGGGCTACACCGACTACCCGGCGCTGAACGCCGCGTGACCGGTGCCGCCCGGCAGCCCCTCGGCTGCCGGGCGGCCCTCACGCCGCGGCGGCGACCACCGGGACCGGCTCGGCGGCGGCATCGGGCGCCCGGCGCAGATCGCGGCCGAGCAGGCCGAACGCGACGAGCAGCAGCAGCGGCCCGGTCACCCCGGCCGGACCCAGGGGCACGACGAGGAACATCACCACCCCGGCGACCGCGAGGACCGCCACCCACCACCGGGTCAGCCGGTCCACCGCCGCGCCGATCGGCACCGCCATGAGACCGAGCAGGCTCAGCACCATGCCCGGGAGCGCCCAGCCGAAGGTGAAGAACGACAGGCCGCCGAGCGCGTCGGCCACCCGGTCGGCCGGGCCCGCACCGAGCACCTGCCGCGCCGACAGATCCGCGGTGTCACCCACCATGAGGGCGCTGAAGTTGAGCAGGGCCAGCACGGTGATCCCGGCCGCGACCCGGGTGAAGCGCCGGCCGCGGGACGCCACGACCAGCATCGCCGGGACGAACAGCAGCCAGCCCAGGTGCAGCAGCAACGCGCTGACCTGGGTCTGCCCGGGCCGCGCGACGAAGTCACCGGCCGGGGCCGTGGCCAGGCCGGCGCCGAAGAACACCGGCGCGGCGTACAGGCAGGCGAAGCTCACGCGGCGGCGGGAGGCACCGAAGGAGTCCGGCTCGGCGGCCGCCGGCCGCGGCCGCAGCAACTGCCGGGCCGCCGCCGCGTACGCGCCGATCAGCACCACCGGGCCGAGCAGATTCACCGGTACGGGCGAGATGGCGAACGCGAAGTACAGCGCCGTACCCACCAGCGCGGCCGCCGCGGTCCACCAGTTGATCACCCGTGCCCGGGCGGCGGCGATCGGCACCAGCAGCAGGGACAACGCCCAGCCGACCAGCCCGGGCCACTGCCAGCCGGCCACCGTCGGCCACTGCTCCTGGAACCGGGTGTCCACCGCGGCGACCTGCGCGTCCGGCAGAGTCTGCTCCAGCGCGAGCAGGAAGAAGTCGAACGCCATCAGCGCCGAGAAGGTGGCCAGGCCGAGCACCACCGTGACCCAGCCGATCCGGGCCAGGACCGCGCCCCGGCGCCGGATCGGGGCGAGCAGGCCCAGCAGCCCGGGCACGAACAGCACCCAGGCCCAGTGCAGCAGCAGGGAATGCCACTGCGTCGCCGCCGGGTGCTGGCGGTAGACGCCGTAGCCCTGGTCGGCACCGAGAGCCGGGTCGACGGCGGTCGCCACCGCCAGCAGAATCGGCGCCGTCACCAGACTGACGGCGGCAGCTTTGCGCCACATCGTGAATCTCCTTGTCCTCACCGGTTGTCGGCGGCAGACGTTACGAACGGCGAGGGCCGGCGTCGCCCGTACCGGGAGGGACCGCGCGTCCCCCGTGAGGTGGACGGCGTATCCGCCTCGAGGCGGTCTCCGGGACGGGGCTCAGCCCGTACGGTCAGGGGGTGTTCCGGACGCTCGCCGGGCGGCTGCGGCCGCTCGATCTCGCCCTGGCCGCGGCCTTCACGGTATTCGCCCTCGTCGAGGAGTACGTCGTCCGGATGCCGGGCGCGTGGTGGCCGTACGCGCTGACCCTGTTCGCCGCTCTGGTGCTGCTGCGGCGGCTGGTGCCGGTGCTCGCGATGGCGGCCAGCAGTGTCAGCGCGAGCTCGGTGTTCTACGACGACTCGCCGGTCAGCTACCGGCTGTGGCAGCTGGTGGCGATGATCATCGCGGCGTACACGGCCGGGCAGATCTTCCCGGCGCCGGACGCGGACCGCCGGACCCGGCTGCGCGCCGCGGCCGCCGGGCTCTTCGTTCTCCTGACCGGCGTCGTCTACTGGGAGAACGACCGCACGGACCCGATGGCCGCGTTCTTCTTCAGCCTGGCGCCCTACGCGCTCGGTGTGGCGGTCGCGTGGCAGAACCGGCGGGTGGCCGACACAGCCGCGGTCCGCGCGTCGATCCGTGAACAGCAGGCCCGCGAGGCGGTCATGGAGGAACGGGTCCGGATCGCCCGCGAGCTGCACGACATGGTGGCGCACAGCGTCACCGTCATGGTCATCCAGGCCGGGGTGGTGCGGCGCCGCCTCGACGCCGGGCTCGACGTCGACCCGCAACTGCTGCGGAGTATCGAGGTGTCCGGGCGCGAGGCGGTCGGCGAGCTGCGCCGCACCCTGGGACTGCTGCGCGGCGACGCCGCCGAGACGGCACCGCCGGCCGGGCTGGACCGGCTCGACGAGCTGGTGGCCCAGGTACGCGAGGCCGGGCTGGCGGTCAGCGTGCGGCGCGGGGGCGAGACGGTGACGCTGCCGCCGGCGGTGGATCTGTCCGCGTACCGGATCGTCCAGGAGGCCCTCACCAACGTGCTCAAACACGCCGGCGCCGCGAGCGCGACGGTCACGGTCGACTTCGGGACGGACGGGCTGCACCTGACGGTGGAGGACGACGGCAAGGCGGCGCACTCCCCGTCGGGCGGGGGTCAGGGGCTGATCGGGATGCGCGAGCGGGTGACGCTGTTCGGCGGCGAGCTGACGGCCGGGCCGCGCCCCGAGGGCGGCTTCTCGGTACGGGCGCGGCTGCCGGTGCCGGCGCGGGTGAGCCGATGAGCATCACCGTCGTGATCGCGGACGACCAGCGGATGCTGCGGGCCGGGCTGCGCATGGTCATCGAGACCGAGCCGGATCTGACCGTGGTGGGCGAGGCCAGCGACGGCACCGAGGCGGTCAGCGTGGTGCGGCGCCTGCGCCCGGACGTCGTGCTGATGGACATCGCGATGCCCCGCCAGGACGGGCTCAGCGCCACCCGGACCCTGCTGGCGGCACCGCACCCGCCCCGGATCATCGTGCTGACCACCTTCGACACGGACGAGAACCTGTACCGGGCGCTGCAGGCCGGGGCGAGCGGCTTCCTGCTCAAGGTGTCCTCCCCGGAGCACCTGATCACCGCGATCCGGGTGGTGGCCGGCGGTGAGGCACTGCTCGACCCGGCCGTCACCACACGGGTGATCTCGGCGTTCGCGGGGCGTCCCGGGCCGGCGCCGGCACCCGAACTGGACAAGCTGACCCCGCGCGAGGTGGACGTGTTGCGGCTGCTGGCCCGGGGGATGTCCAACGCGGAGATCTCGGCGGAGCTGGGGGTGGGCGAGGCCACGGTCAAGACCCATGTGGCGCGGGTGCTGATGAAGCTCGGGCTGCGGGACCGGGTGCGGGCGGTGGTCTACGCGTACGAGTCCGGCCTGGTCCGGGCCGGCCAAGGGTGACCGGTCACGGCGCGGTGGCGGTGGCGAGGACACGGCGCAGCGAGTCGAAGGTGTCCAGCGAACGGCGGCCCTCTTCCTGAAGCGACCGCACCGCCGGGTCGGTGCCGTCCGCCGCGACGGCCTCCTGCCACAGCGTGCGCTCGGCCTCGCGCCAGTCGCGCTGCTCGCGCACCCGCACGTCGACGAAGCCGGCCCGGGGCAGGTCGCGCCGCAGGTCGACGGCCTGGATCCGGGCGGGCACCCGCCGATCGGCCGGGTCGGCCGCCTCCCAGCAGGTCAGGGCCAGCCGGCCGCCGGACCTCAGGAGTCGCCGGAACTCGATCAGGGCGGCCGGCGGCGGTTCGGCGAACTGCACCGCGTCCACGCACATCAGCCCGTCCGCTGCGGCCGCGGGAAGGCCGGTGGCGACCAGAGTCCCGAGCCGGAACTCGGCTCGGCCGGTGGGCAGACGCCGGGTGCTCAGCGACGTCGCCTGCCTGAGCGCCTCGGCGGAGAAGTCGACTCCGATCAGGCGGCTGCCGGTGCGGTGGGCGACCTCGATGCCGTAGCCGCCGCGGCCACAGGCGATGTCGAGCAGCAGGCCGCCCTCGGACAGGCCCAGCTCCTCGGTCAGCGTGGTCACGGCCGGGCCCGGGAGGACGCCGGTGAGGTGGAGGCCCGGCGGCAGCCGCAGGGCGCGGGCGATGATGGCGTCGCGGACCGGCGAGGCGGCCATGTCGGCGTACCACTGGTCGAAGTAGGCGGCGCCCCGCTTCGCTGAGGTCATGGCGCCATTCTCGCGGTCCGTTGTTGTTCCCTGCCGGGCGGGACGGGTGGAGGATGGCGGGGTGGCGATGCTGCACTCGGTCAACGTCGGTCTGCCCAAGGACGTGCTCTGGCAGGGACGGACGGTCCACACCGGCATCTGGAAACAGCCGGTCGGCGGCGCGGCCACGGTGCGCCGGTTGAACATCGACGGCGACGGCCAGGGTGACCTCGGTGGGCACGGCGGTGAGAATCGCGCTGTCTTCGTGTACCAGCTGGAGTCGTACCGGTATTGGCAGCGGCTGCTCGGCCGCGACGACTTCGGCTACGGCCAGTTCGGCGAGAACCTCACCGTTGCCGGGCTGCCCGACGACGAGGTGTGCATCGGTGACCGCTATCGGATCGGTACGGCACTGTTCGAGGTGACCCAGCCGCGGGTCACCTGCTACCGGGTCGGGATCCGGCTGGACGACCCCCGGATGCCGGCGCTGCTCGTGCAGCACCACCGGCCGGGCTTCTACTTCCGGGTGCTGCGGGAGGGAGACATCCGGGCCGGCGACGAGATCCTCAAGGTCGCCGACGGCCCGGAACGGATGACCGTGGCCGAAGTGGACGGTCTGCTGTACCTGCCCGGCCACCCCGCCGACCGGATCGAGCGGGCGCTGCGCATTCCCGCGCTCAGCCCCGGCTGGCAGGGCTCCTTCCGGGCGATGGTGAGCCGGCCCGCGGCGACGACCGGCAACGCCGGGCTCGTCGCTGTCGCGCCGCCGCCGGCCTGGGCCGGATTCCGGCCGCTGCGGGTGACGGCGGTCGAGCCGGAGAGCAGCACGATCGCTTCGGTACGGCTGGCGGACCCGGACGGGCAGCCGGTCCCGGCCCCGCTGCCCGGACAGTTCCTGACCGTACGGCTGCGACCGGACGACGAGCAGCCGCCGGTGGTCCGCAGCTATTCACTGTCCGGGCCACCTGACGGCAGCGGCTACCGGATCAGCGTCAAGCAGGAGCCGCACGGCGTGGCCAGTGCCTATCTGCATGCCCGGGTCCACCCCGGTGACCTGATCGACGTGGCCGCGCCGCGGGGGACGTTCGTGCTGCGGCCGGCGTCGACGCCGGTGCTGCTGATCAGCGGGGGCGTGGGGGCGACACCGATGCTGGCCATGCTGTACGCGCTCGCGGCGCAGCGGTCCGAGCGGGAGGTCTGGTGGCTGCAGGCCGCCCGGGACGGCGCGGACCGGCCGTTCGCGACCGAGACGGCCGAGTTGCTCGCGGTTCTCCCCCACGCCCGGTCCCACGTCTTCTTCAGTCGTCCCCGCGCCGCGCTGGACCACCTGGGCCGCGACTACGACACCGCGGGCCGGTTGTCGCTCGACGCCCTTCGTGCGCTCGGCGTGCCGGTGGACGCCGACGCCTACCTGTGTGGCCCGGCCGGTTTCCTCACCGATGTGACCGCGGCGCTGGTGCAGGCGGGGGTGGCAGCCGACCGGGTCAGCACGGAGGTCTTCGGGGCCGGGCCGGGGATCACGCCCGGGATCAGCGCGGTGGCCACCCGGGCCCCGCACCCTCCGGCAGGCCAGGCGGGGGACGGGCCGGCGGTGTCTTTCGCGCGCAGCGGGCTGACCGTGCCCTGGGCCGAGGGGCGGGACAGCCTGCTGGAGCTCGCTGAGGCCTGCGACGTGCCGGTGCGGTGGTCGTGCCGGTCCGGGGTCTGCCACACGTGTGAGACGGGGCTGCTGGCCGGGGAGGTCGCCTACACCACCGAACCGGTCGATCCGCCGGCCGACGGGGACGTGCTGATCTGCTCCTCGCGTCCGCGCGGGCCGGTCGTGCTCGATCTCTAGGACTGTCCCAGGGCCTTCGTGCCGTTGCGGTAGGCCATCGATTGCTCATGCCCTCGCGGCGCGGGCACGGATGCCCGATCCAGCTCTGCCGCCACCCGCAGCGCATGAGCGGTGAGCGGGGCGAGGCGCTCAGGGTCGTCCGTCAAGGCGCCGATGACGTCCAGTGCCGCGACCGCCACTGCGGAACCAGGCAGCCCTGACGCGCTGACCCGCTCGCGCAACGAAGGCAGCTCGGCTCGCAGGAGCGTGAGCAGCTCCCCGGACTGCGTCATACCGCCCAGCTCACGCCACCCCAGGGCGACGCCCTGCCGCAGATCGAACACATCGGTGTGCGCAGGGCCGTAGAGACGACCGAGGAAGACGGTCACCCCCCGAGGAGACCCGTTCCGCGGTCGCCACGGAGCGGGCGAGCTTCCGCACTGTCGCGCTCAGAGGCGGATGCCGAGGAGTGCGTCGACCGTCCGGGCCATCAGTGCCGGGGCCTGCGCGTCATCGCCCGCGCCGGACACCGCGGCCTCGGACCAGGCGTCGACCAGGGCCAGGGCCGCCGGCGTGTCGAGATCGTTGTGCAGGGCCTCGCGGACCGCGGCCAGCAACCCCTCGCCCGACGGACCGGCCTGGACCGTCGCGGCCTCGCGCCAGCGGGCCAGGCGCTGCTGACCTGCCTTGAGGACGTCGTCGGTCCACTGGCGGTCGCTGCGGTAGTGCTCGGCGAGCAAGCCCACCCGGACCGCCATCGGGTCCACGCCGTCGGCGCGCAGGCGGGAGACGAAGACCAGGTTGCCCTTGGACTTCGACATCTTCTCGCCGTTCAGGCCGATCATGCCGGCGTGCACGTAGTGCCGGGCGAACGGTGCCGTGCCGGTGAGGCGTTCGGCGTGCGCGGCCGAGCATTCGTGGTGCGGGTAGAGCAGGTCGTTGCCGCCGCCCTGGACGTCGATCGTGTCGCCGAGCAGGCCGAGGGCGATGGTGGCGCACTCGATGTGCCAGCCGGGGCGGCCGGGGCCGAGGTCGCCGCCGTCCCAGGCCGGCTCGCCGTCGCGGGCACCGCGCCACAGCAACGGGTCGAGCGGGTCGCGCTTGCCGGGGCGTTCCGGGTCGCCGCCGCGCTCGGCCGAGAGCACCAGCATCTCCTCGCGGGACAGGTTGGACTCGTAGCCGAAGTGCGGGGCCGCCTCGATCGTGAAGTAGACGTCGCCGGTGCCGTCGTCCAGGCGGTAGGCCGCGCCGGAGTCGAGCAGCTCGCGCACGTGCGCCGCGATCGCCGGGATGGACTCGACCGCGCCGACGTAGTGCGCCGGCGGGATCATCCGCAGTGCTTCCATGTCCTCGCGGAACAGGGCCGTCTCGCGCATCGCCAGGACCACCCAGTCCTCACCGTCGCGGGCGGCCCGCTCCAGCAGCGGGTCGTCGATGTCGGTGACGTTCTGCACGTAACGCACGTCGAGGCCGGCGTCGCGCCAGGCCCGCTGAACCAGGTCGAAGGTGATCATCGTGGCCGCGTGACCGAGGTGGGTCGCGTCGTAGGGCGTGATGCCGCAGACGTACATCGTGGCGGCGTCGCCGGGGGTGGTGGGCTGCACCGACCGGCGGGCCGAGTCGTACAGCGCCGGCGGCGTCGCGGTCCCCGGCAGCTTCGGCACCTCGTGCCCGGTCCATGCGTCCATGGTCAGGAGCCTATCCAGCGCCACCGACAGAAATCCGCCCGGCGTGAGTAAAGCCTCAGACCGGCGGCCAGGGCACGGCCGGCCAGTCCTGCGGGGGCTTCGGAAAGCGGGCGGCGCGCAACAGCCGGCGTACGCGCAGCCGGGCGTGCTGGACCTCGGTCAGGGTCAGGTGCTCCTCGAGGGCCGCACCCAGCGCGCCGTTGAGCTGCTCGCCCAGCCTGGTCAGGACCTCGACGGAGTCGGCCGGGATCGGCTTGCCCGTCCAGCCCCACAGCACGGTGCGGAGTTTGTTCTCCACGTGGAAGCAGACGCCGTGGTCGACGCCGTGGATGCGGCCGTCCGGGGCGTACAGCACGTGGCCGCCCTTGCGGTCGGCGTTGTTGATCACCGCGTCCAGCACGGCCAGGCGGGACAGTCGCGGGTCGTCGGCGTGGGCCAGCGCGTACGCGTCGCCGTCCTCGTCGCGGGCCGAGGCGACCGCGAACCAGCCCGCGGGCACGTCGTACGCCGGGACGAAGCCGATCAGCGACTCGGCGTCCGCCGGCTCGTCGATCCAGAGCTGGCAGGCGCCGGGGCCGAGCGGCCCGTCCCGCAGGATCGTCGGCGGCACCAGCCCCCAGCCGGTGGCCTGCGAGACCAGGAACGCCGACACCTCACGTCCGGCGAGGGTGCCGTCCGGGAAGTCCCATAGCGGGCGCTCGCCCTGCACCGGCTTGTAGACGCAGCGGCGGGTCAGCCCGTCGAGGGTGATCTCGGCGCGCAGGGTGGTGTTCGAGGCGTCGACGAGCCGGCCCTCGAGCTCCATCTCGCCGCGGGCGAGCAGCTCGAGGGCGTCGTCCTCCGCGAGCACGCTGGCCGGCTCCGTCGTCACCGGTGATAGCCGTTGTGCCGGGGGCAGAGGTGGCCGGCCGGATCCAGCGGCTGGCCGCAGAGCGGGCACGGCGGGCGGCCCGCCGCGACCACGCGCCGGGCGCGGTCGATGAACGCGCGGGTCGCCTCGGGGGTCAGCCGGACGCGCAGCCGGTCGAGGTCGTCGTCGGGCTCGTCGTCCTCGTCGTCGGCGATCGGGTCGTCGTCGGAGTCCTCGTCGTCCTCGTCGAGCTCGACCTCCGCGTCGCCCTCGCCGGCCTCGATCGCCTCGATGACGACCGTGGTGGTGTCGACGTCGAAGGCGAGACCGAGCGTGCCGACGCGGAACTCCTCGTCGACCGGGGTGTCCAGCGGCTCGTTGTCGTTGATCGCGAGCACGGGGGCCTCGGGCAGGTCGACGCCGAACCGCCGGCTGGCCTCGGTGAGCAGCTCCTCCAGCTTTTCGGCGAGCAGCGACACCTGGACCTTCTCCAGCGCCACGCTGACCACCCGGCCGCCACCGCGGGCCTGGAGGAAGAATGTCCGGTCCCCCGGCTCGCCCACCGTCCCGGCGACGAACCGCTCGGGCGGCTCGAAGGCATGCACCTGGTGGGTCATGGGTTCGACCCTATCCGCCCGCGCGCGCGAGTGCTCAGCCCACCGGCGGGGTTCGCCGAGGGCGCAAAGCGCGCACACGCTGTGGTAACACGACGGTTACCGAACGTGCTCATGCTCCGCCGCCCGCGCCACCGCCCACGGCCGCGTCGGACTCCGGCAGCGCGCCCTCCGCGGGCTTCGGCGGGATCAGCGCCGAGAGATCCGCAGTGTCGTTGAGCCGCACCAGGAACGGGCGGGTCGGGGTGTAGCGGATCACGCTCACCGAGGCCGGATCGGCCACCAGGCGCTGGAACTCGTCGAGGTGCAGGCCCATCGCGTCGGCCACGATGGCCTTGATCACATCGCCGTGGCTGCACGCCAGCCACAGCGCCTCCGGGCCGTGCGTGGCGGTGACCCGGGCGTCCCAGCGGCGGATGGTCGCGACCGCGCGGGCCGACATGGCCGCCATCGCCTCGCCGTTGGGGAACACGGCCGCGCTGGGGTGCTGCTGGACGACCGGCCAGAGCGGCTCGCCGGTGAGCTCCTTGAGCGGGCGGCCCTCCCAGTCGCCGTAGCCGCACTCGATCAGGCCCTCGTCGACCTCCGGCACGACGTCCGGCAGGGCCAGCTCCAGGGTCTGCCGGCAGCGGATCAGCGGGCTGGTCACCACGGCGGCGAGCGGCAGCTTGCGCAGCCGCTCACCGACCCGCTGGGCCTGGCCCCGGCCGGCCTCGTCGAGCTCGACCGGCAGCCGGCCGGCGAGCTCACCGGTGGCGTTGGCGGTGGTCCGCCCGTGGCGGAGCAACAGAACGGTGGCCACGGCTACTCGGCCACGCCCGACGCCTCGTACGCCTCCGCGACAGTGCGCAGCGTGGCGATGCCGCTCTCCAGGTCGCCCACGTACGGGCTGATGGAGAGCGTGCCGACGCCGGCGGCGGCGTACTCCCGGATGCGTTCGGTGATCCGGGCCCGGGGCCCGACCATCGAGGTCCGGGTGATGAAGTCCTGCGGGATCGCGGCGGCCGCGTCCCGCGGCTTGCGGTCCAGGTAGAGGTCCTGGACCTCCTTGGCCGCGTCCGCGTAGCCCATCCGGACGGCGAGCTGGTTGTAGAAGTTCTGCTCGCGGCTGCCCATGCCGCCGACGTACAGCGCCGCGTACGGGCGGATCTGGTCGGCCCCGGCGGCGATGTCGTCGCCGATCACGACCGGGACGGTGGGCGCCACGTCGAAGCCGGTCAGACCGGCGCCGCCGGCGGACCGGCCGCGCTCGATGTGCTGGAGATACTCCCCCGCGGCGTCGGGCGCGAAGAAGATGGCCAGCCAGCCGTCGGCGATCTCGCCCGCCAGCTCGAGATTCTTCGGGCCCACCGCGGCCAGGTAGATCGGGATCTGCTCGCGCGGCGGGTGGAAGCCCAGCCGCAGCGCCTTGCCGGGGCCGTCGGGCAACGGCAGCGTGTAGTGCTCGCCGTCGTAGGCCACCGGCTTGCGGGCGATCGCCATTTTGACGATGTCGACGTACTCGCGGGTGCGGCCCAGCGGTTTGCCGAAGCGCACGCCGTGCCAGCCCTCGGAGACCTGCGGGCCGGAGACGCCCAGGCCCAGGCGGAACCGGCCGCCGGAAAGGGTGTCGATGGTCGCGGCGGTCATCGCGGTCATCGCCGGGCTGCGCGCCGGGATCTGCATGACCGCCGCGCCGACGTCGATCGACTGCGTCTGGCCGGCGATCCAGGCCAGCATGGTGGGCGAGTCCGAGCCGTACGCCTCCGCCGCCCAGACCACCGAGTAGCCGAGCCGGTCGGCCTCCTGGGCCATGGCGAGATGGTCGGCGGGGGTGGTCCACGAGGTCTGGTATCCGAGGCTGAGTCCGAGCCGCACGGGTCCTCCCGTTTCTTCCGCGAGAGCACCGATGCTCCGCGCTACGAAGCCTAGGCGAACACGCTCAGTGATCTTCGCGGTGTTCGGTCGTCAACCCGACGGATCGCGGCCCTATTGAGCTGCCACGAGCGTTTCGCGGCCGGGCCCGGCTGAATAAGGTTCACCCATGCAACAGCGACCGCTCGGCCGAAGCGGGCTGGCGGTCTCCCGGCTGGCCCTCGGCACCATGACGTGGGGCCGGGACACCGACCCCGACGACGCGGCCGACCAGCTGAAGCTCTACCTGGAGGCGGGCGGCACGCTGATCGACACCGCCGACGTGTACGGCGACGGCGACGCCGAGACGGTCATCGGCTCCCTGATCGACCACCTGGTGCCCCGCGACGAGGTGCTGATCGCCACCAAGGCCGGCCTCGGCGAGTACGGCTTCCGCCGCCGCGACAGCTCCCGCGGCCACCTGCTGCGCAGCCTGGACCAGTCGCTGCGCCGGCTCGGCACCGACTACGTGGACCTGTGGCAGGTGCACGGCTACGACCCGCAGACGCCGCTGGAGGAGACGCTGTCGGCGCTGGACCACGCGGTCAACAGCGGCCGGGTCCGCTACGTGGGCGTGTCCAACTTCGCCGGCTGGCAGACCGCGCGGGCCGCCGCCTGGCAGCAGGCGTTCCCGACCCGGGCCCCGATCGTCGCCACCCAGGTGGAGTATTCGCTGCTGGAACGCGGCGTCGAACGCGAGGTGCTGCCGGCCGCGGCGGCGCTGGGCATCGGGGTGCTGCCGTGGTCGCCGCTGGGCCGCGGGGTGCTGACGGGCAAGTACCGCAACGGCCGGCCGCTGGACTCGCGGGCCGCCACCGAGCACCTGGCGCCGTTCGTGCAGACGTACCTGGAGCCGCGCAGCTCGAGCATCGTCGAGGCGGTGGTGATCGCGGCCGGCGGCCTGGGCGTGTCGCCGCTGGAGGTGGCGCTGGCCTGGATCCGGGACCGGCCGGGCGTGGTCGCGCCGATCCTGGGGGCGCGAACGGCCGGGCAGTTGCAGGGCGCGCTGCAGAGCGAGGAGCTGGTGCTGCCGGGCGAGATCGCCGACGCCCTCGACGACGTGTCGGCGGTGCCGGTCGGCTACCCCGAGAGAGAGGGCCTGACCGGCCCGGGGACTGGTGACATGCCGGGCGCCGGGGCATATTAGGACGCATGGACTACGAGTACGCGCCGCTCCGGTTGCCATCGAATGTCGATCGCCTGACCGCCGCGGCGCAGCTGGCGATCCAGGCGGAATTCTCGGGGTGGGAGCTGGCCCGCGTCCAGCTCTTCCGGGACGGGACCCGGCAGGTGATGCTCCGCCGCAAGGTCCAGAGCAACCTGCAGCCCGGCCTGATGACCTAGGAGAAGCACATAGCGCAGCCGCCCGCCTCACGGAGGCGGGCGGCTGTTGCCCTGCCCGGCGACGGTTCAGACCGCGACCAGAGTCGCAGTGCGCCCGTCGTTGTCGGGGACGCCGAAACTGACTAGGCGGTCTTTGCCGTGGTCAGTTTCGGTGGCCCCGACAACGACCTCGTGGGGCGCACTGCCTGCCGAGCGGAGCGAGGCCATCAATGCTGATGGCCGGCGTGTTCGTCTTCCTCGTCTTCGGTGAACGGGTGTTCGTCGAGGCGGCCGACGAGCAGGTCGTCGGGGGCGGGGGCGAAGGGGCCGGCGCCGTCCTCGTCCTCGAAGGCTTCGAGGTCGAGGGGCTCCGCGACCTCGCTCACCGTGAGCAGGCCGTCGAGCGGCTCCAGCTCCGGGACGTCGAGCGAGGACAGCGAGCCGTCGCCGGCCTGGAGCAGCTCCAGGACCGCTTCGCCGACCGATTCGACCTCGCCGGCCTCCTCGTCGGCCGGCACCAGGTTGCGGCGGGCCGCGTCGGCCACCCGCAGCAGGGCCGAGACGCTGGGCACCCGGTAGTCGCGGCGCTGGCGCACCGAGATCACCCGGGGGTGCGGGTCGGAGCCGCTGCCGTCGAGGCCGGCGACCGTACCGAAGCGCTGGTCGGCCTCGTCCGGGTCGATCGACTCGACGTCCCACGGTGTGACCTCGCCGAACGCCTCGAGCAGCTGCTCGTCGTACGCGAAGGACGTGTTGTTGAGGTTGACGTACGCCTGCCACACATCGTCGTCATCCACCCGCCCCTGGGCGGCCTTGACTGCCGCCAGGTGGGCTTTCGCGGCCTCGACGACGCGCTCGAGAGCGGCGTCCAGATCCGCGTGCTGGTCGGTCATGGTGTGAAAAGTCCTTTCATCAGCTCGCCTGCAGCAGTCGGTCGAGCACACGCACGCCGAACTGTAGTCCTTCCACCGGAACCCGTTCGTCGACGCCGTGGAACAACGCGGAGAAGTTCAGGTCGGCCGGCAGCTTCAGGGGCGCGAAGCCGAAGCAGCGGATGCCCAGCGTGCTGAACGCCTTGGCGTCCGTGCCGCCGGAGAGCATGTACGGCACCGTGCGGGCGCCCGGGTCCTCGGCGCGCAGCGCGGCCCCCATGGCCTCGACGAGCGCGCCGTCGAAGCCGGTCTCCAGGGCTCCCTGCCGGGAGATGTGCTCGATCTCGATGTCCGGGCCGATCACCCCGCGCAGCTGCTCGAGGAAGATCTCGGCCTGGCCCGGCAGGGTACGGCAGTCGATGGTCGCCGACGCCTTGCCGGGGATGACGTTGTCCTTGTAGCCGGCTTCGAGCCGGGTCGGGTTGGCGGTGTTGCGCACGGTCGCGCCGATCAGGTTGGCGATCGGGCCGAGCTTGGCGATGGCCAGTTCGGGCTCGTCCGGGTCGAGCTCGACGCCGAGCGCTTCGGAGACCTGCTCGAGGAACGTCCGCACGGTCGGGGTGACGACCATCGGGAACTTGTGCCGGCCGACCGCCGCCACGGCCTCGGCGAGCGCGGTGACGGCGTTGTCGTCGTGCACGAAGGAGCCGTGCCCGGGGCGGCCCTTGGCGTGCAGCCGCAGCCAGTCGATGCCCTTCTCGGCGGTCTCGACCAGGTAGAGGCGCAGGTCGTCGTTGATCGTGTACGAGAAGCCGCCGACCTCGCCGATCGCCTCGGTGCAGCCTTCGAACAGGTCGGCGTGCTCGCGGACGAGGAACTGCGAGCCGTACTCCATGCCCGCCTCCTCGTCGGCCGTGTACGCCAGGACGATGTCGCGGGGCGGGACGTAGCCGGTGCGCTGCCAGCCGCGGACCACGGCGAGGGTCATCGCGTCGAAGTCCTTCATGTCGATCGCGCCGCGGCCCCACAGGTAGCCGTCCTTCTCCTCGCCGGAGAACGGCGGCACCGACCATTCGCTCGCGTCGGCCGGGACGACGTCGAGGTGGCCGTGCACGAGCAGGGCGCCGCGGCTGCGGTCGGCGCCCGGGATGCGGGCGACCAGGTTGGCCCGCCGGGGTGCGGACTCGTGCAGCTCGACCTCGATGCCGACGTCGCTGAGCTTGGCCGCGACGTACTCGGCGGCGACGCGTTCGCCGACGGTGGTGCGCGGATCGCCGGTGTTGCTGGTGTCGATCCGGAGCAGGTCGCGGCAGATGTCGACGACCTCGTCGGCGGCGGGGACTGGTTCCATCCGCTCTTCTTACCAGCTCACCGCCGGGCGCGTTTGGCGGGAGATCAGGTCCGGGTAAGACGGGCCCGACCCGCCGGGCTCCGCCGAAAGGATGCACAGTGTCTGTTCAGCTGCCTCCGCTGCCGCCCGTGGGCGGTGAGACGACCGGACCCAACGTCGTCGACCTCATCAACCGCGAGCATCGCGAGCTGCTCGCGCTCTGCGAGGAGCTGACCGGCGAGGGTACGGACTCCGCGCGCCGCCGCACGGTGGCCCAGGTGATCAGCGCGGAGCTGTCGCGGCACCTGTCCGCGGAGGAGCAGTACCTCTACCCGGCGATCCGGTCGACAGTGCCGGACGGCTACGCGCTCGTGGACCGGGAGATCGCCGAGGACCGGGCTCTGCTGGAGGCGCTGCGGCTGCTGGAGGCGGCCGACGACGAGAGCCGGCCCGATCGCGCCGCCGACGTCTGCCGGCGCCTCACCCGGCACGCGGACGCCGCGGCGGGCGAGCTGCTGCCGCTGTTGCTGCAGATGGCTCCGGTGGAGGACCTGATCCGGCTGGGCAACCGGGTCGAGCTGGCCGAGGAGGCGGCGCCGACGCGTCCGCACCCGGGCACTCCGGCGACCCCGCCGTGGAACAAGGTGGTCGATCCGGCGGTGGCCGTGGTGGACAAGGTGCGCGACATGATGAGCCGGCGGACGACGTACCCGCGGGATCTCTGAACAAAGCACAAAGTGGACGGCAAATTCACGGATAGTGAAACCGACCTCACGTTACGTGCCGGTAACCGCGTACGGGTTAGCTGCTTCTGTCCTTTTGGTTAACCTATTTGTCACAAGTGGAGGATCTTTGGCTGGCCGAAGGTCTAGCCGATATCCCGCGAACGTCCTACCGTCACGCTATGAACCTGGAGCTGCGGCATCTCAAGGTGGTCTGTGCCATCGCGGAGACGGGCAGCGTGACGAAGGCGGCATCGCTGCTGGGACTCGCCCAGCCGGCGCTGACCGCCCAGCTGCAACGCATCGAGCGGACCCTGGGTGGGCCGCTCTTCGAACGTGACCGGCGCGGTGCCCGCCCGACCGCCCTCGGTGAACTCGTCCTCTCCCGGGCCCGGGTGCTGCTGCCCGCGATGAAGGGCCTGCAGGACGAGGCCGCCCGGCTGGCCGGATCCGGCACGGACGAGAACGTCATGACCCGGTACCGGATCGGCGGCATCGGCGGACCGGTCATCGGCGGCATGGTGCACCGGCTGTCCGAGGCCCAGCCCGATGCCCAGATCAGCACCCACGCGTCGTACTACGTGGACGAGCTCTGCGGCATGGTGCTGGCCGGCAAGCTCGACTACGCCCAGGTGGGCGTCTGCGGTGACGCCATCCCGTCGGCCGACTACGGCCTGGTGTGGCAGACCATCGCGGTCGACGCCGTGTGCGTGCTCATGCCCGAGGACCACCCGGCGGCCAAGGGCGTCGACGTCGACCTCGCCGAGCTGGCCGAGGAGCAGTGGGTGGCCGGCACCGGCGACGGCTGCTTCGCCGACTGCTTCGCGGCCTGCTGCGCCCGCTCGGGTTTCACCCCGCGCCGGATGCTGGAGACCGACATCCGCGGCTGCGTGGACATGGTGGAGTCCGGGCTGGCGCTGGCCCTGTGCCAGCCGACGTTCCGGCCCCCGGCCGGGCTCACCCACCGCCCGCTGCAGGGCGCGCCGCTGCGCTGGCGGCAGGTGCTCGGCTGGCACCCGGACAGCACCGCCGCCCGGGTCGCGCCCCGGCTGATGACCATGGCCGCGGAGACCTACAACGAGGTCGTGGCCCGCAACCCGCTCTACATCGAGTGGCTGGAGGACTATCCGCAGCTCGGCGGGGCGCACCTCGCGGCGGCATGAGAAACGCCCCGGTTCTCCGCGGAGAACCGGGGCGTTCCGTTCAACCTGTCAGGCGGTGGGCGCCGGTGCGGGCGACTGCACGTCGAAGGTCAGCCGACCCTCGGCCACGTCGACCCGTACCGTCTGCCCGGGCGCCAGGTCGGCGCTGAGCAGCAGCCGCGAGAGCCGGTTGTCCAGCTCGCGCTGGATCGTGCGGCGCAGCGGCCGGGCCCCGTACTCGCGCTGGAAGCCCCGCTCGGCCAGCCAGTCGATCGCCACCGGGGTGATGTCCAGCGTGACGTCCTGCGCGTGCAGGCGCCGCCGGGTCTCCTCCAGCAGCATCCCGGTGATCTGCCGCAGCTGCTCGGTCTCCAGCTGCCGGAAGACGATGATCTCGTCGATCCGGTTGATGAACTCCGGCCGGAGCTGCTCACGCAGCCGCCGGTCCAGCTTCTCCCGCAGGCCGTCGTCGACGGCCGAGCCGTCGTCGCCGGTGCCGAAGCCGAGGGTGCGCTTGGTGCCGCTGATGATGTCGGAGCCGAGGTTGCTCGTCATGATCAGTACGGTGTTCTTGAAGCTCACCGTCCGGCCCTGGCTGTCGGTCAGCCGCCCGTCGTCCAGCACCTGCAACAGGATGTTGAACACGTCCGGGTGCGCCTTCTCGATCTCGTCCAGCAGCACCACCGAGTACGGCCGGCGCCGCACCGCCTCGGTCAGCTGGCCGGCCTCGTCGTAGCCGACGTAGCCGGGAGGCGCACCGACGAGCCGGGACACGGTGTGCCGCTCCTGGAACTCGCTCATGTCGAAGCGGACCATCCGCTCGGCGTCACCGAACAGCGCGTCCGCGAGGGTGCGCGCCAGCTCGGTCTTGCCGACACCGGTCGGGCCGAGGAACAGGAAGCTGCCCACCGGCCGGTCCGGGTCGCCCAGACCGGCCCGGGAACGCCGGACCGCCTCGGCGACGGCGGAGACCGCCTCGTCCTGGCCGATCACGTGCTCGTGCAGGTGCGCCTCGAGGCGCAGCAGCCGCTCGCGCTCCTCCTCGGTGAGTTGCGCGACCGGGATGCCGGTGGCCCGGGACACGACCTCGGCGATGTCCTCCGGCGTCACCTGGGGCACGGTGGAGCCGGCGGCGTCCGTACCCTCGATCTGCTGTCTGATGGTGTTGATCTCGTCGCGCAGCGCGGAGGCCTTCTCGTAGTTCTCCGCGGCGACCGCCTGGTCGCGGTCGCGGGTCAACTGCTCGAGGCGCCGCTCCTGCTCGCGCACGTCCGCCGCCGGGGTCTTGACCCGCAGGCGCACCCGCGCACCGGCCTGGTCGATCAGGTCGATCGCCTTGTCCGGCAGGAACCGGTCGGTGATGTAGCGGTCGGACAGCTCCGCCGCGGCGTCGAGCGCCTCGTCGGTGATCCGCACCTGGTGGTGCGCCTCGTAGTTGTCGCGCAGGCCGCGCAGGATCGCCACGGTGTCCTCGACGTCGGGCTCACCGATCAGGACCGGCTGGAAGCGCCGGGCCAGGGCGGCGTCCTTCTCGATGTGACGGTACTCGTCCAGCGTCGTCGCGCCGACCACCCGCATCCGGCCCCGGGCCAGGGCGGGCTTGAGCATGTTGCCGGCGTCCATGCCGCCGCCCTCGCCGCCGCCACCACCGGCGCCGACCAGGGTGTGGATCTCGTCGAGGAAGACGATCAGGCCGTCGCCGCTCTCCTGGATCTCGTCGATGACCTTGCTGAGCCGCTCCTCGAAGTCGCCGCGGTACCGGGTGCCCGCCACCAGTCCGGCCAGGTCGAGCTGGATGACACGCTTGCCCGCGAGGGTCTGCGGCACGTCACCGTCCACGATGCGCTGGGCCAGGCCCTCGACGACGGCGGTCTTGCCGACGCCGGCCTCGCCGATCAGCACCGGGTTGTTCTTGGTACGCCGGGACAGGATCTCGACGGCCTGCTCGATCTCGTCGGCCCGGCCGATGACCGGATCGATCTCGCCGCGCCGGGCCAGCTCGGTCAGGTCCACGCCGTACTGCTCGAGGGTGGGGGTGCTGCCCGGGCTGCCGGGCTCACCGCCGCGGCCACCGGGACCACCCCGGCCCGGCTGCGGCTCGGCCTGCTGCAACGAGCGCGGGTCGATCCGCGCGGCGAGCAGGCGGCCCGCGGTGGAGTCGGGGTTGAGGCCGAGCGCCATCAGGATGTGCTCGGGACCCACATAGGAGGCGCCCACGGCCCGCGAGAGCTGCAGGCTGTCCAGCAGCGCGCGCTTGGCCGCGGGGGTCAGGGCGATCCGGTCGGGCAGCTGGCCGCCCGGTGCGCGGGTGGCGCCACCGAGCTCGGCGAGCAGCGCGGCGGGGTCGGCGCCGGCCCGGCGGACCAGGGCCTGCTGCGGCTCCTGCTGGAGCAGCGCCCAGAGCAGGTGCTCGGTGTCGAGGTCGGCGAGACCGATGCCGGCCGGCGCCACCTCGGCGGCGCGGCGGGCGGCGACGGACAGGACCTCACGCGCGTCCGCGCTCATGAATCTGGTGATGTCGATCCGCTGCGCGGACCGTCGTGGCTCGGCCGCCCCGAAGAAGCGGGCGAACAGGTCGTCCCATTCACCGGGGCCACCCGGCCCCAGGGGTCCGATGCTCATAATCTCTTCTCTCCTGATACTGCTGGTCGGGGGCGGCGAGATCGCCGCAGGCCCGTGGTGCACAGCGTCCTGAACGAACGTTTGATTCCGGTGTGAGACGCTCCTTACATGAGCGTCCCGCTGCTGGTCGTCGACGCCGCCAACGTGCTCGGCTCCAAGCCGGACGGTTGGTGGCGGGACCGCGCGGGGGCCACCGCCAGACTGCGCGACGGCCTCGTGGGTATCAACGCCACAGGGCTCCCGGATCTTCCGGGACCGGTCGAGGTGGTGCTGGTGGTGGAGGGCCGCGCCCGGGACGTTCCGGGGGTCGACGGGGTCCGGGTCGTGCGCGCGTCCGGCTCCGGGGACGACACGATCGTGGCGGTGGTCGCCGCCGAGGGCGCCGGCCGGCGGACCGTCGTGGTGACGGCCGACCGGGGACTGCGCGAGCGGGTGACCGCGCTGGGCGCGGAGGTACGAGGACCGTCCGCCGTCCCGCGATGAGCTCCCCGGCGATCGGGTGGGACCCGGCTGCCGCGGCGCCGGTGGGCGTGCGAGCATGAATTCGCGAAAGGGGCGTGCGGGCACGACCACCCCATCGTGGACGACTATTCTGGGTCTTTACCGCCGTGTCGATATCGCAGGAGGCTGCACGAGTGGCCAGCGTCGCCGAGGTCAGAGCGGCTGTGGATGCCGCACTCCAACAGGTCACGGAGGGTCAGGCGGCGATCCAGGCGGCCCGGGAGAAGCTCGGCGAGGCGCAGCAGAGCCTGGCCGCGGCCCTCGACGGCAGCGCCAACGACGCGGTCGGTGCGGCGCACGCCTCCCTGTCGCAGGCCGACCAGCAGCTCGAGGAGTGCCTCGGCGCCACACTGCTCGCGGTCGAGCAGGCGCAGACCTACACGGCGACGCTGTAACGCGATGTCGCTGCTGCAGGAACTCGGCGCCCAGCTCCGCGCCACGTCCGACGAACTGCCCACCGGCCTGGTCACGGTGGCGATGGAGCGGCTGCGCAGTGCCACCGAGCTGCTGAACTGGGTGCGCCAGACCTCGATCGACCCGATCGGCGTACCGCAGCTGGGCAACGCCACCGAGCACGCCGAGCACGCCGCGGCCGCCCTGCGCCTGGCCCAGGATGCGATCGCGGCCTATCTGGCCGCGCTGGGCCTGTCCGCCGATGCGAGCGCGCCACCGGATCGCGACTGGAAAGCCGGCCTGGAGGAGCGGAAGCAGCAGCAGGACAAGCCGGCCGGGCCACCCGAGCAGCCGGAGCAGCAGCCCCCGCCGGAGAAGCTCGGCCCCTGGTGGCGTGAGCGCGTCGAGAAGCTGACCGGCGAGGCACCGCCCCCGGCGCGGGAGAGCAACACGCCCGAACGCCCGCAGAACACCGCCGAGCTGCTGCGCAAGGTCGCCGCCGGGGTGCGTTCGGGGGACCGCGCACGACTCGGCCGGGACCTGCACGGGGTCAACGCGGCCACCGGGCTGGGCCTGTCCGCGGTCACCCCGCCGGTGCTCCAGCGCCTCGCCGGTGACCTGCTGGGTCACGAGCCCGGGCCCGATGATCTGCAGCGGCTGCGCGGCGCCGCCGGTGGCCGGGTCAGGTCCCTGCTGCCCGGCACCTCGCCCGCCGTGCTGGACACCCTGCTGGCCCGCATCTGCCGCACGAAGCCACCCGAGCAGGCCCCGGCCCACCCGGCCGACTCGGCGGTCACCGCGAGCGTGCTGACCGGGGTGCTGCTGGCCCGCCTGGGCCGCGATCCGGCGACGCTCGACCCGGGCGCCCCCGAGCCGTTGCGACCCCGCGGCGTCGATGCCTGACACCAGGGCTCAGCAGGTCGTCGAGGTCCGCGCCGCGCTGTCCCACGCCCTCGGCGCGGCCGACGACGCCCTCGAAGCGGCGCAGAGCGCGTACGAGGCGGCCGTGACGCGGCGGGCCCGGGTCGCCGCCGCCGCCCGCGAGCGGCGGATCCGGCTCGTCGGTGAACGCGACAAGCGGCTGCGGGAGATCGACGAGCAACACGAACGGGACCTCGCCGCGCTGGCCGGGGCCGCCGCCGAGACGGCTCTGCTGGCCGCGCCCGGAGCCGCCGGCCTGCCCTGGGACCAGTGGCGCCCGACGCCGGCCGGCACCCAGGTCCCGGCGCCGGAGCTGCGGGTGGGCCGGTTGCTGCTGCCGTACGAGGGGGACGTGCCGGCGCTGGTGCCGCTGCTGGATCACGGGCACGTGGTGGTCGAGGGTGACGAGCGCATCGGTGACGACGTCGTGGCGAGCCTGCTGCTGCGGGCCCTGGGCAGCGTGCAGGCAGGCCGGGTCCGGCTCACCGGGTATGACCCCGAGCAGCTCGGTGGCGGCCTGGCCGGCTTCGCCCCGCTGGCCCCGGCCGGGGTGCTGAGCTTCGTCGGCCCCGGCGGGCTCCCGGCGCTGCTGGACGAGCTCGTCGACCACGTCCGGCGGATCAACGAGACCGTGCTGGCCGGTGAGCACTCGTCGCTGCGGGAGCTGGCCTCGGCCACCGGCCGGCGGCCCGAGCCGTGGCGGGTGGCGATCCTGCTGGGCGCCGGGCGCGCCGACGAGCTGTCGCGGCACGAACGGGGCCAGCTCGACCGGCTGCTGCGCACGGGGGCTGCTTGCGGCGTACACCTGATCATGCGGGGTTTCCCGGTGCGGCCCGCCGCCGGGATCGAGGTCGTCACGGCGGCCGAAGGCGACGCCGGGCGCCTCAGCGGCTGCGGTGACCTTCCGGTGCGCCTGGACGCGGGCCCGTCGGCGTCCGTCGTGACCCGCACCTGCCGGGAGATCGCCGACGAGGTCGCCGCCGGGCCGGCCCCGGTCGCGCTGGACAGCTTGCTGCCCGAGCACGAGTGGCAGCAGAGCTCGGCCCGCGCGCTGACGGCGCCGCTCGGCGACAGCCCACAGGGCGCCCCCGTGCACGTGACATTGAGCGACTACCCGCCGCACGCCCTGATCGCCGGGCCGTCCGGCACCGGCAAGACCAACCTGATCTACGCCTGGATGGGCGCGCTCGCCGCCCGCTACTCCCCCGCCGAGCTGGCCTTCTACCTGCTCGATTTCAAGGAGGGCGTGTCCTTCGCCCGGTTCGCCCCGGGGCGGCGCGACCCCAGCTGGCTGCCGCACGTACGGCTGGTCGGGGTCAACGTCAACACCGACCGCGAGTTCGGCCTGGCCCTGCTGCGCTTCCTCGGCGCCGAGCTGCGCAGCCGGGCGGACGCGGCCAAACGGCACGAGGTGACCAACCTGGCCGAGCTGCGCGCCGAGGACCCGGAGGGCTCCTGGCCGCGGATCGTGGCCGTGGTCGACGAGTTCCAGGTGCTGCTCTCCGGCCGCGACGCGGTGGCCGCCGAGGCGGTCGACCTGCTGGAGGACCTGGCCCGGCGCGGCCGCTCCCAGGGCATCCACCTGGTGCTGGCCAGCCAGGACGTGTCCGGCATCGAGGCCCTGTGGGGCCGGCCCGCGCTGGTCGCGCAGTTCTCGCTGCGGATCGCGCTGCCCCGGGCCCGGCGGGTGCTGGCCGAGACCAATCAGGCCGCCGACGCGTTGCCGCGCTATCACGCGGTCGTCAACGCCGACTCGGGCGCGGTCGAGGCCAACCGGGTGGTCCGGGTGCCGGACGCGGGCAACCGCGAACGCTGGAGCGAGCTGCAGCACCGGCTGTGGCGGCACCGGCCGGCCGAGCTGCCCGCACCGCGGCTCTTCGACGGTGACGCCATCCCCCGGCTGGAGGACAGCCCCGAGTTCCGCCGGTTCACCCCGGCCGCCACGGTGGCGGCGCCGGTGGTGCTGCTCGGTGAGACCATCGATGTCGAATCGCGCTCCGCGCAGACGGTGCTGCGCCGCGCGCCGGGCCGGACCATCGCGGTGCTGGGCACCCGGGTCGACGAGGCCTGCGCGGTGCTGGGCACTGCGGCCCGCTCGCTCGCGGCCCAGTTCACGCCCGGGGCAGCGCAGTTCTCAGTGGCGTGCCTGGACACCGACGCGGCGGTGGCCGTCGAGGCGCTGAAGCCGCACCTGCCGGTGGAGACCGGCTACTTCGACAACGACAACGTGGACAGCCTGCTGGAGCTGGCGGCCGAACGGGCCGAGTTCGGCTCGGCGGCCGACAAGCCGTGGTTCCTGCTGCTGTACGCCGTCGACGCCGCGCCCGACGGCAGCAACGAGATGCTGCGCCGGATCATGCGGCAGGGCCCGGAACGCCGGATCCACGTGATCGGCTGGTGGCGCGGGGCGGCACTGCTGCGCGACACCCTCGGCGGGCAGGGCACCAGGACCGACACGGTGGGAGCGTGGGTGGCGCTGGACGTGCACGGCAGTGAGCTGTCGCCGTACTACCCGGGGCACGGCTCGCCGAACTGGTATCCGCGGCCCTGGCGGGCGCTGCACTTCGACCGTTCGGTGCACCGCGGCGCCGAAGTGATCATCCCGTACGGGCCGTCGTGACCGCGCCGGAGAACGACGGCACGGTGGAGCGGCGGACGCCGGACTACCGCGGTGTCGTGCGCAAGCTGACCAACCTGGACAACGAGGCCGCCGCGCACCGGGCCGAGGCACGCGCCTGGCACGACAGCCGCGCGATCGAGGCGGACAACGCGGTCCGGGCCGCCGACCAGCGCATCCGGGAGACGCAGGCGGCGTGGCGGACGGCCCAGCGCGTGCGGGAAGAGGTCGACGCGCGCTCGGCGGTGCTGTGGGCCGAGTTCGCCCACAAGGCCGGGCGGGTGGCCGAGCGTTTCGGCGCGCACGCCCCGCAGCCGGCCGTGCCGCACCAGCGCGACCGGGACGCCGAGGACTACTTGCAGGAGGCTGAGGCCACTGCGGCCTGGAAGCCCGCGCCGCGCAAGCCCGGCAGCGGGGCGTCGCTGCTGTATGTCGTGCTGGGGGCGCTGGGCGGGGCGGTCGGGGTGGCGGCGTGGTCGACGTTGCGGTGGGCGGGCCGGGAGGCCGGGGGTGACTGGGCGGCCGGGCTGCCGGTGGTGGCGCTGGTCGTCGCGCTGCTGGGGCCGATCCTCGCGGTGATCACCGCCAAGCGGGTCGCCGACCGGCGGACCGTGCCGCTGGACGCGTCGGCGGTGGCGACCGTGCTGATCGCCAGTTTGATCGCGGCCGGGTTGGTGCTGGCCCTGGCCAGAGGCAGCACCGCCGCCTGAGCGGCCGGATTGGTGCTGGCCTCGGCCAGGCGCAGCACCACGGGCCCGAGCGGCCGAGTTGGTGCTGGCCCTGGCCAGGAGCAGCACCGCCGCCTGAGCGGCCGGATTGGTGCTGGCCTCGGCCAGGCGCAGCACCACGGGCCTGAGCGGCCGAGTTGGTGCTGGCCCTGGTCAGGAGCAGCACCGCCGCCTGAGCGGCCAGATTGGTGCTGGCCTCGGCCAGGGGCAGCACCACGGCCTGAGTGGCCGGGTCCGGGCGCCGGTAGGGCGGCGCCCGGACGTCAGGTGGTCGCCGGGACGGTCAGGGCTTCGCGGAGCAGGCGGCGGGCCAGCACGAGCCGGTCGTGATCGCCGTCCAGCTCCGGCAGGTCGCCGACGCGATGCGGCGCGCCGTCCAGCGCGGCGCGCACCGCGGCCGCGCAGTAGGCCGGGAACCGCAGCGTGCGCCCGGTCAGCCGGAGCACCACGTGCTCAGGCCCGTCCTCGTGCAGCTGCCAGCGCAGCCCGTCGCGGACCGCGATCCGGTCGTCCGGGCTCAGGCGCTCCGCGAACTCCAGCTGGGCCAGTGGCCGGACCGGAGCCGGACGCTTGGCCGGCCAGGCCCGGTCGCGCAGCCGTGCCGCCACGGTGGCCGGGTCGGCAGTGAGCAGCCAGTCGCGCAGGGCCGCAACCGTCGCGGTGAGCTCCGGTCCGACGGCCTGCGGGTCGGCGACGTCCATCGCGTACGGCAGGGTGGCCCGCAGCCGCTGGTCCTCCGCCGCGAGCTGGAGCAGCTCCTCGACCAGGGCGTACCGGGTCAGAGCACGGACGCCGAAGGTCAGGTGCAGGGAACGCTCGCCCTGGGCCTGGGCCGAGTGCAGCCAGCCGCGGGGCAGGTAGAGCGCGTCGCCCGGGGCCAGGACCACGTCCAGGGCCGCCGGGCCGTCGGCCACCGCACCGACCTCGTCCGCGCGGCCGCCCCAGGCCTGCCGTTCGAGCGGCTCGGGCAGCACGGGCTCGTGGATGCGCCAGCGTTTGGTGCCGTCCACCTGGAGCACGAACACGTCGTGGGTGTCGTAGTGGGTGGCGAAGCCCTTGTTGCCGGCCGGCGTCAGGTAGGCGTTGACCTGCAGCGGCTGCCGCAACTCCTCGCCCAGCCGGCGGGCGTACTCGGTCAGCGGCGGCCAGATCCGGTGCAGGCCCTGCAGGACCAGGGTGGCGCCGTCGGCGTACAGGCGCATGACCTTGTCGTCGATCACCTGGTCGCCGACCTCGGCGCCGGCGCCGCCGCTGCCGGTGAAGGACGACGCGGGCAGCACCGTGCCCCTGTCGGCCACCCGCAGGAACGGGGTCCGCAGGCCACGCTCGCTGAGCAGCTCGTCGACCGCCGCCGGGGACAGCAGGTCGGTGAAGCCGTCCGGCCCGGCCAGCTCGTCGGCCCGGGTGAGCAGCGGCTGGCGCCCCCAGTAGGCCTCGGCGAACTTCGCCGGGTCGACGGCGACCGCGCGGGCCAGAGCCGGGCGGTCCTCGGTGCCGCCCGGCGTGTGGTTCGTCATGGCTTCAGCCTTCAGACCGCGCTGCCGTCGGCGCCACCGTCGTGGCCGCCCGGGTTGGCGCCACCGTCGGCCGGGCCCTCGCCCGCGCTGCCGTCCGCACCGCCGTCGTGACCGGCCGGGTTCGCGCCGCCGTCCGCGGGACCCTCGGCACCGGCGCCACCGTCGGCACCGCCGTCGTGGCCGCCCGGGTTCGCGCCGCCGTCGGCCGGGCCCTCGCCCGCGCCGCCGTCCGCGCCACCGTCGTGACCGTTCGGGTTGGCGCCGCCGTCGGCCACACCCTCGCCCGAAACGCCGCTGCCGCCGGTGATGTCGTCGTCGCTGAGTCGCATGAATAGCTCCTTCGTGTCGCCCCGACGCCGGGGCAGGTGGAGATCTGCTCCTACCCTGCGTGGATCACGTCTAACCGGGCCGCGTCGTGGGTAACACCACGGCGTGCTGGTGATGGGGACGTCCGGCTGGCAGTACAAGGACTGGCGCGGCGAGGACCGGCTGTATCCGCCGAAGCTGCCGCAGCGGCTCTGGCTGGAGAAGTACGCCGAGTCGTTCGACACTGTCGAGGTCAACAACGCCTTCTACCGGCTGCCGGAACGCGACACCTTCGCCCAGTGGCGAGCGCGTACGCCGGACGACTTCGTGTTCGCGGTGAAGATGAGCCGCTACCTGACCCACATCAAACGGCTGCGGGAACCCGCCGAGCCGGTGGCCCGGTTCCTGGGCCGCGCCGAGGCCCTGGGCGACAAGCTCGGTCCGGTGCTGCTCCAGCTCCCGCCCACGCTCAAGATCGATGTGGCGGCGCTCGACGAGACGCTCGGGCTGTTCCCCAGGGAGGTCAAGGTCGCCGTCGAGCCGCGGCACGACTCGTGGTGGACCGACGAGGTGCGTGAGCTGCTGCGCCGGCACAACGCGGCGCTGAGCTGGGCCGACCGTAAGGGGCGGCCGGTGACACCGCTGTGGGTCACCGCCGACTTCGGCTATCTGCGGATGCATGAGGGACGCGCGACGCCCTGGCCGCGCTACGGGCGTACGTCGCTGGCGACCTGGCTGGACCGGCTGCCCGGCGTACCCACGTATGTCTTCTTCAACAACGATCCCGGCGGCGCGGCAGTCACCGACGCCGCCGCGATGGCCGCGCAGGCCCGCCGCCGCGGGATCAAGGTCACCCGGACGCCGTAGGTTGATGAGGTGTTGAACGTCGAGCTCAACGGGCGGACGCCGGACCTGGCGCAGCTGCACCGGATCACCTGCGTGAACTATGGGCACTACACCTCGATGCAGGTGCGTGACCACCGGGTGCGTGGCCTGGCCCTGCATCTGGCCCGGCTCGCCGACGGGGCCGAGGAGTTGTTCGGCCACCGCATCGGGGTGGCCGAGGAGCACCGGCTGCTGGGACTGATCCGGCACGCCCTCGGCGACGTCCGCGACGCCTCCGTACGGGTGACTTTCGTGCCGGGTTCCCCCGAGCAGGGCCCGCCGGACGTGCTGGTGTCGGTCTCCGAGCCGGCGCCGCCGGAGCCCGGCCCGCCGCTGCGGGTGCAGACCGTGCGCTACGAACGCGAGCTGCCCGAGCACAAGCACGTGGCGACGATGGGCCTGCACTACCGGCTGCGCGAGGCCCGGCTGGCCGGCTTCGACGACGCGCTCTTCGTCGGGCACGACGGCCGGGTCCGGGAGGGCACCTCGTGGAACGTGGCCTTCTGGGACGGCGCGCAGGTGGTGTGGCCGGACGCGCCGGTGCTCAGGGGCGTGACCATGGTGCTGCTGCAGATCGCCATGTCGATCAACGGCACCCCGTGGACGCTGCGGCCGATCGACGCGGAGGAGCTCAGCAGCTTCGCGGCGGCCGCGGCGGCCAACTCGCGCCGCCCGGCGCAGCCCATCGCCAGCATCGACGAGCTGCCGCTCAAGGACGACGGTCAGCTCGCCGAGGCACTGCAGGTGGCGTGGGAGACCGTGCCCTGGGACGAGCTCTAGCCGAGCAGCTCGATCAGCTCGGTGGCGTTGCGCTGGGCGTAGTCACCCGCGCAGTTGTTCATCAGGACGTGGGTCTGCTTGGCCTCGTCGGCCAGGGCGCGCAGCTTCGGCGCCCATTCGCGCAGCTCCTTCTCGGAGTAGAGGTAGCCGAACTTCTCGTGGATGTCCTTGCTGGTCCACTTGTCGCTGTGGCCGTGGAAGCGCACCACGGCCAGATCAGCGGTCGCGGCCATCAGCGGCGGCACCGACGACTTGTGGCCCTGCGGCATGTCGACGCAGACCAGCGGCAGCTCGTGCCGGCGCAGGAATTCCAGCGTCTCCTCGGCGTTGTCGCCGGAGAACCAGGAGGAGTTGCGGAACTCGAAGACCGGCCGCAGCGGCCGGCAGCGGGCGGCGACCTCACGCAGATAGTCCTTGTTGTCGCGGCGGATCCCCCACCACGGCGGGAACTGGAACAGCAGCGCACCCAGCTTGCCCGCCTCGACCAGGGGATCCAGGGCGCTCAGGAAGCGGGTCCAGATCTCCTCGTACGTCTGCGGCGGCAGGTCACCGGGGTAGACGTTCTTCTTGTCGGTCTCCGGGCGCAGGTCCTTGTAGATCGCGGACACCTTGGTGGGGTGGCCGGTCAGCATGCTGAACGCCTTGATGTTGAACGTGAAGCCGTCCGGGGTGCGCTCGGCCCACAATTTGGTGGTCTGCTCGGCCGGCGGCCCGTAGTACGTGGCGTCGACCTCGACGATCGGGAACTGCTTGGCGTAATACCCCAGCCGCTTCTCCGGGGTGTTCGCGGTCTGCGGATACCAGCCCGACTCGAGCAGCGTCTTGTCGGTCCACGAAGCGGTGCCGACCCGGATCTCGCCCATCAGGCCAAGTTAACCCCGATACGGCCGGTCCGCCGCCCGGGTGCGGGCGACGGACCGGATCAAGCCTGACGTCAGCCCGCGCGCCGCTCGCGGTTGGACTTGCAGGCCACGCACGAGGTGGCCGACGGGAAGACGGCGAGCCGCTCCACCGGGATCGGCTTGGAGCAGCCCTCGCAGTTGCCGTACGTGCCGTCCTCCAGGCGCTGCATGGCGTGCTCCGCCTGCGTCCGCCGGTCGAGCAGAGTGCGGATGAGCGACGACGCCGCGTCGCGTTCCGCGGTCTTGGACCCGCTGTCCGCCTGGTCGTCACCGGCGGCGTCGCCGATCTCGACGAGCCGGAGCTTCTGGTTCTCGGCGACGGCCTCTTCGTATTCGGCCGTCAGATCGTCGAACCGGGCCCGCAGCAACTCCCGGATCTGGTCGAGCTCCTCGCTGGAGCGACCCTTGGCGGTGTCGGCACCTTTACCCGTGATGACCGCGCTGTTGACGAGCATGTGCTCCCCCTGCCCTTCCCTCTGCCCCTGCCGGTGGACGTCCCCCGCGCCGGCCCTTGGCGTCGCACCGTGGAGCCCGCAGATACCCACCGCCGAAGATCCCAAACGAGACCCTCGCAAAAAAGTAACCGCAGCATAACTGTCAGTGCACGTTACCGCCACGGACTGCGCGATCCAGCTTTCGCGTCGCAGCTCAGCGGGGGTGTGGCGAGCGATTCATTCATGATCCGACGACCACGGCCGGGCGCCGCGGGTCGTCCAGCCGGACCACGAGATCGGCGAAAGCGGCGGGGTCGACCTCCGCGCCGTAGCGGGCGTACGCGGGCAGCGTCCAGCGCTGCTCCGGCTCGGTGCGCCGCTCCAGCGCGGCCGCCGACAGATGCAGATGGACGGTGACGTCGAAGGGCAGCCCCGAGCCGAGCAGCAGCGGCCCGCTGACGAGCACCACGGCGTCCGGGGACAGTTCCCGGTACGGCTCGCGGGTGGCCCGATCCGAGCGGGCGTCCCAGAGCCGGGTCAGGATGCGCCCGCTGCCGCCCGGGCCGGCCGGGTCGAGCACCTCGCGGCGCAGGCCGGCCTCGTCCAGCCAGCCGAGATAGAACGAGTCGGGGTTGGTGCGGCCGAACTCCAGGCGCAGTGAGGCCGGCCGCAGGAAGTCGTCGGTGCGTACGCGTACCGCCGAGCGGCCGCGGACCCGCAGCGGGTCGACCAGAGCGTCCGCCAGCGCCGCGGGATCGGCGGCGTCGGCGCCGTCGACGGCGACCCGCAGCCGGCCGTCGGCCGCCGTGCCGGCCAGCCGGTCGGCCAGCTCCTCGACCAGGACCTCGATCGACACCGGACGCACCCGCACCGGGCCAGTCTAATCGTGCGGTAGCACCACGATCCGCGCCTCGTCGGCCAGGCGGTAGCCGACACCGTAGACGGTGGTGATCAGGGGCAACTGGGCGCCCATCTTGACCCGCAGGCGGCGCACGTGCACGTCCACCGTGCGCTCGCCGGTGTGCTCGTAGCCCCAGACCGCGGTGAGCAGCTGGGTGCGGCTGAACACCCGGCGCGGGTGGTCGGCCAGGAACAGCAGCAGGTCGAACTCGAGCCGGGTCAGCGGCAGCAGCTCGCCGTCGACCAGGACCTGGCGCGACGAGGTCAGCAGCCGCACCTCGATGGTGCCGTCGTGGTGCGCGGCCGGAGCGGGCTCGGTGACCCGTGCGGTCGCCGGCGGCTCGACGGCCACGGAGCCCTGACCGGCCTCGACCAGCTCACGGACCGCCTCGATGAGCCGGTGCGCCTGCGGCGGCAGCGCGTCCCCGGTCAGCGGGATGTTGAGCGTGATGGTGAGGGCGGCGGGAGGCACGGGCGCGGGGGCGACGCGACGGATCGCGGCCAGCCGGCCCGACCCCTTCGCATGTCGTCCCGTGCGTGCCGACAGGGCGGTGACCGCCATGAATCCTCCTGCGTCGAAGAATGGAAACCACGCACCCGACAACGGGCGCGATTTAATGCACGCTTAAACCGCGGTCGATATTTCCGGCCACGCGGTTGCCGGGTCAAGGTGGCATCCACACTGTGGGAAACTCGTTCCATAACCATTGGATGCATCGTGTTTCCGCGCACCAGGAATGCGAATACCGGCGCGGCGGTTAACGGCGGGCATCCGTTTGTCTTCGGCGACAAATAAAGCGGGAACGCGGACGATCAGGGCGCCGGCGGCGGGAGCCGCCAGCCCGGCAACGACGGCCAGCGCACGGTCAGCACCACCGTCTCCACGTCCCCGGCCAGCCAGGAGTGGTCCTGACCGGGGCCCCAGACGACATAGTCGCCGGGCTCGCGCAGCAGCACCGTACGGTCGCGCAACTCGATGTCGAAAGCTCCCCGGATCAGTACGAGCAGCGCCGTACGGACCTCGTCGGTGGCCCACGCCGCGCGCCGATCGCCGGGCGGGTGCACGCCCCACTTCACCTCGACGTCGACGCTGTGCAACAGGTCACCCTTGGGCATGAAATGGCCGAGCAGCCAGCCCTGGTTGGCCGCACCGTCCGGCCCGGCCCGGCCCACGTAGACGCCGTCGCTCACCGCTCACCCCCGGATAATGTGCGCAAGACATTAGCACCGTAGGCTGGCCCGCATGCCCGAGGAATTGGATGCCGAAACCATCGCCTTCGCGCACCGGATGTTCGACCTCGCGCGCTCCGGGTCGACCGAGGAGCTCTCCGGCCAGCTGGCGCACGGGCTGCCGGCCAATCTGACCAACGACAAGGGTGACACGCTGCTGATTCTGGCGGCGTACCACAACCATCCGCCGACCGTCGCCGTGCTGCTCGAGCACGGCGCCGACCCGGCCCGGGTCAACGACCGCGGCCAGACCGCCCTGGCGGCCGCGGTGTTCCGCAAGAACGCCGACAGTGTCCGGACGCTGCTCGCCGCCGGCGCGGACCCGGCCGCCGGCAGCCCGTCGGCCGTCGAGACGGCCGCGTTCTTCGACCTTCCGGACATGGCCGCACTGCTGCGGGGGGAGTGACCGTGACGCTCGCGGATGAGATGCGCACGGCGGCCGCCGCTCTGCTGGCGACCGCGGAGGGGCCGGGGGCCGCTGCGGCCTTCGACGACGACCGGGCGCGCCGCTGGATCGAATACCGGCCCCGCCCGCGGCCCGGACTCAGCCTGGCCGACCTCGGCCTCGGCGCCCGCAAGGCCGCGCACCGGCTGCTGGCCACCGCGCTGAGCCCGCCGGCGTACGCACAGGCCATGACCGTGCTGGCGCTGGAGGAGATCCTCGACCGCCGGGAGGGCTGGGCCCGCGGCCGGCACAGCGAGGACTACCGGGTGATCGTCTTCGGCGCGCCCGGTGACGACGAGTGGGGCTGGCGCTTCGAGGGTCACCACCTGTCGGTGAGCATGACCGTGGCCGATGACCGGGTCTCCCCCGCGCCGGTGTTCCTGGGCGCGAACCCGGCCCGGGTCGACACCGCCGGGCGCACGGTGCTGCGCCCGCTGGCCATCGAGGAGGACCTCGGCCACGAGCTGCTGCGGTCGCTGCCCGCGGCGGCCCGCGGCCGGGCGGTGGTGGCCGACCGGGCCCCGTCCGACATCCGCTCGGCCACCCGGCCGGCCAGCGTGCCCCTGTCCCCCGCCGGGATCGCCCGCACCGACCTGCGACCGGGCGAGCGGGCGCTGCTCGATCAGCTCGTCGCGGTGCACCTGGGCCGGCTGCCGGACGAGCTGGCGGCGGCCCTCGACCCGGCCGGCGGCGACGTGCACTTCGCCTGGGAAGGGCCGCCCGGCCCGGGCACCCGGCACTACTACCGGATCCAGGCCGACGACCTGCTCATCGAGTACGACAACACGAGCGACGACGGCAACCACGCGCACAGCGTGCTGCGGCGCCCGCACGGCGACTTCGGCGGCGACATCCTCGCCGCCCACCGCGCGGACGTCCCGCACTGAGCCGCCCGATCAGCCGCCTGAGGTGAGGCGGCGGCCGACGGCGGCGATGAGCCGGTCCAGCTCGGAGCCGAACGGGTTGTCGTGCACCAGGTACGTCCAGGTGGCGCTCGGGCGTACGATCTCGGCCTGCTCCGGGTGGTAGCCGTCGCTGAGGTCGAGCTCCTCGAACGTGGCGATCGTGCGCGCCTCGATCTCGGTGAAGACCTTCTGGAACGCCGGTACCGCCGCCCGGTGGAACTCGTCGAGCGGGTCGAGCTTGCCCAGCGCCCGCAGGTGCACACCCTCGCGCACCTCGGAGAGCTCGGCCAGGTGCTCGGCCCAGAGCCGGTCGAGGTGGTAGAGCGCGATCGAACGGGCGGCGTCGGACAGCACGTCCTCGTCGATCTCCTTGGCCTTCTCCGGCGACCGCTCGAGCAGCATGATCGCGGCGACCTCGGAGGTGAGCAGCCGTTCCCGGCGCTGGGCCAGGGCGAGGCGCTGCTCCTCGATCACGACGCTGTAGCGCCAGGTGTTGCGGTGGATCTCGTGGTTGACGCCCTCGGCGACCCGCTGGGCGTGCTCGACCGCGTACTCGACCTGCTCGTCGTGCACGACGCCGTCCATGTCCATCCGCGGCGAGGACGGCAGGATGTCGCCGGCGTGCCGGGTGATCAGGTCGTCCTCGAGGCTGACGAAGAACACCGAGCCACCGGGGTCGCCCTGCCGGCCGGCCCGGCCCCGCAGCTGGTCGTCGACGCGGCGGCTGTCGTGCCGGCCGCTGCCGATGACGTACAGGCCGCCCAGCTCCGCGACCTTCTCCGCGTCCTTGCCGTCGCTGCCGCCCAGGCGGATGTCGACGCCACGGCCGGCCATCTGGGTGGAGACGGTGACCGCGCCCAGGGCGCCGGCCTCGGCGATGATCGCCGCTTCCTCGTCGTCGTTCTTGGCGTTGAGCACGTTGCTCGGCACCCCGGCCGCGGCCAGCTGCTTGGCCAGCAGCTCGGAGGCCTTCACGTCGAGGGTGCCGATCAGCACCGGGCGCCCCTTGTCGTGGGCGATCTTGATCTCCTCGACCAGGGCCTCGTCGCGCATGTCGTGCGCGGAGTAGATCCGGTCGGGCTCGTCCTCGCGGATGTTCGGCGTGTTCGACGGGATGACCGCGACCTCGAGCTTGAAGTACTCGCGGAGCTGCTCGCCGACGTGCACCGCGGTGGCGGTCATGCCGCACACCGTCTCGTACAGCGCGATGTAGGCCTGGACGGTGATCGTGTCGAGGACCTCGCCCTCGGCGGTGGCGCTGAGCCCTTCCTTGGCCTCCACGGCGGCTTGCAGACCGTCGGGCCAGCGGCGGCGCTGGGCGACCCGGCCGCGCATCTCGTCGATCAGCTCGACGGTGCCGTCGCGCACGATGTAGTCGACGTCGCGGCGCAGCAGGGCCCGGGCGTGCAGGGCCACGTTGACCGCGGAAAGCTGCTCGACCTGGTCGTCCGCGTACAGGTCGATGCCCATCTTCTTCTCCAGCGCCTCCAGGCCGGCGTTGGTGAAGGCGACGCTGCGGCCGTCCTCGGCCACCTCGTAGTCCTTGCCCGGGCGCAGGTCGCGGACCAGCGCGGCGGCGTCGTGCACCGGGTCGCTCTCGGTGGAGATGCTGCCGGCCAGCACCATCGGCACCCGGGCCTCGTCGATCAGGATCGAGTCGGCCTCGTCGACGATGGCCGTGGCCAGCTTGCGCTGCACCCGGTCGGCGATGTCGGTGACGAGCTGGTCGCGCAGGTAGTCGAAGCCGCCCTCGCTGACCGAGACGTAGGTGACGTCCGCGGCGTACGCCTCGCGGCGCTCCTCGCGGGTGGAGGTCTCGGTGACCCAGCCGACGGTCAGGCCCAGCAGCTTGTAGACCGGCTCCATCCAGGTGGCGTCGCGGCGGGCCAGGTAGTCGTTGACCGTGAGCACGTGCACCGGGCCGTTGCCCAGCCGCACGTGGCCGTACGCGGCGATGGTGGCGGTCAGCGTCTTGCCCTCACCGGTGGCCATCTCGGCGACCTTGCCGGAGAGCAGCGCCATCGCGCCGACCAGCTGGACGTCGTACGGCCGCTGCTCGAGGGCGCGCCAGGCCGCCTCGCGGCCGACCGCGCAGATCTCGGTGTAGTCGTCCGCCGCGGCGGCGGCCTCGGTCAGCGCGGCGTCGTCGAGCTCACGCAGCGCCTCCTCACGGGCTTCGATGGCCGGCAGCCGGCGCTCGAGCGGCGCCAGATCGACCGTGGTGCCCGGACGCTGCAGGAACTTACGGAACCGGTTCTTGAACCGCTGCGACACACCCATGGGCGGTTACGGTACTTCACTTACCTTGAAACGTGGTGCCGACTCCCGGCCGTTTCGCCCAGGGCTCAGCTGACCAGCAGTTGGTGTGCGGCGAGCTCCCGATAGAGCGGGCTGGTCTCCAGCAGCTGCTCGTGCGGGCCGACGGCGACGACCCTGCCCGCTTCCAGCACCACGATCTGATCGCTGTCGACCACCGTGCTCAGCCGGTGGGCAACGATGATCAAGGTGCGCTGGACGGACGCCGCCGCGATCGCCTCCCGCAGCGATGCCTCGTTGCGGGCGTCGAGATTGCTCGTCGGCTCGTCCAGCAGCAGGATCGGGGCGCCGGCCAGCAGCGTCCGGGCGATGGCCAGGCGCTGGCGCTCGCCGCCGGAGAGCAGCACTCCGCCCTCGCCCACCTGCACGTCCAGGCCCTCGGGGGTGCGGGTCGCCAGCGCGCCGAGATTGACCTGCTCCAGCGCGTCCAGCAGACGTTGCTCGTCGGCGCCGGGCGCGGTGAGCAGCAGGTTGTCGCGCAGGGTGCCGGCCAGCACCGGGGCTTCCTGTTCGACGTAGCCCAGCCGGCGGCGCAGCGCCTCGCGCGGCAGCTGCCGGATGTCGGTGCCGCCGACCCGGATGGCGCCGGAACCGGTCTCGTAGAAGCGCTCGATGAGAGCGAGCACCGTGGACTTGCCCGCGCCGGACGGCCCGACCAGGGCGATCCGGCTGCCGGCCGGCACGGTGAAGGAGACGTCGCGCAGCACCTCGGTGCCGCCGGGATAGCCGAAGCTGACGTTCTCCAGCACCACGGCCGGCTCCCCGGCGCCGTCCGGCCCGGCCGGCGCCGGGCTGTCGCCGGCCGTCTCCGACGGCAGATCCAGGACCTCCTCGATGCGCTGCAGGGCGCCGAGGCCGGTCTGGAGCTGGGTGTACGCGTTCAGCGCCTGACCCAGCGGCAGCACCAGGAAGAAGAGGAAGAGCACGAACGCCACCAGGTCGCCGACGCTGATCGCCCCCGACGCCACCCGGGCCCCGCCGACGCCGAGCACCAGCAGGAACGCGCCCTGGGTGGCCGCCGCGGAGGCCGGTCCGATGAGCGCGCGCAGCCGGGCCACCCGCATGCCCGCTTCGTAGGCCTGCGTGGCGCTGCGGGTGACGGTCTCGGCCTCACGCTGCTCGGCGCCGCTGGCCCGGATGGTGCGCGCCGCGGAGATGGCCCGTTCGACGGCGGAGGTCATCTCACCGAGCCGTTCCTGCGTCAGCTCGGACAGTCCCCGCACCCGGCGCGAGACCGAGATGGCCACGGCCATGCCGACAGCGAGCCCGCACAGCGCCACGCCCAGCAGCAGCGGATCGAGCACCGCCATGGCGACGGTCGCGCCGGCCACCATCACGGTGCCGGTGACGATCTCGAACAGCCCGGACGTGACCACCGCGCGCAGCAGGGTGGTGTCGGCACCGACGCGGGAGAGCAGGTCACCGGTGCGGCGAGTGTCGTACTCGGCGATGGGCAGGCGCAGCAGGTGCCGGGCCAGCCGGCGGCGGGTGGTCAGCACCAGCCCCTCGGCGGTGCGCTGGAGCAGATAGTCGCGCAGACCGCCGAGCGCGGCCCCGGTGAGCAGCAGCGCGACCAGCAGAGCCACGGCACCGCCGATCGGCCGCCCGGCCCCGATGCCGTCGAGGACCGAGCGGACCAGCACCGGCTGCACGAGCGCGGTGACCGCGGTGACCAGGGAGAGCCCGCCCACCACGGCCAGTGTGCCGCGATGCTCGCGAAGGTAGGGCAGCAGTGCGGGCAGTCCCACTCTCCGCACGGCCATGCGCCGAGGGTAGCCGCGCCCGGCCAGGGCGCGAGGGTGTCGCTCAGCACTCTCTCAGCAGGCCAGCACCGCCTGGAGCTCCTGGCGGCGGCGGGCGGCCAGGTCGTCGAGGAACTGCGGTGCCTCGTCGAACGGCACCACGGCCGAGACGAGGTGCTTGCGGATCAGGTCGCCGTCGGCGCGCAGCAGGTCGATCGTGGCGGCGGAGAGGCGTTCGCGGTCCCAGGTCGGCGCCAGGCCACGGGGCACCCGGCCGATCTGGGCGCAGCGCAGCCCCAGCCCGTTGTGGTGGAACTCCTCGCCGAGCCGGACCTCGTCGGCGCCGCCCTGGTAGAAGGCCAGGTCGATCACCGTGCCCTGGGGGCGCAGCAGCCGCAGGGCGAGCTGCAGCGCCGAGGCCTGACCTCGGCACTGGAAGACGATGTCGGCGCCGCGGTCGTCCGCGGTGTGCCGCCAGGCCGTCTTGAGGGTGACCGCCGGGTCGCCGTCCTCGGGGTCCAGGGTCGCGAGACCGAGGGCGGCGGCGACCGCACGGCGCTGCGGCGTCGGGTCGAGCACGATCACCGAGGCCGCGCCGTGAGCCCGGGCGAACAGGGCCGTGAGCAGGCCGACCACCCCGGCGCCGGTGACCGCGACGCGGCGGCCCGCCACGCCGTCGCCGAGGCTGCGCACGGCGGTGCCGTGCAGGTCCGCGGCAGCGTGCAGCAGGCCGTTGGCGCAGATCGGGCCCATGTGGGCGACGTAGATGCCCAGCATCGGGTCGAGGTCGGCCGGCAGCGGCACGACCCGGTCGCGCAGCGGATCGCCGGTGTAGCCGGTGCGGTGCCCGTAGGTCATCGCCACGACCGCACCCTCGGCGACCGCCGGGGTGCGGCTCTGCTCGACCCGGCCGACCTCCATGTAGCCGAGCCGGGTGACCGGGAACGGCTGCTCGACCGGGCCGCCGAACAGGCCCAGCACCGGGTCGAAGCCGTGGTGCAGAGCCGGGTTGGTGCCCTTGACGTAGCTGAGCTCGGTGCCGGCCGACACCCCGCTGAACAGCGTCGCGACCCGGAACTGGCCGTCGGCGAGCGGGGCCGGCTCCTCCTCGGCGATCGCCAGCCGGCCGGGCGCGGTCACGATGATGGTGCGCTCAGACATGCGAGACCTCCGCGGTGCGGGGGGTGACGGCCCGGCCGGTGGCGGCGGCCTCGGCGACGGCCAGGGCCACGGCATGGGTACGCAGCGCCTCCGCGTACGGCACCCGGACGTCGTCGCCGTCGCCCCGGACGGCGTCGATGAACGCCTGGTCCACGGCGATGCGCGCAGTCTCCGGATCACTGTCCACTGTGCGTGGTCCGTCGGCGTCGCGGACCACCAGCCCGGTCTCGGTCACTGCCAGGGCCAGCCCGTCGGCGTAGACCTCCAGGCCCGCCCGTTCCTTCCAGCCGAGCACGCACGTCGCGGCGAGCGTCCCCACGGCACCGCTCGCGAAGCGCAGCGTGGCGGCGGTCGCACCGTCCACATCGGCCCCGTCGACCGGCGGCGGCGTGCCGTTGCCGGCCGCCGTCACCTCGGTGATCTCGCCGGCCAGGTGGCGGGCCAGGTCGAGCACGTGGGCGGCCTGCTCGACGACCGGGCCACCGGAGCGGTCCTGGTGCGGCCACCAGGACACCGGCGGCACCTTGTCCAGCCACGCGCCGGTCACCAGCCGTACGGGCCGGTCCCGGAGCAGGGCGCGCGCTTGTTCCACAATCGCGAGATAACGCCAGTGGTGACCGACCGCAGTCACTAGCTCACTTTTCGCAATGAGGCCCGCGATTTCGGTGGCTGTATCCCAATCGAGCGAAATAGGCTTTTCGACGAACAATGGCAGTCCAGCGGCCACCACGGCCCGCTCCGCGTCGCCGTGGGCGAACGGCGGCACGCACACATAGGCCGCGTCCAGACCGGACCCGAGGAGCGCCTCGACATCCGGGAACGCCCGCCCGCCGTGCGCGTCGGCGAGGCTCTGCGCCGCCGCCGGAACGACGTCCGTCACGCCCACCACCTGTACACCCGGCAGCCCGGACAACACCCTGGCATGCCGTTGCGCGACGCCGCCGGCGCCGATCATTCCCACTCTGGTCCCGGCCATGAGCCCTCCCCGATCGTCGACTCCGTCCTGCGGCCCCTCGACTTCTCCGCCCCGGCAGATGTGAAACGTCAGGTCTTTCCGCAGGTCCGGACATCCAGCTGTTACCCGGCGGCAAGATTGGAGGCGGCCAGTCATGGGAAAGTTCCGCGCTTCGCTGTTGATCGTCAACTGGGGGGTGTGCCCATGCGGCACTCGCGCACGAACGTTGCTCCGACCGCGTCACCCATCGTCGAGGCCTGGGCGGCCTACCGGACCGGAAACGCCACACAATGGACATCCCGGCAACTGGCCCGCGCGAAGAAGGGCACCCGCGTCAGCGTGGTCATCCCGGCGCGCAACGAGGAGGCGACGGTCGGCGCCATCGTGTCGACCATCCACGAGCACCTGAGCGTGCAGGTCCCGCTGGTGGACGAGATCCTGGTGGTGGACTCCCGGTCCACCGACGCGACCGCCCTGGTGGCGCGCGCGGCCGGGGCCCGGGTGGTGCACCAGGACGACGTCACCCGCGGCCTGCCCCGGATGGAGGGCAAGGGTGACGCCCTCTGGGCCGGCCTCGCGGCCAGCACCGGTGACGTGGTCGCCTTCGTCGACGGCGACCTGCGCGACTTCTCCCCGCACTTCGTGACCGGCCTGCTCGGGCCGCTGCTGACCGACCCGTCGGTCGAGTTCGTCAAGGGCTTCTACCACCGCCCGCTGGTCAGCAACACCGGCGTCGAGACCGACGGCGGCGGCCGGGTCACCGAGCTGGCCGCGCGTCCCCTGATCAACCTGTTCTGGCCGGACCTGGCCGGCGTGGTCCAGCCCCTGGCCGGCGAGTACGCGGGCCGCCGCACGACCCTGGAACGGATCCCGTTCGTCTCCGGGTACGGCGTCGAGATCGCGATGCTGATCGACCTGCTGGACCTGGTCGGCCTGGACGCGCTGGCCCAGGTCGACCTCGGCGAGCGGTTCCACCGCCACCAGGGCACCGAGGCGCTGGGGAGGATGTCGGCCCAGATCATGGTGACCGCATGGTCCCGGCTGCACCGCCGTGGCCTGGTCGCCGACGCGCTGCCGCCCTCGACGCTGCTCACCCAGTTCCGCCGCGGTGGCGCCGACGCCCTGCCGCACCTGGACCGCGAGATCGTGCTCAGCGAGGTGGGCGTCACGGAACGGCCGCCGCTGAAGACCGTGGCGCGCAGGTCGGTGCCGGCCGCATGAGAGTCCTGATGAACGCGGGGCCGTGGCTGCCGGTCCCGCCGAACGGTTACGGCGGCATCGAGAACGTCATCGCCACCCTGGTGCCCGAGCTGCGCCGGCTCGGGGTCGAGGTGGTGCTCGCCACCGTGGCGGAGAGCACGCTGGCCGTGGACGAGCGGGTGTCCGTCTTCGACACCGGGCAGTTCGCCCAGCTGCAGCGGCCGTACAACCAGGTGTGCGGGATCGTGCCCGCGCACCTGCACGCCGTGCGGCGCCGGCTCGCCGAGGGCGACATCGACCTGGTGCACGACCATGTCGAGGCGGCCGGGCTGGCCACCCTGGCCGCGCTGGGCCCGGACTCGCCACCCGGCCTGCACACCCTGCACTGGGACCTGGCCAAGCACCCCGAGCTCTACGGCACCTTCGACGGCGGTGACCGGGTCCGGGTCAACGGCGTCTCGGCGAACCAGCTGACCCACGCCCCGGCCGCGCTGCGGGCGCACGCCGTCGGCCACGTGCACCTCGCGACACCGCTGGCGGACGGGGCCGATCTGCGCGCCCCGGTCGGCAAGGAGGACTACGCGGTCGTGCTGGGCCGGATCAACCCCGGCAAGGGGCAGGACCTGGCGGCCCGGCTCGCGCACAGTGCCGGCTTCGACCTCGTGCTGGCCGGTCCCGTCGGGCCGTACCACCGTCCCGAGGATCTCGCCGCGGCCGGCCCGGCGGCGGCGCAGAATCCCGATGTCCGGTTCTGGCAGGACCACGTGGCGCCGCACGTCGACGGTGACCGGGTCCGCTGGGTCGGCACGGTGACCGGGCAGGACCGCGACGACCTGGTCGCCCGGGCCCGGGCCGCGCTCTTCCCGCTGCGGTGGGAGGAGCCCGGCGGTACGGCGGTGGTCGAGTCGCTCGCGCTGGGCACCCCGGTGATCGGCATCGCCCGGGGCTGCCTGCCCGAGCTCATCGAGCACGGCCGGACCGGACTGCTCACCTCCGACGAGGAGGAACTGGGTGAGCTGGTGACGGCGGCCGGCACGATCTCCGAGGCCGCCTGCCGGGAGGAGGCCGCCGGCCGGTTCACCCCCGCGGTGATGGCATCCTCCTATCTCGGTCTCTACGAACGGGTACGCGACGGGGCCGCCGTCGGGGTGTGATGCCGCTCCTTGCGTTTGCCCCGGTGGGTTCGAGGGCACTGATCGCGGACGACGCGACGGACACGGCGCGTCGGTATGGAGGGGAGCGGATGACGAGCCAGCTGGTCTGCCGGCCGGAGCAGCACCTCCCGGTGGCGATCCTGCGGGTCAGCGGCGTGCTGGACGCGATGACGAAGGAAGCGCTGCGGCACGCCCTCGCCCAGGCACTGTCGGCGCAGCCCGAGGCACTGCTCATCGACGTGTCCGCCCTCGAGATCTCCGACCCCGCCGCGCTGGACGTGCTGAGCACGGTGGTGTGCCGGACAGCCGACTGGCCGGCCGTACCCATCGTGCTCTGCGGCGCCGGGCCGGAGACGGCCCGGATCATCGGCTCCTGGCCGGACTGCGCCGCGGTGAGCACCTCGATCAGCTGCGCCGACGCCCTGAAAGGCACCAAGGAGGAGCCCGAGCCCCGGCGGATCCGGGTCCGGCTCCGCCCGGTCCCGGACGCCTGCCGGCAGGTACGCCAGCTCGTCACCCAGGCCTGCACCTCGTGGCACCGCCGCGAGCTCGCGGGCACCGCCGCGCTGGTCGCCACCGAGCTGGTCGCCAACGTGGTCCGGCACGCGCACACCACCATGGAGTTCACGGTCGGGCTGCGCGACGGCCGGGTCTGCCTGACCGTCCGGGACGGCAGCCGGCTGCTGCCGCGGCCCAAGGCGCCTGAGGTCGGCGAGGCCGGCGGCCGGGGCCTGCAGCTGGTCCGGGACCTGACCGATGCGTGGGGGGTCCTGCCGGTCCCCGACGGTAAGGTGGTGTGGACCCATCTGACGGCGGGAGCGGCAGTGTGACAGCCAGGCACCGGGACGTCATCGCCGTCGGCGCGTCCGCCGGCGGAGTGGAGTCCCTGCGTGCCCTGGTCGCCGGCCTCCCGCCGGACCTGCCCGCGTCCGTCCTCGTCGTCCTGCACCTGCCGCGCGATGCCCCGAGCGCGCTGCCCTCGATCCTGAACCGCAGCGGCCCGCTGCCCGCGGCCTCCGTCGTCGAGGGTGAGCGCATCCGGCCCGGTCATATCTACGTCGCGCCCATCGACCACCACCTGCTGCTGCTCGACGGGCACCTGCGGGTGTCACACGGCCCCGCCGAGAACGGGCACCGGCCGGCCGTCGATCCCCTCTTCCGCTCCGTTGCCCGCACGGCCGGCCCCCGCGGCATCGGGGTGGTCCTCTCCGGCTCCCGCGACGACGGCGCGGCCGGGCTGGCCAGCATCGTGGCCCGTGGCGGCACCGCGGTCGTGCAGGATCCGGCCGAGGCGCTGTATTCCTCGATGCCGCTCGCCGCCCTCGCCCAGGCCCCCACCGAGCACGTCGCGCCCGCCGCCAAGCTGGGCGGCCTCCTTGCGGAGTTGACTGCCATGCCCCTGCCCGACGGTCCGCGGCTGCCCGCCGACAGCCTGCTCGACACCGAGGTGGCGATGTCCGATCTGGCCGCGGTCACCACCGATCAGTTCGCGCCGCCGGCCGGCTTCGGCTGTCCCGCCTGCGGTGGCGGGCTGTTCCAGATCGACGACGGCCCGGTCCCCCGCTACCGGTGCCGGGTGGGTCATGCCTGGTCGCCCGAGAGCCTGCTGGACGAGCAGGCCGTCGCGCTGGAGGGCGCGCTCTGGATGGCGTTGCGGGCGCTGGAGGAGAAGTCCGAGCTGAGCCGCCGGATGGCCGCCAACGGCACCCACCGGCGGGCCGGCACCGGGGCCCGGTTCGACAACATCGCGGCCGACGCCGACGCGGCCGGCGCGACGATCCGCCGGCTGATCGCCCGGCTCGGCTCGATGCCGGACCGCGATCCCGACACGGCCACCCCCGGGGATCAGCCGGACGAGTTGCCGTCCGACGTGCGGTAGCGTCGCCGCGCAACCATGTGACGGAAGGCCATCATGATCCCCACCGACCCGGACTTCGAGGCGCTGCTGGTCTACCTCAAGGAGTCGCGGGGTTTCGACTTCACCGGCTACAAGCGATCCAGTCTGATGCGCCGGGTCAACCGCCGCATGGCGCAGGTCGGCATCACCGGTTACCAGGACTACTCCGATCACCTCCAGGTGCACCCGGACGAGTTCACGGCGCTGTTCAACACCATCCTGATCAACGTCACCGGCTTCTTCCGCGATCCGGAGGCCTGGGAGTATCTGCGCGCCGAGATCCTCGAGCCCCTGGTGACGGCCCGGGCGCCGGACGCGCCGATCCGGATCTGGTCGGCCGGCTGCGCCTCCGGCGAGGAGGCCTACACGCTGGCGATAGTGCTGGCCGAGACGCTGGGCATCGACGGGTTCCGCGACCGGGTGAAGATCTATGCCACCGACGTGGACGAGGAGCAGCTCACCGAGGCCCGCCAGGCGACCTACGGCGAGCAGGCGCTGGACGCGGTCCCGCCGGAGCTGAAGGAGAAGTACTTCGAGCGGACCGGCGAGCGGTTCACCTTCCGCAAGGACCTGCGGCGCTCGGTCATCTTCGGACGCAACGACCTGGTCCAGGACGCGCCGATCTCCCGCATCGACCTGCTCGCCTGCCGCAACACCCTGATGTACTTCAACGCCGAGACCCAGACCAAGATCCTGTCGCGGTTCCACTTCGCCCTGGCCGACGGCGGCATCCTGCTGCTGGGCAAGGCCGAGATGCTGCTCAGCCACGGCAACATCTTCACGCCGGCAGATCTCAAACGCCGGATCTTCCGCCGGGTGCCCCGCGCTCTGTACCAGGCCGGGGCCGCCTTCGGCGAACAGCTGCCCGCTCCCACCGACCACTTCCTGAGCCTGGACCAGCTCCGCAACGAGGCATTCGCCGCCAATCCGGTCGCCCAGCTCGGGCTCACCCCCGACGGCCTGGTCGCGCTGACGAACACCCGGCTGGACAAGCTGTTCGGGGTGTCGTCGCGCGACATCGGTCGGCCGTTCCGCGACCTCGACCTCTCGTACCGCCCGGTGGAGCTGCGCCGCTACATCGAGCAGGCGCAGGTCGAGCGCCGCACCCAGCGGGTCGGTGACGTCGAGTTTGTCCGCCACGGCGAGAAGATCCACCTCGAGGTCCAGATCAGCCCGCTGACCGCGTCCGACGGCAGCCTGATCGGGGTCAACATCGTCTTCGACGACGTCACCGCCGCGCGCCGCCTGCAGGACGACCTCGAGCAGGCCCATCAGCAGCTGGAAGCCGCCTACGAGGAGTTGCAGTCCACCAACGAGGAGCTGGAGACCACCAACGAGGAACTCCAGTCGACCGTCGAGGAGCTGGAGACCACCAACGAGGAACTCCAGTCGACCAACGAAGAGCTGGAGACGATGAACGAGGAGCTCCAGTCGACCAACGAGGAGCTGCAGAACATCAACGACCAGCTGCGGGTCAGCACCACGCAGCTCGATGACGCGAACGCGTTCCTGGAGACCGTGCTGGCCAACCTGCGGGCCGGTGTCGTCGTCGTCGACCACGACATGCGGATCCGGGTATGGAACAGGCGCGCCCAGGACCTCTGGGGCCTGCGCTCGCACGAGGTGGTCGGCGAACACTTCCTCAACCTGGACATCGGGCTGCCGTTCGAGCAGCTCCGGCCCCTGCTCCGCGGGGTGCTGGGCGCGCAGGGCGGCGCGGCGGAGCTGGCGGTGGAGGCGGTCAACCGGCGGGGCCGGCCGATCACCGTACGGGTGGCGGCGACCCCGCTCGCGGCCCGGGATTCCGCCAAGGACAACGACGGCGCCATCATCGTCATGGAGGCGGACGCGGTGCTCGACGCGACGGCCGACACCGTTTGAACAAGGATGCATCGGGTATGCAGCCACACCCAGGATGGGATTCAGGAGGTCGGTAGCGATGTCGGTCGCCTGCGAGGTGAGGGACGACGGGCGCCGGCTGATCGCTGAGCTCGCCGGCGACCTCGGCCTCAATGACGTCGCCGACGTACGCGTCAAGCTGCTCAAGTGCCTGGCCGAGCAGCCCGAGGCGCTGCTGATCGATCTGTCCCGGATGACCCTCGCGGACCCGCTGGCCCTCTCGGTGTTCGTCGCCGTACGCCGGCAGGCCGCCCGCTGGCCCGGCATCCCGATGCTGCTGTGCGCCCCGGAGCCGCGGACCGGCAGCCAGCTGAGCGGCGGGGCGTACCGCACATTGCCCTGTTTCACCACCCTCGAGGCCGCCCGCGAGCACGCCCGGCTGGAACGACACACGCTGTCCGTGCTCAGCGACGAGTTACTGCCCATCTCCGGCGCGGCCCGCCAGGCGCGCAACGTGGCGACGGACGCGTGTGTGCGCTGGAACCTGCCCGACCTGGTCGCCCCGGCCAGCCTGGTGGCGAGCGAGCTCGTCAGCAACGTCGTCGATCACGCGCACACGATGATGACCATCCGCGTGACCCTGCGTCCGCGCTTCCTGCACGTCGCCGTCCGCGACGGCGACGCGGCCGAGCCGGTCCTGCGCGCCTCCGAGGGCTCCGCCACGATGCGGGGCCGGGGGCTGCTGCTGGTGGAGGCCACCGCGCATTCCTGGGGCTGGCTGCCGACCGACAACGGCAAGGTCGTCTGGGCGTCCCTGCCGGTGAGCTGAGGAGTTCCTACCGGGTGCCGGTGTCGAGCAGGTGGTGCAGGCCGGAGACCGCGAGGATGCGCGACACGTACGGCTGAGGGCCGGTCAGGGACAGGGAAACCTCCGCCACCGCAGCCGCGGACGCGGCGTCGACCAGGGCAGCCACACCGGCGGCGTCCACGAGCGGCACCGCCGACAGATCGACGACCAGCCGATCGGAGCCGGCGGCGGCGACGGCACGACGCAGACTCTTCCGCAGCCGGGCGGCCGTGTCGCGGTCGACCTCCCCACGGATCCGTACCGTGAGAACCCCGTCCTCGTGCGAGACGGTGATCTGCATGCCGTGGCCGTCGGCCGCGTCGTTCGCGCCTTCCCAGCGCGGCAGCGTGTCGCTCAGCATGGCCTCACGCAGCCAGCCCAGCGCCCGGCTGAGCAGCCGCGACACGTGCATCTGGGAGATGCCCAGCTCGGCGGCGATCTCCGCCTGGGTGCGGTTGCCGTAGAACCGCATCGCCAGCATCTGCCGCTCCCGCGACGGCAGCCGCACCAACAACCCGGCGACGGTGATCTTGTCGTCGACCGCCTCGAGCTCGGCGTCGGCGTCACCGATCAGGTCACCGAACTCCGCCGAACCGTCCACTCCGGCCGGAGCGTTGAGCGAAGCCGGCGAATAACCGGCGGACGACTCCATCGCCTCCAGCACCGCGGACTCCGGCAACCGCAGATACGCGGCCAGTTCGGCCACGCTGGGCCGGCGGAACAGCTCGGTGGTCAGCACCATCGTGGCGTGCCCGACCTCCAGACTCAGGTCCTGCACCCGCCGGGGGACGTGCACACCCCAGGTCCGGTCCCGGAAGTGCCGCTTGATCTCACCGGAGATCGTGATGACCGCGTACGCCGTGAAGGAGCCCCGCTGCGGGTCGTACCGGTCGATGGCCTTGACCAGGCCGAGCCGGGCCACCTGCTCGAGATCCTCAAGGGCCTCGCCCCGGCCCCGGTAACGGCGGGCCATCCGCCCGGCGAACGGCAGGCAGAGCGCGACGAACTCCGCCCGCGACTGCTCCCGGGTGAGGGCGTCGGCCGACGCGACCCGCTCCGCGTAAACGGAGGCGGCCAGATCCAGGTCCGCCAGCACGCGCTCGCCGGAGGGCTGCACGTGGTCGTGTGCAGACATGGCACCCCCTAATTCACGCATCCGGACCGACGCCCCTCGATGCGCGACTCGCGACCCCGACGCCGGCTGCGAACCAACCATGGAACCCCCGGGGTCGACCCCTCCGGCCACCGTACTGCCCGACCCCTTCGAAGCCGAAACACCAACCACCCATCGGTGTCGCTGATTGCCCGTGGCGCCGGCGGGTCAGCCGTTGTGATGCCCCCGCGGCTGCTCCCCGGCCGGATCCTGCGGGCGACGGGGAAGCCCACTGGGCGCGTCGTCGTCCGCACCACCGGCCGCGGGAGCGACCGGAACCTGCGGGGCGGCGCCCCGGGTGGGCAGACCCGACGGTGTGTCGGTGGGCGGGAGGGGGCGGTTGAGCTGGCCCATCTGCGGGGGTTCCAGCGGTGGGCGGGTGGGGCGGGCTGATGCTGGGGAGCCGGTGAGGCCGGACTGGATGGTGGGGCCTGGCCCGTCCGGGTGCTGTCCGGTTCCCTGGGGCGAGGGCTCTTGGCCGTTCGCCGGGCCTCCGTTCGCCGGGCCTTGGCTCGCCGGGCCTTGGTTCGTCGGGCCTTGGTTCGCCGGGCCCTGGGGAATCGCGGGCGGCTGAGCTGCGGGCGCTTGGGATGCGGGCGTTTGTGGTGCGGGCGTTGGTGGGGCGGCTTCGAAGGGGCGGTTGAGCTGGCCCATCTGGGGTGGTTCCAGAGGGGGGCGGTTGGACGGGCGGGGCTGGGCTCCGGGGTGGCCGGAGAGCGGGGCTCCCGGCTGGCTCGGGCCTGGGCCCCACGGGGTTGAGCCGGCCGCCGGGTTGATCTGCTGACCGGCGGTGGGGCCGGCCGGCTGGTTCGGGCCGGCGGATTGGGCTGCGGTCGGGGCGCCTTGCCAGCCGGGGATCGGGGCGGCTGGACCGTTCGCCGGGGTTTGGTCAGTGTCGCTCGGGCGGGTGACGGGCGTCAGGGCGGCGGCGAACTGGTTCTCGGGTGGGGTGACGGGCTGGGCCGGGCGGGCGAACTGGTCTTCGACCCCGGATCGGGCCGGTCCGGCGGCCGGGCCGGGGTGGTCGGGCTTGTTCTGGTGGTTGGGTGTGGCGAGCCCTCCCGTCCAGCCGGCTGGGATTTCCGTTCCTGCTTGCTGCGTAGGGCCGGGCTGCGGGGGCCAGGCGGCTTGCTGGGGGGCGGCTTGCTGGGCGGCGGGTTGGTGGGACGTGGGCTGCTCGGCAGCATGCTGCTGGGTGGCCTGCTGGCCGCCAGGCTGCTGACTGCCCGGCTGCTGACTGGTCGGCTGCTGACTGGTCGGCTGCAGACCGCCCAGCTGCTGACCGGTCGGCTGCTGACCGGCCGGCTGCAGACCGCCCGGCTGCGGGGACCAAGTGGCAGGCTGTTGAGCGCCAAGCTGCTGGGCAGCCGGGTACTGGCCCCCGGGCTGCAGGCCGCCGGGCTGCGGGCCGCCAGGCAGGCCGCCAGGCAGGCCACCGGGCTGCAGGCCACCGGGCTGCAGGCCACCGGGCTGCAGGCCACCGGGCTGCGGGCCGTCCGACTGCGCGGACCAGGTGGCAGGCTGCGCAGCGCCGGGCTGGTGGGGCGCCGGCTGCTGCGTGCCAGGCTGTGCGGACGAGGCGGCAGACTGCTGAGCGCCGGGCTGCGCGGACCACGCGGCGGGCTGCTGGATGCCGGGCTGCGGGGCGGCTGGCTCATGCGTGCCCGGCTGCTGCCCGGCAGGCTGCTGCCCGGCAGGCTGCTGCCCGGCAGGCTGCTGCCCGGCAGGCTGCTGCCCGGCAGGCTGCTGCCCGGCAGGCTGCTGCCCGGCAGGCTGC